>JAZNOZ010000059.1:0-45333 GCA_045589395.1 Acutalibacteraceae bacterium | reverse complement strand
ATGAGCTACAAGATTTCCGCACTTATCACAAAGACAGTCATTGTCTGTATCAACATCTGCACAGTTTTCTGTTTCCACATGAGAGCTGTCATTTGCACAGACTCTCTTATGCTGTCCGTCTGCAACGAATGTCCAGTTGCCCCAATCGTGGCCAAGTGCTTCGCCCTCTGTTTCACCGCAGACTGAACATGTCTTTGCGGTTGTGCAGGTTGCGGCTGTCCACTTATGACCGAGAGGCTCAACATCTACAACTTCCTTTGTCTGGATTTCTGCCCAATCTACACCTTCAAATGTTGCAGTGTAGGTTGTTGTACCCTTACCCTCACAGGTTGCGGGAGTTGTAACCTTGCTTGTGATTGTAGCATTTACAGTTATGTTGTGTGCTGCATCGTTTGCACATTTTCTTGTTGCTGTGCAAGACTTGCCGTCTTCTGCCCAGCTGTATTCTACTGTCCATGCGTGGTTCTTTGCGGGGATGTCTTCAACATCCTTAGTCTGAGCTGTTGCCCAGGTTGCATCGAATTTTGCAGTATAGGTTGTTGTACCCATTTCTTCGCATGTTGCAGCTGTTTTGACTTCAGATGTGATCTTTGCTGTTGCAGTTTCATTGTGATCTGCATCGTTTGCACATTTTCTTGTTGCTGTGCAGGACTTGCCGTCTTCTGACCAGCTGTATTCTACTGACCATGCGTGGTTCTTTGCGGGGATGTCTTCAACATCCTTAGTCTGAGCTGTTGCCCAGGTTGCATCAAATGTTGCAGTATAGGTTGTTGTACCCTTGTTTTCACAGGTGGGAGCTGTCTTCTGTACACCTGTTGTATTTACAGTTTCTGATTCTGTGTGCTCTGCATTGTTTGCACAAACGCGTGTTACTGTACAGGACTTGCCGTCAGCAGTCCATGTATATGTAGGATTCTGCCAATCGTGGGGAAGCTTGTCGATTGTTACATCGTTTGTGCGTTCCATTACAGTGTTACATTCTGTGCAATAGTAAACTGAATCATATTTACCTGCGCTGCCGCAAGTTGCTTCTGTTATATTTTCTCTTGTTTCGCCGCCTTTAATGTGCTGTGTTACATTATCTGCATCACAGATATCACACTTATGGTTGCCGTCATTGTCTGCATCGGAGCAGTCTTCAAGAACCTTGCCACAGCCGTAGTCGCAGACATGGTCATTGTCTGTTGCTGAATCGGAGCAGGTACCCTGAGCAGCACCGCATCCACGGTCACAGACATGGTCTTTGTTTGCGTCAAGGTGACCGAGAGGATTAACATATGTATCAACCTTTACATCATTACAGATTGAACATGTGTGAGTTGTGTAACCCTGTGCTGTACATGTGGGAGCTGTTACTACTGAAGTGTAGTTATGGTTGCCTGTTGCGGCATCTGTTACTGTTTCTCTGCTGAGTTCTGTGTTACATTCAGTACAATATGTAACAACATCGTGAGAACCGGCTGCACCGCAAGTGGGAGCTTTGGGATTTTCCGTTACGGGAGTGCCTGCTGCGTGTTCTATGGAAGTATACTGTGCTGTTACGGTTAAATTACCTGTAACATTATTAAATGCTTTATCCCAGCTGCTGAATTTGTAATAGCAAACACCGGTTTCAGAAGCAGCTATATCGGGAACAGTGGGAGCAGTTGCCGAACCGCCGTGGGAAACTGTTTCAGTTTTAAGAGTTGCACCGTTTTTGTCAACGAATGTTACGGTGTATTGGTTGATAGTCCACTGTGCAACAAGGGTAGCGTTACCATACCAACCTGTGCCGTAATTCTGATTGGCATTAATAACTCCGCCATTATATTGTCCAAGAGTACCTTCAGTTGAGTTTATCATCCATCCGTCGAATGTATATCCGGTTCTTGTGGCTTCAGGGAAAGTCAGTTCAGTTTCAGCAGTAAAACTTAATGAACTATTGCCAATAGTACCGCCGTTGGCATCATAGGTAATTGTGTAGGTAATCGGATTCCAGATAGCATAAAGTGTATCTGATGTTACAGCAGAATTTGCACTTATTGCTGTTTTGCTGTCTGCAGATGTTGCCCAACCGCCGAAAGTATAACCGCCTCTTGTCACACCGGAGGGGAGAGAACCGTATGTTCCGTCGGCTGTTGCAATCTGAGCAACAGGAGAATATTCCGTAGCTTTTTTTCCTTTTTCTATTTTAATCTTAAACTTATAGTTATCAAAGGAAAGGGCACCGCTGTTAGACCAGCACCATAAATGTGAAAAAGCTGATGTGCCGGCTTCAGTATAATTAAATGTAACAGGGGTATTTATATTGTCACCCTGTTCGTAAATATTAAGGTCCTTTCTGCTTACATGCTGATTTTTATCATACGTATAAACTTCATAAACACCGCAACCACCGGTAGATTTTGAACCGGAGATATGATGTGTTTTAAATGTATGATCACCAACTGTTGCAGCAAAAGGAGTGTATCCGAAATGTGCATCAGTTGTGGGTGTACCGTTAAATGTGAATATCTGTGTGGCAGCATCGTAAGACAGAGAAACACTGTTTACTGTTGCCGGAGTTGTATCGGGAATATAAAGGTTGGGGTTGATACCGTCGTGATTTACATCAAAATAAATTATTCTGTTCTTTCCTGCTTTAAGAGCAGCAACAGCTGAATTAAGATTTTGTGTAAGTGTATCTATCGAGCCATATGTGCCGGGATAATCAACCTGACCGAGAGCAGCAGAAGCACAAAGGAAATGATTCCAGAAATCTTTCCATGCCTGACTTGTTGTGTCATAATACTGTGAGCCGTAGAGGGTGGAACCTACAACCGGAGCCTTAAGTCCAAGTGTACCCATTGCTCTTATTGCATCATAAACAGCTGTACGAAGAGCAGATTTATCAACCTGAGTTGCATTCATATCAATGAATGTATAGCTATGAGCATAAGTTGAGGAAACCTTAGTTCCAAGGAAGCTCTTTATTGAATATTTACCGTCACTTTTGATTGCTCTGTTCCATGAGCCGGAATATTTCAAGCCCGTTGAGTCATAATCAGAACTCATACTGTCTTTAGCAGATGTGGTGCTTGCAATTTGAGAACCGAGAATTGTGCCGTGGTCAGGGAAATATCTTGTAGAATCAGATTCGTTCTTCTGGAAATAGTCGGTTGTTTTTCCGTATGTACCACCATCGGAAAAGTCTGCTATGTACCATGAACCGCGTTCGGAGTTATCCGTGTCTGTTGCAAGCATACCGACACCGAGGTTGGGAATCTGATTAAGATTTGTATAACGGGATATGTCAATGGTTATATTACCGGATGCACTCGGATAAACAAGACCGACACGGTGGTTTGAGCCGGGATTACCGTTTGTGGTATAGTAACCGAATGAATTTATACCAAAAGTAGTACCGCCACCTAACCAGTCACTTGAGCCGTTACCGGAAACAGAGCTCCCGGACTGACCTGCCCAGAAATAGCTGTTTGCAGCTGTTGTGGATGCAAACACGGCATACATATCACCCTGTACCCCCTTGAAACCGGATACAGCAGTGCTGTTATTCATCATAGCACTATTTGATTTTCCGAGAAAGCCGAGCATACCTTTACCGGATGAAGACAAAAGGAAGTTAGGCGCTTTTATTGAATAACCGCTGACTGAATTACCGTTGCCGTCTGTGTTACTGCCGGCTTTTATGCTGTGAACACCGGAAATCCATGCAAGATGCTGAGCATATGCATCGTCACCACTTCTTTCTGCAACAACTCTCACAGCACCACCAACGGGCACAAGATAGGGCTTATACACACCGGAGAAAGCTGACGCTGCCAATCTTTCACCGTCTTTTGTGGTATATTCAACAATCCACATTACAAAGCAGCCTGTGGTTGCAGCAGCTAATGAGGGAGAAGTACCGCCCGTAATGCTGATTGACCATAACTTTTTGCTGCTGTCATACACGGGAGCAGCAGAAGAAACAGAACCGTCGCTCAAAGTTACGCCGTTTGCATCAAGGAAACAATAGCTGAGTTTTACATTAGCATCTGCACTTTCTATTGCTTTTTCGGCAGCAAAATAGATAGTACCGCTTGTGGTTGCAGTGGTCGAAGGTGTAGGATTATTTGAAAACCAATCGCTCTCATGCATAGTATTATTAACATAATACTGGAAAGTTGAAGTTGTTGCCTCCTTCCATGACTGCGCATTAGGAGCTAAATAAATTGTTTCAGGTGCAACAAGTGCAACTCTGCCGGACTCCTGTACCGCTGCATGAGCATGGTCATGGTCATGCGGTTCAACGAATACCCAGCATGACAGAAGCATACACACTGTCATGATGATTGATAATGATTTTTTGAAATACGAATTTTTCATTAAATCTCATCTCCTTAAAGATGTCTGTTTTTTTCATCATAAAGATGAATACCGTATTTTCCTGCCTCGGCACTACATCACAAGCCTGCACATCTGACCTCACTGTGCAATATCAGACGGTGATATATAGCTTCGGCAATTTAAACCGATAAAGCATATATCGGCAATCATACATAGTAAATTATATATATTTATTAGTAAACCGTCAAGCGTTTTTGTGAAATATTCGGAAAAACAAGTAAACAAATTGTAAACAATTACATTTCAGACAGAGTAACTTTTATTTGTGCACAGATAATTTTTCTTGCAAAAACCAAAAAATTATCTGCAAAAAAAGATAGAATTTGCTACACACGGAACGAAGTGGGCTTCGTTCCCTACAAAATTGACCTCAACTTTCTGCAAAAAAAAGTTAGGCAATATATTTCAAATTTCGTTTTATAAATTCCCCCTTTTCGGGGCAAAATGAAGATATGAAAAGATGTTTGATTGTTATTGATTATCAGGTAGATTTTGTATGCGGTTCGTTGGGGTTTGAAAGGGCAAAAATGCTCGAAAAGCCGATTGCGGACAGGATAAGAGAATGTAAAAACAATGGGGACGGTGTATTTTTTACACTTGACACTCACACGGATGAATATCTGTCAACAAACGAGGGGGATTTTTTACCCGTTGTACACTGTATTGAGGGCAGCGGCGGTCAGGCTTTATACGGTCAGGTGAATAAATTACGCGACGGCGCAGACATATGCTTTGTAAAATCCACCTTCGGCTCGGACAGTCTTTATGAGTTTTTCAAAAAGTCTGATTTTACTCACATTGAGCTGTGCGGTCTTGTTACAAATATCTGTGTTCTGTGCAATGCCGTACTCCTGAAAACAGCCCTGCCCGAGGCTCAGATACTTGTAAACGCCTCCCTTTGCGCCGCGCCCGATGAGAACTTACACCGAAAGGCACTTGAAATTATGACTTCTCTGGGGATAACTGTATTATGACGGACACCGGCTACTCTCTTCTGTGCGATTTCTATTCGCTTACTATGACAAATGCCCTTGTTGAAAGCGGACAGGGGGAGGAATATGTATATTTCGATGTATTTTTCCGCCGTGTCCCCGACAAGGGCGGTTATGCTGTCTTTGCAGGACTTGAGGATATCATTGAGTTTGTAAAAAATATACACTTTTCCTCTGATGACCTGAATTTTCTGCGCTCCAAGGGTATTTTCGGGGAAAAATTTCTCTCCTTTTTAGCGGATTTCAGCTTTTCGGGGAATATACTTTCTGTCCCCGAGGGGAGTGTTGTTTTTCCAAAAGAGCCTATAATGATTATTCACGGAAAAATACAGGAGCTTTTGCTCCTTGAAGCCTATATCCTGCAAACGGTAAACCATCAGTCGCTCATTGCAACAAAGACCTCGCGTATGGTAATTGCCTGTAACGGCAGACTGCTTGCAGAGATGGGCGCGCGCCGTGCACACGGGGAAAGTGCAAGTCTTAAGGGAGCAAGGTCGGCATATATTGCGGGGGCGGCGGCTACCTCAAACACCCTTGCGGCAAAAAAATACGGTATACCTCTTTTCGGCTCCATGTCGCACGCGTGGGTACAGCTTTTTGACTGTGAAGAGGAAGCTTTTTCTGCCTTCTGCAAGGTATACCCTCACTCTCCCACTCTGCTGATTGACACCTATGACACCTTAAACAGCGGTATACACGCGGCTGTAAAGGTAATAAAGGATTTAAAAGTAAAAAATCCCGCAGTGCGTATAGACTCGGGAGATATTGCGTATCTGACAAAAAATGTGCGGAAAATTCTTGACAATGCAGGACTTTTTGACTGTAAAATTGCCGTTTCAAATGCACTTGATGAGCATCTTATAAAGGAGCTTATAAATCAGGAGGCAAAAATCGACATTTTCGGAGTGGGTGAAAACCTGATAACGGCAAAAAGCCACGCGGTTTTCGGAGCAGTTTATAAGCTGACTGCAAGAAAAAACAAAAACGGGGATATTGTCCCCGTAATAAAATTAAGCGAAAACAGAGAAAAAATCACAACACCGCATTTCAAGTGTGTGTACAGATTCTACGACAAAAGCACCGGCAAGGCCCTTGCCGATGAAATAACGCTTTTCGATGAAGAAATAAATGAAAATACCCCTCGCACTATCTTCGACGAGGAGCAGGTGTGGAAAAAGAAAACTCTGAGTAATTTCAATGTAAAAAAGCTCTTAGTACCGATTTTTACAAACGGGAAATGTGTGTACACTTCGCCTGATTTACAGGACATAAGACTGTACAGAGAAAAGGAAGTCGGCAGGCTGTGGGAGGAAATAAAACGCTTCGACAACCCTCATAAATACTATGTGGATTTGTCCGAAAGGCTGTGGGAAGTGAAAAGGCAGCTCAGTTATATTCGCCTGTCGGCGAGTGGTATTGCTTCGCAGTGATATGATGCTTCGCATTGCGATATTGTCCTGCGGACAGCATTGAGGCACAAGCGCCTCAGTTATATTCGCCAACAGCGAGCGATATTTCTTCGCAGTGATATGATGCTTCGCATTGCGATATTGTCCTGCGGACAGCATTGAGGCGAATATAATATCGCTGAAGCCGAAGGCTTCAATATCGCTTTTACGCAAGGTAAAAATATCGCTGCAAACTTTTAGTTTGCAATATCGCTTGCCATAAAAGCCCTAAAAAAATATTTTTTAGTGTTGAAAACACATACATTTTGCACTATAATGCCATACGGAACAAGGTAGACCTGCAAAACGGTAGGCGGTTAGCCCTCTCAAAGAGGGTTTTTGCCCTCTTTCTTAAACAAAGGGGGTGATATTATGGAGTATCTTACAATAGTAGTTATAGTACTTACTTTAATACTATTTATAATAGAAGCCATAAAAAAATAACCGCCCCTCTAGCAAAGTCGCGGTTATTTTTTAACAGCACAGGCTAACCGTCTATCGGTTTACCTTGTTTCATTTATATTATATTGCTTTTTTCTTTATTTGTCAACCGCCTCGGGGCGGTTTTTGTTTTGTTCTTACAAAAAAAACAGAGGCTGTCGGGTGACTGCCTCTTGATTTTTCTGCTTTCTTATGCAATACCGAACAAGGATTTGAAAAACTCGATGAGATACTGAAGCATACGGATAAGTGCATCCCAGTCTTCACCGATCTGTGCTATAAATTCATTGTCGGAGCCGGCTAATACATCGCCGATACTGCCGTTTGTTTCGGTTTCTGCTATTACTGTGGTTAATTCTTCCATTTTATATACCTCCGAAAAGTTTTTTACATTTTCAATATTAGCACACAAAAAGAATAATTGTCAATATTTTCTTGAATTTTCAATGATTAAATGCTGCCTTTATTTTTTCAAAAGAAAACGGCTCTTTTACTTTTTCACCGTTCAGCTTTTTGCTCTCTCCCTTACCGTTGATTATATGTATATTAACATCGGCTCCGAGCTGTTTTATTATATCTGCACACATTTCACTCCAGGAAGTGTCGGAATTTGCGTGGGAAAAGCAAAGTGAGAGCTTACCGTTATAGCCTATGCAGGAGCAGGTTACGGCAAGTCCGTACCGACTTGTATCTCCGTTTACAAATTCAAGCTTTGTTACATTCTCTGCGAGTGACTCGGGCAGAGTGCAGGCACCGTAATTTGTGAAAATCGTGGACACTCCTGCATGTGTTTTCTTCTGCATCTTGCGAAGTACGGGTAATTTTATCACATTCGGCACTATGCGTAATACGGGGTTATTAACCAGACCGCCGTATTTGTTTATTGTCTTTTTAAGCTCTGTGTCCTTCAGCTGCTGTCTGAGCTGACCTTTGGTGGCTTCAAGTATTTCGTCAAGAGTCCAGTCTGTTCTCGAACAGGGAGAAAATTCGATAAATGTCTGTATGGTAAAGTTTCTCACACTCATAGTTGGAAAAAATCTGCGAAGATTTACGGGTACGGCGATAACTATGGGTTCGCTTATCGGCTCTTCAGAGCTTTTTATCATTGCTAAAATCAAGACACCTGTGATATATTCGGTAATTGTGAGCTGCTTTTTATGTGCAAGCTCCTTGATTTTTGCAATATCCGTTTCAACAAAAAACAGCTTGAGAAAGTTCTCTTCATATTTCTCTTCAAAATGAAAAGCTGTACGGTCAACATTCTTTGCTTTTTCGCCCTGAGGCTCATAATAATCCGCAAAAGCGTTGTTTATGTTGATTGACGGGTCTTCGGCGGTTACATACTCTCCTGTTACACCCTGCATCAGCTCATTGTATCTTGCAAGCAATGCCTTGAAAAATACAATTATCCCCTTTCCGTCACCCAGAGAATGTGAACATTCAATATTTACACGGTTCTCTGAATATGTAAGACGGAAATCAGGTCTGCCGTCATTCCGCCTTGTTATCGGACGCATACCTCTCTCATCCTCTTCTCGGATTTCCGGCATTTTGTCGGTAAGCGCAAGATAGTTCCAGAAAAAGCCTTTTTTCAGATATGCATAAATTGACGGATAATACGGCATAAGGTCCTGACAGGCCTTCGCAAGCTTTTCACGGTCGATATTCTTATCAAAGTATGCCGAATAACGGAAGGTTCTTCCCCAATCCTTTGATGAAAGAGAAGAAAACATTATTGATGCAGTATCAATTTTCAGCCAAGAGTATTTTTTCATCAGATGACCTCATTTGTGTTGTAAATTGCATAATCATATCAAGTATAACCTACTTTCGACAAAAAGACAAGAGGTTTTTGTAATGAATAATGAATATAGCGAAGCGACTTCATTATTCATTAATCTTGCTAAGCTGCTCTATCGCATAAAGCGGCAGATTAATAAGCCAATCTTCTTTTTTGTAATCCGACATAGATGTGCGTACACATACTTCGGGAGAAAATTTTTCCTGATAGGTTTTCAGGCTCTTTGCCCTGAGATTCAGTTGGGCTTTTACTTCAACAGGAACAATCCGTTCCCCTGTGTCAACAACAAAATCAACCTCACAGGAGCCTTTGTCATTAGTATAGTAATAAACACCTAAGTCCTCAACGGTTTTCAGCTGCTGACAAACATACTGTTCCGTAAGAGCGCCCTTGAATTCAACAAACAGAGCGTTACCGTCAATCAGAGTATGCTGATGAAGACCTGCCATACAGCCAAGCAAGCCGACATCCAACACAAACAGCTTAAATGCTTTCATATCCTCATATGCCTTCAGAGGGATTCCTGCCGCATTGACACGGCTGACCTTGTGCACAAGACCGCAGTCGTTAAGCCACATAATTGCAGTTTCATAGTCTTTCGCACGCGCCCCCTCTCGGACAAGACCGTAAATAAACTTTTTGTTTTCTTTTGCTAACTGAGAGGGTATACTGTTCCACAGCATACGAAGCTTCGGCACGATTTCATTCGGAGCGTGCTTGGAAAAATCCTGTTCATATGCCGCAAGAATACGCTTCTGAATTTGGCGGACTTCGCCGAAATCCTTGTTCTCAGAAAAGCTTTGTACCGCTTCAGGCATACCGCCGACAAAATAATAGTACTTAAGGGCATCAATATAAATCTCTTTAAAGCTTGTAATCATCGTAAAATCGCGTTTGTCAAGAAGCTGAGCAAAACGCTCCTTATCTGCTGCCATAAGAAATTCCTTGAATGAAAGAGGATAAAGCTTTAAGAAATCCACCTTACCCACGGGAAATGATGTGCCCTGATGCAGGGCAATGCCAAGCAAGGAGCCTGCACACACAATATGATACTGCGGTGCATTTTCATAAAAGTATTTAAGAGAGGCTAAGGCTTTGGGAACCTCCTGCACTTCATCAAAAATCAACAAGCAATTTTCAGGATCGATTTTTCTGCCTGCATACAGCTCCAGTCCCGTAATCAGGCGGTCTGTGTCTAAATCAGTCTCAAACAGATTTGCCATTACGGAATTCGAGTCAAAATTAATATATACTGTGTCTGCATACGCGAGTCTTCCGAACTCTCTCATAAGCCAGGTTTTACCGACCTGACGCGCACCTTCAATAATAAGGGGCTTACGGCGTTTGCTCTCTTTCCACTTAAACAGCTTTTCAATAGCAGTACGGTACACAACAGCACCTCCGAAAATTTAATACAAATATAGTATATCCTATAATCACAAAAAATGCAACGAATTTTTGTTGTATAATAACACTTTTTCCCACGAACTTTTGTGACACATCACACTTTTTACGGCGAATAACAAGAAGCACAGCAAACAACTTAAAAATTCTGATGCAAATTCAGCTTACAAATACAATCAAGCCGCAATTGAAGTAAAAGGTAAGAAGTAATAGTGAATAAGTATGGAACCTGCGGTTGGCAATTTATAATCTAAGCCGCAATGCGGCTTCCGAACTTCTTCACTATTCACTATTACCTATTACCTAAAAAAAGGCAGCTCAGAAAAGCTGCCTTTTTTATATCATTCTCCAAGATATGCCTTCTTGATGCTTTCATCGTTCATAAGTTCACTTGCCTTGCCCGATGCGGCTATAGAGCCGGTTTCGAGAACATATGCTCTGTCGGATACGGCAAGAGCCTTCTTGGCGTTCTGCTCAACAAGAAGAATTGTTGTGCCTGACTTATGATAGTCCTTGATGATGTTGAAAACCTCATCAACAAGCAAGGGGGAAAGTCCCATTGAGGGCTCGTCAAGCATTAAGAGCTTGGGGTGGCTCATCATAGCTCTGCCCATTGCGAGCATCTGCTGTTCACCGCCCGAAAGAGTACCTGCAATCTGCTTCTTTCTTTCTCCGAGTCTGGGGAAACGGGTGCAGATTTCATCGATATCTTCCTTGATTTTCTTTTTATCTGTCTGTGTATATGCACCCATTACAAGGTTTTCGTAAACTGTGAGCTCCTGGAAAACTCTTCTTCCCTCGGGAACCTGGCTCATACCCATTTTAACAAGCTTGTGGCCGGGAACCTTGTTTATAAGCTGTCCGTCATATGTAACGGAACCGCCCTTTATCGGGATAAGTCCTGCAATGCTCTGCATTGTTGTGGTTTTACCTGCACCGTTAGCACCGATAAGAGAAACGATTTCGCCCTGATTAACCTCAAAGCTTATGCCCTTAAGAGCACAGATAACACCGTAATATACCTGTAAATCCTTTACTTCAAGTAATGCCATCGTTATCCCTCCTTATTCACCGAGATATGCCTTGATAACTTCGGGATTGTTGAGCGCAACGCTTGTTTCGCCCTGAGTAAGAACAGTACCGAAGTTGAGAACCGTGATTTCATCGCAAAGTCCCGAAACGAACTTCATATCGTGCTCGATAAGAAGTATTGTGAGGTCAAACTCATCACGGATTCTCTTTACTATATGCATAAGGTCTTCTGTTTCGTGGGGGTTCATACCTGCAGCAGGCTCGTCAAGAAGCAAAAGCTTCGGATTGGTTGCAAGTGCACGGGCAATTTCGAGCTTTCTCTGCTTACCGTAGGGGAGATTACAAGCAAGGTTGTTTCTTTCCTCTTCAAGCCCGAAAATTCTGAGAATTTCCTTTGCTTTTTCTCTCATTGCTGCCTCTGTCTTATAGTGACGGGGCAGTCTTAAAATGCTTATAAAGGGATTGCACTTGAACTCAGGCTGATTGTGAAGACCAACCATTACATTTCTTATAACACTCATATTGTTATAAAGACGGATGTTCTGGAAGGTTCTTGCTATTCCCTTGTGGTTAATAGCCTCCTGAGTTTTGCCCTTTAATTCTTCGCCGTCAAGATAGAAGGTACCTGCTGTGGGCTGATAAACACCTGTAAGAAGGTTGAATACTGTGGTTTTACCTGCGCCGTTGGGACCGACAAGTCCGTAGAGCTGCTTTTTTCTGATTTCAAGATTAACGCTCTGAACAGCCTTGAGTCCGCCGAAGGTTATACCGAGATTTTCCGTTTTAAGAACAACATCGGACATCTTATTCTTCCTCCTTTGCGGTTTTTTCTGCTGCTGCCAGCTTGTCCTGCACATCAACTGTCAGGACCTCATCCATTTTGATTTTAGTGGGAATCTTATTCCAGTCTGCCTCATCGCTCATAATATCCGAGGGCTTGCGGTTTTTTGCCGTAAGCTTTTTGATAAGAGCCTTGGGTGCGAACTTTTCCTTATAGGGCTGGAACTTGGGAGCATTGTTGAAGAGAACCATACCGATAAGGATAAGTGCATAAATAAGATACTTGAGAGCTGCAAGGTCGCCTGAAAGGTGCTCCTGAAGCTTGAAGTTGATAAAGGTTATGAGTGTTGCGGCAATAATTGAGCCGTTGATTGAGCCCATACCGCCGAGAACTACCATAACAAGAATTTCTATAGAATAGTTGTAGGAGAAGAAGGTATACATAACGGGAGTTGTGTAGTGACCGTAGAATACACCTGCAACACCTGCAAAGAATGCCGCAAAAACGAAAACAAAGAGCTTATAGAAGGTAACATTGATACCCATTGCCTTTGCAGCGATTTCGTTGTCACGGATAGCGGTAATAGCTCTGCCGTGCTTTGAGCGGACAAGGTTCTGAACAAGGAAAAGAGTAACAAGAACCATTATAAATACGACAACAAAAAGAGGAATGTCTTTCTTTGTGAATCTTACGGCACTTGTGGTAAGTCCCATAGCCTTGCCGAACCAGGGGAGATTTTTGAAAACATTTCTTACAATTTCACCGAACGCAAGAGTTACGATTGCAAGGTAGTCACCCTTAAGTCGCAGTGCGGGAAGACCTACAAGGAAGCCGAAGAAGGCAGCGATAAGACCGCCGCAGAGCATACTGATGAGAAGACAAGCTACTTTACTTTCAATAACCTCGCTTAACTGTATGGAGATGAAGGTACCCATATAAGCACCCACACACATAAAGCCTGCGTGACCGAGGCTTAATTCTCCGAGAAAGCCTACAACGAGGTTAAGAGAAACTGCAAGAATTATACTGTAGCCTATCTGAACAAGCAGGTTTGCATAGGAGTTGGGAAGCTTACCCTGTGACTTCATAAACATACAAACAACAAGTGCGACTATGACAGCTAAGTAGTTTACGCAATTTTTGAGCTTGAAATCATCTGATTTAAGTATATTTTTTATCATAAATCACACCTTCTCTCTTCTCTTCTTGCCCAGAAGACCGATAGGTCTTACAAGAAGAATAACAATAAGCAAACCGAACTCAACTGCCGTGGTGTAGGGTGAAAGAGCAGGAATACTAAGACAAACCTTTTCAATGACACCTAAAAGCACACCGCCGAGCATTGCGCCGGGGATTGAACCGATACCGCCGATAACCGCAGCCGTGAAAGCCTTGATACCGGGCATTGAGCCGAGAGTGGGTTCAAGGGAAGGAATCTGCATAAGATAGAACACACTCGCACATGCTGCAAGAGCAGAGCCTATGGCAAATGTAATCATAATGATTCTGTTTACATTGATACCCATAAGAAGTGCCGCACCTCTGTCTTCAGATACTGCAACCATTGCACGACCTGTTCTTGTTTTCTTGATGAATACTGTGAGAGCTGCCATAATAACCGCACCTACAACAAGTGTAAGAATGGTTGATGTGCTGATTTCTGCACCTAAAACAGAAACAGTACCGAAGTTACCTAAGGTGATAGGCTGGGGAGCCGCACCGAAAATAAGCTGCGAAACACTCTGCAAAAGGTAGCTTACACCGATAGCTGTGATAAGAACTGCAAGGGGTGAGGCACCTCTGAGGGGCTTATAGGCAAGCTTTTCGATAACAATACCTGCAACCGTACATACAACAACGGAAACAACAACTCCGAGGGCAATGTGTCCCTGAAGATTAAGGGTTACAAGCAGAGCATAAGCACCGACCATGATAACATCGCCGTGTGCGAAGTTAAGCATCTTGGCAATACCGTAAACCATGGTATAGCCCAGAGCTATAAGTGCATATATAGCACCAAGACTTAATCCGTTAAAAAGAATATTCATTATTTATCTTTCTCCTCCTTTATTTTTTCGGAAGATATAAACCGTTAATTAATATTTTTTGCGGTTTATGCTTTGCGGGAAGCTTTCTACGCAAGCAATTTGAATGTATTTGCGGTAGATGTCACCCCTTTTTTCGACAAAACCAAAGGTCTGCACTTGTAGGGAACGATGCCTACATCGTTCCGTTATAAAGCAAATTCTAACTTTTTTGCAAACATTTTATAAATTTGTCTTATAAAAACCGGGTACTGATAAAAGTAACTTTTTCCTCAGGCGGAACGATGTGGGCATCGTTCCCTACCACTCATAACCTCAATTTTGCTGCATAAATTTTAAGTTGTTTGCGTTAGGAAATCTCCTGCAAACCAGAAACCGCAAAAGAAATATAGGGAAAAAATGCTCGGAAGAAAATCTCCCGAGCATTTATAGTCGGATTTGGAATCAATTACTGAAGAGTAACGATTACGGGAACCTTTGTGGAAGCACCGGATTCATCCCAAGTCATAACACCTGTAAGACCTGCGAATGAGAAGTCTTCAGAAGTGAAAACAGAAACAAGAGCATCACCGAGAACATTGGGAGCAACTGTTACATTGTCAACACCTGCAACCTTCATAGCTTCGTAGATAGCATAAACTGCATCGTAAGCATCAGCTGCGAACTGGTCGGGAGTAGCATTATAAGCTTCTTCGTAAGCCTTAACGAAGTTTACAACATTTTCAGCTTCGCTTGCAGCGTCGAAGGGAGTGATGTAGCTGATGGAGTTCTTAACTGTTTCATCGATCTGAGCAGCAACACCGTCAAGACCGTCACAACCGAAGAGAACTGCATCACAGCTCTTAGCTACACAAGCTTTAGCAATAAGGCCTGCTTCTGTGTAGTAGATGGGAAGGAAGATAACATCGCAGTCTGCGAGTGCTTCAACCTGAGTTGAGAAATCTCTGTTGTTTTCAGCGTCGAAGGACTGTTCAACATATTCAACATTGAGTTCAGCCATCTTAGCCTTGAATGCATCGTAGATACCTGTTGAATAAGCATCAGAGCTGTCATAGATAGCACCGATCTTTTCATACTTTGAGGTAAGCTCTTCAGCAGCAAGAACGCCCTGGTCGGGGTCACCGAAGCAAACTCTGAAAGCATAGTCGCTTGCGTTGATAACCTTATCGGAAGAGCCTGAGGGTGTGAGTGCGAATACGCCGTCTTCATCAGCTCTTGTAGCAAAAGATTCAGCAGAACCTGATGTTACTGAGCAAAGAGAAACCTGCATACCTGCTTCGAAAAGAGCATCGTAGCCTGTGGAAGCAGCTTCAGCTGTTGCCTGGTCGTCTTTCATTTCGAAAGCAAATTCAACACCGTTAAGGCCGCCGTTAGCGTTGATTTCGTTTACTGCAATTGTTGCACCCTGCTGTACGGAGATACCGTAGGAAGCAGCGTCACCTGTAAGGGGACCTGTTGCACCGATTACATACTTTGTGTTTTCAGCTGTGTATTCACCAGCTTCAGAGAAGTCAACTGCAGCTGCTTCTGTTGTTTCATCTGAGCCTGCAGCTGTTGTTGTTTCATCTGCTGTGTTACCTGTGCAAGCTGCGAAGCAAGCTACGAGGCTGAAACAGAGAACAAGAGCAATGATCTTAGAAAACTTTTTCATTTGTTTTTCCTCCAAAATGTTTTTTTCTGTCGGGGCTCAACCCGAAAGTAAGACATAAATTATCACAATATTTCCCGCTTGTCAAGAAAAATGGCAAAATTGAAATAATTAAACTTTTCAAAAATATCCATTAAATTTTTTAATATATGTATTTTTTCGATTAATCCAATTTATTTGTATTGACATTGAGATATTAAAACACTAAAATATAAACATCATTTTATATAAGCAACACACAACCTGCATTTGTGATGAAACAAAAAAGTCTGTACCTGTAGGGAACGATGTGTGCATCGTTCCCTACCATTCATAAACCGAACTTTGCAGCAGAATTATCGGATAGTCAATGAAAGGATAAAATAAGATGTCAGCATTTATAATCGACGGTAAAGCACTGTCACTTAAAATAAAGGAAGAAGCTAAGCAGAAAGCCGAACAGCTCTCCGAGGGTAAGCGTCAGCCCTGCCTTGCGGTTATTATCGTGGGCGACAACCCTGCTTCAAGAGTATATGTAAACAATAAGAAAAAGGCATGTGAGGCGTGCTCAATAAAGTCCCTCGAATACGCCCTCGGTGAGGATACAAGCGAAGCAGAGCTTCTCAGTCTTATTGATAAGCTTAATAATGATAACACGGTTGACGGTATACTCTGTCAGCTGCCCGTACCGAAGCACATTGATGAAAACAAGGTGCTTGATGCAATATCCCCTGAAAAGGATGTTGACGGCTTCCACCCCGTAAATGTGGGTAAGTTAGTTGCAGGTAAGGAGTGCTTTCTCCCCTGTACACCTGCAGGTGTTATCGAAATGCTTAAAAGCGCGGATGCAGATATGAACGGCAAGCACTGTGTTATTGTGGGCAGAAGCAATATCGTGGGCAAGCCTGCCGCACTTTTAATGCTGCAGAACAATGCCACCGTTACGGTCTGCCATTCGAGAACAAAAAATCTTAAAGAAATGCTTTTACAGGCAGATATCGTTATTGCGGCTATAGGAAAACCGAATTTCATCACGGCAGATATGATAAAGCCCGGTGCGGCTGTTATCGATGTGGGCATAAACCGTCTTGAAAACGGAAAGCTTTGCGGCGATGTTGATTTTGAAGCCGTAAAAGAGGTCGCAGGCGCAATAACCCCCGTTCCCGGAGGCGTTGGTCCCATGACAATTGCAATGCTTATGAAAAATACCGTAAAGGCATACGAAAACAATATAAGAATATAAATTACACGGAGAGAGAGAAAGTAAATGAAGCGTACCATTATAGTCCTGCTGCTGCTCATATTGCTCGCAGGTCTTGCAGCACCCTTTGCAGTACAGTCCTTCAGAGATTATTTCGGAGCACAGGAAAGCACAACGGATATAATCACTGAACCTGCAATAGAAAATACCACCGAAAAGCCTTCTCAGGAAGCAACAACGGCTGCAAACGAAAGCACAACAAAAGCCCCCGAAACCACCACCGAGGAGCCGACAACCTTTACTCCCACACCCGACTTCCCCTCCGAGCAGACGGGAACTATTCTCGGGAAAAGCAGTAAGGGCTATGACATAATAGAGGTAAACGGACTGACCTATATAAACGGTATACTTGTTGTAAACAAGACCTATTCCATACCCGAAAGCTACAACCCCGGTGCACTTACCGCAGAGTGTAAGAAGGCATTTAAAGAGATGCAGTCTGCAGCCGAGGAATTAGGACTTGAGCTTACAGTACTGTCCGGCTACCGTTCATACGAAACACAGAAAAACCTTTACAAAAAATACTGTGATAAGGACGGCAAGGAGCTTGCCGACACCTATTCCGCCCGTCCGGGTCACTCAGAGCATCAGACAGGACTTGCTATTGATGTAAATTCCGTCAAGCAGTCCTTTGCAAACACTCCCGAGGGCAAATGGTTAAAGGATAACTGCCACAAATACGGCTTTATTCTCCGCTACGCTCAGGATAAGCAATCCAAAACAGGCTACAGCTATGAGCCTTGGCATATAAGATATGTCGGCAAAGCGGCAGCAAAAGCAATACACGAAAGCGGCTTGTGCTTAGAGGAATATCTCGGTATAACATCCGTGTATGCCGACACTCCGCAGGAAACTACTGCTCCCGCAGCTTCACAGACAACTACCGTTCCCGTAACCTCACAGGAAACTACTACTGTGGCTGTGCAGGAAACTACAACTGTTCAGGAAACAACAACTGTTCAGGAAACAACAGCTGTTCAGGAAACAACAACTGCAATGGAACAGACCCCTCCGCCTCTTGTTTCAGAGAGTGTTTCAAGTGATATTCCGACTTCGTCGGAGTGATATTGAAACCTGCGGTTTCAGTGATATTTTATTCGCCTTGAAACTTGGCGAAGCCAAATACCACTGTGCGAAGCACAATAACACTACGCGAAGCGTAATACCACTCGCCGCAAGGCGAACAAAACTGCAGAGCCTGATGGGCTCTGCACGCTACCGCCGTTCCCGTTTCTTAAATTCGGGAACCTGTGTTTTTGCCTTTTTCATGGCAAGCTCAATATCATATGAAGCCTTAGATTTCACTTCCCCGTTCACAAGCTGAACGGGGATTTTGTATCCCTTTCTTACATCATCCATAATCCAGGAGCACAGCGTTGCATAGTGACAGTTATATCTTCTCCCCGTGCTTTTCATATGGGATGAAAGCTTGTCTATATAATACTCATAATTCTCACTTTCTTTTTTAAGACTCGCATATTCCTCATCTGTAAGACTTACATTATTAAAATTTCCCCATTTTCGCGCGGGGGCGTTATCTTTTTTTTGAAAAGCTTCTTTTTTCGTATTATCAGTATCGGAAAAGGAAGCTTCTTTTTTTATCTCACACACACTTATTGAATTATTTAATTCTTTACTTATTGAATTATTTATTTCTTTGATTGTTGCCCGAGGACTGCCCGAAGTCTGCCCGAAGTCTGCCCAAGGACTGCCCGAAGTCTGCCGCCGAGCCACCTTGACAACAGACGGTGGCTGATAGTGATGGCTTTGATATTTGTCATAATTCACGACGGTTATTACCTGAAAATTGGAATACCGTCTTACTGTTATTTCTCCTGTTTTTTTAAGTCTGTCCATTGCATTTCTCACTCTGTGTATTGATATACCAAGCTTATCTGAAAGCGATGCGTAAGATGTTGCAATGCTTCCGCGTTTAATTGTCACATCATTGAAAAGGTTGTCAGATACATTCGCATTGAGAAGAAGATGTACAAAAAGACGAAAGGTATCGGCATCTGTATACCACGACCAATACAGAATACTTCTGTCAAGCTTTATGAATGTTGTGGGTGCCATTTTACTTTAACTCCTTTTTTACTTTTTTTTGATTGTAGTGAAATGACAAAACAATTTCTCCCCGAAACTGCCTGAAATTAAAATTTTTCTGACCTAAGTTCTGTAACTATAAAATAATTTTTCTGCGAATTTGGGTTACGAATGGCAGTTCCGCCTGCGGAAAATTCTAACTTTTTTACATCCCATTGACCTTTACAAAAAAAATGAATGTGTGTAACGGAAAATACCCTTGCCTATTAACGGAACGATGTAGGCATCGTTCCCTACCACTGCAGACCTTTGGTTTCATCGTAAAAGCGGAAAATTCTAACTTTTTTCAATTTCCTGCCTTTTCGGGGAGAAAAATATTTTCGTGAACGGTATAGTTAGGTAGACACATCGGAAAGACGGTGATTTTTATGACACTTCGGAAAGACGATGAATTTTATACAAAGGAGAACAAAATGACAACAGAAATTTCTTTACAGCTTTTTGCCGAGGGAGCTTGCGCCGGGCAAGGCAGCGATACAGAAAGCCCTTCGGCAGACAACGCTCAGGAACAGACTGCCGAAGCAGACAGCAGTACTGCTCAACAGGAAAAGGGTCCTTCAGATGAAGAAGAATTTGAAGCTCTTATAAAAGGTAAATTTGCCAAGGAATTTGCACGGCGTACACAGAGCATTATTGACCGCCGCTTTGCAAAGGCAAAAAGCGATGAGCAGGAGCTCGGAAAATTAAAGACCTTATTTGAGGAACTCAGAAAGGCTTATCCCGATATTGATGAAAACAACATCCCCGAGCTTATAAAGGCTGTTAAAGGTGAAAGAACAGTACCCGAAAAGGGAAAAAGCACTCCTGACCTTAAAAGACTGAGGGATATGCAAACGCTGCTTGAAGAAAAAAGAGCTGCAGCCGAAAAGCAGCGTATTATTTCAGACTGGGAAAATCAGTCAGAAAAGCTCAAGGAAATTTATCCTGATTTCGACTTGTCAAGGGCAGTTCTCCAAGAGGATTTTGCGCAGCTGCTGAAAGCCGGTGTGAGCGTAAGAAAAGCATATGAAGCGGCAAACATTGAAGATATTTTAGGCTCAGCTATGCACTACGCCGCAGCGACAGCAGGCAGAAGAACCGCGCAGAGTATCCGTACAGCCTCTGCCAGAGTGCAGGAAAACAGTATACTTGACCGTGCGGCAAGTAAAAAAAGCACAAATGTCAATCTGCTTACCGAAAAGGATATTATGAAAATCCTTGATGAGGTAAAAAAAGGAGCGAAAATACGCTTCTGACGGTGGGGTAAAAAAATGGCAGACCGCATAAAACAAGCTTTATGCTATGGGCAAACCTCTCCCCCGACATACCTTTGTACGCCTTTGGGGAAACCGAAAACAACACAAATGTGCTGTTTTTGCTCGGTTTACTCATTCTGTGCATTTTTTCCTCCCACCCTCTTCCCGAAAAAGAGAAAATAAAAAAGGAGAAATTTATGAAATACGAAATCAATGACCTTACATTCTTTTCCGCAGGCGATGTGATCAACACAACAGACGGTACACTCGAAAACGGTACCGTTACAAATCCCGATGCGCTTTCTGCGGAAATGAAAACCTTTTACGACAAAACTCTTATCACCCTTGCAGGGGCAAATCTTATTCACGAGCAGTTCGGTCAGAAGCGCCCCATTCCGAAAAACGGCGGTAAGACTATTGAGTTCAGAAAGTTTTCCCGTCTTCCCAAGGCTCTCACTCCCATCACCGAGGGCGTTACACCTGCCGGCAACAAGCTCAATGTGTCAAGCGTGAGCTGTATGGTTGACCAGTACGGCGACTATATCGAGCAGACAGATATGCTTGAGCTTACCTCTGTTGACAACACAATTGTTGAAGCAACAAAGGAGCTTGCTGCTCAGGCAGGCCTTACTCTTGATACCGTTGTAAGAAATGAGCTTGTGGGCGGCACAAATGTTATGTATGCTCCCGAGGTTGATGAAAACGGCAATGAAACGGAAATTCTTTCAAGAAGCGACATTTCCGCAAAATGCAGACTCAGAGTAAAGGATGTTTTCAAGGCGGCTGCCCAGCTTAAGGCAGTAAACGCACCTAAAATCAACGGCTCATATGTTGCCATCATTCACCCCTATGTTGCATACGACCTTATGCAGGATGCAAAGGAGCAGTGGATTGGTATTCAGAAGTATGCCGATCCCGAAAAAATCCTCAAGGGTGAAATCGGCACTCTCGGCGGCGTGCGCTTTGTTGAATCAACCGAGGCTAAGATATACTCCCCCGATGAAATCATCCCCGGTGTTACCCGTGCTGTTTCAGTTTCCGATTCACCCGGTGACAGATACATTAAAATTGCCGACTACTGCGAAGCAAACTTTACTCCCTCACAGCATATTCCCGTATATATAAACGGTGAGCCCTGCAACATCCTCAGAGTTTTTGTTGACACAGACTCCGAGGAGGCTCAGGCAAACAACGGCAGAATCACAATTCTTGAAATTGACCTCAAAAAGGAATTCCCTGCAGGAAGCGTTATCTGCGGTGCAGGTGCTGCAAAGGACGGCAGCAATGTTTTCTGCACACTCTTCCTCGGTGAAAATGCCTACGGTGTTACAGACATCGAGGGCGGCGGTCTTGAGCATATCGTGAAGCAGCGCGGCTACGGCAACGACCCCCTCAACCAGAGAAGCTCTGTCGGCTGGAAGGCAACAAAGGTTGCAAAAAGACTTCTCGAGGAATACATCCTCAGAGTTGAATCAGGCTCGGAGTTCTCGGCGACGGCGGTGAGTAATTAAAATTTAATTTTTGCAGACGGTGTCGTCCTCGTACAAGGTAAATGTTACCCGAAGCGGTTGCGTCTTCGTCACGGTAGGGGACGGAAGCCCAACGCAAACAATTTAAGAAATTTGCAGCAAAGTTGCGGTTATGAATGGTAGGGAACGATGCCCACATCGTTCCGTTTTTCGGGAAGAGTTACATCCCGTTATACA
This sequence comes from Acutalibacteraceae bacterium, assembly GCA_045589395.1. Classification (GTDB taxonomy): domain Bacteria; phylum Bacillota; class Clostridia; order Oscillospirales; family Acutalibacteraceae; genus RUG806. The sequence goes on along the minus strand of JAZNOZ010000059.1, from coordinate 23,086 downwards.
CATCAATTTTACAATAACGGTAAATTGGTTGCAAAAAGTTAGAATTTGCCTTGGTGCGGTACGATGTGGGCATCGTACCCTACCTGACGAAGACAAAAATGCAACCAAAAATTTTAAGTCACCTTTCTGAATATATAAGGAGAAAAAATATATGAAAAAACAAATCACTAAAAAGAAAACCACCGAAGCTCTTGAAACAGTTTTCATCCCGAAAAGGGACAAGCACGATGATTCGCTTTTTGTTGCGGTAAACGGCAGAAGAATTCTTGTAAAAAAGGGTGAAACGGTTTCCCTCCCTGCACCCTTTGCCGAGGTTATCAGGAATTCCTTTTCAGCCGAGAAGCTCGCTCAGGAATACATCAATTCCGTATCAGGCAATTAAGAGGACTTGATGTATGAAAATAAAAGAAGCTATCGCGCGTTTTGATACTCTTTATCCCAACGCCTTTTCACACAGCGAAAAGCTTATGTGGCTCTCTGAGCTTGACGGAAAAATATACAATGAAATTCTTTCTCTCTACGAAAATTCTCCCGTCTTCTTTGACGGCTACACCTCATCAACAAACGAAAGCACCGAGCTGCTTGTACCCTTCCCGAATGATGATATATACATCAAATTTATGTGTCTTAAAACAGACCTCATAAATTCCGATATTAAGCGCTTCAACAACTCGGCAATGCTTTTCAACTCTGCTTTTGCTTGCTTTGCAAACGAATACAACCGTACTCACACATATAAAGACAAAAACAGTATTACCTTCGGGGGTGACAAAAATGCAGCTTCCTGTCCTTTATCCTCTTGATGAAAAAACAGAAATTCAAAAGGCTTTCGGCGGTCTTGACTGCCGTGAAGCGTGCGAAGCACCTAATTTTTCGGATATGGAAAACCTTTCAGGTTCAAAGTTTCCGCTTCTGTCCGTACGCAAAAAAAGAGGTATTCTGACCGAAATATCACCTGCAGGCGGTGAAAAAAGCGTTTTTGTTACACCCACAGGCGGTATTTCTGCCGTATGCACGGTGGGAGAAAGCTTCGTGTGCTGCTCGGGCGACTCTGTTTTTGTTCAGGGCATAAAATTAGAGGGTGTCACCCTTAAAAAAACGGACTCCCCGAGAAGCATAATCCCTATGGGCAAGGACTTCTATATTTCCCCTGACGGTATCTTCGTAAGTGAATCGGACGGGAATTTTTATGTAAAATATGCAACGCAGAAAAACACCTCCACCTCTGAAAAGGCAGCAGCAATACTGTGCGATGAAACAGGCTTGCAGATAATGCCTGACTACTACTCCTCCGTACAGCCCGCTGAGCCTCAGGCGGGACAGTCGTGGGTCAAGATTGACACCGATGAGCTTACCCTGTTTTTCTATAACGGTGAAACAAAGGAATGGGATAAGAGATTCCGTGTGTACACTAAAATCTCTGCCGCTTCAATCTCACAGAAGCTTTTCAAGGGTGACAGAATAATCGTTTCGGGCTTTTCCGATGAAAAGCTCAACCGTGAGGCTTTGATTATATGTGTCAGAGAGCAGTTTATCGTAACAAACCATATCCCCTCAACACACACTCTCGTTGAGCAGACCTCCGTAACGGTTGAAAGGCTTTTTCCGCAGCTCGATTTTGCCGTTGAGTCGGGTAACAGAATATTCGGCTGCAGATACGGTCTTAACTCAAGCGGTGAGTTTGTCAATGAAATATATGCAAGTGCTTTGGGAAATCCCCTGAGCTGGTACGACTTTGACGGTATTTCAACCGACTCCTGGTGTACCTCTTTGGGGGTAACGGGAGAATTTACGGGTGCCGCTGTTTTGTCGGGCGATGTTCTCTTTTTCAAGGAAAACTGTATCATCAGAATAAACGGCTCTGACCCGTCAAGCTTTTCCTGCAACATCATTCCCGCAAGAGGTGTTGAAAAAGGCTCACACGCGAGCATTGTAAACCTCAATGAAAGGCTGTTCTACAAAAGCCATACGGGTATCACCGTTTATGACGGTGCTTTCCCCTATCTGATTTCCGAGGCGCTGTCGGACACTGTATATAAAAATGCCGTTGCCGGCAGTGCGGACGGTAAATATTATGTTGCAATGGAGGACTTATCGGGCAAGCAGTCGCTTTTTGTATACGATACCTCCCTGGGGCTCTGGCACAGGGAAAGCACACCGCTTATACAGAGCTTTCTTAAAAACGGCAACGGCCTTTATATACTGTGCAGACCTATAGAAAAATATGTTAATCCGAATGAATGCGAGGAAAACCCATACTGTATTTTCATTCATAAGGCAAGTCTGGGGGAAACGGGAGTACCCTTATTTACCGACACGCTGAACCCTGCACATACCTATACATACAAGGAATGTGCAGAAAGCACCCGATGGTTTGCCGTGACGGGACTTCTCGGGGAAATGCAGGGCACATCAATTATCCGTGCGCTGACCTTCAGGCTGTGTCTTGGGGCAAATTCCTTTTTCAAGGCGGAGATTTCCTGTAACGGTGAGAACAGCTGGCAAACGCTTTGCAATATACAGAGTGAAAAAAACGCGTCCTACTGTATACCCGTAAGCACTCCCAGATGCGATTTCTACCGTCTGCGCTTCTCGGGTGAGGGGGAATGTATGCTTTATGCACTCAGCAAGAAATACGAAGTTACAAGCGAGGTAAATATGAATGGCAGATAACAGAAGGCTCCCCGTTTCACTCGAGCAGAAAGCCACACTCGATAAAATTTATTCTCTGCTGGTTATCACGGAAAGAAAAATAAGGCTCATTGAAAACGAGCTTTACACAGTAAAACAGATTCTGGGAAAGGGTGAATGATTTGGCAAAGAAAAAAGAAGAGCTGTTAAACGGGGCGGTTGCCGAAATAAAAGCTGCCGCCTCAGCCGATACGGGCAATGAAGCCGGAAATACCGCTTCTCTTTCGCAGAAGGCTCTTGATTCCGTTCTGAACAGCAAGGATTTTTCCTTCGATATAAACAGCGATGCACTTTATAATCAGTATAAGGACTTGTACACAAAGGAGGGCAAGCGCGCTGCCGAGCATGTGTACGGTCTTAACACCTCTCTTACGGGCGGCTACGGTAACTCCTATGCCTCCTCCGCCGCAAGCGCGGCATACGGCGAATATATATCCGCCTTGTCCGAAAAGGCTTCTGAGCTTGAAAACAGAGCCTATGAAAGATACCGCGACAAAATTTCCGACAGCTATAAAAACGAAGAGCTGAAAATGGCAAAGGAAAATCAGGAGATGAAGAAGCAGCAGCTTGCCGCCGATATAAAAAACGATGAAATTTCCCTTGCCTTCAAGGCAGCCGAGGCAGGAGATTATTCTCTGCTTTCTTCTCTCGGCATTGATACTGCCGCCATAAAGGCAGAGCGCGATTTCTCTTCGGCACTTAAAAAAGCTCAGCTCGGCGACTATTCCGCTTTAAGAGAGCTGGGAGTAAACACCGGAGCCGTTGAATATAAAAATTCCCTTGAGCTTGCACAGACGCTTGCAAAATACGGTGACTATTCGGGACTTGATGCGCTCGGCATTGACACCTCCTCAATGCTCAACAATGAAGCTCTCAGCAAGGCTCTCCGGAGTGCCGAATTAGGGGATTACTCTCTTCTGCAGCTTCTCGGCTACGATACCTCCGCACTCGAATATGAACAGGCACTCAAGAATGCAAAGGAGCTTGCACAGGTGGGGGATTATTCGGGATATAAGGCTCTCGGCATTGATATTTCAGCAATAAAAAATCAGGAAATGCTCGATGATGCCCTACAAAAGGCTAAGTTCGGAGATTACTCCGCACTCGAGCTTCTGGGCTACGATACCTCCGCGCTTGAATATGAACAGGCTCTGAAAAACGCAGTCACACTCTCACAGTACGGTGACTATTCGGGACTTAAAAGGCTCGGCATTGATACATCCTCAACACAGTATGAGGAAAAATTAAGCCTTGCAATGAAAAAGGCTCAATTAGGAGATTATTCGGGATTACAGGAATTAGGCATCAATATTGACTCCCTTGTATACAAGGAGGCACTTTCCGCTGCAAAGGAGCTTGCGCAGTACGGAGATTACTCTGCTCTCGAGCAGCTCGGTGTTGATGTTTCCCTTATAAAGAACGAAAATGCATTTGAGCTTGCGATGAAAAAGGCTCAGCTTGGCGACTATTCCGCACTTGAGCAGCTCGGTGTTGACATCACGGCTCTTACATATGCTCAGTTGCTCGAGAATGCAAAAGCACTTGCCGAATACGGAGATTATTCCGCATTGGAGGAATTGGGCGTTGACCTTTCGGATAAAAAGCAGCTCGAAGAGCTTGATAAGGCACTTTCCTTTGCAAAGCTCGGTGACTACTCGCTTCTTGAAAAGCTCGGCTTTGTTGCCCCGAAGGAAGAAGAGAAAACGGAAAAAATCAGCGTGAATGTACAAAACGGTGCAAAAAATGCCTTTGAAACAGGCGGTCTTTCTGCACTTAAAAAATATCTTAACAATCAGGTAGCCTACGGTCAGCTGAGTGAAACAGGCAAGAAAACCATTCTCAATATATATACAAAGAAGTAAGAGGTGAAAAATATGAAAATATTTATTGATGCAGGCCACGGCGGCTCATCTGTGGGAGCCGCCTACAAGGGCAGAAAGGAGCAGGACGACACTCTTCGTCTTGCTCTGCGGGTAAAGCAACTTCTTCTGACTCAAAAGGGGGTTGAGGTCCGTATGTCAAGAGAAACCGACACCGATATCCCTATATCAAAACGCTGCTCAGCGGCAAACAAGTGGGGTGCGAACTACTTTTTAAGCATTCACAGAAATGCCGCCGCAAAAGCGAACACCGCTACGGGCAACGAAATCTGGGTTGTGAGAAAGGCAAACGAAAAAACACAGTACAAGGCAAGTGTAATTTTAGACAGCCTTTGCAAAGCAGACTCTCTAAAAAACAGAGGCGTGAAGCTCGGCGCGCCGTCTTACGATAACTTCGGTGTAAATTCTCTCACAACAATGGCTTCTGCTCTTCTCGAGGTTGGCTTTATAAACAATCAGAAAGACAACAAGGTGTTCGACAGTCAGTTTGAAAGCATTGCCCTTGCGATTGCTAAGGGCATCATGGAAGCACACTCCAAGGAATTTGTGCTCCCCTGTGCTGTAAGCGGTGACGCAAACGGCGACGGCAAACTAACACAGGATGATGCCCTGCTTGCCCTTAAAATGGCTGTGGGGCTCGAAAAAAAGGATATGTCCGCAGATATCAACAAGGATAAAAAAATCACTCCCGACGATGCCGCGGAAATACTGAAAATGTCAGCAAAGTGAGGAAATTATTATGGAAAAAACAAACACGCAGAACAGACTTAAATCATGGGCACTGTGGGTATCCCTTTTAGGTCTTGTGGGGCTTATCTGCCAGTCAACAGGTATTTTTGAAAAAATCGGACTCGACTCTGAGGAATGGAACGCTATAGTGACCTCCGTCGGCACCGTGCTTGCCGCCTTCGGTATTGTAAACAACCCCACCAATGCCGATGAGCTCTGATACACATATGGAAAACAACTGTCCGTGTGAAGCAGTAAAGCACCTGCAGACAATAGTGGACGACCACGAAAAACGCCTTGCCGAGGGCAACACAAGCTTCGCCCTCATATGCCGTGATTTACAGTACATCAGAGAGAAGATCGAAAAAAAGGATAAGTTCAACGGAAATATATTTTTATATATAATACAAAGCATTCTCACGATAATTATAGGGTTTGTTGCGGTAAAATTAGGAATGTGACACAGAAATAAATTGTATTTTTCCTTTCGGTATGATAATATATATTCATACATAGGGCAGAAAGCGGATTTTTCAGGCTCTGCCCTGCTGAAAGGAGAAATTTATCTTGAAATGCATCGATATTAATTCTTTTGATTTTGCACCCTTTAAGGAAATCGGGGATAACTGGGGTATTCTCACCGGTCAGGCTGACGGGAAATTCAACTCCATGACAGTAAGCTGGGGCGGTGCGGGTGTTATATGGAACAAGCCCTCGGTTTTCGTTTTTGTCCGTCCGCAGAGATACACCTATGAATTTATGGAAAACGGCGAATATTTCTCATTATCCCTCATGCCTGAGGGCTTCCACACAAAAATGGCTGTTTTCGGCTCAAAAAGCGGCAGGGATTGTGACAAATATGCCGTTTCGGGACTCACAACCGCAGAGCATAACGGCGTTATCTACTGCAATGAAGCCGACACCGTATTTATCTGCAGAAAAAGACTTGCAGGAGATCTTGATTATTCCTTCTTTACAGACAAAACCATACAGGAGAATTTCTACTCCTCCGGTGATAAACACAGAATGTATATCGGCGAAATTACGGCTATTCTGAAAAAATAACATAAAAATAATTAAATTTAAGAAAAAATGCTTGACAAAGGGGTTTTATTGTGTTATTATATCGTCTGTTCGAGGGCAATAGCCTTTGACAGATCCGGTGTCTATAACATTGAGGTCCCACCCGTTCCCATCCCGAACACGGTAGTTAAGCTCAACTGTGCCGAAGATACTTGGCGGGAAGCTGCCCGGGAAAATAGGTCGTCGCCGGAACAAAATAAGCACTTCGTAAGAAGTGCTTTTTTTTGTGATGTTTGCCTTTCGGCGAAGTGATGTTCACTTGCGTGAGTGATGCTTACTTCGTAAGTATGTTGCTTCGCAGAGATAAATGCAAACATCTCATCACTGCTCCCAACGGGAGCTCATCACTATGCACAGCATAGCATCACTTCGCGTTTGCGATACATCACTGAATAATTTTCAGTAAATTAACTTTTTTCAATCCTTTTAATATTATGATTTACAAAAAGATAAATTGTGAATATAATAAAAATGCGGAAACCAAGACGGTTGCCACAAATCGATAAAGCTACTTTAAATTTGAGGTCTAACCCCAAAAATCAGTGAGTCATCTGTTGCAGCAGACGGCTCACTTCTTCTTTTTATCATACAAATAAAGTATGAGATAAACTATACTTGCAACAGAACCTGAGGCTCCAAGTATAACAAAAAACAAATAAATATGTATCAGCACCTTTCGAGAAAAATTCCCGCTTTGGAGCAATACAATCTGCCCTCCTATTCTGCTCAATAAGGCGAGATAGTTCAGGCAACCGTCTTTTTTAACAAAATGGATAAAAATCAGCAGTAAGCAGTGGTTTCCGCATCGCTCATTATACTGTTTATAGAATATTGTCAATATTAGTTTTATTTTCTTGTATCCGAGAAAAGCAAAAAATCCCCCATATAATATGTTGAAAAATAAGTATATATATGTTAGAATATAGTGATTAATTGTAATTTACCGATTTTATATACAGGAGAATCGATTTGGGACGCAAAATTTGGAATGTAATCCCCTACGATAAGCAGAAAGCTGCCCGTCTTGCAAGAGAGTGCGACGCGGATGACTTTGCTGTTCTGCTTTTAACGGCGAGGGGCTTTGATACAGCTGAAAAAATCACCGACTTCTTATATTCCGCCGAAAAGGAGCTTTCCTCCCCTTTTCTTTTAAAGGATATGGAAAAGGCCACCGAAAGGATTTTCGATGCGCTTGAAAACGGGGAGAAAATTCTTATTTACGGCGACTATGATGCAGACGGTGTTACGGCTACGGCACTTTTATATTCTTATTTTACCGTTGTGGGTGCCGATGTGCATTATTACATACCCTCAAGACTCAACGAGGGCTACGGGCTCTCACTCGAAGCGGCGCAGATGATAAAGGACAAGAATATACAGCTTGTTATTACCGTTGACAACGGTATTGCCGCATTTAAGGAAGCGGAATTTTTCAAGGCTAACGGTATTGACCTTATAGTAACCGACCATCATCAGGTGGGAGATGCTCTCCCTGATGCCATAGCCGTTATTGACCCGCACAGAAAGGATGATATGTCCCCCTGCAAGGACCTTGCGGGCGTGGGTGTTGCAATGAAGCTTGCCGCGGCTCTCGAGGGCGGAGATTATTCCTTCATAAACGAATCCTTTTCAGACCTTGTGTGTCTTGGCACCATAGCGGACATTGTTCCCCTCACGGGTGAAAACCGCAGTATTGTATGCCGCGGACTTGAGGCTATGAGAAACTGCGACAGAATAGGACTTAAATGTCTTATGGATTCTGTTTTCTCGGGCAAAAGAGAGCTTTCCTCAACCTCTGTTGCCTTCGGTATCGCACCGAGAATAAATGCTGCCGGCAGAATGGACTCGGCAAGGGCGGCTATTGAGCTTTTACTGTGCGAGGATGAGAATGAAGCTGTCCGCCTCGTTGAAGAAATCAATTCGGCAAACTCCTTAAGGCAGAGCGTTGAAACGGATATTTTAGCCGAGGCGCAGGCTATTTTTGAAAAAGAGCCCGAACGCGCACTCGATAAGGTGCTTGTGGCAGCAGGCAGAAACTGGCATCCGGGTGTTATAGGAATTGTGGCGTCCAGACTTGTTGAAAAATACGGCAAGCCCGCTTTGGTTATATCCATAGATGAAAACGGCACAGCCAAGGGCTCGGGCAGAAGCATTGAGGGCTTTTCGCTTTATGAGGCTCTGTCTTACTGCTCGGATATCCTGGAGCAGTTCGGCGGTCACACTCAGGCAGCAGGCTTTTCCGTTCTCGGCGACAAAATAGAGGCTCTCAGAGAAAAAATAAACCTTTTTGCAAATAAGAATGGGGATGTGTTCCCCTCTCTCACAATAGACTGCCGCCTTAATCCTGCGGCAATATCCTCGGATATATTTTCCTCACTTGACCTTTTAGAGCCGTTCGGAGCCTTCAATCCCGTTCCCCTTTTCGGTCTTTTTGAAATGACGATTACGGGAATAAAGAGCATCGGCTCAAACAAGCACATCAGGATAAACCTTTCAAGAGCAAACCAGAATGTGTGCGCTGTATGGTTCGGTCAGACGGCAGACTCATTTCCCTATAAAGAGGGCGATGTTGTGGATGCTGCGGTACGACTCGAAAAGAACGAATATATGGGGCAGACCAAGGTAAGCATACAGATAAAGGATATGCGCCCCGCAGACGAAGAGGACAAAGAGCTTTTCAGATCACTTCGTTCGTATGAGGACTTTGTAAAAAGTGACACCTATCCCGTCACAGCCTCACTTCATCCCGAAAGAGAGCTTCTGGCAAAGGTGTATAAGTATATAAGAGAAGCAGGCTTTGTTGCCGATGATGCCGAGATACTGTGTATGAGGCTTAATGAAAGCTATTCTAAGGCAGGCGCCGTAAGAGTAACACTTGATGCATTAAGGGATGTTGGCGTGCTGACATATAAAGACGGTGTGTATCACGATGCAAGGCTGTCAACAAAAGCAGATTTAACAAAGAGTCCCACATTGAAGAAATTTGTGTGAGGATTTCCACTTGTAGTTTTATTCGCCTTACGGCGAGTGATATTGCTGCGCAGTGATATTGTGCTTCGCACAGTGGTATTTGGCTTCGCCAAGTTTTTTTGCGAATAAAATATCACTGAAACCGTAGGTTTCAATATCACTTTCACGAAGTGAAAATATCAGTCCGACGAAGTCGGAATATCACTAAAATATAGCTCAACGATGTTGCATCGTTCCCTACCTGACGAATACAAAAATTCTCAGCAAAATCCTTAATGTGCTTGCGTTTGTAAACTTCCCCTTGACAATCACATAATAAAGATATAAAATAACATTTGAACAACTGTTCAAGTGTTATTTTCACTTTAAGGAGAGTATGCTTATGATAAAAGATGAAGTGAAAAACTGCGAAAATGAATTTTCTCACGAAAGTAATGTCTGTTCGGCGTATGACGGGCATACGGCTTTGCGCCAAAAAGTAAAAGAAAGCATGCCCTATGAGGAACAGCTTTTTGATTTAGCAGAGCTTTTCAAGATTTTCGGGGATTTAACGCGCATAAAGATATTGTATATACTCTTCGAGTCCGAAATGTGCGTATGCGATATTGCCGATATTCTCGATATGACGGTATCTGCAATTTCACATCAGTTAAGGATACTTAAAAACGCAAAGCTTGTTAAAAACCGCCGTGAGGGAAAAAGTCTTTATTATTCTCTTGCGGACAATCACATAAGGCTTATTTTAGATCAGGGTATGGAGCATATAACAGAATAAAAGGAGAGAAATATAATGAAAAAAACATTCAGATTTGAGGACCTCGACTGCGCTAACTGTGCGGCTAAAATTGAAAATGCAATAAGTCAGCTTGAGGGTGTAAACAAGGTAAGCGTGAGCTTTCTTGCACAGAAAATGATACTTGATGCGGATGACAGCCGTTTTGATGAAATAGTTAAGGAAGCCGCAAAAATTGCAAAGAAAGTGGACTGTGACTGTACACTTATAATTAAATGAGGCGAAGGTAAATGAGCAAAAAACAGAAAAAGCTTCTTATACGCATAATAGTAAGTGCGGCTTTGTTTCTTGTTATTTTTCCCGCAGAGCATTTTTTGGAAATAAACAAGTATCTTGTGCTGTGTATGTATCTTGTGCCGTATTTTATAATAGGCTTCGATGTGCTTAAAAAAAGTGTCAAAGGTATAGGACACGGACAGATTTTTGATGAAAATTTTCTTATGGGTATTGCTACCGTTGCGGCATTCGTGATAGGTGAGTACCACGAGGCGGTTTTTGTTATGCTCTTTTTTCAGACGGGCGAGCTGTTTCAGAATTTTGCCGTTGAAAAAAGCCGTAAAAGTATCGCAGACTTAATGGATATATGCCCTGAAACGGCAGTTGTGCTGCGCGAAAACGGAGAGGAAGAGGTTTTTCCCGAGGAGGTAGAAATCGGGGAAACGGTGCTGGTGCGTGCAGGAGAAAAAATTCCGCTTGACGGTGTTGTTGTTTCGGGTAATTCCGATATAGATACCGCTTCGCTTACGGGGGAAAGTAATCCCGTTGCTGTGAAAACAGGCGACAGCGTGCTTGGGGGATGCATAAATCTTTCGGGTACACTCGAAATCAGAGCAACAAAGGAATATTCTGAGAGTACAGTTGCAAAAATACTTGAGCTTGTTGAAAATTCGAGTATGCACAAGGCAAAAAGGGAGCAGTTTATCACAAAATTTGCAAGATACTATACCCCTGCCGTTGTTGTGTGTGCCGTAGCTCTGGCTGTTGCCGGCTCCCTCATTACCGGTAATGTGAGCGATTGGATATACCGCGCTCTTATTTTCCTTGTTGTTTCCTGTCCGTGCGCATTGGTAATTTCCGTTCCTCTGTCATTTTTCGGCGGTATAGGTGCGGCTTCATCAAAGGGTATACTTATAAAAGGTGCAAACTATCTTGAGGCTCTTGCTTCAACCGAAACGGTGCTTTTTGACAAAACAGGTACGCTTACAAAGGGAGAATTTTCCGTCAGCGAAATAAATCCGGCAAATTCCTTTTCCGAGGAAGAGCTTATCTGTTTTGCTTCGGGTGCCGAATACTATTCTCTGCATCCTCTGGCTGCTGCTATCAGAAAAAAGGCTGAAAAAACAATAAAACCCGCAAGCTGTGAAGAGCTTGCAGGCTTTGGAGTTAAAGCAAAAATCGGCAATGATACAGTATTAGCAGGCAATGCCGCTTTGATGGAAAAGGAAAGCATAGAATTTACTCCTTATAAGCAAGGCTCAACAACTGTTTATGTTGCGGTAAACTCTGTATTTGCAGGCAGTATAATTCTGGCGGATACCGCAAAAGACACAAGTGCCGATGCTGTAAAGCAGTTAAAGGAGCTTGGAGTAAAAAACATTGTTATGCTCACGGGGGACAGCGAAGCTGCGGCTTCGGGGATTGCAAAAGTGCTCGGAATTACAAAGGTACACCATTCGCTTCTGCCCGAGGATAAGGTCCGAATTGCGGGTAAAATGTGCGAAGAGAAAGTAAGAAATTCAACTCTTGTTTTCGTCGGTGACGGAATAAACGACGCGCCTGTTTTATCGTGTGCAGATGTGGGTATCGCAATGGGCGGTATGGGCAGTGATGCCGCAGTCGAAGCGGCGGATGCCGTTATAATGGACGATAATATAGAAAAAATCGCAAGCATTATCCGCATAGCAAAGCGCACCGTTTCAATAGTCCGTCAGAATGTGGTGTTCGCTCTCGGTGTTAAATTCGCCGTACTTGTGCTGGCAGCCGTCGGACTTACAAATATGTGGGTAGGCGTTTTCGCCGATGTGGGAGTTGCAGTGATTGCAATACTTAACGCTATGAGGACACTTAAAATCAAGTAGGCTGTTTAATTTTTGAAGAAACCTGAAGGTACATTGCAGGGAACGATGCCCACATCGTTCCGCTCCAAGCAAATTCAATCTTTTCACATCCTATTAATGTTCATCGGAGGAATAAATGTGTGCAACGGAAGATACATCTCCCGTAAAACGGAACGATGTGGGCATCGTTCCCTACCATACGAAGACATTAATGTCAACACAAATGTAAGATGTGTGCAGGTAAAAAATTATTTATTTATCCTATAATTTTATTTATCAGCACATCAGCATCTTTATTCATTTTATCAAAATCCATTGCATCAATATAATATTTTTCAAGGTCATCGTGTATTTCCTTTGCTTTTTCAAGGTGGGAAACGGCTTCATTAAGAAGCTCATCCATTGCCTTTCTGTCAAAAAGCAAGCGTGCGCGGTGGTCTTTTAATATATCCTCGTTGTAAAATCTTCGGCAGCTTATTGTTCTGTGCTTACTGTTCTCCCACGGGTGGAAGCGGTTTGCGGAGAAAAATGCCGTGTTGAGTGACGGGATAAGCAGATGCTCAATCTTTGTTTCAGGGTTCATAACACACGGGCACACAATGCAATCGTGTCCGTTATTGAGCGCGGCGGCGGTCAGATATTTTAACAGCAGTCGGGAAACGGCACCGAAATCATCCTCCAATACCCATATGTTTTCGCAGAGTGCGGGAACGGTATCATAAAACAGAGTAAATCCCTTTGGTGTCAAGGCACTTAAAAAACGCTTAAGCATTTTTCCGTTTTTTTCTGAGGACACAGGGATTTCCTTTTCCTCAAGATGTCTTGAAAATCTTTCGAGCTTAGATGTGTTTACTGCCGATATTGCAATTTTTCTCATATCGTTGTCAACACCCTTTACCGCTTCAAGAAAATCGACACATTTTTTGTGTTCGGCAGAATTTTGCTTGCACTTTTCAATTATTTCTGTCCGTTTTTCTCTTAACAGCGTATCGTTTCTGTACGCTCCGAGGTCAATTATAACCTCACTCACACCGGGGTATTTCGGCTCTAAAACATGGGGCGCAGTACCGTCTGCAATGCTCACCTTAAGAGAGGGAATAATGACTGCATCAAGGCTGTCGGGATCAGAGGAGCAGTATATTCTCTCACAGTAAAGTCCCTTTTTTTCGGCTTTCTGTGCCACCTTTTTCATAAGCGAAGATTTTCCCGTGCCGGGTCCGCCCTTGATTATATACAAAACCCAGCCGTCCTCGGGAGAATAAAGCTCATTGAACAGCGAATAAAAGCCTTTCGGAGTATTAGCACCAAGAAAGAAGCAAGGGGAAGTGCCCGATAAAAGTTTTTCTGACATAAAACAGCCTCCGTTATACATTATGGTTTTGCTGTTTTATTCTATTCATTTTAATAAAAAAGGTGAAATATTGTATCGTAAAAAACCTCTCTTCCTGCGCATAAGTCAAGAAGAGAGGTATCAATTTAGGGTGACGGTAATAATCCGAACCGTGTTTTTTATCGGTTGATTTCCGCCACTTCTTCGTTAAAATCCTCGTCAATCCGAAAGGATTGGCTCCGGTTTTGCCTTGAATTGCCAAAAATCCTCTCGATAAAAAATCTTCGACCTGAAATCAAAGAATTTTCAGATGATTTTTGGATGTTGAGGGTGCCGAAAGGCTGACGCCTTTCAAAGCCGAAACGCCGAAAAGCGCTGAAAAGGCTTGATTTCAGGCATGGTTCGGATTATTACCGTCACCCTAAGCTTGACGGTGATGTGCTGAATATTCCGTTGTTTATGGCAGATGAAGCAGATAGGTTGATAGGACTTGCATTGAAAAAACTGTCATAATGTCGCTTTGCGAAAGAATATATCACAGAAAGACAATACAACCTGCTAAAGGTAAAAAAATTAAGGCACCCTCCAACAAACGAAGGGTGCCTTGTTTATGCTTTATTAAAATCAGTTATTGGGAGTGCTGCTCATTGTGAATACAAGCTCACCGCCTGCCATGAGTTGGTCGTGAGTTACATATACGCCGTCGAGCTTTTCACCGTTCAGTGTTACGCTTTCAACATAGATGTTTTCTTCGCTCTGGTTATTTGCTGTAATTTTAAGAACATTGCCGTTTGAGAGTGTTACCTCGGCTGCGTCAACATTGGGGGAGCCTATCCAGTAATTTTCGGTACCTGCAAGAGGATAGAAGCCTAATGCTGAGAAAACATACCAAGCACTGAGTGAACCGCCGTCATCATTACCGTCGAGGCCGTTTACATCTGTGCTGAAACGGTTACTGAGTGTCCAGCGTACCCATTTCTGTGTAAGGTCGCTTCTTGAAGCATTGGAGAACAGATAAGCTGTGTGGAGGTCGTGCTGATTTCCGAGCCAATATCCGCTGCCGGGGTCAATAGCTGCTCTTGTGAGAGAAGCGGATTTCATAAAGTCTTCAAGCTCACTTACGAAATATTCCTCGCTGCCGAAAAGCTCAATCATACCGTCAATATCGTGTGTTGCGCTCCAACGCCACTGTCTTGCGCTGCCCTCACAGTATGCAGAAGCAAGCTTCTTTATCATAACCATATCGTAGTATGTGTTGATATAGGGGCTGAAGTTCCATGTAAAGGAGCCGTCTGAATTTCTTGCACGGAAATACTTTGTTTCTGTGTCAAACACATTTTTATAGTACATTGCCTTTTCGGAATACTTTTCATAGTCTTCCTCGTAGCCTAAAGCCTTTGCAAGGGAAGCTATTGCTGCATCCTCCCAGGAGTATTCTATTGTACGGCTGACAGATTCGTCATCGGGAGCTTTGTCTTCGGGAATGTAGCCGTATTCATTGTAAAGCTCAATATGATCTCTTCCATCTCTCTCTGTATACTTTTCAGAGGAGTTCTTCATATACTTGAAAGCTGTTTCGGCATCGAAATCGGTGATTCCCTTAAGGTAGCTTTCTGTTATAAGAATGTTTGCAGGGCTGCCGAGCATTGAGCCTGTGTAGCCTGCACCCATTGCCCATCTGGGAATAACTCCTGAGCCCTGCTTTGCCATTTCAACAAGGCTGTTGAGAGTGTCGAGCTGGATATCCTGTGCAATGAGCGAATACAAGGGATGGGTTGTTCTTACCGTATCCCAGAGAGATAAGTCACTTCTGTAGGTAAAGCCTTCGGCTGTGTGAACCTTTTTGTCAAATCCGAGATATTCACCGTTTACATCGGTGTAGTCTGAGGGCATTATCATATTGTGATAGAGAGCCGTGTAGAAAATAGTCTTTATATCGTTGTCTTCTGTTTCAATCTTGATGCTTGAAAGTCTTTCATCCCAGTCGGCAACAGTATTTTCTCTTACTGTGTCGAAGTCGAGGCCCTTTGCTTCTGCTTCAAGGTTGAGCATTGCATTTTCGGTGCTTATAAAGCTCATAGCTACAGTAAGCTCAACGCTATCACCGTTAAGTGCACCGAAATTAATATCAATACCGCAGTCGGTTTCACCGTTGTCTGTAATTTCAGCAGAAACAATATCCTTGTTTGCTGTAGCAACAAAGTATACGGGAAGTCCGCCGCTTCTGCCTGAGAACTGAGCATCTAAAACGCAGCCGCCTGAGATAATGCCGTTTTCTTCATCGTATTCTATAAATGCGCTGTTTGATCTGTAGCCTGCCGCAACGGAGGAAGCATCAAGATAAAGTCTTGCATCCTCATCTCCGTAGAAGGTGTAACGCTGAACACCTGTGTGAACGGTTGCTGTCATTTCTGCAAGGCAGTTAGCTGTGGGAAGATATACTGCATAGTAGCCGGCCGATGCTCTTTCATTTTCGTGTGAGAAGGGGAGAACCGCACGGTCATTATCGCCGTAAACGGGGGTTACTCTGAAGCAGCCGTAGTCCTCAGCACCTGTACCTGAAAGTCTTGACATACTGAATCCCGTGATGTGTCCCTGCTCATAGTAATATCCCGAGGTGTTCATTTTGATAAGGTAGATACCGCCCATAAAGGAGGTGTCGGGACCAAGACGGACTGTTCCGAAGGGAGCAGTTGCGGCGGGGCTTACCATACCGCAGGTCCAGGGAGTTCCGCCTGTGCCGATAAAGGGATCAACGAACTGCGAATACTCACCTAAGCTTACTTCCTTCATTTCAATTTTATTGTTGTAGGGCATACCGGTGAAAAGACATGTGAACATCATTTCAAGGGATAAAAATACCGATACGAAAATTCTTATAAAGGGCCAGAGCATAATTTAATCTCCTTTCAGCTTTTATCTTTACTTACATATCTTCAATCAATTCTTTGATTTCCTGAACGAGTATTTTATAGGTACATTTTATAAATCTTATAAGCTTTGCAAAGATGTTTTCGTTTTCTGAATTGACTGAGTTTTCTGTTGCCTCAACACCTGTACCGCCGTAGCAGCCGATGTTATTGCTTGTGATTTCGTTGCCGAACATATCGAGTGTAAGCTCGTCTTCAACTGCAGTACCTGCACCGATAAGCGAAGAGCCTTCAACCAGCTGATAAGCTGTGAGAGGATCTGTGCCGCCCATAAAGTTGGGAAGAAGGTTCATTGATGAAAAATCAACAAGAGGATTTATTGTATTTCCGTAGCAGTTGTTTTCGTATGTGTTGCCTGCTTTGAGCTCTTCTTCAAGGTTATAGAGGATTATACAGCCGTCCTCGGGAATAATGATGTTGTTTGCAACAAAGCTGTCGGTAAGGTAACGCATATGGAAGTCTGCGCAGTTGATAATTGTGTTGTTATAGAAATTAAAGCCGATTTCACCGTTGCCGGATGCTATTGCACTTCTGCCGCCGTTATCGTTTACGGAAAGACAGTATCTTACGGTGTTGTTTCTCTGAGGATTGTCCTTTTGAGCATTGTTGCACATAAATCTCATATTGTCGTGAGAATAGATGTACTGATATGTGCAGTTGAATGTGTGTGAGTCGAAGTCAACACTCATACCGTCACCGTAGTTCTTCTGACCTGCGATTTCGCAATACTGAATTGTGCTGTTTACGCTTCCCCAGAACCACATTGCTGCTGTGAAATACTGAATTTCACCGTTCTCGTCAAGGCCTACACCCTGACAGGTATCAATAGCACGGCAGTTTGTAACTAAAGCACCGTCACAAATACCAACAATAACAGCCTCTGCATCCATATCGTGGAAATAGCAGTCTGAAATAAGAAGACCTGTGTTGTATACAGGGTCAATATCCTCAACCGCACACCAGGGGTTCTGCTCATCGTTCCAGGAGCCCCAGATCATAAAGCCGTTTGCACAGTCATAAACCTCACAGTTTGTTATGGTGAGGTCATTTACCGCATATCTTGAATGAGCGGGAAGTCCCTTTACCACAACGGCAGCTCTTGCGCCTGCTGCACCGTTTGACTGGTCATCTCTGTAGGTAACCTTGCCGTTGGGCATACCGTGGAAATAAACATTGTCTATTGTGATACCAACGGATTCATTGTTTATTGTATCAATCCAGATACCGCCGCCGTTGGGAGCAACCATTTCGAGATTGGATACGGTTATGTATGAGCAGTCAATAAGAGTGAGCACCTCGTCGTGAGCGTTTGTTGTGAGAACAGGTCTTTGTCCCTCTCCGTATGAGGAGATAACAAAGGGTTTTTCCTTTGTACCGCAAAGCTCTGACAAGGTAACATTGAAATCATATGTTCCGCCGCACTTGAACAGAACGCTTACACCTGCATCAAGAATAACTCCCTCGTTTGAAAAACCGCCGAGGTCCTTCCAGGCTTTATCGGGGCTTGTTCCCGAATTTGAGTTGTCGCCGTTCTCGGAGTCGAGATAGTAGGTTATATCGCTTAAAGCTTCAACCTCCAAAGCGGCAAAGGGAAGTGCTGTGATAACAAATAATGCCGAAAGTAAAACACAAAAAACTTTTTTTACAGTATTCATAAAAAATCCTCCTTATAAACGGATTTTACCATTTATAAGGAGAATAATCAAGTATTTTTATTTATTATATATAGTTTATAATATACTGAATATTTATTTTTTAGCACAAAGCAGAGCATCATCTATGTGCATACAGAAGTTTTCTTCTCCGACCTCATCGAAAAGTCCCGATTTTTTCATAGCTTCAAGGGGCTGTTCGTTTACATGGGAGAATATAAGACGGACATTTTTTTCCTTACACTTTTTATAAAGCTTTTCAAGGGATGCAAGTGCGGTAGCGTCGAGTGCAGTAACGGCTCTCATTCTGAGAATAAGAGAGTGGGTATTGTCCGCAAAGGAGATTTTAAGAATTTTGTCTGCAACACCGAAGAACAGAGGACCGCCGATTTCGTATACTCTTACATTTTCGGGAACTTCCTTTAAGTCAAGTCTGTCCGTATCCGTGTTGGGGTCAATGTCTTTCCAACGGGTTACATTTGTTTCATCACTCATCCTCTTCATAAAGAGCACAAGAGTTATAACCATTCCGACTTCAATTGCAACAACAAGGTCAAAAACAACGGTAAGAACAAAGGTAAGCACAAGCACTAAGGTGTCACTCTTCGGAGCAGTTTTTACGGTATGCACAAACTCTCTCCATTCGCTCATATTATATGCAACCATAAAGAGAATTGCTGCGATTGCAGGCATAGGGATAAGACCTGCAAGAGGCATTAAGAACAGAAGAACTATAAGCAAAACAACAGCGTGCACCATTCCTGCAACGGGAGTTGAGCCTCCGTTTTTAGCGTTTGCCGCAGTTCTTGCTATTGCGCCCGTTGCGGGAATACCGCCGAAAAATACGGATGCAATGTTACCCAGTCCCTGTGCTACAAGCTCAGCATTGGAATTATGTCGGGAGTTTACCATACTGTCTGCAACAACACAGGAAAGAAGAGATTCTATAGCCGCAAGAATTGCTATTGTGAAAGCGTTGGGGAGTACGGCAGAGATTTTTGCAAAGGAAATGTCAAAGGAGCCGAAATCAACTGAGGGGAGTCCTGAGGGAATTGTGTATAATTCACCGATTGTAAATACACCTTCATCGAGTCCGGGAATGAATTTTACCATAAGCGCACCTACGATAACGGCAATGAGTGACGGGGGAATTTTCTTGTTGATTTTCGGAAAGATAATGAGAATTGCAAGACATACTGCACCAACGAGCAGAGCCTGCCAGCTGAAGGTGCCGATAGAAGCTATATTTGCTTCGATTTTTTCTATGGTTTCAATGGGCTTTACACCATCTGCATATGTAAGTCCGAGGAAGTCCTTTATCTGTCCTACAAAAATTGTAACGGCGATACCTGCTGTAAAGCCTACTGTTATTGTGTGGGGAATAAATTTAATAAGTGAGCCTAATTTGAACACGCCCATTAAGATAAGCAGTATACCCGCAATAACGGTTGCAAGGAATAAGCCGTCCATTCCCTGGGTTGCAACAATTCCTGCAACAACTGTTGCAAATGCCGCTGTGGGGCCTGCAATCTGCACTCTTGAGCCGCCGAGGAATGAAACAACAAAGCCTGCCGCAATAGCTGTATACACACCGCACGCGGGTTCAACACCCGAGGCTAAAGCGAGCGCAATGGACAAGGGAAGAGCGATAATAGCAACAATAAGACCTGCTGTGAGGTCCTTTGTGAATTGCTTGCCCGAATAGTTTTTCATAACAGAAAAAAACTTCGGCTTAAGATAAAAATCCTTCAAAATATTACCTTCTTTTTTTACAAAATACTGTAAAATTATAGCACTCGGATAAAAGACATTCAACAATGAAAATTGTAGATTATTAACTAAAAATAAACTGTGTTTTTGGTGATAGTGCTAAGTGATATTCTGCCTTTCAGGCAGAGTGATATTGAAGCTTTCAGCTTCAGTGATATTTTCTGCTTTCGCAGAAAGTGTTATTTTATTCGCCTTAAAACTTGGCGAAGCCAAATACCACTACGCGAAGCGTAATACCACTACGAAGTAATATCACTCGCCGTAAGGCGAATAAAACTGAGGCTGCAAAAAACTTTCGTTTTTTACAGCCTCTGTGTTATTCAAACAAAGGAGTGGAGAAATATCTCTCTGCGGTATCGGGAAGTACGGTCACAACTGTTTTTCCCTTGCCCAGTTTCTTTGCAAGTCTTATTGCTGCGGCAACATTTGTACCGCTGCTGATACCGCACATAAGGCCCTCTTTTGTTGCGAGGTCCTTTGCAGTCTGCAAGGCTTCCTCATCCTCGATTATGCAAACATCATCATAAATGTTCTGATTGAGTATTTCGGGGATAATGCCGTCACCGATGCCCATCTGGATATGTGTGCCTATCGAGCCGCCCGAAAGAATTGCGGCATTTTTGGGCTCAACTGCCCAGATTACCATATCGGGGTTTTCTGCTTTGAGAGTTTCGCCTATACCCGTGATTGTGCCGCCCGTACCTATTCCCGAACAGTAGCCGTGGATAGGACCGTTTACCTGTGCTAAAATTTCTTTGCCCGTTCCGCTTCTCTGAATGGCAACATTTGCAGGATTTTCAAACTGCTGAGGGACAAACACATTTTTATCTTCAGCCTGCATTTTAAGGGCGAGTGCTAAGCATTCCTCAATACAAAGACCTATATTTCCTGCATCGTGAACTAAAATAACCTCTGCGCCGTAGTGGTTTACAAGCTTTCTTCTCTCCTCACTTACAGAGTCGGGCATAATGATTTTAACCTTGTAGCCCTTGACGGCACCAACGAGAGCAAGTCCTATACCCTGATTACCGCTTGTTGGCTCAACAATTATGCTGTTTTCGTTAAGTAAGCCTTTTTTTTCGGCATCCTCTATCATATTGAGAGCAGTTCTTGTTTTTATTGAACCGCCCACATTAAGTCCCTCGTATTTTACAAGTATTTCGGCGTCGTTTTCATCTGTCATATGCTGAAGTTTTATCATCGGAGTGTTGCCGACTGCATCAAGCACTGTATTATAAATCATAAAAATACCTTCTTTTGCGGATATATTTCATTATTATTCATTATCCTGAAAATTGTAACACATAAATATCACTTTTTCAATGAAAATATCAACAAATTTTAACAGTTTATGAATTTTGCTGAATTTGATTTTTTTTCTTGCTAAAATCAAATTATAAGGTATAATAATATTAATTCAGAGAAAAGAGGTAAAGGATTTTGGATTTCAGAGAAACATTGAAAAATGCTAAAACCGATGTCAGAGCCCTTTCAGAGTATTCCGTTCAGGGCATAAAGGATGTATGTTCTAAATTCGGCCCCAGACCTGCAGGTGATGAGGCTGAAAAAAATGCACAGGAATATATGATGAATGATCTGCAGAAATACTGTGACGGTATTTCCAGAGAAGCCTTCAAGCTCAACCCCGAAGCATTTATGGGCTTTGTTAAAATATGCGGTGGGAGTATGTTCGCCGCAACAGCAAGTAATATTTTAGGTGCATTCACAAACAAAAAGGCAGCTTTAGGTGCTGTGGCAGGGGTCGGCACAACCGTTGCTGCACTCGGCGGAGAATTTTTCTTCTACAAAAAGCTTTTTGACCGTCTTTACAAGGAAAAGGAATCGGGTAATGTTATTGCAGTAAGAAAGGCAGCAGGCGAAACAAAGCGCAGAATTATCATAAGCGGTCACACAGACTCTGCTCCCGAATGGACTTATACATATAAATGCGGCTCAAACGGCTCATATTATGTAATTCTTCCCGCTGTTGCAGGTCTTGCACTCACAATAGGCACTGCCGCAACTGTTCTTTGCAGTAAAAACAATAAGCTTAAAAAGGGACTTGCCCTTTCACAGCTTGCATTCACTCCTGCATATGCCGCACTTTTCAAGTTTACAGACTCAAAGCGTTATGTTGAGGGCGCGAATGACGACCTTACAGGCTGTTATGTATCCTCGAGTGTGCTCAAGTACCTCTCAGACAATGACATCCGTTTTGAAAACACAGAGGTTATCTGTGTTCTTGCCGGTGGTGAGGAGGCAGGCACAAGAGGAAGCGAGGCATTCTTCAAGGCTCATCCCGAATACAAAACAGACGGTGTTGAAACCGTGTTTATCGGTGTTGACACCGTAAGAGATGAAGAATATATGGAAATCTACGAAAGAGATATGAACGGCATTGTCAAGAATGACACAAGAGTGTGCTCACTTCTTAAAAATGCGGCACTCAAGTGCGGTAAGGACATTCCCGTGGGAGCAATTCCTCTCGGCTCAACAGACGCCGCATCTGCTTCAAAGGCAGGTGTTCCCGCAGCAAGCTTCGTTGCAATGGACCCCGCCCCCGCCCGTTACTATCACACAAGACTCGATACGGCAGATATCCTTAATCAGGACACAATAGAAAAGACAATAGAAATTATGCTTCAGACGGTGTTCGATTTTGATGAAAAGGGATTAAACTGATATATTTTGTTTATATAACAAAAAAGGAACTGAAATTTTGCTTTCAGCTCCTTTTTTTTGTATAACTTTTGTCTTCGGTCGGTAAGGAACGCTGCCGTACGCCAAGCAACTTAAGGATTTTGCTGAGAATTTGTGTCTTCATCAGGTAGGGTACGATGCATCGTACCGCATGAGGGAAATGTTACTTTTATTTGCACACAGTTTTTTGGTCAGATGTAGCTCGAAATGCCTGCAAAAAAAGTTAGAATTTGCTTAATACGGAACGATGTGGGCATCGTTCCCTACCGTTCTAAACAACATCATTCCAAAAAAACGGAGCTGACTCAGTTTTTCTGAATCAGCTCCTTTGTGTTTTATTTAGTTTTTACATACTTATACTCAGACCATCCGGAATAGTACTTCACATCATTTACAGTCTTATATGTTCTTACTCTGACATAATATGTCTTTGCAGAAGTAAGACTGCTTAAGGTTGCTTTGGTTGTGGTGTTGCTTGTTATGGTCTTGGTCTTTGCATTT
>JAZNOZ010000058.1:0-38190 GCA_045589395.1 Acutalibacteraceae bacterium | reverse complement strand
CAAACCATTTCTATTATACATGGAGGTTAAGTTTTTTCTTTAGTTTTTTGTGGCTTGCCATTGCTCGCCACATTTTGTTTTTACTAAAGCATTTTAATTCCCCCGGTAGAACCGGGGGTTTTGTCTTTGCTGAAGACCAATGAAAAAGTCCGGTTAAGAAATTTCTTAATCGGACTTTTCTTATTTAATCTGTAAATCAGGGCTTTGCATTACCTGTATTGCCTGATTTTTTCATAATATCTATTGCCGTTACTCTGTTTTTGGCAAGCTCGATATTTGATTCACCGTAAATTGTTTCGTGAAGCTCCTTTGCTGCACCGGGATAGTCAACAATCCATACCCAGGCATAGCCTCTGTAGTCCATTCTGTGTTTTAAAGACGGCACGGACTGAGAAACAACCTCGTAATTATACCATTTATTAATCAGAGCCTGAGTAGCATATGATACAAGCTGAACCGAAGAGCAGTCTGATTTAACATAATCAAACAATGTTTCAATAACCTCTGTTACCTGACTTAAAGAAATCTCCTGAGTTCTCTTTATAAGAGAGGTTATGAACATTCTCTGTCTTCTTGTGCGGCTTACATCACCGTCTGCATCGCATTTTCTTATTCTGCAGAACATAAGTGCCTGCTCACCGTTAAGAAGTACATTTTCACCGCTCGGACAGTTAAGTCCAACAGCCTTTGCTTCATACGGCTGAACGGTAACCTCAACACCGCCGATTAAATCAACAATCTTCACAAAGGATGTAAAATTGACACTTACATAATGGTCTATAGCTATTTTATAGTCGTTCTGCAGTGTTTCTATGAGCTTTTTTGCACCACCGTTGGCATATGCGGCATTTATCTTTGCATACTTGTCACCGTAGGAGCTCTTTATATAGGTATAGCTGTCACGGAAGAAAGATGTGAGATAAATCTTTTTTGTTTCCTTGTTAAGCGACATCATCATTATAACATCGGAGTTTCTGCCGCCCTTATCAACACCTATTATAAGAAAATTTACAACATTTTTACTTTTCATAAGGCTGTCTTCGCCCATGGTAGCCCAATTTTTAAGAAGTGTTGACAGATTTGATGCATTTCTCAGCTCATTAAGAGTGCTTATGTTTTCATCATCCGGGAAAAGACCGCTGTCATCCTCAACATTTTCACCCTCAACTATATCAATAAAGCCTGTTGCATCCTCGTTAAAAACATCCTCTTCAAAGTTCAGCATTGTGCCTATCTTTATTCCGACAGCCGTAACAGCAATAACACAAAGAACTATGAGAATTATTGCTGCAGCTTTTAATGTGTTTTTGTTATTCTTTCTTTTATTATTTTTTCTTTTCTTTGATTTTACAGCCATTTTTTTCTCCACCCTTAATTATTATTCCTGAGCTTCCTGTTCATTTTCCTCCTCCGGATTATCAGGAAGAGCATCAGCAGGCTCATCATCGGATTTAAGAGTGCTGGTCATAGTTATAACCTTATCATTTTCGGAAAGACGCATTACCCTTACACCCTTTGAGGGTCTTGCACATTCTCTTATATCGGTAACTGCAAGACGGATAATAAGTCCTTCAGAGGAAATAAGAATTACATCCTCATCATCGTAAACAACCTTTACGGCGGAAACAAGACCGTATTTTTCGGTACGGTAGTTCATTGAGCCGAAGCCGCCTCTTGTCTGAACTCTGTAGTCGGAGAAATCACTCTTTCTGCCGTTACCTGTTTCGCTTACCGTGAGTACCTTACCGCCCTTTTCTTCATCAAGTATTTCCATACCTACAACGCAGTCATCATCATACTTGAATGAAATAGCCTTAACGCCTCTTGCCGTTCTGCCTATAACTCTTGCATCCTCTTCGTTGAATCTTATGCCGAGACCTCGTCTTGTTGCAACAAAGAGGTCATTTTTACCTGTTGTGAGCTTAACGCTGCGGAGAATATCACCGTCATCAAGATTAATGGCAATAATACCGTTCTTTCTTATATTGTTGAATGCGGAAAGTTCAGTTCTTTTAATAATACCGTGAGCAGTACACATGCAAAGATACATATCCTCAGCGTCTTTGGGTATCATTATCATAGCAGAAACCTTTTCATCGCTCTCTATGGGCAGAATATTAACAAGATTCATACCCTTGCTTATACGGCTTCCCTCGGGAATTTCATATCCCTTGATTTTATATGCCTTACCCTTTGTTGTAAAGAACATAACGCTGTCATGAGTGGAGCAGGTAAACATGGTATTAACAACATCTTCTTCTCTTCTTGTTATACCTATCTTACCCTTTCCGCCCTTCTTCTGAACATTATATTCATCAGCTGCCATTCTCTTTATATAACCCATTTCAGTCATAGTGAGAACGCAGGTTTCCTCGGGAATAAGGTCTTCAATATCAACCTCACCGCTGACATTTACAATTTCTGTTCTTCTTGCGTCATCATAACGGCCTCTTACCTCGAGTGCTTCTTCCTTAACAAGAGCAAGAACATTTTCGTGAGAGCTTAAAATTCTGAGGAATTCTGCTATCTTTTCCTGCAAAGCTGCCATTTCTTCTTCTATCTTGAGTCTTTCAAGACCTGTCAGCTGTCCCAAACGCATCTGAACGATGTGATTTGCCTGAATTTCATCAAAGCCGAAGCGAGCTATAAGGTTTTCCTTACCCTCCTGAACGCTCTTTGATGCACGAAGAATACTTATAACCTCATCAATAGCATCGAGTGCCTTGAGTAAGCCCTCAAGTATATGAGCTCTGTCCTGAGCCTTTTTAAGGTCAAAACGGGTTCTTCTTTCAATAACTGTGCACTGATGGTCAATATAATGCTCAAGAATCTGCTTAAGATTAAGAACCTTGGGCTCTCCGTTAACAAGGGCAAGCATTATAATACCGAAGGTTGACTGAAGCTGTGTGTAGCTGAAAAGCTGATTGAGTACTACCTGAGGATTTGCATCTCTCTTAAGGTCAATAACTATCTTCATATCGCCTCTTGAAGAATAGTCATTTATATCTGAAAGACCTTCAATCTTCTTGTCCTTATGAAGGTCGGCAATAGACTCAATAAGTCTTGCCTTATTTACTGTATAAGGTATTTCTGTAACAACAATAGAATATCTGCCGTTCTTATTTTCAACAATTTCGCATTTTGCTCTTACTGCTATTTTACCTCTGCCCGTTGCATATGCAGCTCTGATACCTGCTCTGCCCATAATCATACCGTATGTGGGGAAATCAGGTCCCTTGATGTGCTCCATAAGCTCTTCAACCCCTGCATCGGGGTTATCTATAAGACAGCACATACCGTCTATAAGCTCGCCTATGTTATGAGGAGGTATGTTTGTTGCCATACCTACGGCAATACCCATTGAGCCGTTTGCAAGAATATTCGGAAATCTTGAGGGCAGAACAACGGGCTCCTTAAGTCTGTCGTCATAGTTACCCGTGAAATCAACAGTATCCTTATCTATATCAGTAAGCATTTCAAGTGAAATTTTACTCATTCTTGACTCAGTATAACGGTATGCAGCAGGCGGGTCACCGTCTACCGAACCGAAGTTACCGTGACCGTCAACAAGAGTGTATCTCATTGAAAAGCTCTGTGCAAGTCTTACCATAGCATCATAAACAGATGCGTCACCGTGGGGATGGTAACGACCAAGCACTGAGCCTACGGTATCTGCGCACTTACGGTATTCTTTATCGGGCATAAGATTATTTTCATACATCGTG
Source organism: Acutalibacteraceae bacterium (assembly GCA_045589395.1). Taxonomy (GTDB): domain Bacteria; phylum Bacillota; class Clostridia; order Oscillospirales; family Acutalibacteraceae; genus RUG806. Next base: position 34,465 of record JAZNOZ010000058.1, on the reverse strand, counting down.
TAAAGAATACGGCGGTGTACGGGCTTAAGACCGTCCCTTACATCGGGAAGAGCTCTCTGTGTTATAACCGACATAGAATAATCAAGGAAGGATTTTCTCATTTCCTTATCAAGGTCAACCTCGATAAGAGTTCCTGCCTGATTATTTTCCTGCACAGTCTGATTTATCATATTTTCATCGTTTGACATTTTCTAATCCTCCAAAAGCCGAATTATATATCGAGATTCTGAACGAATTTAGCGTTCTTTTCAATAAAATCTCTTCTCGGCTCAACCTTATCACCCATAAGGATGCTGAAGGTTTCATCTGCTTCTATCGCATCCTCAAGACGAACCTTGAGCATTGTTCTTACACTCGGATCCATTGTTGTTTCCCAGAGCTGTTCAGGGTCCATTTCACCAAGACCCTTATATCTCTGTATAGAATAGCCTGCTCCGAGCTGTGCTATTATTTCATCTCTCTGCTCATCTGAATAAGCATAGTGATGCTTTTTATTCTTTGTCAATCTGTAAAGAGGGGGCTGAGCTATATAAATATGTCCGTTATCAATCAGAGGACGCATATAACGGAAGAAGAAGGTTAAAAGAAGTGTTCTGATATGCGCACCGTCAACATCGGCATCGGCCATAATAACAACCTTGTGATATCTCAGCTTCGTTATATCAAAATCCTCTCCTATTCCCGTACCGAGTGAAAGAACAACAGGAACAAGCTTTTCGTTTCCTATAACCTTATCTATTCTTGATTTTTCAACATTGAGCATTTTACCCCAAAGAGGAAGTATTGCCTGAGTTGTTCTGTCACGGCCTTCCTTTGCAGAACCGCCCGCAGAGTCACCCTCTACGATGAATATTTCACAGTTTTCGGGATTTTTATCTGTACAGTCAAAAAGCTTACCGGGAAGTGAATTTCCCTCAAGTGCCGATTTTCTTCTTGCAAGCTCTTTTGCCTTTCTTGCAGCCTCTCTTGCTCTTGCAGCATCGAGTGCTTTATTGAATATAGTTCTTGCAACAGACGGATTTTCTTCAAAATATGTGGAAAGCTTTTCATATACCATTGACTGAACAAGCTGTGTAATATCGGTGTTTCCGAGTTTACCCTTTGTCTGTCCTTCAAATTCAGCTTCTGTAAGCTTAACGCTTATAACAGCCGTAAGACCTTCTCTTACATCCTCACCCGAGAGATTTTTATCTCCTTCTTTGATAAAGTTGTATTTTCTTCCGTAATCATTGAAAACTCTTGTAAGGGCATTTTTAAAGCCTGTTTCGTGAGTACCGCCGTCAATGGTACGGACATTATTTGCGAAGCTTAAGATAATTTCGTTATAGCTGTCGTTATACATAATCGAAACTTCTGCGCTTCTGTCACCTTTTACGGTTGAAAAATGTATGGGGGTATCGTGTACGGGAGTGAGTCCTCTGCTTTCATTTATATATGTTGAAAAGCTTGAGATACCTCCGTCAAAGCAGAATACCTCTTCTTTTATATTTTCTGAATCTCTTGAGTCTGTGAGTGTGATTTTAAGACCTGCATTAAGGAAAGCCTGTTCTCTTATTCTTCTCTGAAGTGTTTCATATTCATAAACAGTTGTTTCTGTAAATACCTCAGGGTCTGCCTTAAATCTTATAAGAGTTCCCGTTTCTTCGGTATCCCCTATAATTTCAAGCTCACTTACAATAGCACCTCTTTCAAAGCGCTGACGGTGAATATGTCCGTTCTGGCTTACTTCAACCTCAAGCCATTCGGAAAGAGCGTTAACAACAGATGAACCAACGCCGTGAAGACCGCCTGATACCTTATAACCGCTTCCGCCGAACTTACCGCCTGCATGAAGCACGGTAAGAACAACTGTAACAGCAGGCATACCCTGCTTTTCGTTTATATCAACGGGAATTCCTCGTCCGTTATCTCTTACGGTTATAATATCCCCGGGGAGAATTTCAACCTCAATATGAGTACAGTAGCCTGCAAGGGCTTCATCTATTGAGTTGTCGAGAATTTCGTAAACGAGGTGATGAAGTCCTCTGGGGCCCGTTGAACCGATATACATACCCGGTCTTTTTCTTACTGCCTCAAGTCCTTCAAGAACCTGAATCTGGTTTGCATCGTATGTTTCCTTAACAACTGTGTCCATCTGTTCATTCATTTCAACAGAATTTACAGTCTGTTCCAGACTCTCATTGAATTCTTTTCTGGTGTTTTCCATTTTATTTTATCCTCCCATAGGGTAATAAGCGTATTTTTACATACTTTTACTTCGCTTTATAACGGTTGAAACTGATAATTGCGAAATATATATTTTCTGATTTCCTTTTTTATCGGCACATAAAACAAAGGATTTAGGTAAATCAAAGGAAACTGTTTTTGCATCTCCTTTTTTTTCGGCTTTACTTAAAAATTCCCTTGTTCTTTGTGAAACTGTTGAAGTATCAAGGTCAAAAATACCGATTATGTCTTTATCCTTTATAACGGCTTCATGACCTAAATCTATATACATCAGACAATTTCTCCTTTTGAAATATTAAAGGTTTTTCCGCCTAAAAGCCTTAAAACGGCAGATGGGTCACAGCAGGTTATAAAAACCTGACGGTCTTTTATATGATTAAGAATATAGTCCTGTCTTAAAATATCAAGCTCACTCATAACATCATCAAGAAGAATAACAGGCTTTTCAAGAGTATTTTTTTCTATAACTGCTGCCTCTGCAAGCTTGAGAGCAAGGGCACATGAGCGCTGCTGCCCCTGTGAACCGAAGCTTCTTGCAGATATACCGTTGAGAAGTATTTCAATATCATCTCTGTGCGGACCTGCAAGAGTTATTTTATTAAGTATATCCTCACGGCGGTTTTCCTTTAATATTTCATATAAAGTCTTTTCGTTTTTTTCATCAGACTTTTTAATATAATTGAAAGATATTTCTTCTCTTCCGGAGGAAAGACCGCAGTATATATCGGTAACAAAGGGATTGAGAATATCTATATATTCTTTTCTTTTTTCTGTAACAGCCTGTCCTGACAAAGCTATTTTTTCATCTATAATATCGAGCATATCATAAAGCTGTGCATTAATTGAAATATCCTTAAGTATAACATTTCTCTGCTGCAGAAGTCTGTTATATTCACTCAGTATTTTTGCATAAACAGGATTAAGCTGACATATTGCGGCATCAATAAACTTTCTTCTTTCAGACGGTCCGTCTTTTATAACAGACATAAAAGAAGGAGAAAAGATAACCGTATTGAATTTTCCCATCATTGCTGTGGGCGAAGGAAGCGTAACACCGTTAAGTGTTGCAGCCCTTTTATTTATTACGGTAATTTCCGCTTTTTGATTTCTTGAAAAGGCTTCAAAATCAAGCTTAAGCTTTGCAAAATTACCATCGAAGCCCACAAGCTCCCTGTCCTTTGCTCCTCTGAAGCTTTTAAGACCGCTGAAAAGCCATATTCCCTCAAGAATATTTGTTTTTCCCTGTGCATTTTCACCGTATATTATGTTTACTGCACTGTCCGGCTCAATGCACATTTCTTTTATATTTCTGAATCCCTTTAATTCAATTTTATTTACTTTCATTAAGACTAACTACTAAAAATCTTTGATTTCTGTATTCAAAATTATCTCCGGGGAAAAGCTTTTTTCCTCTGACAAGACACTTTTCTCCGTTTACCTTTATTCTTTCTTCCTCAATAAGAATTTTCGCATGTCCGCCTGTTGAAGCAATATTACTGAGCTTCAAAGCGGCATCAAGCTTTATAAATTCAGTTCTTATAGGAAGCTCATTTTCTTCTATTTCAAGAAGCTTAACTTTTATTTTTCTCACTTTTATTTCTCTTTTCTCAGTCATTCTTTATTCTTACGGGAAGAATAAGATAAAGGAAATTATCTCCTTCGGGAGGTAAAATGATAGCGGGAGCCAAAGGACCGTTAAGATTTATAAGCACCTCATCTGTTTCGCAGGAGCGAAGAGCATCAAGCATAAATTTGTTATTGAAGCCTATTTCGGTTCTCTTTCCGTCCGTTGAAGCTTCAATTCTGTCGTTAAAGCTTCCTAAAGCCGTAATTGCAGAAATTTTTATTATATCCTCATCAAAAATAAATCTTATAGGGCTTCTCGTTTTTTCCGTTATCATAATTGAAGCTCTTTCGATACATTTAATGATGTTCTTTGTGTTTACTCTTACAGTTGCCGATTTTGCTGAGGGAATAGCCGAACGGTAATCAAGAAAATCACCCTCAAGCAGTCGGGAAATAAGGTTATAATCACCTATATTGAATATAATATGACGGCGACCTATGCTTATCTTTATAAAGTTATCCTCATCGTTTATAAGCTTTATAACCTCTGCAAGAGTTTTTGCGGGAACAACAAAGGAAATATCACTTCCGGAATAATCTGTAAATTCATTTCTTATTGCAAGTCTGTAGCCGTCAAGAGCAACAAGCTTTATCTGACCTGAGGTTATTTCAAACTTTATACCTCTGTGAACAGCCTTTGAATCATCAATTGAAACGGCAAAGATAGTTTGTCTTACCATATCCTTGAGAACATTCTGAGAAACGGTAAAGGGAACCTCATCCGTTATTTTCGGAAGCTCGGGATATTCATCAGGATTCATACTTATAATTGTGTATTCAATATTTCCGCTTTTTATCGTGCAGACATTCTTATCATCACAGTCTATTACAACATTTTCTTCTGAAATCTGCTTTAATATATCACAGAGAGTTTTTGCATTAAGAACTACTGCACCGCCTCTTTCAATGCGTACATTCATTGATGTTGTGATACCGAGGTCAAGATCAAAACCGCTTAATTCTATTTTTGATTCTCCGGTTGTTTTAATAAGAATACCCTCTATATGCGGCATAACAGCCTTTGCAGGTACACATCTTTGTACATTAAGACAAACATTGGTAAGTGCCTGAGTATTACAAATTATTCGCATTTTGTATCCTCCGTTCGGTTTTTAACTTTTTTGTTCTTCTCTTATCTTTAATAAAAAAGATTTTTCTCCCCCACAGGGGGGAAAGGATTGTTTTAAAAATAGTAGTAGTATTAGGAGCTGTTGAAATTGTTCAAAACTCTGTAAGTCATTGATATTACTGAAAAATTTTTCCTTTTTTATGTTTTGAAAACTTTTTGATAAAATTTCAATTCAACATTTGATTTTTTTCTTATGTTTAAGGTGTTGAAAAGTTGATGTTCAAAACTAAAAACTTGTTAAAAACTTTTCCGTATTTTTACTGTTATTTTTCCTGAAATTCTTTTATTGTGTTTATAACAAGAAGCTTAACAGAAGAGCTTTCCTGAATTTTATCCTCAGCACATTTTATTGAATGAAGAACGGTTGAGTGACTTTTATCAAAAATATCACCGATTTCCTTAAGAGTCAAATCCGTTACTTCTTTTATAACATACATTGAAAGCTGTCTTGCAAGGTTTATTTTAGCCTGTCTTTTTTCTGATTTTAAATCTGCTGATGTTAAATTATAGGTCTGGGCAATTCTTTCCATTATTTTATCGGTTATAACGGAAATCGGCTGATTATCGGTTGTTATATCCTTGATTATGTTCTGAACCTGTTCGAGTGTTACGGGAGTTCCGTATGCTCTGTTCATAGCATCAATCTTTTTAACCGTACCCTCAAGCTGGCGGATATTGTTTTTGATTTTCTGAGCTATGTATTCTATAACAGATTCGTTCAGCTTTATGTTAAGCTGGTCGCATTTTCTTTTTATGATAGCTTTTCTTGTGTCTATATCAGGCGGCTGAATATCAGCTATAACACCCTGCTCAAATCTTGTTCTGAGTCTTTCATCAAGAACTGTCATTTCTTTAGGGGGAATATCCGAGGTTATAACAATCTGCTTTCCTGCCTGCTGAAGAACATTAAAGGTGTGAAAAAATTCTTCCTGAATTGAATCACCCTTCTGTATTATCTGGATATCATCCATTAAAAGAGCATCTACATTTCTGTATTTATTATGAAAATGGTCTGTTGTGTGTTTTGATATATCCTTAACAAGCTCATTCAGGAAATTTTCAGCGGTGGTGTAAATGAGAATAGCATCGGGATTTTGTTCTTTAAGCTTATTATATATTGCAAGCATAAGATGTGTTTTACCGAGTCCGGACCTTCCGTATATAAGAAGAGGATTATATTTTATTCCCGGATCCTCACAGACACCTCTTGCAACATTATATGCAAAGGTATTTGATTTTCCGACTATGAAATTATCGAATGTAAATCCGGAAAAAGGATTATATGCTTCTTTATTTTCGGGTGTTTTCTTATCTTCCTTTTTATCTGCTGTGTTATCTGACATATTTTTGTCAACTATTATATCTATTTCAACAGGGAAGCCGAGAACCTGCTCGAAGCCATCCTTTATCATCCCCGAAAATTTATCCTGAATAACAGATTTTTTATATTCTGCACTTATAAGAAAAACAACTGTGTCGTTTTCAAATTTTATAAATTCGAGGGGTGCAAACCATATATTGTAAAGCACATCCGAAACCTGAGCTTTGCAAATATTGAGAACCTCTTTCCAAACATCGTTAAAAGTGTCCATATCATTCTCCTGAAAGCATATTTGATATAAAAAACTAAATAATTTTACAAATAAATATTTAAATAATTGTAGCACAAAAAATGCTCTTTTTCAATATATTTTTATATAAATATCTATTATTAATTATTATAATATTATGGAGAAACAAACAAAATTAAAGAAAAACAAAAAAAATGACAAAGTATTTAATATTTTTCTTTACTTTTTATTGTTTTATATGTAAAATTATGTAATAAGCTATTTTTGAAAGGATCTGATAAAATGAAAGTTGCAGTAATGGGCTTCGGCACCGTAGGCTCCGGTGTTGTTGAAATTATAGATTCAAAAAATGAACTTCTTGCTTCAAGATGCTATAAGGACTGTCTTGAGGTTAAATATATACTGGAGGTAAGAGATTTTTCTTCCACTCCCTATGCTTCAAGAATTGTTTCCGATATAGATACTATAGTGAATGATGAGGAAGTTGGAATTGTTGTTGAAACAATGGGCGGTGTTCATCCTGCTTTTGAATTTGTTATGAAATGTCTTAATGCAGGTAAAAGTGTTGTAACATCAAACAAGGCTCTTGTTGCAGATAAGGCTCCCGAGCTTTTTGAGGCTGCAAGAAAGAACAATGCCGCATTTATGTTTGAAGCAGCAGTAGGAGGCGGTATTCCGATTATAAGAACAATGTTCTCCTCTCTTTCTTCAAATGAAATAACAGAATTTGCCGGTATACTCAACGGCACAACAAACTTTATTTTAACAAAAATGATAAAGGATAATATGTCCTTTAAGCAGGCATTGGCACTTGCACAGGAAAACGGCTATGCAGAAAAAGATCCCACAGCTGATATTGAAGGTCTTGATGCGGGCAGAAAAACCTGTATACTTGCTTCCATTGCCTTCGGCACACATGTAAAGCCCGAGGAAATACACACAGAGGGTATAACAAATATAACTCTCGAGGATGTAGCTTATGTTGAAGACTTCGGCGGAAAAATAAAGCTTCTCGGAAGAGCAAAAAAACAGGAGGACGGCAAGGTTTATGCAATAGTAAGTCCTGCAGTTGTAAAAAACAGCTCGATGCTTGCAGGTGTTGACGGTGTTTTCAACGCTCTTTTGGTAAGAGGAGATGCAGTAGGTGAGGTTCTTCTCTACGGTCCCGGTGCGGGAAAGATGGCAACTGCAAGTGCAGTTGTTGCAGATGTTCTTGATTGTGCAAGACTCGGCGGCTTTGAGGGACTTTACTGCTGGAAAGAAAACGATTGTGAAAAGATTGCTGACTATAAAAAGGGAGAGGTTTCCCTTTATGTAAGAGGCTTTTCAAATAACAGAGAAAATGCAATAGAAAAAATAAGAGAAAGCTTTGAAAGTGTTACTCTTCTTTCAAGAGAAAGTGCTCCCGTAAATGAAATAGCTTTTGTTACGGGTAAAGAAAAGGAAGATGAGCTTTATGAAGCTCTTGCATCAATTAAGGATTTTGCTGCTGCAACTGTTTTAAGAGTAACAGACTATTAAAAGGGTGAAAGAATATGGCTTTGATAGTTCAGAAGTTTGGCGGAAGCTGTCTTTATAACGATGAAAGCGTAAAAAATGCCGCAAAAATAATAGCTCAGGAAAAAGAAAAGGGAAACGATATTATTGCGGTTGTTTCCGCACAGGGTAATACCACGGATATTCTTATTGAAAAAGCATTGAGAATGGGTAATAATCCCTCAAAAAGAGAATTGGATGTAATAATGAGTGCAGGTGAGCAGCTCAGTGCATCTCTTCTTTCTATAGCGGTTGAGGACTTGGGATATGAAAGTGTTTCTCTTCTCGGCTGGCAGGCAGGCGTAAAAACAAATTCGTCATACGGCTTTGCCCGTGTCAAGGATATTGATACTTCAAGAATTAAAAGAGAGCTTTCGAGAAAAAAGGTTGTTATTGTTGCAGGCTTTCAGGGCTTTAACGAAAAAAACGATATGACAACTCTCGGCAGAGGCGGCTCTGACACAACAGCTGTTGCTTTAACGGCAGCTATGAATGCTCAGAAATGCCAGATATTTTCCAAAATAGACGGTATTTATACTGCAGACCCCGAGAAAGTAAGCGAAGCTAAAAAGCTCAGTGAAATTGAATATGAGGCAATGCAGGAGTTAGCTTTCTTAGGTGTTAAGGTGTTAAATCCGAGAGCCGTTGAATTAGCACATAAATATAATGTTGTTATTGAAGTAAAATCAGCCTTTATAGAGGGTGACGGCACATTTGTAAAGGAGAATGTACAAATGGAAAAAATGCTCATAAGCGGTGTTACAAAGCAGACAAATCTTGTTCAGATGACAGTCAGCGGAGTTGAAAACAAGCCCGGTACAGCGTTCAATATTTTCGGTATACTTGCAAAGGAAAATATCAATGTTGATATAATAATGCAGACCGAGGATGTTAACAATACGGTAAAAATAGTTTTCCTTGTTGTGAATGATGAAGCCGAAAAGGCAACTGAACTTCTTGAAAACAGAGGAATAGACAGCGAAAAGATAGAAATTAATTCAAATGTTGCCAAGGTTTCAGTTGTGGGACTGGGTATTGAATCGCATCCCGGTGTTGCGGCTGCAATATTTGAAGCTCTTTCAGAAAAGGATATTAATATTTCGCTTATATCTTCATCTGAATTGCGTTTTTCTGTTGTTGTCAATAAAGAAGTAGCTGATGATGCGGTAAAGGCAATACATAAGAGATTTATCAACATATAAAAAGAGGTAATGCGGTTTTTCCGTATTACCTCTTTTTTATTATTTTTAATTTTTAGTGAGCAATTTTCTTTTTACAAACCACAGAACAATTAAAATCTGAAAAAATCCTGCAGCAATGAAAATATAGTATTTGTTTGTTACGGCAAAATTGTTTACTGAAAAGCTTATAAGGACACTTGACACAATTGTCCACAACAAAGAGCTTGCCGTAGCGGCTCTGTGCCATATTCTGCCCCACAGACATGAAAATATATGCAGAACAATAAATGAAACCGGAAAAGCATAAACAAACAGTATCCATAGATAAGGATAATTTATAGCGAAAATATCGTTTACTATGATATTTGTTATAAAATAGATAAATGACACTATCAGCCACACAAGACCTGTTGAAAGAGAGGCAGTCATTATCTGTTTTATTTTTTTCTGCTTTGCTTTCTGAGATAAAAGGCTTTCTTCCTCGGTAAGAGAAGAGTTCATACCCGTTAATTCATTTACGGTAACATCAAAAATATGCGCAATTTTAACCAGAATATAAGTATCCGGGAGCGATTCTCCTCTTTCCCATTTTGAAACCGCTTTATCTGAATAATTTATTTTTTCTGCAAGGGAAGACTGAGTCATATTATTTGCTTTTCTGTAAAAAGAAATTTTACTTCCCACAAATTTTCTGAATTCAGATTCTGTCATTTGAAACCTCATTCAGCGGTGCTTTCTCCGCCGTCAATAATTTTTTCAGCTCTTGCTTTTGCAAGGTCTTTCATCATCTGCTCACGCACCTTGCCATGCACATTGAAGAAGCTGAGCGTAATACCCTTGAGAGTTCTTCCTATTGCAGGACAAAGCGCAAAAACTATCCATATATTACGAAGCATTTTGGGATCTGTTTGTCTTATAAGCTTACCCTCGGTTGAATATACCGATTTTATCTTCATAAGAGTGATAAGACCACCGCTTATAAGTGTTGCTGCCTGATTTGTTATAAGGCTTATATATCCCATAGCTGCGGAAAGTATACCCTCGTTTCTGATACCTGTTTTCCATTCAACATAGTCATACATATCTCCCGTAAGAGCGGTTGAGGAATATCTCTGAACGCTGTTAAGACTTCCGCAAAGAGTAAGTGCAAAGGTTATCCATGTAACATTTATCCATGTCTTTTTAGTGGGAGCATAGCCCACAAGGAACATTATAAAATAACAGATTCCGCAGAAAAGATAGCTGAATGAAGCAAGATTTTTAAGTCCCATTATTTTTGTAAGCTTGGGTGCCAAGGGCAGAACAAAATAGGAGGGAAGTCCCGTAAAAAGACCTGCTATTGTGCCGTAGGATATTTTACCGAAGCAGTTAAGCCAGAAGTCATTCTGTATTCTTGCACCTACAGCCTTTCCGACTCCGAAAAAGCTCTTTATAAGGAGTATCCACATAGGCTGGCAGGATGCAACCTGCTTGAGGGATTTCCACACGCTTACCTCATTCATCTGAGTTCTTGAAGCAAGCGGCACTCTTTCTCTTAAGGTAAAGAAGCCGTATACTCGGAAAATGATTACCATTGCAATAAATATGAAGGCGGCAACCATATATATATTTCTTCTCGCAATGCTCTGCGGCAAAAAGTCTACAAAGAAAGGAAAAAGTGAGGGCAGCCAAACACCTAATAAGTCAACATAGGTGTCTGTTGCTATAAGGCGGTTTCTTTCCTGTACATTCGGGGTAAGATTATAAAGAAGTGCAGAGTATGCGGGGGTATAAAATGAGTTGGCTACAGAGCCTATGTAGTTTATGACCGCATAAATAGCAAGATATGCTATCTGTGAAAGTCCCGCAGGGAGAATCCACGGGGTAAAGGTGCTTATAAACCATAAGGGTAAGGTAAGAATAAGATACGGGCGCACTCTGCCCCAACGGGTTCTTGTTCTGTCAAGAATAGGGCCTGAAATTGCATTGTCAAAGGTATCTGCAAATGTGCAGATAACACTTGCCGCACTAAGGGTTGCAGCGGAAGCACCGACCATTGTTCGGTTAAAAAAGTCCAGATTCGCGCCCGAAAAGGATTCCCAGTTCTTATCTCCCGTACCCGAAAGTACATATGCAACATAATCCTTGGGAGAGAGATAGTTTTTATTCTGCTGTTCAAGCTGTTTAAGGATTTTTACATCCTCCGAGAGTGTTTTGTTTTCGGTCTGAGTACTCATTATTTTCTCCGTTAGTCTTCGTTTTTTTGCTGGCGTATATCTGTACCGCTGAAATAAAGGGTTGAATATTCACCGATAAGTCTTGATGCAATTCTTCTGCCGTAGGCCTCTTCAAGCTCTTTATGGTCTAAATTTGTGCTGATTATAGTGGGCAGACTAAGATTGATTCTTGTATTTATTATGTTATAAAGGGCAGCCTGAGTGAATGCGGTAGGAAATTCCGCACCGAGGTCATCTATAACAAGCAGATCACATTCTAAAATGAGTGCTTCATACTGACCGTCTGAATTTTTTGAAAAACGGTCCTTTTGCAGCTCATTGAATATGTTCTGTGCAGAGTTATAAAGAACCTTGTTTCCCTTTTTTATTACCTCACCTGCTATTGCAAGGGAGAGATGTGTTTTACCGAGTCCTGTTTCACCCGAAAAAATAAGGGAAGGAGAGGTGCTGGCTTCAAAGGAAGCGGCATATATTTTGCAGTATTCAAAAATGGAAAACATTCTGTCTCTGGGAGAGGATGCGGTTTCCTTTTCGTATTTATCAGAATAATATTCGAGCTTGAAATCCTCGAAGCTGCAGAATTTGAGAGGGGATTTTTCTCCCGCTTCATCGAAGGCTAATTTTTTGAGAAGCTCAATGTGACATTCACAAAGATGTGAGCCGTCAATACCGGTGTCGTTACACTTCGGACAGCTGTATTTAACCTCCAGATAATCGTCTGCAAGATTATTTTTTCTTAAAAGAAGCTTTATTTCCTGCTGAGCAGTGAGATTTCTTATTTTCTGTTGTTGAATAAATTTAGGAGAATCCAGAGGATTCATATCAATAGCTCTGATAACATCCTTAACGGAAAGTATCATTTCATTTTTCCATTTTTTATAATCAGGCTCAAGAGCCTCAAACATACGCCTTTTTGCTTCGGCGGCATTTTCGGCATCTGCTTTTCTTCTCTCAATTACAGCCTGTGCTTTTTCAAAAATTTCTTTTGTATAAGGCATCAGCGTTTCTCCCTTTTCTTGAATACGGGTACGGTTGTTTTTGCTTTTTGCATAGCGGCTTCAATATCGTATGAAGCCTTTTTATCTGACTGATTTGTTTTTGGTTTTGTATCCCCATAAGGATTCTTTTTTGCTTTTGAAGCGTATTTCTTTTCCTGCATATCTGCAAAATCTGCCTGCAGCTTTTGTACATCCTCGGCAGTTCTTACATTCTTCAGATGCCATGCGGACAAAATTTTATGCATATACTGGAAGCTTATATCTCCTCCCTTGTATTTCGACATTTCTTCAAATGCAAGGGCGAGAATATTCATTGAAAACTTCCATTCATCTATCCATATTGCAAGATATTTTGACTGTGCCGAGGTGGGCTTTGATTTTTTCATACCCGTAACCGCACAGAATTCATCCCATGCACCGTTTACGGCTTCAATTTTCTTGAATTCGGCATCTGCTCTTTCAAGAGTGTCTATTTCTCTGTCGCTCCAGTCAACACCCATCTTATATATGTAATTCATATTATGGCTTTTGTTATGGGAGCGGGCAAATTCGCAGATAGAGAGTATTATTTCAACGGGAAGTCCGTAGTAATCATATAAAAGCAGCAGGGAAGCCTGATCGCCCATACCTATAGTTTTTGCCAGACACTTCTGCGCTTCCGAAAACAGTATTCTCACTTCCTCGGATTCCACAATACGCTTTCTTATCATTTCGTGAGTGGGAGTGGAGGGCTTTACTTTTATTTTTTCTTTTTTAGGCTCGTTTTCTTTTTCAGCGTCTGTATTCACCCTTGCATTGCTTTCATTTTTTACAGCAAAGGGCTGTGCATCGCTTTTTATAAGCATACCGAGATCTTCCCAATATGCGAATATATCGGGAAGCTCTTCTTTTTTTATGCCTGTTGCATATGAAACCTCATCCTCTGACGGGGCTTCATATGCGTGAGAATACAAATACAGTAAAACCTTTAACTGCTTTTCGGAGGAAAGAATCAGAAATTCATCCGTAACGCGTTTAGGCATAACGAAAACGCCGTTAAAAGCCTCGGGATTGACCTTATACATATTTCACCTTGGATTTCAATAAAATCAGTCGTTAAAAAATTCGTAGCAAGCTCTGTAAGTCATATATACATCTATCTTGGAAACAGTTTCAAAGGGTGCGTGCATTGAGATTACCGCAACACCGATGTCAACAACATCCATATTAAGAGAAGCAACATACTTTGCAACCGTTCCGCCGCCGCCCTCATCAACCTTGCCGAGCTCGCCGGTCTGCCAGCATACATTTTTTCTGTCAAGAAGCTCTCTTATCTCTGCCATAAACTCGGCAGAAGCATCTGATGTGCCTGATTTACCTCTTGAGCCTGTGTATTTTGTGATAACAACACCCTTGTTAATAAATGCTGTGTTATTTTTTTCAAAAACCTCGGGGAAGTTTGTGTCGTATGCGGCATTTACATCTGCGGAAAGACACTTGGAGCTTGAAAGAACCTTATAGCCCTTTGCTCCCTGACAGTCTGCAAGAGCATATATAAAGAACTTAAGATAAGAGGAGTTAAGACCTGTGTTACCCTCTGAGCCTGTTTCTTCCTTGTCGGTAAGAACACTGAGAACAGTATATTCGGGAGTTTCTGTGTCAAGTGCTGCCATAAGTGCGGGATAAGCGCAGACTCTGTCATCATGTCCGTATGCACCGATCATTGAACGGTCAAGACCGATATCACGCGCCTTGAAGGCAGGAACTATCTCAAGCTCTGCGCTTAAGAAATCCTCTTCGATTATGCCGTATTTTTCAAAAAGAATGTTAAGAACATTGAGCTTTACATTCTGTGCTGCATCTGTATTGTCAAAGGGACGGCTGCCTATGAGAACATTGAGTCCTTCACCCTTTATACCCTCAGCCATTGTGCTCTTCATCTGAGCGGAAGCAAGGTGGGGAAGAAGATCGCTTATAACAAAGCAGGGATCGTTTTCATCCTCACCGATGTTTATTTCAACTGCTTCACCGTTTTTCTTTATAACAACACCGTGAAGAGAAAGGGGAATAGCTGTCCACTGATATTTTTTGATACCGCCGTAGTAGTGAGTCTTGAAAAGAGCTGTGTCTGCCTCTTCATATAAGGGATTGGGCTTTAAGTCAAGACGGGGAGAGTCTATGTGCGCTGCGGCAATTTTAACACCGTCCTCAAGGTTTCTTGAGCCGATAACTGCAAGAATTACAGATTTGCCTCTGTTATTGAGATAGATTTTTTCGCCTGCATTATATTTTCTGTCTGCCTTGAATTCGGTAAAGCCGTTAGCCTTTGCCAGCTCTATTGCCACATTGACTGCTTCTCTTTCTGTTTTTGCCGCATCAAGGAAACTTTTATAGCCCTCGCAGAAATTATCTGCGGCTGTGATTTCATTTTCATCCATTTTCTTTGAAGCGTGCTCATTTTTCATAAAAAGCTGATTTCTGAGAGCTTCTGTTCTGTTTTCTTCCATTTCAGGCACTTCCTTATTTGAAAATTTTTCTTTCAATCCGTCTGATTTCCTCATAAACATCATACGGATGATAATTTTTTATCTTAAAATCCGCTTTAGAAGCAAGTGAGATTTCCTCACTCTGTGCTGAAAAGCGTTTTTTAATTTCCTCATCGCTTAATTTGTCGCGTTCCTTTATTCTTTGTGCACGAATCTCGTCGGGAGCAAAAACGAAAAGCGAATAATCGCAGATTCCGTTAAGACCCGATGTGAAGAGCAGGGGAGCATCAAGAATTACGGTTTTACCCCCGTTTGCGCCTTTTTCACAGCGTTCCTTACAGCGTTTTATTATTTCAGGATGCGTAATTGAGGTAAGTATGGCTGTTTTTTCTTCATTTACAAATGCCCTTGATGCCACTAAACGGCGATCCAATTCACCGTTGGGTAAAATTACATCCTCACCGAAGGCAAGAGCTAATTTTTCCAACACGGGTGAGCCCTTTTCGGTTATTTCTCTTGCGATTTTATCGGCATCAACTATTACTGCGCCTTTTTCGGCAAAATATGATGCAACAAAGCTTTTACCCGAGCCTGATGCACCTGAAAGACCTAAAATAACACCATTTTTTTCTTCCGCTTCATTGAGAAATCTGAAGGCGGCGGCTCTGTACAGGCGGTTGCATACTCCCAGTCCCACGCCGTTTTCGCAAGGCTTACGGACAAATACTGTATTTGCCCCCTTTTCATCAAGCTCTCTCAAGGCATCAAAAATGCGTTTTGCCTGAGAAAAGCTGTCATCGGCTTTCCCGAATGTGACTGCGGGCAAAGGCATTTTATTCTCCTCGCCCTCGAAGCACAGCACAAAATCGGCTTCGTTTTTATGCTCATTTGTATACTGTATAAATTCTTCAAGCGTTCCTCTGACAATGCTTAAAGCCGCTTTCGGAGAATAGTGCTTGTATTTCATTCCCGGAGAAGAAGCAACGGCATCCTTTTCAAGGGGATTGAGAACGGCAGAGTCTATTTTAATTTCACCCAAAACCTCTTCTAATTGCTCGGGAGTAACCGCGCCCGGCCTTAAAAGAGTGGGGGGATCTGTTGCAAGTGTGATAACCGTGGATTCAATTCCGCATTCACAGTCGCCGCCGTCAACTATGGCACTCACTCTGCTTGTCATATCATCCTCAACATACTGAAAGCAGGTAGGACTCGGAAAGCCCGAAATGTTGGCGCTCGGTGCCGCAAGAGGTGTTCCGGCAGCTTCAATTATAGCCTGAGCCGCTTTATGTGAGGGAAAACGGATTGCAACCGTCGGCAGATTTCCGCTGACCGCATCGGGTACACACTTTTTCTTGGGAAGAATTATTGTAAGAGGTCCCGGCCAATATTTTTCGGCTAATTTAACAGCCTTTTCGGGAATATTTTCTGCAAGAAGATAAATGTCTTCAAGCTTTGAGATGTGGACTATAAGCGGATTATCCGAAGGTCTTCCCTTTGCCTCGAAAATCTTTTTAACGGCACTCACATTGAAGGCATCTGCCGCAAGTCCGTACACCGTTTCCGTCGGGATTGCAACGACCTCGCCGTTTCTTATAAACGAAGCAATTTTTTCTATTTCATTTTTCTGATTCTGAATATCATTTATTCTGAAAAATTCGGTTTTCATAATATTATCCTGTTGCTTCTGCGTTCTTTAATTTTTCAGCGGTATCTGCAGTAATCAAGGCATCTATAAGCTCATCAAGAGAGCCGTTGAGTATTGCTTCTATCTTATATAATGTAAGACCTATTCTGTGGTCGGTAACTCTGCCCTGAGGGTAGTTATAGGTACGGATTCGCTCGCTTCTGTCACCCGTGCCGACCTGTGAACGGCGTTCGCCTGCTATTTCCTTTTCCTGCTTTTCTCTTTCAGCATCAAGAAGCCTTGAGCGCAGAATTTTCATTGCTCTGTCTTTATTCTTATACTGACTTCTTTCATCCTGACATTCAACAACCGTGCCTGTGGGAATATGGATAATTCTTATTGCGGATTCGGTTTTGTTTACATGCTGACCGCCTGCTCCAGATGAACGGAAGGTATCTATCTGTAAATCGGCAGGATTTATTTCTATGTCAACCTCTTGGGCCTCCGCTAAAACGGCAACCGTTACGGTTGAGGTCTGTATTTTTCCGTTTGATTCGGTTACGGGGATTCTCTGTACACGGTGGACTCCACTTTCAAACTTGAAACGGGAATATGCACTTTCACCCGAAATCATAAAGCTTACTTCCTTGAAGCCGCCCAGCTGTGTGGGGTTGGAGTTGAGAATTTCCGTTTTGAAGCCCTTTGCCTCGGCATACATTGAATACATTCTGAAAAGAACATACGCAAAAAGTGCGCTTTCCTCGCCGCCGGCACCCGAGCGGATTTCAACGATAACATTTCTGTCATCGTTTTTATCCTTGGGCAGAAGAAGTATTTTTAATTCCTCATAATTTTTTTCGCTGTTTTTTTTTGCTTCTTCCATTTCCTCAAGGGCTAATTCCTTCATTTCTTTATCGAGTGAGCCCATATCGAGCAATTCTTTTGCTTCATTAAGGTCGGAAATATTCTTCTTATATTCTCTGTATTTTTCAACAATGGGGGTAAGTGTTTTAAGCTCCTTTAGCAAAGCGGTGCTCCGGCTTATATCCGTAGCAACCTCTGAGTCACAAAGAAGCTCGTTTATTGTATCAAATCTTTCTTCAACATTTTTGAGTTTATTCAGCATTTTCTTCTCTTATTATCTTTTTTATATTTTTTTCTGCCTTGCTTCTTGCCACCATAACCTCATGGGAGCATTTTTCGCATTTTATCTTAAAATCCATTCCGCTTCTTAAAACTATAAAGCGTTTTGAGCCGCAGGGATGCTGCTTTTTCATTTCGAGTATATCACCGACACGGACATCCATAAAAACACTCCTTTTACAGTTTCATTATATTTTAGCATACTTTTGAGAGAAGTTAAATACTATTTTAACAAGAAAGTTATTTTGGAAAGGAAAATATATATGAATGAATATTTACCGGAAGGTATGAAACAGACTATTCCCGCAAACAGAGCTATCTTATCGGGTATTTCCGCAATAAAGGATGCAATCAATCAGGAAACTGTTTTTGAATCGAGAGTGCTTTTATGCGATAAGGACCACGCTTTGCATATAGATTTAGGAATAATGAAAGGAATTATTCCGAGAAATGAGGGTGCAATAGGAATTGAAGACGGAAGCGTGCGCGATATTGCTCTTATTTCCCGAGTCGGAAAGCCTGTCTGCTTTGTTATCACGGCTTTGAAAAAAAATGAAAGCGGAAATTTTTTTGCCGTGCTTTCAAGAAAAAGGGCACAGGAAAAATGTATGAGAGAATACATAGAATTTCTTTCTCCGGGTGACATAGTAGATGTAAGGGTGAGCCATATAGAAAGCTTCGGCGTTTTCTGCGATATAGGTGCGGGGATAAGTGCGCTTATGCCTATAGACTGTATATCTGTTTCCAGAATACCCCATCCGTCTGCAAGATTTTTTGTGGGACAGCAGATAAAAGCAATAGTAAAATCAAAGGACGAAAAGGGAAGAATAACGCTTACTCATAAAGAGCTTCTGGGCACCTGGGAGGAAAACGCTTCGCTTTTCAGTGTGGGAGAAACAGTACCCGGTATCGTGAGGTCTGTTGAAAACTACGGTATTTTCGTTGAGCTTACACCCAATCTTGCGGGACTTGCAGAGTTCAATTCAGATGTATCTCAAGGAGAGAGTGCCGCAGTATATATAAAGAATATTATTCCCGAAAGAATGAAAATAAAGCTTGTTATAGTTGACCACGGCGGTGAAAAGCCGCAGAGCTTCAATGAAAGGTATTTTTATGAGGGAGAGCATATGTCGTCGTTCAGATATTCGCCCGAGTGCTGTGACAGAGTAAACGAAACGCTTTTTTAACAAAACCAAAGGTCTGTTCCCTACCATTTGAACCCGAATCTGCAACAAAAATTTTAAGTTACCTCACCGTAGGTTATTATTATTTCTCCGCCGTCGTCTGTTTTCATAACGGCGGCACCGTTTTTTTGAATATCTGTTATAAAGCCCTCTTTTACTTCACCGTCAAGCGTATATTTCACTTTTCTGTTAAAGGAGCGCAAAAGAAGACGGAGTTTATTCAGTGTTTCATCATTGAGAGAATAAAGCTGTTTTTGATTATATACATATTCATCGAGATTTTTAACAATCTGCTTCATAAGAGCTTCTTTCTCGACAGAAACATTTTCAATCGCAAGGGAAGTCATAATATTCTGTAATTCTTCGGGAATTTCCTCTTTCGTAAGAGAAATATTTATGCCGATTCCCACAACGGCTGTAAGACAGTTATTTGCCGTAACAAGCTCACATAAAATTCCGCAAAGCTTTTTTTTGTTGAGGTAAATGTCATTCGGCCATTTTATCACGGTGTCACAGTTATATAATGCTTTAAGCGCTTCATTTGCCGCAAGGCCGGTAAGCAGGGTAAGGCAGGATATATTTGTTTCATCACCGTTCAGAGGGTATGAAACGGAAAAATACAAGCCTCCCGACGGTGAAAAAAAGCTTCTGCCCAGTCTTCCTCTGCCCGAATACTGCTTTTGGGCACTTAAACACAAAAAAACCGACTCGGGAGAAGCGTATATTATATTTTTCATATCCGTATTTGTTGAAGCACTTTCTGTTTTTTCTTCAAAAGTACGGGAAACGGGAAAATGATACATGATTTATTTTATCTCTTTTTTTGAAAAATATTTCTTTATATATATGAGCAGGAACATACCGAAGAACGGGAAAAGTGAGGCTGTGAGCATACCTGCCTTCATTCCTATCTGCTCAGGGGAAAGGGCGAGTGCATCGGCAGTTTTAAGGGCAAAATCGGATGCACTTACAGTGTCAACCACAATTCCCAATAGCTGCGGAGCTACGGAAGCACCGAAGTCACCGCCTGCCGCCATAAGAGCGTATGCCGCAACACCTAAGGCGGGGAGTTTTTCCTCCATCATAATAAGTGTGCCCGGCCACAGCATTGAGGTGCAGCAGCCTGTGAGAACGCAGGCAATGAAAGAAAGGATAACATTCTGTGAAAGACCTGCCGTGATATAGCACACGAAAGCACATATCATTGAAACAAGAAGTGTATTTACAATATTTTTACCGTATTTTGCATAAAGCGTTCTGCCGAGTCCAAGAAGAATTGCAAACAGAGCCATACCGCAGATGTCACCCCAGGCCTTAGGGATATTAAGGGCATTTTCCATATATCCCGAAATCCAGTTAGACATTGTGTTTTCAGCGGCAGAGCCGAGGAATATACAGCCTATGCAAAGCAGAAGCCCAATATTCCTTTCTTTTGCCGATTTTGTTTTTTCGGAAGCTGCCGCATTGCTTAAATTAAGCTCAGGCATAGGTGAGGTTGCAAAGAGATATGCTGCTATAAGCGGGAAAACAGCGAACAGGATAGTGAGATACATCCAGTTTTCTCTGCCGAAAGCCGAGAGGAAAACGGTGCTTATTATGACAACACTTGTAACACCCCACGCATAAAGAGAATGAAGCATGCTCATATCCTTATCGGGTGTGTCTGACGGTATTGCCGCAACTATGGGACTTATGAGGACCTCACAAAGACCTGCCGAGATTGAAAATATAACTGTACCGATAACAAGTCCGAGATATGCAAAATCCGGGAAAAACGACGGAACGAGAGCGTATACAAGCAGCCCCGCACTTGTTATCAAGGGCATTGCAATAACGGTTTTATGTATATTGAAATATTTTGTGAAAAAGCTGAAAATCAGATCAATCGTAAGCTGTGTGCAGAAATTAATGAGAACGAGTGTTCCCAAAAGAGTGTAGGAAATGCCGTACATCTCTCTGAAGGTAACAAAAAGCAGGGGCGGCAGGGAAAAAGCACTTGCCGTTGAAAGGTAAGCAAAGAAACACGATTTTTTTGTTCTTGAAAAGGTTCTTGTTTTCATAATGTTTTTCCTTAATAAAAAATAATATATCTCTTCTATTATACTATATGTTTCTTTAAAAGTAAAATAAAAAATTCAGGGTGCTTCATCTTACACTAAAGCAAAATGAAGACACCCTTTTTTTGTGTTTGTGTTATGATTATTCAACATCTGCCAAAAGCTCTTTAAGAGCCTTAACATCTGCAGCCGAGAGGGTTATACCCTTGCCCATTTTTTCATGTTCGGGGCCCCAGTCACGAATATCGTATTTGGGTTCTTTTCCGTTCCAGCTGATAAGGTTAAGCTCCTTTGCCCAGCCGCCTGAGCCCTCTGAAATAACACCTATGTGCTTAACTATCTCGTATGTAAATTCAGGCATTTCAAGGCCTCCTCTCTTTAATAATGTTTTATTAATTAATATTATAATATATATAAATAATAAAAAAATCAAGTGTTTATTGAAAAATAATCCTTTGTATGCTAAAATAAAGTATAAATAAATTGTATAAAGCTAAGTTTTTTTGAAAGGTGGTATGTTTATGCCGGGTCGTGCAGGTGGCGGCAGAGGCGGTTCTTTCGGAGGCGGAGGCTTCTCGGGAGGCGGCAGAGCAGGCGGAGGCTTCGGCGGCAGCTTTGGTGGCGGTTCAAGACCTTCAGGAGGATTTGGCGGCGGTCACAGACCGTCAGGCGGCTTTTCGGGCGGTCCGGGACCGGGAGGCTTCGGCGGTCCTCCTCACAGACCTCCCCACAGACCTTTCCACGGACGCAGAGGAAGAGTATACACAGGCTTCACTGGCAGAGGCTTCGGCTGCGGCGGAATAGTTCTGTTTATAATCTTTATGCTTTTTGCAACGGTATGGTTTATTTTACCTAACGGCGATGTGCATATTTCCGATGTACCTTTTTTTGAGAATTATTCCGAGGTTTTAGTAACGGAAATTGTTGATTTAGAGCCACTCGATGAAGTTTTGTGCAAGCCTATTGACACATATTATGAATGTACAATTGAAAATGCAATAACTGAAAGCAACGAGGAAACACTTATAACAGCGTTAAAGGATTTCTATTCTGCAACGGGAGTTCAGCCCTATATAATCTTCACGCATGACCTCAACGGTGATACCTCTCCCGATTATGAAGCAATAGATATGTATCTGTATGACAGATATATTGAGCTTTTCTCAGAGGACGAGGGACATTTCATTCTTCTTTATATAGAGGATGAAAGCCGTGAGTATGAATTATGGTATATAAGCGGATATGATGCAGATGATATTATGGATGATGAAGCCTGCAATATATTGCTTGATTACTTGCAGGAGCAGCTGTCCTACGGCGGAGATTATGCAAAGATTTTTGCAACCGCTTTTTCGGATGCTGCCCAAGATATAATGCACCGTGAGGAAAGCTATTATACCTATGAAGAAGTAACACCGGTCACTCCGGATAATGTCATAATATATGATAATGAAAATGAAATTATACCAATGCCGGGCTCATCTTCCGTTCCGGGAGTTTCAGTTATATTGTTAATTGTGATCGGTATTGCGGCAGTCGGTGTGATCATCTTTATTATTATGAGAAAAAATAAGAGAGATAAAGAGGACTTCACTCAGCAGGAAAGAAGAGAATCGGTATACAAAAACGCAGGCAAAAAATATGATTACGCAAAAACAGACGAGCTTGTAACCTGCCCCCACTGCGGAGCAACAGCCTATCCCGATTCAAATAATAACTGCAGCTACTGCGGAAAAAGCATAAAATAATAAGAGAAAAAATCACTTGTCGGCTGACAGGTGATTTTTTTTAATATATAGGAAATTGCTCGCAAAAGTGAGCAATTTGCTTATATCAAGAAACACCTTTCCCCCAAGATTGGGGGCAGGGGGTTGATAAATCGTAAGATTTTTTCTTATAAAAAGTACAATTATTCAATATAAGGTATTCTGAAGTAATCCAGATACTTTTTAAACTTATCTTGTGCAGAAAGACAGGTGTCGGTAAGATACCCTTTTTCCTGTGACCACTCTTTAAGTCCGCGATAATAGAACATTTTGATGTTGTCCTCAATAATAAACGGAACAATATTATATTTAAGGCACTCCTTGAACATAATAAGCCTTCCGATTCGCCCGTTACCGTCCTGAAAAGGATGAATCCGCTCAAACTGAACATGAAAATTTATTATATCCTCCAACTTTTTATTCTCTGTTTTGTTATATGACGAAATAAGCTCTCTCATTTTTTCCGATACATTTTCGGGGAGAGTGGTTTCTGTACCGCCAACCTCATTTGGCAACTTTTTGTAATCTCCGACTGCAAACCAATCTTTTTTTGCATCGCTTGTGCCTGTTTTTAAGATAAAATGCAAATGTTTTATCAGTTTTTCAGACAGCGGTGCTTTGGCATTTTCAATAATTTCATCTATACAGCGAAAATGTGCCGTTGTTTCGATAATATCATCAACTCTCACACCTTCATCGGTAATACCGATAGTGTTGGTTTCAAAGATATATCGTGTCTGGTCGTGAGTGAGGCGGCTTCCCTCGATGTGGTTGGAGTTATATGTCAGCTCGATTTGTATTTTATGGTAAATACCGCCTGAGATTTTATTATGCTTTTCTTCTTTCAATATATCAAGCAAGGTCTGTGCAACGGGTTTTCTCTTATTTATTCTTTCGGGTTTTGTTGCGTTTTCGGGAATGTTCCAGGTTTTGCCCGTAAGAAAAGCTCCGGGGACACGACCTGCAGCACAATAATTCCGGATACTGCGCTCAGATGTGTTCCATAAAGCAGCCATTTCCTTTACTGATAAATATTTCATATACCGACTCCCCGTTTTTTGTAAGCTAATTCATATAATATAATATTATCGGCAAAAAGTCAACAAACATACACTTGCATTTGCTGGCAATTTTGCCGATAACGGAAAGTTTTATATTATTTAAGTCTGAAAATAAGGGTATTTCTGCCGTCAACGGTGAAAGTGAGCTTATCTGAATTTATCGGCTGTTCTTCCTTTGTCCATAAATCATATGCAGCTTCGATTTTGTTCATACCGAGGTCTTTTGCACATACACTTATTTCCTGTTCCTCGTTTTTGAGATTGAAAAAGGCAACAACTGTGTTATTATCCTTGTCCTTACAGGTCCAAATGGCTTTTTCCTTGTCCGAAGCAACAGGTCTGTTGCCGGAAGAATGCTGGTTTATTTCAAGCAGCTCTCTGTTCTGAAGAAGAGAGAGCGTGAAATCATCAAGCATTGTCAATTCTCCTCCGAACATAAGCGGAGAACGGAAGATGCACCACAGATTCATCAGCATATACTGCTCGCCTACGGTAAATCGGGTTTTTCTTGCGCGGTATTCGGGGAGAATTTCTGTAAGCTGGATTGTGCCCAGAGGAATCATATCGCAGTCGGGCCAGCAGCCTGTGCCTACATGGGGATACCATTTTTCGCAAAGCTCAAACATATGATTGAGTGCCTCGCTTGTGTCCCAGAAATCTCCCGACATTCTCCACATATTTGCATACTTTTTAAGGTGCTCTGCGTGTTCAATCGGAGCAGGTCCGGGGGAGAGGCTTAAAACTATATCTCTGCCGCAGTTATCAATAGCTTTTCTTATCATTTCTATTTCCTTTTCGGCAGAATAGGGATTATGAGGTAAAAATTCGGTGTTTGCAATGTCGTCAACCTTAACAAAGTCAACACCCCAGGAAGCATAAAGCTCGAAAAGGGAATTATAGTATTCCTGGGCACCCTTTGCCTTGTAATTTACACCGTACATATCCGTATTCCACGGGCATACTGAATACTGCTGTGCAATACTTCTTGCCGTTATGCCCTCGGTTTTTGTGGGGGTGTTACGGTGGACTGCCTGACGGGGTATTCCTCGCATAATATGTATACCGAATTTAAGTCCGAGAGAATGTATTTCATCTGCAATCGGTTTGAAGCCCTTGCCGTCTGAGGCAGAGGGGAAACGGTTGGGGGCAGGCATAAGACGGCTGTATTCATCCATTTCCAGCTCTGTGAAATTGTGATAATAATAGCAGTCTGCTGTCGGCTCATACCACTGTATGTCACACACACAGTATATCCAGCCGTAGTCCTTGAGATGCTTTGCCTGAAAACGCGCATTGCTGAGAAGCTGCTCTTCGTTTACTGCGGCACCGTAGCAGTCCCATGTGTTAAAGCCCATAGGGGGAGTTAATGCTGATAAGTTTTTATCCATTTTTATATGTTCCTTTGAAAAAAATCAGAAATCAAATCTTTTTTTGCTCTCTTCTTTAAGACCTGCAAAGATGTTGTCATCCTCGTAACGGCTGAAAAGGGCATCATCATAAACGCTTATGGGAGTTTTGTCCTCAGGAGGGACAAATTTCATATTAAGGGGATCTTCCTTTACTTCTTTTTCTGTCTCGGGGAAATTGAATTTCGGAGGCTCGGGCATTTCGGGAGGAGTGAAATGCAGAGAATCGTTTAAGCTTCTCTTTTCAGCCTCAAGCTGTTTGTCGCTTTTGGGCTGTCTTTTTTCAGTAAAATCTCCGAAAAGAGAGAATTTCTTTTCTGTGGAAATCTGAGAAAAACTGTTTTCATTTGCATCGGCGGAGGCTTCTTGATGTGCCTCTTCGTTATCTTCTTTTTCTTCTTTTTCGCTGAAGCTCTTTGAAGACAGCGCAGAAGCTCCTTTTCTGATGCCTGCAAAAATTCCCTTTATGGGCGATTCCTTTTCTTCGATAGCCTCAATTATGGGAGCAGGCTCATCATCCTCTTCTTTTTTTACGGGTTCTTCGTCATTATCTGTCATATTTGTGAAATCTGCACCGACTTCTCCCGGTTTTTCTGTATGTACATACTTTGAGCTCTTTTTAACTGCGGTGTTACCTAAAGCAAAGGGAACACCGAAGCAGATTATGAGCCACACAAGCTGTAAGAGAACAGGCATAAAGGAAGCGGTGGAGGCGAATGCGCCTGTTATAACAAGAATAAGAGAAAGAGCAAGACCGACAAATGCTCCGCCCTCGCAGATAAGCTTACACAGCTTCTTTGTTCTGTCAAGTCTTAAAGCGGCTCCTGCACAGCGGCAGAGGGAATCAAAGGAGGAAGTAAACACAATTCCCGCATCCTCTGAGTCTGTCACGGTGTTCTTTGCACCGTTGAGCTTTTCAACCGCAGCGGGTGAGATAATTCTTACGCTGTTTGCAGGTAAGCCTAAAAGCTGTTCGGTGTATTCCTCCGTTATATTGGGGTCATTTGATGAAATGAGAATATTTGTACCTGTTTCAACAAGAGAACGCAGATTTTCGCGTACATCTGCTTTACAGGAATATTTTACTGCAAACATTGCCGCAAAAGTACCCTCAAGAGAGAGGAAAAGCGGTTTTTCGTTGTCGTTAAGGAAATGCATTGCCGCATTTTCATCGGGAGCCTTGACATTGTGATTTACAAGGAAGGCAGCCGAGCCTAAAAGAACACGGCAGTTCTGAACCCAGGCAGAGTGCCCTAATTTATATTCGTAAACATAGTCCTCGACCTTGGGGAAGCGGTCTTCAAGTCCCGAAACGGTTGCCTTGAAAGCACTTGAAACAGGAGAGGAGGTACTGCTTGTGAGAACGGCGGCGCAGAATTTTGCCTGCTTGTCGTTCACTCCCTTTGCTGTGAGTACATTTGTTATCTCAGCTTCAAAAATGTCGTCTGCACTTATGACAATGTGGTCAACCGCCGCAAAATCGCGTGCATCCGTGTAGGAATGGACAAAGGATGTTTTAAGGGAAAGCTTTTTGTTTTCCTTTGAAATAAAGAAGCCTGTTGCCGTGATACAGCTTACGGGGAAGGAAAGAGCTGCACAAAGCGTCATAGCACTCAGAGCATAAAGGAAGCCGCCCTTTACTATCCAGGCAATGATACCTGCTAAAACAGAAAAACCGATACAGATAACAACCGTTCTTGAAGAGGGCATACTGCCGCTTGCGCTTTTTGCGCTTCTTTTAAGGAAGTTGCTTATAAATCTTGTTTTTCCCGAATAAACAACATTTGCATCCTTACTTTCATTATCACGAAGCAGAGAGGAAACTGTTTCTTCATCAGAAACACGGCGCAGATAGGATTTCTCGCTCTTTGCGCCTGCCGCCTTGAAGCAATGGCGGATATTGTCGTAATAGAAAAGCTTGCCTGCAAGGTAGGGTACACATAAGAGAATAACTGCCGAGGTGTACATATGATAGTTTTCTTCGATTTTAAGCTGTGTAAAGAAGGAAGCAAAGGTTTGTATGAGTGCAGACACCATCATAAACAGAAGAGCCGTGTCTGTTTTGGGGTGTACCTTAAGAAGAGAGAACAAGCCGTTTTTAAGCTCCTTAGCAAGAAGCACACAGCAAATAAGAAGCACTATAAGGTTAACTGCAACATAAACTGCATTCTGTCCGCCGAAGAGGGTGAAGAAGCCTGCATTCTCTGCAGCGGAAACGCTTGTGAGCGTGTTTATTATAAGAAGCACTATACCTAAGAGTGCAACGGCGGCTGTTTTGAACATAGCGCGGCGTCTTGTTTCAAGAAGAGAGGTGAACACCTTTTTTCTTGCTTCAAATTCTTCGAATTCCTCGCTGTCTACAGGCGTGAAATCATTGTTGAGATGTGCAAATTTTGCAGATAATTTATCTGCATAGGGCTTTAAGAACATCGGGAGAGAGGTTTTTTCCGCATCGGCAGAAAATTTTTCATCATCAACCTCTGCAGAGTCTGAATTACTGCTCTTGTTCCAGAAGTGGAAGCTGTTTACTCTTTTACGGCGCACCTCGGAAAGCTCCTGCTCGAGTCTTTTTTCTTCCGCTAAGGCCTCTTGTCTTGCTTTTTCCTCCTGCTCGGCAGTATCAAAGCCCTCCATCATAAGCTGGTCGGGATTCTGACGGATATCATCATTTGCGGTGAGGGCAATTTCTCTCATAAGAGAGCCCTTTTCGGAGTCAAAATACTTTGTGGGTTCACCTGCTTCGGCAAGAATATCATCAAAGTCCTCAGAAATTACAAGAGGCTTTGTTTTGTCTTCATTTTCCGCGATTTCTTCGTCAGGCTCATCGGCTTTACCCTGAGCTTCTTCGTTTTCGGGAAGCTTTATGAACTTTTCGGTTGATGCATCGGAGGAATGGTTCTTTGTGTAGGAAGAAGCAGAGCCTGACTTCGATAAACGCTTTTTGCTTTTTGCTTTACCTGAAAGGCGGTCGGTATATTTTTCAACATCTGTTGTTTCTTCCTCGGCAGATTTGTCTTCTGATGTGCTTACAAAGGGGGTTTCCCCTGTTTTTATAAATCTTGTGTTGCTTTCGGGTATTATTTCCTCTTCGGGGGCATCGGGGATGTGCAGCTGTGAGTTGCCCGATGTCTGAAGCAGAGGAGTAGCCTTTATATTTTTCTGTACACTTTCTTCAACGGGCGGATTTTCTTTTTTCTCTTCAGGCTGCTGAGAGTCCATTTTCCCCTTGAAATGTGTGAGAAAGTCTTTATATTCACTCATATGTTTCTTCCCTTTCGTTATTTATCTTTTGTTTGCGGCTTCAAAAAGAAGGACAGCTGCCGCAACAGAGGCGTTTAGGGAATTTATTTTTCCCTTCATCGGGATAGACACCGTAACATCGCAGTTTTCCTTGACAAGTCTGCTGATGCCTGCTCCCTCGGAGCCTATAACAAGGGCACAGGGCCCCGAAAAATCTGTTTTTCTGAAATCCTGACCGTCCATATCTGCGGCATATACCCAAATGCCTTTTTCTTTAAGCTCTTTTATTGTGTTTGTGAGATTGGTAACTCTTGCAACCTTTACATATTCGAGTGCACCTGCGGAGGTTTTGCCCACGATACCCGAAAGACTTACGCTTCTTCTTTCGGGAATAATAACACCGTGAACACCGCAGCATTCGGCAGTACGGATTATTGCACCTAAATTATGGGGATCTTCAAGAGAATCACAGATAACAATAAAGGGAGGCTCATTTTTGTCTTCAGCTTCCTTTAATATTGCTTCAACTGTTGAATATTCGTGAGCCGCCGCAATCATAATAACTCCCTGATGATTAGCGTGCCCGCACATAAAATCAAGCTTTTTAGAATCAACCTCTTTTACTATAATCCCTTTTTCCTTACATTCGGCAATAAGAGGAAGTATTGCACCGCCCTTGTCGCCTCTTTCAACGAGAAGTGAATCGGCAGGTCTGCCTGCTTTGAGAGCTTCTCTTACCGCATTTCTGCCTATGATAAGGTCAGTACGCGGCTCTGCCTTTTCCTCTTTGGGAAAATCCTTTGAGTCATCAAATCGCCTTGAGCTGTCAAAGCCTTTTCTTCTGTTATTAAAATTATCGTTTTTCTTTTTATCGTATCTGTCAAAAGCCATAGTGTTCTCTTTCATCCCTAAAAATAATTATACAGTATATATTATAAATAAAATATAGGCAATTTGCAACACCAAAAAGAGGATAAAACAGCGAAAAAATACATTATATCTGTATTTGTTTTTAATTCAGACATATATTTTATTCTTTTTACATTCTGGCTTTTACATATTTTTTATTTTTTTAGTGTTAACATCTTAGCAAGCAACTTAAGAGATTAGCTGTGATTTCGGGTTACGAATGGTAGGGAACGATGCCCACATCGTTCCGCCTGCAGCAAAGTCTATCTTTTATTGCAGAGAATTTTATTTTTGTAAAAATTTCAGCATTACATCAAACAAAAAATATGGGTAAGTAAAAGTTACTTTCCCTCCATACGGAACGATGTGGGCATCGTTCCCTACCGGTACAGACCTTTGGTTTTATCGCAAAGGCAAGTATCATATAGTATCGGTAACTTTAAGTTGCTGATGTTACCTTAACAATGAAGAAACAGAGGAAAAAATATGACAGGTATACTTGAAAAAATAAGAGAAAGGGTAAAAAAATCCCCGTTTATAAAATTAAAAAAATTCACATGGCATATTTTTTATGCACTTACGGCATTTTTTATGGGAAGTGTGAGCTTTGCGGGCGGGATTTCTCCGTTCGGAATAAGCCTTGTGGCAGCCGCCTTGCCCGAATACCTTCTGCCTGTAGCTGTGGGCGCGGCAGGAGGGTATCTTGTTTTCTGCTCCGCGTTTACTGCCTTGCAGTATGTGGGGGCGGTAACGGTAATCTGCTTTGTGAAGTATTTTACACAGAAGCTTATAAAACCGTTTTTCAGAATGTATATATACACTCTCATCGGCTTTTTATCCCTGCTTTTCAGCAGTGTGCTTGTAAATCTTGCAACTGATGCCGAATTTTCACAGCTGCTTGTATGCTTTGCCGAAAGTCTGATATGTGCTGCCGTTACCTGCTTTTTTTATAAAATTTTTATAATGTTCGCAGGCGGACTTAAGAAAATATATTTTACCTCCTCAGAAACCGCCGCATTTCTGTTCTTTGCAGGAGTGCTTTTGCTGATTTTGGACGGCTTTCCCGTTTTCGGTGTGTCACCGGCACATATCGCGGCAGGCTTGGTTATAATGCTGTTTTCGTATTGCGGAAAAGAGTCCTCGGGAAGTCTGTCGGGGGTGTGCTGCGGTGTGACCTTAGGCTTTTCGGATTTGCAGCCGCAGCTTCTGCTGTCTTATCCCCTGTCGGGACTTCTCGCGGGTGTTTCTGCCGAATACGGCAAGGGTGCGGCGGCAGCAGGCTTTTTTATTTCACAGATGTTAGCCTTGATTGTTAAGGGAAATCCGGAAACTTCCTTTTATGCCGTGGGGGAAAGTCTTGTGTCTGTTCTGATTTTTCTGCTTATTCCGAAAAAGACTCTTAAAAAGGCTGCCGAGCGGCTTTCTCCTCTCAGCCGCGATGCCTTTGAAAGCGAGGCAGTACAGATACTGTCCTTCAGAATAAGAAAAGCCGCAAAGGCGGTGAGAGATGTTGCACGGTCGGTAATGACGGTTTCATCGGTGCTTTCAAAAACGGAGTCCGATGAAGCAGAAATAATTTACCTCAAGGTTAAAGAAGATGTATGCGTTTCTTGCGGGAAAAGAGAATTCTGCTGGTTCAAAAGCGGAGAAATAACCGAAAGTGCCTTTCGTCAGGCAAATTCTTATCTTGTGAAAAACGGAAAAATCTCTGAACACTTGCTTCCCGAAAGACTTAAGCTGTTCTGTGATAATACATACGGGGTAAATGAGAGCTTCAACAGATTTTTTTGTGAATACAATGCTAATGAAGCCGTTAAAAACAAGCTTTTTCAGACAAAAGCCCTTGTTTCATCACAGTTTTTAAGTGTGAGCGAAATTTTAGAGGATACTGCCGAAAATGTTAAAGAGGTTTTTTATACGGATGCTGTCTGTGCAACATATGCAAGGGAGGTTTTTCTGCAGGAGGGCTTTTCCTTTTCCTCTCTTCTTGCCAGAACAGACTCCTTCGGCAGAAGCTTTCTTGAGGTTTTCTGTACTTCTTTACCCGATAGTCCCGATTATGTACATCTGTGTGAGGAGCTTTATCTTCGCACGGATATACAGTATATGCTCCCCGAAAGGGTAAATTACGGTGAAGCAGGTATACAGCTGAGCTTCTGCGAGAAGCCTGTGTTTATACCTGACTTTTCCTGTTTTTCTCACACAGGTGCGGGAGAAAAATTCTGCGGAGATTCCTGCAGAAGCTTTTTTGACGGAAAAGGGAGTTTCTATGTAATTCTGAGTGACGGAATGGGCAGCGGACAAAGAGCCGCTCTCGATTCGCTGATGACGGCTTCTCTTATGCAGAAGCTTCTTATTGCAGGTTTTTCGGTTGAATGTGCCGCAGAGAATGTAAACAGGGCACTGATGATAAAATCAGATGATGAAACACTTGCAACGCTCGATATTCTAAAAATAAATCTGTATACGGGCAATGCCGAGTTTTATAAGGCAGGGGCGGCATTTTCGGTTGTGCGAAAAGGGGACAGAACAGCTTTTGTTGAGCAGTCCTCTTTGCCGCTGGGTATACTCAAGGACGCTGAAATTAAAAAGACACAGGTTGATTTATCGGAAAGGGATGCAGTTTTACTTATATCTGACGGTGCCTCGCTTCTTACTCCGGATCAGTTCAAAAAGATTTTTCACTCAAAAAAGAACGATACTTCCGAAAAGCTCACCCGATCGGTTGTTGAGCTTTCGTTGGAAATGTCGGTTTCGGGAAAAAATGATGATATAACTGCCGCATTTGTACGGCTTAAAAGGAATTAATTTTTTCAAAATCGGATTGACTGTAAAGCCGTGATACTCTATTATATAAATAAAGAACAGCAAAAAATAGGTTTTACGGAATTGCTTTATGATTAAAATTTGTGAAAATGTTGAAATATTAGCTCCCGTGGGGGCGAAAGAACAGCTGTATGCGGCAGTAAGAAGCTCTGCCGATGCGGTTTATTTCGGTGCTAATCTCTTTAATGCAAGAAGAAATGCGGAAAATTTCAGCGATGAAGAATTTTTACAGGCGGTGAAATACTGTCACGAAAGACGGGTAAAGGCATATATTACTCTCAATACACTTATTACGGACAGGGAAATTCCCGATTTTACAAGCTGTCTGCGCCTTATAGCAAAAAGCGGTGCGGATGCAGTTATTGTTCAGGATTTAGCGGCAGTTTCTCTTATAAAAAAGCATTGTCCCCGGATTCCTCTGCACGCCTCAACCCAGATGGCTGTGCATAATGTGAACGGTGCGAAAATGCTTGAAAAAATGGGATTTTCAAGAGTTGTTCCTGCAAGAGAGCTGACTTTAGAGGAAATACGGCAGATAAGAAAAGAAACCAATCTCGAAATAGAGGTATTTGTTCACGGTGCGCACTGTATGAGTGCTTCGGGAATGTGTTATATGTCCTCAGCTCTTGGGGAAAGAAGCGGAAACAGAGGTCTTTGCGCCCAGCCGTGCAGACTCAATTTCAAAACCTCGGAGCGCGAATATGCCTTGTCGCTTAAGGATATGTGTCTTATAGAGCATATTGATGAGCTTAAAGCGGCAGGAGTATGCTCTTTCAAGATAGAGGGCAGAATGAAGCGTCCCGAATATGTTGCCGCCGCGGTTACGGCATATAAAAAGGCAGTAAACGGAGAAAAGCCCGATATTACGGCACTTAAAAGCGTTTTCTCAAGAAGTGGCTTTACGGACGGATATATAACAGGCAAAAGAACCCCCGATATGTTCGGTTACAGAACAAAAGAGGATGTTGTTTCGGGTAACGCTGTTTTACCGTCCTTGCAGGCTTTGTATAAGGATGAAGTAAAAGCGGCAGAGATAAATATGTATTTTACAGCCTCCCAAAACATGGAAAGCTGTCTTAAGGTATCAGACGGCATAAATGAGGTGTGCGTTTACGGCGAAATTCCTCAGACGGCAATAAAGCGCAGTATGGATGAGGAATATGTTAAAAGATTTCTCTTAAAGCTCGGTTCAACACCGTTTTCTGCAGGGGAGATAAGCTGCGATATACAAGACGGACTTTCTCTTTCAGCTGCCGCACTCAACGCTATGAGAAGAGAAGCAACGGACATACTGCTTGAAAAGGCGGGCAAGGCAAGGGAATATACTTTTTATGAGGACAACACTGTACAGGAAGAAAATATATTACCCCTGCCCGAAAAAGCAGAAATCAGACTGCGCTTTGAGCATTACGGGCAGATACCCGAAAATGTGAGTGCTCAGAAAATAATTCTGCCGTTGAGAGAGATAAAAAAGCACGCTGAAATCCTCGTAAAATATAAGGACAGCTGTGTGTGCGAAATTCCCGTTCTGCTCTACGCAGAGGATGAGGAAAAAACAAAGGAAGCACTCATTTCCCTTAAAAATCAGGGCTTGAAATATACCCTCTGCGAAAATATCGGTGCTGTAAATCTGTCCCTTGAGGCAGGTCTTATTCCCCTCGGAGGAGCAATGCTCGGAGTGATGAATTCATTGTCATTGAAAGAGTATGCAAAGCTCGGTGTTGAGGATATGACCTTATCGACAGAGCTGTCCTTTTCACTTATGAGCAAAATAAAAAGGACTGTTAAAACAGGCTTTATTGCTTACGGACATGCTCCCTTAATGCGCTTTCGCTGCTGTCCCGTAAATACACAGACGGGATGTGCTTCGTGTGACGGAAAACAGAAAATCACCGACAGAAAGGGCTACGAATTCACCGTTCTGTGCTCTGACAAAAAATATCAGACACTTCTTAATCCCATTCCTGTATACACAGGAAATATGAATATGCCCAAGACAGATTTTGTTACACTTTTCTTTACCGTTGAAGCAAAGGAAGAATGTGCAGAAATCATTGATTTGTTCATAAAAAAAGAATCCCCCGATTTCAAGAGAACATCGGGAGTGTATAATAAGGAATTGAAGTAATTTAGTCTGTGTGAAATTTTTATGTTAATTGTTTAGGGTGACGGTAGTAATCTGAACCGTGTTTTTTATCGGATGATTTCCGCCACTTCTTTGTTAAAATACTCGCCAATCCGCAAGGATTGGCTGCGTCTTTGCCTTGAATTGCCAAAAATCCTCTCGATAAAAAATCTTCG
>JAZNOZ010000057.1:0-23304 GCA_045589395.1 Acutalibacteraceae bacterium | reverse complement strand
TGCATCTACTGTTACTGCCTCTCTGCTGGGTTCAGCATCACATACTGTACAGTAAACTACATTCTCATATGAGCCGTCGCCTACACAATCAGCTTCTACTTCGTTTTCTACAACTGTTTCGCCCTCTGTATGACCGAGTGCATCTACTATTGTCTGTGCTACAAGAACTTCACCGCAAACTGAGCAGTGCTTTCCTTCTGTAAGTCCTGTGCTTTCACAATCAGGTGCTACTGCTGCGTCGGTTACTTCTTTGTGTCCGAGTGCATCTACTGTTACTGTTACTCTGTCAAGCTCAGCAAGACATACTGAACATGATGTAACCTTGTCATAGGAACCGTCCTCAGTACAGGTTGCATCAACAAGATTTTCTTCATAGGTGATTTCCTTGTGACCCTTTGAAGCAATTGCTTCATAGGTTGTGTAATCACATCTTGAGCATGTTACATATGCTTTCCATCCACCTTCGGTACAGGTAGCATCCTTGCCGCTATGATTTATTTCATCGTGGCCAAGAGCTTCACCGTAAGCTTCACCGCATAAATCACATACTGCTTTTTCGGTACAGGTAGCTGTGCCGCCCGTATGTGCACACTCTTCCGGCTGGAATTCGGTTGTGGTTTCATAATCTGTGGTTTCTTCGATAACTATTCCTGTTGTGGTTTCATCCGGCTTCGGAGCAGTGGGATCCGAGAACCACCACGGGAAAAGCAGATACAAAATCCACAATAAGAATATTACGACTTTTGAAATTGCGCCCATAATGTCCATATTTTTCTTGCCTCCGGCATGTTTTTAGTTAATTTTATCATAACATTATTAACAAATTTAGTCAATAATTTTTACT
The DNA here is from genome assembly GCA_045589395.1 of Acutalibacteraceae bacterium. Classification (GTDB taxonomy): domain Bacteria; phylum Bacillota; class Clostridia; order Oscillospirales; family Acutalibacteraceae; genus RUG806. The sequence continues at coordinate 22,460 of JAZNOZ010000057.1, read as the reverse complement.
GTTTTTACCTTTTAAATTTACCCTTTTAAATAAAAAAAGGAACTGCCTTAAAAAAACAGTTCCCGAAAACTCATAATGTCATAAATTCACACAGCGAAGTATGCAGTTTCCGTCCCTGCAGAATTCTACGATTGTAATTGATGTATTTTCAAGCGCAAAACGGAATTTATGCGGCTCAACACCCAATGCTGTCGGTATCAGGTGCTCTAACATACCATGATGCGAAAAAACGGCTACGCTTTGTCCGTAGGTAAAACGATTTTTCAGATAGTCTATTACCTTTTGGGCACGGATATCATTGTCTTCCTTTGTTTTGCAAGGAAATGAATATTCCTTTGTGCCGTACAGACTGTCACACATTTTTGTGTTTTTGTAATACTTCTGCAAATATTCCTCGCTGCAACCGAAATACCCCGGAGTACAGCCGCATTCAACAAGCTCGGGGCAGATTTCGAGCACGGGTCTGTCGGGCTTTGCCTTGCATACACCCGTTGCGGTTTTAAAGCTTCTCAATAAAGAACTCGTGATATATGCATCAATAGGCTTGTCCTTGAGCTTTTGTCCGAGTTCATCGCATTGCCTTTCACCCTCGGCGGTCAATTCACCGTCACTGGGATCTCTGTCACCTATATCGTCATAGTCCGTCTGCGCGTGACGGATAAAAATAATTTCAAGAATATCCTTGTTTCTCATAATATCGCCTCCGTTTATTTAACAGTACAACAAAAGACGGATAATATCAAGATTTTTTTGTTGATAACTCAATTTTTATCTGTTAAAATGAGGTTGACAGGAGGACTGATATATATGAAAAAAATCAGAATAGGTATTTTCGGTGCAGGGCGCGGTATTGACCTCGCAGAAAATCTTATGCTTCTCGGCTGTGAAATTGTTGCTCTTTGTGACTTTATAGAAGAGCGCAGAAACGAGGGCTTGAAGACACTTGGTGAAAATGTTAAAGGCTTTGATAATTTTGATGACTTTATTGAAGAGGATATGGATGCCGTTGTGCTTGCTAACTTTTTCAATGAGCATGCACCCTATGCAATAAAGTGCTTCCAAAAGGGAATTCATGTTTTCAGCGAGTGCATAAGCAACGGTACTTTAGCAGAGGGTGTTGAGCTTGTAAGAGCATTTGAAAAGAGCAATTCAATTTATATGCTGGCAGAAAATTATCCGCAGATGATTTTCAACCGTGAGATAAAAAGAGTGTGTGACGGCGGAACGCTCGGCAAAATTCTTTACGCAGAGGGCGAATACAACCATCCTGTTTGCCCCGACAACACCGAATTCAACAAGGATTATATTTATTTCGTTGACCATTGGAGAAATTTCAATCCCCGTTCATACTATATAACCCATTCACTTGCCCCCATTATGTGGGCAACGGGTGCAACGCCTAAAAAAGTAAGTGCGCTTCCCGTTTATGCTCCTTTAGAAGAAACAGCAACAGCAAGACATGTAGGCGACAGAGCTGCTATTATAACAACGCTTAATGACGACGGCTCCGTTTTCAGAGTGACAGGCTGTGCAGGCTTCGGTGCGCATCACAACTCTTACCGTGTTTGCGGAACAGAAGGACAGATTGAAAATCTGCGCGGTATGGACGACAAAATTATGCTCCGCTACAGTGAGTGGTCCGTTCCCGAGGGAAAGGAAACAGAAAATCTTTACACTCCCGAATGGAACGATAAGGACGAAGAGCTTATTGTCAACAGCGGACACGGCGGCGGTGACTATATAATTGCAAGAATGTTCCTTGACTGTATCAGAGAAAACAAACAGCCCGAGCATCCTTACGACATTTATTCCGCAGTAAATATGTCGAGTGTTGCAATACTCTCTCACCGTTCAATTCTGAACGGCGGTATTCCTTATGACATTCCCGATATGAGAAATGAAGACTGCAGAAAACAGTATGAAAATGATAGCCTTACTCCTTATTTCATTTTCAACGATACTCTTCCCGATTTACCCTACGGCTCCAACGGTAAAAAGCCCGACATCCCCTGCTGCTCCAACCCCGATTACAAGCCGAGCGAGGAACAGATAAAAGCATATATTGAATCACTTAAATAAAAAAACGGCTTTATCTGCAGTACATTCAAAAAAATGGTTTTTTATATAAAAATGGTGCAACTTCTAAAAAGGAGCTGCACCATTTCTGCTTTTAAACTGTTTTTTCTTCTGCAATCTTTATCAATTCTCTCTCGGATTCAATATCCGTTGAATACGGATAGGTTCTTGCAATATTTTCGAACTCATTTTTTATCTTTTCTGCCTTTGCGGTATCCTTTTCAAAAAGTAACGCAAGAGCATATTGCACACGCAGCACAGACGGAAACCGTTTCATTGCTTTCATAAATTTCTTTTGCTCTTTGGTCATCATATTGGCAATTACATCACTGCGGTTTTCTTTAATCAATTCAACATAAATTCTGTCGCACATCATAAGATTGCGGTGCAAGCCAACAATTCCGCTGTCAATTTCAAGCAGGTGTGCCATAAGTGCATCTGCTTCCTCAAACTTTCCCTCATCCATAAGTCTGTTACATGTAAACACACCACGGGTTGCAACCATACTGTTTTTCATAGCTTCATCAGTCGGTACTGCAAACCACTCAGAAGGCATATCCTTGATACGAACCCCCTTTGAACCTTGCTCAGCAACCTTAAGCTGAACCCAAAAGGCTTCAACCGCTTCTTTATTTTTCGATAATGCAAAGGCATTATAGCCGTCATTGTCAACTGTTCCCATACGCATCGGTATGCCGTTCATCATAGCAATCACAAATCCTACTACAGCAAATATAAGAAGAAGCGGTGAAAGGAACGGAATATCTGAACAAAGCAGATGACCTGCCAAGAACAAAACACCAAGAATGATATTGTTAAATGAACCTCCGAGATTATATAACACAAGCGGCATTTTACCGTCCTTAATATCGGGCGGAGCCATAAGACATTGACCGCCTGTTCCAACCATAGTTAGACGCTTCAATTTGAGTTTTCCGTCTTCTTTCAACCACATAAAAGAGGCTATACGGAAAGAACTCAACTCATATCCCGTCAGCAGACCGAACACAAGATGTCCTGCTTCGTGAGCGACCAGATGAAAGAGCATCGCAGCATACATACCGAGTAACAGTCCTGCAAAAGATAGAAGTTTTTGGTACGACGGTATTTCTGCGTTGAATTTGTCAAGATAAGAAGATATAACGATACCGCAAATTACACCTACAAGCATCATAAATGCAAAGCCTATGTACTGTTGCCAGACTATTTTTTTCTTTTTCTTTCCTTGGTTCATTTCTATCTCCTTAAACAAGGTCGGTTTTCTATTATACCTTATCGTTATACTGATAAACCCTTACATAATCAACAATAAACTCTGTTTCGTCTGCCGCAGTGTTTGCTCTTTCGGAGGGAACACCGTTTTCTCCGCGCATTTCAACGGAGAGGATAAGATATTCTTCATTCTGACTTACACCGCCGTAAGAAGTGCGGAATGTTTCTTTGCCGTTTATGTAGAATATATACTCATTCTCGTTCCATTCAAGGCCGTAGGTGTTAAATTCTTCATAAGGATTGTTTCCTGTAAAGAAATACTGTGCGCCGAGGTTCTGATGTGCCTCACCGTAACCGTCAAAATGAAGATTAGAGCTTATACAGTTTCTGAAAGTGTCTCCGTAGCAGTTACTTTCAAAAATGTCTATTTCCGTACCGTCTGTGCCTGAGCCGTCTTCAACATAAACTCCGTCATTCATAAGCCAGAATGCACTCCAGATATCTGCACCCTCGGGGAGAATACAGCGACACTCGAAATATCCGTATTTCTGACTGAAGCCGTTGGGAGAATCTGAGTCTGTGTCAATTCCTGCAGAGTACCAGCCTGCACCCTTGCCGCCTAAGCCGTTTTCAAGATACTTTACAGGGATAACAAGATTTCCGTCTTCGGTATAAGCAAGATACTGATTCCAGTAGCTGCCCTTTCTGGCTTCACTTGTGTTCCCGTACTGATAATGTCCCGACCATACGCTGCGGTCAAGCTCAGCGGAAAACTCATCACTGAATGTAAGTGTAAATTTATCCATATCCACCTTTTCTCCCATAGGAAAGCAAGGCAGATTGAGAAAAGAACATATACACAAAATAATTGAAGCGAAAAATGCGGTAATTGTACTGATAACAGAACTCATACAAATCCTCCCTATTTTTGATACAATTAAATCATATCAGATATTTATACGGTATACAAGTAAAATGTTTTATCAGGCTCTTTTGAACAGCTCGTTTATTTTCTTAAAGTACTGCCAATCCATTGCGTTTATGGTTTCAGCTGTTGTTCTGTAGCGCCAGTTTTTCTCGGGCACTCCGGGGATGTTCATTCTTGCATCCGAGCCGAAGCCGCACATATCCTGAAAGGCAATAACTGCTGTATCGGACGAAGAACGCCATACGGCTTCTATAACCTTACGGCAGCTCTTTGAATAATATCCGCCGTCACCCCAGTTATCTCCCTCAAAGCCGACATAGTCGAGAGCAAAGCGGCGTTCCTTTTCGCTTGCCTCCCACAGCCAGCCGAGAATAGTGTTGTTATCGTGAGTACCCACATAGTTTACGGAATTTTTCTGTGCATTATGGGGCATATGAGAGGAATCCCCGTCGGGGTCAAAGCCGAACTGAACTACTTTCATTCCGGGGAATTGAGTATCCTCGAGAAGCTGCACAACATCCTCTCCGAACACACCGAGGTCCTCTGCAATAATGGGGGCGTCGGGGAATTTTCGGAACACCTTTCTGAAAAGCTTCATTCCGGGACCGGGCTTCCATTCGCCCTTTTTTGCGGTATCGGAAGAAGCAGGAATTTCCCAGTAGCTTGCAAAGGCTCTGAAATGGTCTATTCTCACAACATCATAAACATTCAGCGCATTGCCGATTCTTGAAAGCCACCATTTGTAGCCGTCCTTCTCCATATAGTCCCAGTCATATATGGGATTGCCCCACAGCTGACCGTCCTCGCTGAAATAATCGGGCGGTACACCTGCAACCTTTTCGGGCTTGAGCTTCTTATCGTCAATAAGGAACATAGGCAAAGAAGCCCACACATCAACGCTGTCCATAGCAACATATATGGGCATATCGCCTATTATCTTTATTCCCTTTGAGTTGGCATAGGACTTAACCTCCTGCCACTGTGAAAAGAATATATACTGACAGAATTTCCAGAACGCAGAACGCTCCTCAAAATCGTGCTTGTGAAGCCTCTTGAAAAGGTCATAACGGGCAAATTCCTCATCCCATTCCCACCAGGGAGTGAAGCCGTTGGCTTCCTTTATCGCCATAAAGCGGGAAAAATCCGTAAGCCATTTGTTCTGTGCTTCAAAATCCTTTATTTTCTGTGCAAGAGAAGTATCAATTCTCGAAAAAGCAGTTTTGAGAAGCGAAAGTCTTGTCTTTTTCGCAAAATCGAAATCGGCTGTATAGGGTGAGCCGTTGTAAATATTGGTTTTTGCCTCATCCTCTGTACAGAGTCCCATTTTAACAAGCCCCATAGGGTCAATAAAAAGAATATTACCCGCAAAAGCCGATGCGGAGCAATACGGAGAATTTGCCTCATCAACAGGATTAAAGGGCAGAACCTGCCAGTATGAAAATTTCATCTCGGCAAGCTTATCTGCAAAATCAAAGCAGTTTTTATCGAACACACCTATACCGTACTGTGACGGAACAGAGCTTATGTGCATAATAACACCTGCACCTCGTTTATTAAACATAAAAAACACCTCTGAATTTAAAATATTCTTATAATACCGCGCCGTTTTCAATCAGCTTTTTCTGCAAACTCTTTATATCAACGCCATGAGCATTTGTCTGTGAAGCGAAAGCAATAGCCACAGCTGTGCCTGCCGCTTCACCAAGACAGCAACAGATAGGCATTATTCTGACGGAGGCTTGTGCTTCATGCGTTGCAGAAATACAGCGACCTGCAACAAGTAGATTTTCAAACTCCTTGGGTAAAAGAGAACGATATGGAATGGTGTAGTATTCACCGTCCTCAAAATATCTGTGGCTCGTGCCTGTGCCGGAGGGGTTATGTATATCTATATCGTAGTTACCGAGTGCAACCGAATCTTCGAATCGTGTACAGTTTATAATTTCATCAGCAGTAAGAATATGAACTCCTTTGAGCTTACGGCTTTCTCGGATACCAATATTAACAGCTATTGATATAAGCGCACTCTCATCAAAAGCTTTTGAATTTTCTCTCAAGAAGCTTACAAGCTCGTGTACCTGACGGCGGGCAATAACTTCAGCACGGCTTACATCAAAAGGATTTGTGGGATCAAGTTTAACAACTCTGGTGGAATTGAAATGTAAAACATCTTCACCGACACCAAAAAAAACAAGGATATTTTCTCTCGGATTCAAAATTTCTCCTTTGGCTTGTTTCTCTTTGTAAAGCTTCTGCAAATACGGTCTTTCTTCGGTGAACACATCAAGGTCAACACCGCTCATTCTGAAGCATGTGGTCATAGGCTGACAAAGCCCATCACAGTCTCTGCCGAGTTGGAAATCACATCCTGCAAGATAAAATAAATCACCGTCTCCCGTTGCATCAATAAAAAAATCCGACTGTACCGTGATATGTTGACTTTTTGCGATTATATCTGCTTCGGTTATCTGCTTACCCTCAGTTTTTACATCATAAACAACACTGTGAAAAAGCACATCTACACCGGTTTCGGTTGTCATATCATCAAGAACTATTTTAAAATATTCCGAATTAAACTCATGATCCTTGCAATCGGAAACATATTTGTCGTGCCTTTGCTTCATTTCCTTGAAAATTCCCTGAGAAAGATACTTTTTGTTATTCGGATTTTCACTATCGGGAATCTTTGTCCAATAAGGCATAAAAGGATAAACAAGACAATTTGAAATTGCTCCGCCAAGACAACCTGATTTTTCAACAAGCAAAACCTTAAGTCCCTCACGAGCCGCACTTACTGCAGACGCAACTCCCGAAAGACCTCCGCCCACAACAACAAGATTGTATTTCATAACCGATTTCTCCTTGATAATATTTTAAACTGTCTGTTGCTCCTTGTAAAATCTGCGTACATTTATAAAGGCGCAGATTATGCAGTAGAAGCAATATATTGAATATATAAGATATGTTGTCTGGCGGTAGTCAACTATCACCATCTGTACACTTAATAATACACTCATGACAGCCTGTATAATCCAGAGATATGTGTATTCGATGTATGCAAGCATAGTAAGTACGGGCACTATAAAGCCGAGGAGAAATGAACCGCTGTCCAATACGGCGTATTCATAATCAAGATGTATAAACACGGCTGCGAGGAGAGCCCACAAAAGCAGGAAGCCCGAAAAAGAAAGGATACGAATTTTTTTTGACATACTCTTGAAAACAACCGTACTCTTATATGCATTCTTACGCCAATTAAAAAATGTCATAAGCTGCATAGGGAAGCTGAACAGCACCGCGGATGCAGCAGAAGCATAGACACCCATATAAATATATGCTCCTGTGTATATAAGAGAATTTACTGCACCTGCCAAAGCACCGAAACGGTTTGCTTCGGACTGAAAAGCCATAACAAACAGAGAAATAAACAAAGGCACCATAAGCAGAAAATGCTGCTTACACAAAATCCCTGCAACAAGTATGGAAATTCCCGTCACAGCTATAATAATAATTTTTTTCTTGTCTTTCATTTCGTTATCTCCGTATTAACAGTAAGACTATTATATTGCGATGTAAAAACTTAATCAATATATTTTTTACAGAAAAATGAGGACTGCATCATAAAATACAGTCCAATACAAGCAACAAAAAAAATTTTAGAATATATGAAACTTACTTTTACAATAAAACAAAAAGGTCTGCTCCGGTAGGGAACGAAGCCCACTTAGTTGCGTATAAAGCAAATTCAGACTTATTTGCCGACAAATCCGTTTTACTGCAAACAAAAAATGTCTGCTGATAAAGTTACATTCCCCACAGGCGGAACGATGTGGGCATCGTTCCCTACCATTCATAACCTCAACTTTGTTGCAAAATTCTTAAGATGTCGCTGTGCTCCCAATTCTTACTATTGCAGCCGTGAATTAAAATCCGTCAACAGTATAAATTGCTGCAAAGGCTACGGATAACACAACGGTTACAATATTCAGTCTTTTTGCCGTATCCTCATTTTTGTATTTTTTTCTGACTGCCCGAATAAGCAGTATCGAAAGGAAAAAGCAGACAGGCACACCGTAGACACCGTAAAGAAGAAAAACAGAAAATAAAGCAAAAAAGTCAACTAAAATTCCCGGCAGCTGAAACTGCAGAAGAAGGACAATATATTCAACGAGTGCTATCCCTGCCCAGACTGCCGTGATACCGCATACTGTGTTTTTAATCGTAACAAGCATATTTTTCTTCATTTCTGCCGCCTCCATCGTTTATTTTACATACTCCACCGAAACAATGCTCTCTCCGTCCTGATTTCTTTTTGAATAAAGATTTCCCTGTGCAAGCTTACCGCCCTTGAAGGTAAGCTCAATATATCTCGGGTCATACCTGTCAAAATGATTTTTCGCTTCGGGATGTACCACACCGTAGAAATAAATACGGTAATTACTTATTGTTTCGCCGTTTTCAATATATAAACGCTTTGCATATATCTGACCGTGAAGCTGAGTAAAAATGTTTATTACATCGGCTTCATCGGCACCCTTTTGTAATGCTATGAAGCTTTCTGTCATTGCTTCAATATCGTGATTGAATTCTATTTCCGAATAACCGAAGCTGTTGTAATCATCTGCATCGTACATCATTTTATTAAGATTTCCGATAGTAACACCCGTTACCGTGCCGTTTTCGGATTTAACACCAACAAAGCCCTCGCCGGGTATGTAAACATCGGGCAGGAACCATATTGTGTAGCCGTCAACAAAATCAAATTCTTTGACATTCGCATCAAACTGCTTTTTTGTTACTCTATCAAGAGAAGCACTGTAGTCCTCCAGATTCTGATAGCCGTAAGAATAAAGCACCTCGTTTGCACTCTCTTCACTCATTCCCGGATACAGCTTTGAAAATATTTCCTCGGGCATTTCAGAAATATAAAGAGTATAGGGGGAAAACCACACGGGATAATCATCGGCATACTGCTGTCCCACAGGCTGCAAAATACAGCTTAGAACGGCAATCGAAAGATACACCGCACAGAAAAGTGCTGCTTTTTTCTTCGGATTTTTTACAGTTTTTGCCTTACCTTTTTTTAACATGAAAGACATAACAACAGCATATATTGCAGGAATCACAAGTATGCCGTACCATAAAAAGAAAACTAAAAAGCCTTCAAATCCGTCAGTAATCATATGCCCCAACAAAAACGGAGTAAAATTATCAACAAGATAAATGATATTGTATGAAACGGCATATGACGCCATCTGCGGATAGAAGCTGACTAAAACGCAGACTGCAACAAGTATGTTTGCAATGCCTATTGCCAAAAGCATCTTGCGATATTTTTTTATCCTGGCAAAAACAATCATTGCAAGCACAACAAAAATCATTCCGAAGCTTACTGCAGTACCGAAAACATCGGGAGCTCTGTTAAAATCTGCCGATGTTACCCATGTATCAAGCGGCCAGCACAGATAATTCATAAAAGCAATTATTATAAAAGCAAACACTCCGAAAAGATCTCTTTCGGCATAAAGCTCTTCAAATTCATTGAAAATATGCTTTCTCATTTCCTCACCTTCTCCGAATTCTTCTATTGCCTTGTCTATACTCTGTTCAGGAGTATAACCGATTTCCTTATAAAAATCTGCCTTGTCAAGAATGTGACAGCTAAGCTCCTCTTTAAGCCCTGCTTTTCTTTCCTTGGGGAGATTTTTCGGTATAAATGAATCAACAAACTGAGAAATTCTGTCCATATAATCACCTCCGCATAAAGCTTACTTGCGGGTTTTATACCAATGCTGCAACAGGATTTACATCTATAACCTTTCTTACAGCCGTTGTATAAGCATCCCATTCCTTTTTAGCCTCGTTAAGTGCCTTTATTCCTTTTTTTGTGATTTTATAATATTTTCTTTTTCTTGACTCCACCTCAACGGTATACGATTTCACATATCCGTTACTTTCAAAGCTGTGAAGAATGGGATAGAGTGTGCCCTCCTTGAAAGAAAAAACATCCTCGCTTTTCTGTGCAATTCTCTTGATTATCATATATCCGTACAAATCCTCTTTTTCGAGAACGGATAAAACCAGCATTGCACTGCTGCCCTTGGTAAGTTCTTTTTTTATGTCCATACTGAATCTCCTTATACATAGAGTTTCGATACATAGAGTATCTATGTATATTATGCATACTGTAATTACATTTGTCAAGAGTAAATTAACATAAAAATCTGCATCACCTATCGCAAACAACTTAAGTTTATTTATGATATATGCCACTTGTTTTTGTGAAGAAACCAAAGGTCTGTATTGGTAGGGAACGAAGCCCACTTAGTTGCGTATAAAGCAAATTCTAACTTATTTGCCGACAAATCTGTTTTACTGCAAACAAAAAATGTCTGCTGATAAAGTTACATTCCCCACAGGCGGAACGATGTGGGCATCGTTCCCTACCATCTGTAAACCGAAATTACAATAAAATTTTTAAATTGCTTGTGTTGACGATCAGCCTATGCTTTGTTGAAAAAGCAGTTTTTATATGCTATACTGATTTTATAAAATTTATTTACATTAAGAGGTATTTATATGTTTTCTAAAATTTATAATACAGAAATAAAAATAGACTATAATCAGCCCGACGGCTTTAACCGTTATCCGTCGGATATTATGGCCGAATACAAGCAGTGCATTGAAGAGGGGCTTGACATTGAAAAGCACAGGGATTTCTTTGAAAAAGTAAGCTCAATGGAAAACGGCAAGGAGAAAACCGAATTGAGCAATACCGTTTTTGAGCTGGTTATGAATACCGAAATAAGAGCCGATTATAAATATGACGAGCCGAATGAATTGGAAAACATAAAAAAGTGCCGCAAGGAGCACAATTTTGATTTTGTTCTGCCCGATAAAGTGACGCTCAGAAAAAAGCTTCTCGGTGCATGGACGGGCAGAGCCTGTGGCTGTTTACTCGGTAAGCCTGTTGAGTGCATAAGAAGTGATGAGCTTATTCCGCTTCTTAAGGAAACAGGCAATTATCCCTTGCACCGCTATATTTTAAGCACAGACATCACTGATGAAATCTGCTCACACTATAAATTCTCCCTTAAAAATAAAGCCTATGCCGATACGGTTGACGGTATGCCGATTGATGATGACACAAACTATGTTGTGCTTAATCAGATTATCGTTGAAAACTCAGGCAGAGATTTTACCTCAGAGGATGTTTTGAATGCGTGGCTTAAGTATCAGCCGATTTATGCATATTTCACGGCAGAGCGAACCGCTTATATAAATTATGTAAACTGTATACAGCCTCCTGCGAGTGCAATATATAAAAATGTTGCCCGTGAATGGATAGGCGCACAGATACGAGGCGACTACTTCGGATATATAAATCCGGGCAACCCCGAAAAGGCAGCCGAAATGGCATACAGAGATGCGAGAATTTCCCATGTAAAAAACGGAATTTACGGTGAAATGTTTGTATCGGCAATGCTCTCCTGTGCCGCTGTGACCAACAGCATCGAAAACATAATTTTCGGAGGCCTTGCACAGATTCCCGAAACCTCAAGACTTTATGAAGCTGTTATGAAAATTTACAACGGCTACAAAAACGGAGTTACTCTTGATGAATGTTTTTCTTTTATACATTCAGCCTATGACGAGCATACAGACCACGGCTGGTGCCACACAATTTCAAATGCAATGATAGTTGCTGCTGCTCTGCTTTACGGCGAGGGCGACTTCGGCAATTCAATTTGTATCGCAGTGGGAATGGCATTTGATACAGACTGCAACGGTGCCACGGTCGGCTCAATTATGGGTATGCGCGGCTCGATTGACTGTATTGATGAGTACTGGAAAAAGCCCGTAAACGGAAAAATCCACACCTCAATTTTCGGTGTGGGTACTGTAAACATTGAAAAGGCTGTTGAAAAAACTCTTGAACATATAAAAGAAAGTCGGTAATACAAGCAAATCAAGAATTTTGCTGCAATTTAGTTTACGAATGGTAGGGAACGATGCCCACATCGTTCCGTTATTCGGGAAGGGTACTTTCCCGTTGTACAAATTTTGGTTTTGCGGTAACAACAAATGGTTGTGAAAAGTTAGAATTTGCTTTGGAGCGGAACGATGTGGGCATCGTTCCCTACCGTGACGAGGGCACAATCCCCGACTGCAACGAGGACACAAATATAGGCATCAAAAAACCGCTTCTTCTGTGAAGCGGCTTTTTTTATATTTCAGAAATTATAGTCAGGCTTCACAACCTTACCTGTTTTTGAAGACTCAACAATGGAAAGACAAACCTCAACTGTCTTTGCACCCTCACGGGCATCTGTCAGAACTTTCTTATCGTTAAGAATTGCATCTGCAAAAACCTCAAATTCCTTAACTGCGTTGTGGTTATTAACTTCTATGGGGAGTATTTCTGCTTCCTTTGTTACCTGCTCCTCATCAACAGTAAAGAGTGTCATTGTGGGAGAGGTGTTATCACAGATAAGAGTGCCTTTTGTGCCGTAAATAACGGTACGCATTGTGTAGTCACGCTTACAGCCTGTTGAAACGAACACCTTACCGGCAAGATTTTCCCCGAATTTCATAATTGCGATTGTTGCATCATCATAGCTTACCTGAGGAAGAAGTCTGTGTGTACCGTATGCAAAAACCTCCTTGGGATCACCTGCAAGCCAGCGAAGAAGGTCAACTGCATGACATCCGCCGCCGATAACACCGTGGCGCAGGGGATCCGAACGCCAGTTATCAACAAGCTTCATATAATCGTGCGCATATTCGGATTCAACAAAATAAAGCTCACCCAATGTTCCTGCTTCAATGATTTCCTTTGCTTTTTCGAATGCGGGAGTAAATCTGCAAATCTGACCTACCATAAATTTACAGCCCGATTCCTCGGAAACCTTAATAATTTCTTGGAGCTCCTCTCTTTTAAGAGCAAGGGGCTTTTCACAAAGCACATGCTTGCCTGCTCTTAATAAATCGCAGGAAATCTTCACATGCTGTTGGTCAGGCACAGCAACGGTAACAACATCAATATCTTTATTATTGACAATATCCATATAATCGGTTGTACGCTTTTCTTCGGGTATAGAATATCTCTCCCCTGCAAAACGCAGATTTTCTTCGTTGCTGTCACATATCATAACAATCTCTGCATCCTTACAGTTCAATGCACCCTCAACATGACACATTCCGAATTTCATACCTATATTTGCAACAAGTAATTTCTTTTTCATAAAAATACTCCTTTTCGGTCAACTGCAAGTATTTTATAACAAAGATACTCAAAAGTCAAATAAGACAGATTTTTTTATCATTAATTTTCAAAAAAAACAAAACCTATATATTGTTATTTCTTTTCGGCAAATTTCTGAAAAATCACAACAGCTGTTTTGAAAAACGCTTTGATTTTTGAAAAATATGCGATTTGTTGCGAAAAATCAAAAATCTGTTTTGAAAAATTACAAATTGTTTTGAAAAATCGCAAAACTGTTTTGAAAAACTTGACAACTGTTTTGAAAAATGATAACATATTTACGGTGATGCATATATGACAGAGCAAGAATTACGAGTTCTGATAGATGAAATACAGAATCAGAAATGCGAAAAACAGCATATAGAAATAAAAAAAGCGGAAAAAGGTACACCCGAGCGTTTATATGATACCTTTTCGTCCTTTTCCAATCAGACAAACGGCGGTACAATCATTTTCGGAATTGATGAAAAAAGCAACTATGAAATTTGCGGTGTTTATGATGTGCAAGCACTACAAGTTCAGGTAACTAATGCTGCATTGCAAATGGAACCCGTCGTCCGTCCGTTTTTTACAGTAACGGAATTTGAAAAAGGAAAAATGGTTGTCAGCGCGGAAATTGCAGAGTGTGAGCCGGAAAATAAGCCGTGTTTTTACAGACCTGCAGGCAGAATACGGGGTGCTTATGTGCGCGTCGGGGAAGCAGATGAGCCTATGACAGAGTATGAGGTTTACAGTTTTGAAGTATATAAACGCAAAATCCGCGATGAGCTTCGAACTGTAGAACGGGCAACTGCTGATGACTTTAACAAGGATATGCTCAACGGTTATTTTTCAAAGCTCAGACTTGAAAAGCCTCAGCTGGCAAAACAAAATGAAGCTCGCATTATGCAGCTTCAAGGCTTAATCTCAGATAACATTCCGACAGTTGCCGGCATTTTACTTTTCAGTGACTATCCGCAGGCATTTTTTCCCCAGATGAGTATAACTGCAATGGTTGTTGACTCAACAGAAATAGGCAAGCTCGGACAATCAGGCGAACGCTTCGTAGACAATAAACGCCTGGAGGGTACTATCGGGCAAATGCTTGATGATGCACTTGCATTTGTGAGAAGAAATATAAAAAATGCGGTCATTATTGATGAAAACGGCAAACGGATTGATAAACCCGAATACCCTGTTGTTGCAATAAGAGAAATCATTTTAAATGCACTTATTCATCGTGATTACAGTATTCATACCGAAGATTCACCCATCCGCATTATTATATACAGTGACAGAATAGTTGTTGAAAATCCGGGTGGACTTTACGGAAGACTGACCGTAAGCGATCTCGGTAAAATTCCTGCTGACACAAGAAATCCGTTTATTGCAGGCAATCTTGAAGTTATATTGAATACAGAAAACCGTTTTTCCGGAATTCCGACCATATATGAAGAAATGAAAAAAGCAGGTCTGAAGCCCCCGATTTTTGAAAGCTTCAGAGGTAATTTCAAGGTAACCTTATATAATGAAAAAATCAAAGAACAAAAAAGTGTTTCTGCGGGCAATGGTAATATTAACGACCGTATTCTGCAATTCTGTGAAGTTCCGAAAAGCAAAGAGGAAATAGCTGAAATGCTGAATATTTCAACACCTTATTATATCGTGTCAAAATATCTGCGTCCTCTTTGCGAGCTGGGATTACTTGCAATGACCATTCCTGAAAAACCCAAGAGTAAGCATCAGAAATACTATAAAATAAAATTAAGCTGAAAAAACAAACAGGCTTATCGGAATTGCGATGTTCCGATAAGCCTGTTAATATTTTATATCAGATAATTCTTAATTTTTTTGCAATCTGCTCTCCGTCAAAAATGATATACATACGATTTGATGTATCATACTGAACATCAATTTTATGTCCGTCAACCACAGCTGTGAGAGCATGCGGAGTTTCAACCAAAGCCTCATATTCATCATAAACCCTGCCGTTTACAACAAGCTCGTTTGTTCTCTTTACTCTGCGGTACTCTATACGATAGCCAAGATGTTCGGCTTCAAGCAGAATTCTTGCTTTAACATCTGTATCTGCCATTCTCAGCATAGGAGTACCGGCATTGTCTGCAGATGCATTTATATATGCTGTTTCAGGATTTCCTTCGTTTTCCGTTTCGGGCTCGGGCGGTAACTTCTGAAGCTTATAATATGCATTGATGCCACTTGCGAGAGAAGCAATAACCCAGCCGTGAAGAAGAATATCAAGAAGTATATCTGCGCTGATACCGTACATATAAAGCATAAATGCCGTATCAAGCGCAAAGAAAGTAAGAGCAAAAATCAGCCAGCCGACTTTTTTCTTTCTTGCAAAAATCCAGCAAAGCAGATAAATCAACTCAATTACTGCGGCAACACTCAGTGTGATTACAAGAAGTGAAGTGTCAGCAAATTCCATATCGGGTACATCCGCATAATATTCGGCTGGATACATACCGCAGAAATACATACCGTAATCAGCAAGAAAATACGGAAGAAAAGCGGAAAAAAGAAAATATGTATCGCTGTTTGCAACAAGCAGCACAACATTGATAAGAGTCAACCCGACAACCAGAAGCAGACTTGTAACACCGCTGTTGTATCTTCTTTCAAGTATATCGTGTTTACTTAAAGTAGTTTTTGATGCATTAAAAAATTTTCCCATAGCTCCTATCCTTTCTTTACATCTTTAAGTTAATAATATTCCTTTAATATCCGACTGTCAATATGAAAAATTTCCGTCCATTAAACTGAACGGAAATTTTTACTTTACTTTATTTCAAATCTTCTGCAATATTCAAGCACAATGTTCTTAAAATGCTCATGCTTAAAATTATTTTTAACATCGCTTACATCAACATACATTCCCTGCAAAAGACTCTGAATTATTGCTTCTGCAAGGAACGCCTCAAAGACATAATCATTTGAAAACGCAGGCTCGATATCTGTGTTCATTTCGGTGTTGATGCCTTTTATTGCCGAACGGTAAATAATATTGTCCTTACCGAGAAATTCTCCCATATTTTTAAGACAGTAAAGTCCCTCTTTCATATCGGCAACACTTATTTTTCCCTTATATTCAAGCTGTTTTTCTCCGCCTGAAAGAATATAATCAACCGAGGTTTCGAGTACCCTTGCAAGATCGGGAAAAACAGCAATATCGGGAAGTGTTTCTCCTCTCTCCCATTTGCTTACCGCCTGAAACGACACTCCGAGTCTTTCGCCTAATTCACTCTGTGTAAGTCCCTTTGCTTTTCTCAACATGCAAATCTGTTCTCCGACCTTATCAATTTTCATTTTCTGCACCTCTTTTGTTTTCTGATAACAGTATAACAAGAGAAAGTTATGAAGTAAATAACCGTAAGGTTTAGATTTCTTTATTGATTTTCAACCGCAATCAGCTAAAACAATCTCTGTTCAGCTCATTGACGGGCGGCTTACAGCTATGACCTTTACAGACATAATAGGTGGTACGCTTATTTTTCATAGGAAAATCCTCAGTGGGCTTAACTAAAATTTTCACGGCTGCATTTAAGGGCACTGAAAACGGCAAGGAAGAAATATCCGTATTTTCATCGGGTACAACAGTTATTTTTACGGGCGGATCCAGATAATCCGTAAGGGATAGCAGAAACATCGAATACCCTACGGGGCTGTATACTGCATCCGATGCAATAAAATCCAGTTGCTGTTCGGCTAAAAGCTTATATTTCTCATCGTCCGTCAGAAGCCATAAGCGGACAAGGTTAAAAGACATAAGCGAATTGCCGCTCGGGATTGCTCCGTCATAGGTTTCCTTCGGGCGCAAGATAAGCTCCTCGCTGTCGGAAGAGTACAAATAAAATCCGCCGTAATTATCACCGAAATCACTTAAAACCTTTTGACACATTTTTTCTGCAAGCTTCAGGTTTTCAACATCAAATGTTGATGCATACAATTCAAGCTGAGCGAAAATAAATGCGGCATAATCATCAAGAAAGCCCCTGACTCCCCGTTTGCCCTCACGGAAGCTTACATATAAAGTTGAGTTTTCACAAAGCTGTTCTTTTATAAATGCATCTGCTCGCTTTGCGGCAGTCAGATAAACGAAATCCTGACTTACACGGTACAATTCACACATTGCCGCAATCATTAAAGAATTCCACGCGGTTAATATCTTGTCATCAAGATGCAGAGAGTGGCGTTTTTTTCTGTAGCTTAACAACCTCGGAAAAAAGACATCAAAGGATTTATCGGACGGGTCGCTTTTCAGGAGGTTGGGTATATTTTTACCCTCAAAATTCCCTTTTTCGCTTATATCAAAATGCTTATTGAAAGCCTCCGCATCCTTTTTGCCGAGAACTTCGGTAATTTCTTCGGGGGTGAACAGATAGTATTTGCCCTCCTCGCCCTCGCTGTCTGCATCCTGTGCGCTGTAAAATGCACCCTCGGGAGAGGTCATTTCCCGAAGAATATACATTGCTGTCTTTTCAGCAATTTCAAGATACAGATTATTTTTTGTTATGCTGTATGCCTTGCAATAGCTGAGAATTAAAAGCGCATTGTCATACAGCATTTTTTCAAAATGCGGAACGAGAAATTCTTTGTCGGTGGAATATCGGCAAAAACCGAATCCTATATGGTCAAACATACCGCCTGAGTACATCTGCAAGAGTGTATGCTCTGCCATCTGCAGACACTCATTCTTTTTATAGCGTTCATAATAGGAAAGCAAAAACAAAATATTATGCGGCGTGGGAAACTTCGGTGCTCTGCCGAAGCCGCCGTTCTTTTTATCATAAATTTTCTCAAACACCGAAACTGCAGAATGTGCAAGCGACAAATCTGCCGCTTCACCGCTGCCGTTTTTTTCATTCAGCAGGGCAATAATCTTATCGGACTGCTCTAATAAGGCTTTTCTGTCAGTTTTCCATTTGTCACTTATAGCAACAAGCAGCTCTCTAAAGCCTATCATTCCTCCACGGGATGTTTTCGGAAAATAGGTGCCTGCAAAAAACGGTTTTTTGTCGAAAGTCATAAAAATACTTGTAGGCCAACCGCCGCTTCCCGTAAATGCCTGACAGACAGACATATACACACTGTCGATATCGGGACGCTCCTCCTTATCTACCTTAATTGATATAAAATTACGGTTCAGAAGCTGAGCTGTTTCCTCGTCCTCAAAGCTTTCGTGCGCTAAAACATGACACCAATGGCAGGAGCTGTAGCCTATGCTTAAAAATACGGGCTTGGCTTCTTTCTTTGCCCGTATGAAAGCCTCCTCGCACCAGGGATACCAGTCAACGGGATTTTCTTCGTGCTGAAGAAGATACGGACTTGTTTCATATTGTAAACGGTTTTTCAACACAATATCTCCTTTATAATTCGGGATGCTCAGCCATAATTTTCAAGCGTTTCCAACGGGCATCAACCTCGTTCTGAATCCCGCTTACTATGTGGGTGTATTTTTCATTGCATAAATGCTTGGTTCTGCCCATCATTTTAAGCCAGTCCGACACGGGAATTTTTTTATTTTTCGCTTCGGGGTCAAAGGACAGTCTTGTTTTTCCCTGTTCTATCTCATAAAGCGGGAAATAACAGCTGTTTACTGCCGCTTCAATGACCTTTCTTTCGGTACTCGGCTTATCACCCCAGTTAAGAGGACAGGCAGAAAGGCATTTTATATAGGCGGTTCCGTGTGTGTTTGCATAGTACTGAGCCTTTGCCGCTTTTCTGATAAAGTCATCAGGCGCGGATTCTGCCGCCGTTGCAACATAGGGCATACCCGTAGCCGCCATAATTCTCGGCATATCCTTGTGGAAAAAGCTTTTGCCCCATTGATTTTCACCAAGATGAGATGTTGCACTTTTTGCTCCCATAGGTGTTGAATAAGACAGCTGATAACCCGTGTTCATATATCCGCCGTTATCATACTCGAAAAGAATAACTCTCTCCCCTCTGAGTGCCGTACCGAGAGCAGAGCCCATACCGATATCCATACCGCCGTCACCGCTTACCATAATAAAGGTGATGTCGCCCTCGGGCAATTCTCCCCTTTCCTGCATTTTACGGTACATAACAGACAAGCCCGACAAGGTAGCGGCTCCGTTCTGGAACAGGTTGTGGATATACGGCACCTTGAAGGAGGTTTTCGGATATGCCGTGCTTACTACCATCGCACAGCCTGTCTGAAACAGCAGAACAACATTCCCCTCAATACCTCTGAGAAGAAGATTGAGATTGACGGGTATTCCGCATCCGGGGCAGGCACCGTGTCCGGGAGCTATGCGCTTTTCTCTTGCTGTTGTGTTACGCACTGTTGCACCCGTGACCGCTGCTTCAGCGTTTTTCTGAGTGCAGGAAACAAGGCTTGGCTTATCCGCAGAATCAGTTACGGGATTAAAGTATGCTTTCGGCTGAAAATTCTCTTCACCCGGATAAACACCGATATAATCAAAGCTTTTCGGCTCTTTTTCAAAGCAGCATTGGAACAAGCTGACAGCATCTTCAACAAAGAAATCCTGTCCGCCGAGTCCGTATATACGGCTGAGCACTCTCGTTGTAAGTCCGTTTTGCTGAAGTGCGGCACGGATTTCAAGTGACATATTACCGCCCCCTGCACCGTAGCTGTCTTGTCTGTCTGCAACAAGAACTGTGTCTGCATTTTTGCACAGTCCGGCTATCTGCTCTGACGGGAAGGGACGCAAAACACCAAGAGTAAGCACTCCGACCTTTTTACCCTCGGCACGAAGCTTGTCCGCCGCCGCTTTTGCGGTAAGATATGCAGATCCTAACACAAACAGTATAACCTCGGCATCCTCACACATATAAGAACTCAGAGCTTCATTTTTTCTGCCCGATAACTGTGCGTATTCCCTGAACACACCTGCAATCACTGTCCGCGCTTCTTCCATTGCAAAATGGAGCTGATATTTATTGTTTATAAGATCCGGTTCATTCATATATGAGCCGATAGTCACGGGGTTTTCAGGCTTCAGAAGTGAATAATCGGTCTTTACGGGACCAATAAAATCACGCACTGTACTGTCATCTTCAAAAACATAACAGTTTCTTTTCTGATGACTGGTGAAAAAGCCGTCAAAGGCAACAATAACGGGAAGCCTTAAAAGCTCTGCTGTTTTTATTGCACAGATGTTTAAATCATACACCTGCTGAGGAGAAGATGCAAAGAATATAATCCAGCCGCTGTTGAGGGCATACATTATATCGCTGTGATCACCCTTTATGGAAAGAGGCCCCGAAACGCTTCGGCAGGCAACATTGAGTACCATAGGTTGCCGTGTGCCCGACTGAACGGGCAACTGCTCGAGTGCATATAGAAGTCCGTTTGCGGAGGTTGCATTAAAAACTCTGCCGCCGCCTGCAGATGCTCCGTAACAGATACCTGCTGCGCTGTGTTCTCCCTCGGCAGGTATCAAAGAGATATCATGCTCACCGTCTGCTCCCATCCTGTCAAGATATTCGGCTATCTGAGTTGAGGGGGTAATGGGGTAATAGCCCATCACATGATAATTTATCTGCTTTGCAGCAAAAGCTGCCATTTCATTGCCGCTTTCAAACATTAATTTCTGCTTAATGCTACCCATATTACATCAATCCTCCGTCCACGCGCTTTTCGGTTAAATATGCTTCGCTTGTAATCCACGGGTCTGCCCCGGCACAATCAAAATCAAGATTATCCGTAATCAGATCCTTGTTGCGCACAAAATATTTCTTTTCGGGATGTTCATTTTCCTTACCGCACACTAAAGCCTCAACGGGACACACATCCACACAGCGCAGGCACCCTTTGCAGTGATGATAGTCAAGTCCCGTATTCAGCATAGTTTTCTTTCCGCGATACTCACCGGGCAGAAACTGAAACACCATATCGGGACAAGTGGTGTCACACAAACCGCAGTGAATACATTTTTCGGGAATAAACAGCGGAATAAAGCCCTCTCTTGAAGCAGACAAATCATTCGACACAGAATTTCCGAAATGAGGATTTACTCCCCCGAGCGGAGCATTTCTATAGCCCCATTTGCTTTTTAATTCGCTGTAGGGCACTTTTTCATAGCGTCCGTCAGGCTGAAAGCTCTGAGAGTGAACATTATTAAAGCCTGCATCTATCCCTGCAAGGTTATTTTCAAGCACGGCAGGATATTTTTCCCCCAATGTATCCCTGACCAGATCCTTAACGGCATCAAGGGGGATAAATCCCGATGCTTTCGCAACTGCACCGAGCATTACCATATTTATTCGGCTTTTGCTTTGCAAGGCTAAGCCCAAGGCATCAACACAGCAGACAGTACCGCCGAATAGCTGCAGCTCATCACGCATTTTTTCGGGTGAAAGGCTTGTGTTTATTACTAAAATACTCTTTTCCTCTGCCCCTGCTGTCACTTTCTGAGTTTTTGAGAGATTCTGATGAAACAATACTAAAATATGGGGGTGCTCAACAGGACAGTTTTCCAGAATTTCCTGTTCCCGGTCACTCCAGCGGACATATGCTTTGACAGGAGAGCCTCGCTTTTCCGAGCCGTAGCTTGAAAATGAAGCCGAATTCAGCCCCAAATACACGGCACCGAGCTCCCCTAATAATTTTCCGCAAAGATTTGCACCCAAGCCGCCTATACTTTCAAGCCGCATTTCATAACAGCCGTTTTCGTTGACCTCGGGAAGTGTCACAACCGGACCTTCGGGCTGTGTTTTCATATTTGCAATATTAACCATAAAAACTCCTTTTTATAGTAGAATTAGCAATAAATCCTTGTGTTATTCATGAATACAATGTATATCATCCGTATTGTAAGAAAAAATCTTACAATTTATCCCCCCCAATCTTGGGGGAAAAGTGTTTCTTGATATAAGTAAATTGCTCACTTTTGCGAGCAATTTTCTATATAAAAAAAACGGCAGGAAATTCGCCGACACCCCATAAGGAACTATTTGTTTCTCGATGAAAATTCCCTGTATTTTTGCCAA
>JAZNOZ010000056.1:0-33144 GCA_045589395.1 Acutalibacteraceae bacterium | reverse complement strand
CCTTGAAAAACACGGTAAACCGAGAAAAATTGGTTCTGCCGTGTTTTTTATTGACTTATTTTCTCTTAAGATATAAAATTATAAGCAGTCAGGGGATTGTTGAAAAAATCAACATAAGACACAAAACCGTCCCCCGTCCTACAAAATGGTAAGGAGAACTACTGTGATATCAAAAGTTTCATTTGAAAATAAAACCGGTTTTAAGTTAAAAATTACATATGATGATAAAATTTATGACCTTGAGTGTACACAAAAAGTTCTAATTCCCATTTGTCCCAATGACAATGAGTCAAAAATAATTAAGATTTCAATTAATGAGGATTATTATTTCGATAAAGTGATGTTCACATCTTTCTTTGCACTAAGAACAACTATCAAAGGTAGAATGTCATGGTTTGGTTACTTTCTGAAACTTGATATGTTGTTTTACGATAAAGATATAACAACACGAAAAATTGTGATTAATCAACATATAAGAAGATTTGAATATGAAGTTTTGTTTTCATTGTTGTCATTAGATGTAAATATTCCTGTGAAATATAGTTTTCATAATAAGAAACAAAAAATTAAATTAACAATTTTCAATTTACTAAACCATTTATTTATTGATTCTTTCTATTTCCTGTTAGGTTGTGCAGGAATTGTGGCTTTGTGTTCGGGACTTGATTTGTTTAATTTGATTTTTGGGCTAACAGCAAGTATCGTAGGATTTGTTATTTTTGTAAAATCAACAAAAAAACGGTATAAACTTAGCAATTTCGACAAATATTTTAACGATATATTGTTGTACGATTCTGTTCCGTGTTTGCCTCTTAAAATTCGGAAAAGGACTATTATATTTGATGACGAGGAATAGGAAGATTAGATCAGAATAAGACAGGCAACAGTTCGAAGTTAAGACAGGGAAGTTAAGACAGGGTAAGACAAGACAGGGGTCGGTTCTATGTCTTATTCCTCTTAACAACAACGACACTTAACAACTCTTCACTGTCTCTTGAAAACCACGGCAAACCGAGAAAAATCGGTTATGCCGTGTTTTTTTTGTTAAACAATTATTCTGAAAGTTTTAACCTCATGCGGTTTGAGATATGTGCTGAAGGTGCCGTCGGTATATTCTACGGGGGCTTCATCACATTCCATCATATTACATTCAATGACCTTTGCATTTGCAAAAGGTAATTCAACTGTAACCTCTCCTCTTTGTGACTTTGCTTCAAACATACGGAGAATAAGTCCGTTGCCGTCCTGTGCTTTTTTGAGGGCATCAATAACTATATTGTCTTTACTTAGCTGTATAAAGGATTTCTCACTGAGTGTGCCTGTGCCCTTTTCAACGAAGAATGCTTCAAGTGCCACATTTTCCTCATATGCTCTGTGCGAGGTGTCTGCCTTTCTCCAACCGTCTGCGTGAGGATAAAGAGAATACCGGAAAGTATTTATTCCTAAATCTCCCTTGGGATCAGGGCATACGGGACCGCGCATAAGAGTTATTCTCATAAGAGAACCCCAGATGTCATAGCCGTATTTACAGTCATTTATAATACTTACACCGTAGTCACCCTCTGAGAGGTCTGCCCATTTATGGGCGCATACCTCAAACATTGCTCTCTCATAGGAGTTGTTTGCGAAGGTAGGTCTTTCTATTGCACCGTGCGCAATTTCATAGCTTGCATATCTGCTTCTTATTGCAACGGGGAACTCGGCTTTCAGCACCTTTTCACGCTCTTGCCAATCAACGACTGTTTCAAAATCAAGAGTTTTTGAGCCTTTTTTAAGAATTATGTCCTGAGTAATAACTGACTTATTAAAACTTCTGACAACTCTTAAAACACCCTTAACGGCTGAAGCTTCACGGACCTCTATGCTGTCTGCCCTATCCAGCTTCCACATACGCATTTTATAGTCGCTTTCAAGATTCCATGCACTTTCGTGAATAGGCTTATCGTGGGATATTGTGAGAAGATTGCCCTTACTAGTGAGTATCTGACGATTATTTTCCTTATCATAGATTTCATCGATAAGTCCGTTTTCATCAAATATAACCTTGAGATATTCATTTTCAAGAAGATTTACGCTGACTGTAACTGCATTTTTACTGTCTGCCTTATTTTCGGCAACTCTGAAAAGCTTGTAACCCATTGAGGGTACATCTTCTGCAATAAATTCTGCCGTAAATCTGCCGTTTTCAGCTTTTACGGTGCTACACATCACTTTTCCCGCGCTGTCCGTAATAACAGCATTTTTAAAGGGAATTTCGACATTCACAGTATTTGTAACACTCCAGTTAAGGAAGTTATAAACAATTATGCTGTTATCTTCGCCAAGCTTTGAATTGAGCACCTCGTAAGCATCGGTTTTGATATCCGCCATTTTTTCTCTCAGCACCTTATACTCTTCTCTTGTGTTCTCCATTGCCTCGTGAATGGATGTGCCGGGAAGAATATCGTGAAACTGATTTATGAGAAGCATTTTCCATGCGTCCTCAAGCTTTTCAGGAGAATAGGTATCAGAAAGCAGACCTAGCAATTCACAGTTTCTTAAATCAAATTCGCCGCGACGGTTATTTTTCTTGATAAATGCCTGACTTGTGTATGTTCCTCTGTGGTTTTCGTAATACATCTCCCCGTCCCATACGGGCAGTTCATCTGCATTCTTCTCAACAATCTTAAAGAAATCCTTTGAATGGGCATTTGTTACCTTCGGCAGTCCCGGCATCAGAGAAAGACGCTGCATTCTTTCAACCATTTCAAATGTACAGCCTCCTCCGCCGTCACCGTAGCCGAACATACCCATAGAACAGTCCACAACATTACTCTGTCGGTTGCTTTTTCTTGTCTGAACGGCATAGCTTGCATCTGCCTCACCACCGTAACCGACCTTTTGCATATATGCTAAAATTTCATCACCCGAATGTGAACGCCACTTGAAAACGCTCATCGGGAATTCGTTTGTATCATTGTTGCCGAGCTTTGATGTAACAAAATACTTCATACCCGAGCGCTTGATAATCTGCGGCAAAGCCCAGGTAAAGCCGAAGCAGTCGGGAAGCCAATAGGTATCAGAGGACACCCCGAATTCTTTCATAAAGAACTCTCTGCCGTATAAAAGCTGACGGATAAGACTTTCACCGCTTGCAATATTTGTGTCTGCCTCAACCCATGCATTACCCGTAATTTCCCACTGACCGCGTTTTACGGCTTCTTTCACCTGATTAAAAATATCGGGGTAAGCCTTTTTCATAAAATCGTACAACACAGCCTGACTCTGAGTAAACTTGAATTCAGGATATTTTCTCATAAGTGCTAAATTATTGGAAAAGGTTCTTGCTGTTTTGCGGTTTATTTCTTTTACAGTCCAGAGCCACGCAACATCAAGGTGTGAGTGTCCGCAAAGGATAATTTCACCCGGAGAAGCCGACGGAATTTCCTTTACTGCCTCACGGAAATATTTTTGCGCTGCAGGCACACTTGAGTAGAACTGCTCCTTGCCGAAATCAAAATCGAGCATATGCATAGCCTTGTCGATACAAATATAAAGACGCTCAGCAACATATTTTTCCTCTGTGCTTTCAAAGGTTTCAAAAGCACAGTTCATATCGTACCAGAATGATTCCGTTGCTTCATTTATTACACTAAGCTGTGCCGTACGCAGAGTATATTCCATATATGTTCCGCCTGCCATTGCTGTATCACAAAAGCCGGCAGAATCAACAGCATTTTCGACCTGAATATCCAGGACCTGACCCGATTTAAGAGGAGCATCAAACAGAATTTCTGTTCTGTGCACCCAACCCGAATTTGCGCGCGAGCTTACTGCCCCCACAATTTCACCGTTAATGCGAACAATCGCCTCACCACCGAAGTCTATTGAAAGATACACTTTTTTGTTTTCGAGAAAATCGGGCACGGTGACACTTGCTTCAAAATATCTTGTTTCATCGTATCCCACTTTCCAATGGTCGCCGAGACGCATTGTAACGGCAGGCTTTCCGTCAAGAACAATATTATTCGGAGAAACATGCATACCTGTGTATGACTTCCATTCAGGTATAACAAGCTCCTTTTCTATGATATAAGGCTTTATTTGTTTAATAAGGTTTTTTAATACTCCGGGATGCTCTGTAGGCATAAAAAACAATCCCCTTTCTATTTTCTTTCTTTCATTATATACATACTAAAATCAAAAAAACAGACGGAAACTCAAACAAATTTCCGCCTGCATATATATACATTTTTACTAAATAACTTTACCAAATAACTCTGCTGTCAACATCGGACTTTGCAAGAGCAGCAAAATCGTCGGCAGACATAACGCCCTGGTCACCTGCACCGCGCTTACGGACAGAAACAGTTCCGTTTTCTGCTTCA
Organism: Acutalibacteraceae bacterium; assembly: GCA_045589395.1. Classification (GTDB taxonomy): domain Bacteria; phylum Bacillota; class Clostridia; order Oscillospirales; family Acutalibacteraceae; genus RUG806. The sequence goes on along the minus strand of JAZNOZ010000056.1, from coordinate 28,777 downwards.
TTATCACCGATAACAAGCATATAAGGAATTTTGCTCAGCTGTGCTTCACGAAGCTTATAACCGAGCTTTTCGCTTCTTGCATCAACCTCAACTCTGAAGCCCATATCAAAGAGCTTGTTTTTAAGAGAGTATGCGGCATCCTGATGACGGTCTGCAATGGGGAGAATTCTTATCTGCTCGGGAGCTAACCACATCGGGAACGCACCTGCATATTTTTCAATAAGAAGTGCAAGTGTTCTCTCATAACAGCCAATAGATGTTCTGTGAATGATATAGGGATTTTTCTTTGTTCCGTCGCTTGCAACATATTCCATACCGAATTTTTCTGCAAGCATCTGGTCTATCTGGATAGTGATAAGAGTGTCTTCCTTGCCGTGAACATTCTTTATCTGAATATCAAGCTTCGGACCGTAGAATGCGGCTTCACCGATACCAATTTTATAGGGAATTTCAAGGTTATCAAGGATTTTACCCATCATACTCTGAGCTTCATCCCACTGCTCGGGAGTGCCGATATATTTTTCCTTGTCTTCGGGATCCCACTGTGAGAAACGGTAGGAAACATCCTCATACAGACCTAAGGTCTTAAGCATAAATACGCAAAGCTCAAGGCAACGCTTGAATTCATCCTCAAGCTGCTCAGGAGTACACATAAGGTGTCCCTCAGAAATTGTGAACTGACGGACACGGATAAGTCCGTGCATTTCGCCTGATGCTTCATTTCTGAAAAGAGTTGATGTTTCAGCAAGGCGCATAGGCAAATCACGGTAGGAACGCGCACGGTTGAGATATGCCTGATACTGGAAAGGACAGGTCATGGGACGGAGTGCAAATACTTCGTCGTCCTTTTCTTCGTCACCTAAAACGAACATACCGTCCTTATAATGATCCCAGTGGCCTGAAATTTTATAAAGGTCGCTCTTTGCCATAAGAGGAGTTTTTGTTCTTACCCATCCTCTCTTTGCTTCCTCGTCTTCAACAAAGCGCTGAAGAATCTGAAGAATAGCTGTGCCCTTGGGAAGCATTATGGGAAGTCCCTGACCTACACTTTCAACCGTTGTGAAAATTTCAAGCTCTCTGCCGAGCTTATTGTGGTCACGCTTCTTTGCTTCTTCAAGCTGAAGAAGATATGCATCAAGGTCAGCCTGCTTTGTGAATGCTGTTGCATAAATTCTCTGGAGCATCTTGTTTTTCTCGTTGCCTCTCCAGTATGCACCTGTACAGGAGGTAAGCTTGAATGCTTTTACACGGGATGTATCGGGGATATGAGGACCTGCGCAAAGCTCAACAAAATCACCCTGCTTATAAAAGCTTATAGCTTCACCCTTTTCAGCGTGCTCCTTGATAAGCTCAACCTTATAGATTTCGCCCTTTTCCTCCATCATCTTCAAAGCTTCGTCAACGGGAAGAGAGAACTGCTCGAGAACAAGACCTTCTTTTACGATCTTCTTCATTTCTGCTTCGATCTTATCGAGAGAATCTGCAAGTGATTTGTCGCAGTCAAAATCATAATAGAAGCCGTTGTCAACAGCAGGCCCTATTGCAAGCTTTGCTTCGGGGAAAAGTCTTTTTACTGCCTGAGCAAGAATATGGGAAGCAGTGTGTCTGAATGCACGCTTGCCCTCTTCGTCGTCAAATGTGATAAATTCGATTTCGCAGTCGTTTTCAATCTTTGTGCGAAGGTCTTTAACCTCACCGTCGATTTTACATACACAAACTGCCTTGAAAAGTCCTGCACCGAGACTTTTTGCAATTTCCATTGCAGAAGTACCGTTTTCATACTCACGGTAGTCTTCTCTTAATTTTACCTTTACCATATAAACCATCCTTTCGTATTTTAGGGATGAAAAAAGCTCCACCCCAAAAGATATTGGGGTGAAGCAAAAACTCCACGGTTCCACCCAACTTGCGTGAAATTTCACGCCGCTTGAGCAAGCCTTAACGCGGCTTTTTCGGCTCCCCTTGTGCTGAATGCTTTTCGGGGGCACTCGGGAGCGGTAGCAAGAAAATAAGTGAATGAGCCTTTCACACCAAACGGGCTCTCTCTGAAAACACCTGCAGTTTTCTGCCTTCTCCGTCATCGTTTTGATAAATATATTATATTGATTTACGAAAAAATGTCAAGTGGATATCAAACTGAAAATTTAGCAAAAAATTTGAGCTTATGAATGGTAGGGAACGAAGCCCACTTCGTTCCGTCTGTGGGATGGGTAACTTTTATTTGCACACAGGTTTTTTATTTAAAGTAATATTGAGTTGTTTTGTAAAAAAGTTAGAATTTCCTATTAACGGAACGATGTGGGCATCGTTCCCTCCCGGTACAGACCTTTGATTTCGCAAAAAAACAACAGCGGAACCGTTTTTGTGCAGTTCCGCCGTGTTTATTTTCTCTCTTCAGATGTTGTGAACAGTCTTTTATTCAACAGCAGAATTGCTCTCTATTTCGGCAACATCATACATCGGCACAACAGTTTGATTATAAACATTCTCATTTTTGTCCGAAGCCGATGTGTCTTTTGAAGTAAATACATAGCACGGCACATAATATCCACTTACAACAGATTCACTGTATTCTACTGTGCAATCAACAAAATTTTTCTCAAGGTCAATTGAATTTTTTTCTGCCGCTTCGGCAAAGCTTAACATCTGTCCTCTGATATTTTTTGATGTATCCCTGAATCTGCAGGTATAGCCCTCAAAAGTTGTTTCTTCTGAAAAGTCCCATTTGATGCAATAGAAATGTGAATTTATGATTCTTTGCGAAATATCTTCATCGTTCTGATATATCTTTATCTCAACAGTTGTTTTATTGTCAAAATCCTGAGTTCTTTCAACGCTTATTACAGGTGAAGTTATTTCAAGATATTTGCACATTGCAGTAAGATATATATTTTCTTTAATAGCGGCAATTAATTCATCATCCGTCATATTTACATTAAACGGGGAGTTTTTATTTGTCATAACCGATAAATAGGTGGTATTTACAACTATTTCCTCGCCGTTTTTCAACATACCTTTCAGCAAAGCAGTTTTATCGTTAAAGGTTACAGTATTTTCAGAAACTTCACCTCCTAAAATATTCAAAAATGAATTAAGATTGTTTCTTACCAGAGATTCAATATTATCATCAACAACATATTCAGCACCGCCATGTCCCATAGGATACGGATTCACAAAAACAGGTAAATTCAGCTGTGTGTCTTTTGTAACGGATAAATTTTTGTCAACAGAGGTAACAACATTCGGTTCATCACCAAATGCCGGATTGTCATTAAACGGGTTTGTATAATCAGTATATTCTTCAGTCGGAAATATACTGCTGAGCTTGTCAGGAAGATTTAGTCCATTTATAAGTATAACTGCAAGTGCAAGAATACCAAAGCAAGCGGCAGACAGCAGCCATTTGATTTTAATAACACTTTTTTTATGTTCTGTTTTTTCTGAGCGTTCAAGAAGTTCATCATCAATTTCATTGAAGCTGACAAATAAGGCTTCTGTGTTCATAAAAAATATTCCTCCTTTATAAGATGCTTTTGCAGTTTTTTTCGGGTTCTGCTTAAAATTACGGTTACATTGTTCTGAGTGAGAGTATATCGTTTTGCGATTGCCGAAATCGGCTCGCAGAAGAAATAGCGTCTGAGAAAAACATTACCGTCTCGCTCGGGTAAGGCTTTGACAAATTGCTGTATACTCTGACCGAGTTCTTTTGCAATATAGTCATTTTCAACATTTTCCCTGCCTGCAATACATTCGGACAGCTCGTCAAGAATCAGCTGAAATTCTCCTCCACCACGCTTTTTTGTGTTTCGGGAATTGAACAGATTAAAGGATAAATTTCGTGTAATTTTTGCAAGATACAACTTAAATTTAACAGGCTTTTGCGGCGGAATACTGTTCCAGACATTTATCCATGTGTCATTTACACATTCTTCGCTGTCTTCTCTGTTGTGAAGAATGTTATCAGCAATGGAATAACAATAAGCCCCGTATTTAACAGAAGTTTCTTTTATTGCATTTTCGTCTCTTTGAAAATACAGGTCTAATATTTTGCTGTCTTCCATAAAAAACCTCCTTATGATGTTTTCTATCCTATAAGACAAGAAATAAAGGTGCAATATTACAACATTTTTTCATTTTTCGTAAATTAATTTTATATTTTTTTTATATTGACTTCAATAGCTTTGTGAGAACAATACCAAAGCAACTTAAGAGTTTTGCTGCAAAGTCGGGGAACGAATGGTAGGGAACGAAGCCCACTTCGTTCCGTCTGAGGGATGGGTAACTTTTATTTGCACACAGTTTTTTTATTTAAAGTAATATTGAGTTATTTTGTAAAAAAGTTAAAATTCCCCATTAACGGAACGATGTGGGCATCGTCCCCTACCGGTACAGACCTTAACTTTCATCAAAAAAAAGACACGGCGAAACCGTACCAAAAAAATGGTTCCGCCGTGTTTTTAATTTTTATTTGCAATATCGCCTGTCAATCAGAATACGAACTCAAAGAAGCCGACCTCGAAGCCCTCTTCTTTTAATTCAAAGTATCTGTCTGCATTTACATATATACCGTAAAGAGTGCTCAGCTTCGCAGCAAGTATACCGCCGAGCTTTCTGAAAAAGCCTATTTTCTCGGGCTCGTAATCATCGTCCTTTTCGAGGGTGAAGCTGATATATTCCTCGTCTGTGTCAAGATAATAGCTTGTGACGGTAATTGCTTCGGGGGAGAAATCAATTATGTTGTAGTAGCTGTCGGTAAGCTTATCCATACCGATGCCTACCCAGTCACTGTAAACAACCTCTTGGTCCTCTTCGGGTCTGTCAACAGATGTTGAAGTAAAGTATACAGTACCCTTTGCATTGGTAACGGTCTTGCCGTTTTCTATTGCTTCAACATTTTCGCTGTTATAGATAACATTGGATACGGAATAGTGATGTGAATGTCCCATAAGAACAAGGTCAATATGGAATTCATCAAAAATGGGAGAGAAAAGTATTCTCAGAAGCTTGTTTTCAGTTTCACGGTGAGGAATTGAGCCGCCGTAGAGGTCGTGGTGCATCATAACAACACGCCACTTAGCATCGGGATGTGTCTTAACGGCTTCCTTGATCATATCTCTGTGGGCTGTTGCACTTGCATTGTTTGTGTCAACAACGAGGAAAAGCACATCACCCTTAACGAAATAATAGTTACCCGACTGATAACCGCTCATAGGTCCGAAAACCTCATTGGGGAAATTGGTGAAATACTTAAAATCAAAGCTGTGGCGGTCGTGGTTACCCATTACATTTGCAAAGGTAAGCTCTCTTGATGCTCTTGAGAATGTGAGGCCCTCATATTCGGTTCTCAGTCCTTCTGTTGCCATATCGCCGCCTGAGAGAATCATATTTATGTCAGCCTTGCTTTTTGCCTTTTGGAGCAGCTCGGCAAATGCAAAAGAAGTGTTTTTGAGCTTATCTGTTTCTTCTTCGCTGTAGCAGATATGAATATCAGACATATAAAGAGCCGAGAAGGTATTGTCTTCTGTCTTGAAAGAATAAACCTCACTCTTTTCATCGCCCGATACACAGGTATAATAATAGGTCTTGTTTTCTTCTAGCTCCGTTACGGTAACCTTTGCTGCCTTATCTCCCTGATATGTAGTGATAATTTCACCTGTAAAGCTTTTTGCATCCTGCATATCTTCGTTTTCGCTTATTTCAACAGCACAGGAAGTAACACTCTCATTCATATACCAGGAGAAATTTCTTTCACTCTCTGTTTTTCCGGGATTTACGGTAATACCCCTTGTTGCTTCTTCGGTGTTGAGCCACTGCTTTTCGAGAATTTCGGTATCAATGCGTATTTCTGACGCAAAAGCGGGTAATGCTGCCGTAAACAACAGCAATGCAGCAAGGAACAGGCTTACAAGAGTTTTTGTGTTTTTCATTTTTTGTTCTCCTTTACTTGTTAGTATGTTATAAGTTCATTGAAAACTTTTATTGCATAGTTATCAGACATACCCGAAATATAATCTATTATTGCACCCATATAAATTTCTTTGGTTTCAAGGTGGGAATATATTTTTCTGTTCTGACATTTTACTGTTTTTTCGGTTGTGTTATCGAACATATTAAGCTTAGGTTCACAGAATTTTGATATCCAGTCTGCAAATGCGCCCATAAGCTCGGGATAAAACTGTGCGCGTTTTTTTAGTTCCTCTATTGTTTCTTCACCGTCATATGCATCAAGCAGGGCTTCAAATATCTGAGTAATAACAAGTCGGGCATATTCTGTAAATGCATCAAGACGCTTGTTTTTATAGATAAACTCATAGTTAAAATCCTTGATGGCTTTTAACTGATCGGAAAATGTTTCGCTTAAGCAAATCCCTTTTTCGGGAGATGAGTTTTTGCAGACATCATAAATCATATTATGTATGATTACGGTTGTGTTAATGGCATTTTTATCGTATGCCTTTGCCATATCGGCAAGGGTTTCCATATTTTCCTTGGTTAAAAATCTGAGCCTTATTGCATCCTCAATATCTCTGCCGACATATGCTATCTTATCCGAAAGCTTAACAACACAGCCCTCCCAGGTGAACGGCTGATACTGTCCGCATTCATTAAAATCATTAAGGTCTATATATTCTTGTCTGGGCTTAAGTCCGTTTTCGTCAACCTCGCCGCAGTGAGAAATTATACCGTCCCTGACAGCATATGTAAGGTTAAGATTTCTGAAAACTCGGTAGTCATCCTCAAGAAGCTCAATGCTGTCTACAAAATGAAGTCCGTTTTTCTCGTGAAAAAAGCTCTTGCCGAGATATTTTTTTGAAAGTGCGTTGAGCTCTCTTTCTCCCTGATGACCGAAAGGAGCGTGACCGAGGTCGTGTCCCATTGCAATAGCACGGGTAAGCTCAATATTAAGCCCTAAATCCTTTGCAATGGTGGTGCTTACGGAATCCACATGGGACACATGCTCCATTCTTGTGCAGATATGGTCATTGCCGATATTGAAAAATACCTGTGTTTTGTGCTTTAGTCTTCTGTATGCAAGAGAATGTAGAATTCTCGTATAATCTCTTTCAAATGCATCACGGCAGTCATTGGGCTTTGAATAAAGAAAATTTTCACGACAGATACATTTTTCGTAATTCTCATTTTCGGGGCGTACTGCAAGGGAAGAAAATTTGCAATCGTTTATAGACATATTACCGTCTCGCTTTCACAATTCTGTTAACAACGCTCTGGGCTTTTCTTGCTTTTTCAATCAGATGTGTGTATGAAAAATATGCCGCCTTGTTTGAAACAAGCACATATTCACCGATATATTCAATGTAATCTGCACCGAAGCTCTTTTTGAAAGCACAGATACCCTCAAAATCCTCACTCGGCTTACATTCTCCGAGTGTGCCGTCGGGATTGGGAGCAGAAGCTTTAAGAAGCACATAACCTAAATCGTGAAAAGCACTTCCCTTTTCAATGCTTCTTACAATTCTTCGGTAATTGAAATAGTGGCTTGAACGCAGATTGTTTCTTAAAAGATTCTTTGAGCCGCCAAAAAGACAGCTGCTCATACCTGCATAATGTACGGTTATACCGCCCGATACACAGATTTTATCTTTTTCTTCATTTTTTGTTTCTTCAACACGAGCCAGATAATGCTCGCTTTGCTTATCTATGGCATCAATCTCTTCAAGGATACCCTTTTTCTTTTTTTCGGGTGCGGTTTCAAGAGCTTTTAATAAATTTTCTTTTTTTGCGAGTCTTTCGCTTTCAAGCTGCTCATCCTTGTTTTTATCATAATAGATAAGCATCATATCCATATTGTCTTTGCCGAATACTCTCATAAGACGCTTGCAGTATTCTCCGCCTCTTTCAACGAAATTGCTTCTTTCGGAAGTATCCTTCATAACATCAAGAAAATCCTGCATTATACTCTCGTCTTTTTCTATGTCCTCAATGGTGTAAACCGCCTGAGTGAGTCCTCTGTTTTCGCCCACTCTTGCGGAATATCTGACTCCCTTTTCAAAGCTTTTAAGAAGCTTTTCGGGTGTTTTTGCTGTTCCGTCTTCATTATAAAGCTCAAGTATCAGCTGTACGGGAGCTTTATATAAGCATTTTGAAGCATCGGTGTTCAGCTTGTAGCCTGCAGACACAAGTGTATCGTGTACATTTTTACCGAATTCGTTTGTCTGTCCATTATTACGAAGCTCAATGCAAGGGTCAAAGAACAAAGCTATTGCTCCGCTTTTCTTCATTTCTGCCTTTATATAATCAGAAAATTCTTTAAGCAGCTCCTTATTTGAATAGTCGCAAACAGCACCTGCAGGACAATACCATATCTTTCCTGCAAGAGGAATATTTCTTTCCATAATCAATGCAGTCAGCACTCTTTCGCCGTTTTCGGAAAAGCCCGAAAAAAAGCGTGACTTCCATTCAAGCTTTACATCTGCCCATTTTGCAGACTGCATATATAAGCCTTTATTATCAAGCACAAACTGCTCAAAGGCTTGCTTATCCGTTTCCAAACAAAATTTATACATTTTCAATTTCCTCTTTTGAAGCAAAAAATTCAGCAACACTTTCGTGGTCGGAATAATGAATTTTTTCTCCCTTTACTTTCTGCACGGTTTCGTGACCTTTGCCGAGAAGCAGAACAATATCGCCTTTCTTTGCCTGGGACAAAGCATAAAAAACGGCTTGCTTGCGGTCGGTTATAATAACATATTCACCGCCAGATTCCCCTACAAAGCCTGCTATTTCTTCGGCAATTTTGTTGCTGTCCTCATACCCCGGATCATCGTCTGTTATAACAGACAAATCCGAGCGTTTTCCGCTTATAAGTCCCATTTCGCGCCGTCTTAGCTGTGCTCTGTCACCCACCGAGCCGAAAACAGTTATAATTCTGCCGTGTTCATAAGCACTTACAGTATCAAAAATGCTGTTAAAGCTTGTGCCGTTATGAGCATAATCTATAATCACATCAAAATCGGCAGGAACATCAATACATTCGCTTCTTCCCTTAACCTTTGCAAAAGGCAAAGCATTGGCAAGCTTCTCCGGGCTTACACCCAGATGCAGGCACACTGCCGCTGCGCAAAGGGCATTATATACACTGAAAAAGCCGGGAAGAGCTGTTTTCAGTTCAAATTCTGTGTTTTTGTATTTACATAAAAAGCCGACACCGAAAAAGCCGTCTTCTCGGAGATTTTTTATGTTTCCGGCAGTTATATCGGCATTTTCGTTCAATGAGAATGTTTCAAACGGACATTTAAGCTCTTCCTTTAATTCCTCGCTGAACAAGTCGTCTTTATTTATCACTGCAAAGTCACAGCGGTTAAAAAGCTGCTTTTTCCAATAGGCATATTCTTCAAATGAAGCATGCTCTGCACCGCCTATATGGTCGGGAGAAAGGTTAGTAAAAATCGCAGTATCAAAATGTATACCGTCAACACGGTGTGTTTTAAGTCCCAATGATGACACCTCCATACACACCGCCTTACAGCCTGCATCTGCCATAATTCTGAGAAGCTTTTGTGTTTCGTATGATTCGGGAGTTGTGTTTACCGTCGGGATGAATTTATCCTCATAATATGCTCCGACCGTGCCTATAACACCGCTTTTTATTGCACAGCGATCAAGACATGTACGCATCATATGAGTGACGGTGGTTTTTCCCTTTGTACCCGTAACACCGATTACGGCAAGCTCCTTATCGGGGTGCTTGAAGAAATTACCGCTGATTACCGCCAGCGCACTTCTTGTGTTTTCGGTTATTATAACAAGAGCATCATCGGAAAGCGCTAATTTTTTCTCGCAAAGAAAAACTCGCGCGCCCTTGTCGAAAGCCGCCTGAGCATAATCGTGCCCATCGGAATATGCGCCCGTAAGACACACAAAGATTGTGTTTTCTTTGGCTTTTCTTGAGTCATAGATAATATCGGCAATTTCTCTGTCGGAGAAATTTTCACACTCATATTCCAATCCTTTAAGAATTTCAGACAGTAACATATACAATCCTCTTATATCAATGTTGTTATTATCGCATTTGATAAAAGCATACCCCTGTCGGTAAGACTTAAAACATCCCCATCAAACTCGCAAAGCTCATTTTCAACAAATCGGGTGATGCTTTTATGAAAATTATTATCAGGCTCAAAGGCAAATTTTTCTTTCATTTTGCTTAATGAAACGCCCCTTCTTAGTCTGAGTCCAAGCATAAAATATTCTTCCTGATCTCCGCCGTAAGAATCAAAAACAGCCTTTTTACCGCTTATGAAATTATCTATAGATGAATCGAAGAAAAAACGCTTGTTATCATAAAACGAATGGGCAGCAGGACCGAAGCCTAAATATTCTCTGTCTGCCCAGTATTTTGTGTTATGGATACTTTCAAATGACGGCTTACAGAAATTTGAAATTTCATAGTGAACAAAGCCTGCATTTTCAAGCATACGGCACATATAAAGATACATATCGCTGACTGTATCCTCATCTGCAAGAGCGAGTTTGTCCTGCATTTTATAAAAAGGTGTGTCCTCTTCAATTTTGAGAATATATGCGCTTATGTGCGGCACATCCAAAGACACGGCAAAATCAAGCGTTTTATCAAGACTTTCCATAGTCTGCTCGGGTATTCCCAGCATAACATCAAGTGAAATGTTATTGATACCTGCTTTTTTTATAAGCTCAACTCTCTGCCTTATCAGTTCTCTGTCTGCTTTTCTGCCGAGCTTCTTTCTTTCATTATCAACTGCAGACTGCATTCCTAAAGAAATTCTGTTTACTCCCGACCGGTAACAGCAGTCAATAAACTCCTCAAAATTATCGCTTGACGGGTTACATTCAACGGTTATTTCAGCCTTGTCGCTCACAGTAAATTCCTGTCTTAAAGCATCAAGCACTGCCTTTATCTGTGAGCCTTTAAGCAAAGAGGGCGTACCGCCGCCGAAATAGACAGTATCAACGATTCGCTCTTTTGCATTATCTGACACAAATTCAGACATTCTGCCAAGTGTTTTTATCTCATCAATCAGGCTATCGATAAATTCCTCTGCCTTTTCTTTTTTAAGCTCTGAATAAAAGTCACAGTACGGACATTTTGAGCGGCAGAAAGGAATGTGAATATATATTCCTAAGGTATCAGTCTTGTCCATCGAGCTTGAGTATTGCCATAAAGGCTTCCTGAGGTACTTCAACAGTACCGAACTGACGCATTCTCTTTTTACCCTCTTTTTGCTTTTCAAGAAGCTTTTTCTTACGGGTAATGTCACCACCGTAGCATTTTGCAAGAACATCCTTTCTCATAGCCTTTATAGTTTCTCTTGCTATTACCTTGCCGCCTATTGCAATCTGCACGGGGATTTCAAACATCTGTCTCGGGATATGCTCTTTCAGCTTTTCGGCAATCTTTCTTGCTCTTGTATACGCTTTTTCGGAGTGGATTATATATGAAAGAGCATCAATAAGGTCGCCGTTGTGAAGAACATCGAGCTTGACAAGTGATGAACGCTGATATTCAGTCAGCTCATAGTCAAAGGATGCATAGCCTCTTGTACGGGATTTAAGAACATCAAAAAAATCGTAAATAATTTCGTTAAGAGGTAAAACATAATGGATATCAACTCTGTCGGCAGAGATATAGTCCATATTCTTAAAAATTCCGCGTCTGTCCTGACACAAATCCATTATCGCACCGACATAATCGGGCGGAGAATATATGTGTGCCTCAGTCATCGGCTCTTCAACAAAGTCGATAACAGCGGGATCCGGATAATTTGTGGGGTTATCAATATCCACAACCGTGCCGTCAGACAAATGAACCTTATATATAACGCTCGGCACTGTGGAAACCAGATCAAGGTCATATTCTCTTTCAAGGCGTTCCTGTATAATTTCAAGGTGCAAAAGACCTAAAAATCCGCAACGGAAGCCGAAGCCCAATGCTCCCGAGGTTTCGGGCTCAAAGGAGAGAGCGGCATCGTTGAGCTGTAATTTTTCGAGTGCCTCCTTGAGTGCTTCGTAATCGGCACCGTCTGCAGGATAAAGTCCGCAGAAAACCATGGGATTTACTTTTTTATAGCCGGGAAGCGGCTCAGCAGCCTCATGCTCAAGCTTTGTTACGGTGTCACCTACTCTTGCTTCAACAACTGTTTTGATAGAAGCGGTTATGTAACCGACCTCACCTGCTTTAAGCTCCTTTGTGCTTTCAAGTGTCATAGCTCTCATATGACCTACTTCAACAACTGTGAACTGCGCACCCGTTGCCATCATTTTCATAGTTTCACCCGGCTTTAATGTCCCGTCAAGCACACGGACATAAACAATAACACCCTTGTAGTTATCGTAAACAGAGTCGAATACTAAAGCCTTAAAGGGGGCATCATCGTCACCCTCGGGACAGGGTACACATTTAACTATCTGTTCGAGTACTTCCCCTACATTCTCACCCGTTTTTGCGGAAATTCTCGCAGCCTCAGAGCAATCAAGACCGATGATTTCTTCAACATCTGCTGCAACTCTTTCGGGGTCGGCTGCAGGCAGGTCTATTTTATTTATAACGGGTACTAATTCAAGGTCGTGGTCAAGTGCAAGATAGGTGTTTGCAAGTGTCTGCGCTTCAACACCCTGTGTTGCATCAACTATAAGCACCGCACCCTCGCAGGCTGCAAGTGAACGGGACACCTCATAGTTAAAGTCAACATGACCGGGAGTGTCTATAAGATTAAGAGCATAGTTCTGCCCGTCCTTTGCCTTGTAATCAAGGCGGACTGCTCTTGCTTTTATGGTAATTCCGCGCTCTTTTTCAATATCCATATTGTCAAGAAGCTGCTGCTGCATATCGCGTTTTGCAACAGATTCGGTAAGCTCTAAAAGTCTGTCCGCAAGAGTTGATTTACCGTGGTCAATATGGGCGATTATTGAAAAATTGCGTATATTTTCTTTTTTCTCTAACATATTTTTCTTTCCTTATAATGTATCTTTATGTGATTTGAAGCCGTTACCTAATACCTCGCTTGAGTCTGTTACTATGATAAACGGATTTTCATCATATTTACTTATTACTGCTCTTACTAAAGCGACCTCATGCGCTCTGACAACACACATCAGCATTTTTTTGTTTTCACCCGTATATCCGCCCTGAACGGGAAGCACGGAAACACCTCTGCCGCACTCGGATATTATCTGCTTTACTGCTTCATCGGGATGAGCAGTCATAATAAACAGCAGCTTCGAGTGGCTTCTGCCCGACACAACGAAATCAAGTGCCTGACTTGCAAGGAAAACAACAATAAGTGAAAACAGTATACTGTCAATGCTTTTATAAACTATACCCGACAGCAGAACTACTATAAAATCGCATATCATAATAAGCTTGCCGACAGATATATGCGGAAATTTTATTCTCAATATTCTTGCAAGAATGTCTATTCCGCCCGTTGTTGCACCGCCTAAAAAGACAATTCCTATTCCTGCGCCGCACAGTATTCCGCCGAAAACAGCCGCAAGCAGCTTTTCCTCACCGTGATAAATGATACCAAGCTGTTCTCCGTAGGTATCAATAAAGTCAATTACAAGTGAAACCGTAGCTGTTGCGACAACGGTTCTTGCGATAAAATGAAGACCGAATCTTCGCCATGCGAGAATAAACAGAGGAATGTTTACGGCAAACACGACCATACCCGTTGTTATGAACGGCACAAGATAATTTACAAGCACTGCAAGTCCCGTAACACCGCCTGCAACAAACTGTGAGGGGGTTGTGAAGCTTGAAACGCCTATTGAATACAAAACTGCGCCGAAAGTCCATAATAGAAAATCACGGACAAGCATTATCTTGCCTGAATGCTTTCCAGGCGGACTTTTCTTTATCTTTTTTGACATTTGATCACCCTATCACTATATTAAAAAGTTCAGATAATCTGTTGTATTCACCCTTGAGATATAAATATCCGAAAAGTGCTTCAAAGCCTGTTGCTTTGTGGTATTGCGCTTCTGTTTTATTTTTCGGTGTGTGCGCACTGTGTGCATTTCTGCCGCGTTTATATATCGTAAGCTCTTCTTCTGTAAGCTTTTCGAGTAAGCTCTCGGCAGCCTCAGCCTGAAAAGAAGCATTTACATATTTCACGGCTTCCTTATGAAGATCCTTGACTGTCATTTCAGCCCTTGACAGAATAAAACGGCGAATCATTACTTCATACACGGCATCGCCTATAAATGCTAAAGAAAGCGCACTTAAGGTTTTGGGATTTTCGGGAAATTCATCGGGACAAAACGATAAGAGATTTGTATTTTCTTTATCAGGGCACATATTGGAACTCCAGGTCATATATAATTACAGTGTCACCCTCCTGAATACCGCGCTCAGCAAGCTCCCTGAACACACCGCTGTTTTCAAGAACTCTCTGAAGATACTGCAATGACTCATAATCTTCAATATCTGTTTTGTTCAGAATCTTGAGAATCCACTCTGCCTCAACATAGTAATCTCCGCCCATTTCGGTAATCTTGAAGCCCTTGTCCTTCTTCTTTTCGAGAACCTCCATGGGAACTGTTTCGCTTTCGTATCTCTTTATGGGAGGAAGCTCGGCAAGAAGTGCCGCTACCGCATTTATAAGCTCTTTAGTACCCTCGGCAATGGGAGCGCATATTTCAAAATACGGCAAGCCCTTATCTTCAATATACTTTCTGAAATCTTCTCTTTGCTCATCGGTTGCAAGGTCAAATTTGTTACCTGCAACAATCTGCGGACATTTTGTAAGCTCGGGATTGAAAACCTCAAGCTCTTTATTTATTATTTCAAAATCCTCTTTAGGGTTTCTTCCCTCACTGCCTGAAATATCAACAATGTGAACAAGCATACGGCAGCGCTCAACATGGCGCAAAAATCTGTGTCCGAGTCCGACACCCTCGCCGGCACCCTCAATAAGTCCGGGAATATCCGCCATAACAAAGCTGCTTTCGGGTCCCATACGCACAACACCTAAAACAGGTGTCAGCGTTGTGAAGTGGTAGTCTGCAATAGCAGGCTTTGCTTCGCTTACAACAGATATAAGAGTTGATTTACCAACATTCGGAAAGCCTAACAGACCTACATCTGCAAGAAGCTTGAGCTCGAGTATTACTTCCCATTCTTCACCGGGATATCCGTCACGAGCAAAACGGGGAGCCTGACGGGTGGGAGTTGCAAAATGCTGATTACCCCAGCCGCCTCTGCCGCCTTTTGCACATATAAAAGGCTCATCACCCGACATATCGGCAAGAACTGCACCGCTTTCGGCTTCTTTTATAACAGTACCTCTGGGAACCTTGATTATAAAATCCTCGCCCCATTTTCCGCTTCGTCTGCCGCCTGAGCCGTTAGAGCCGTGCTGGGCTGCATATTTTGTTTTGTAACGGAAATCTGCAAGAGTTGCAAGGTGGTCATCCACCTGGAAAACTATATCTCCGCCTTTTCCGCCGTCACCGCCATCGGGACCGCCCGAGGCTACATATTTTTCTCTGCGGAAAGAAACAGCCCCGTTACCGCCGTTTCCCGCTTTTATTTTTATTTTAGCTGAATCTACAAACATTTTTATCACCTACAGCAAAACCTAATTATACATAATATATTGTAGCATATATAAAAATAAATATAAATAGAAAAACGGAAAATTTTTTCAAGAAGAAAACAAAAAAAATTAAAAAAATTTGTCTGACTACTTTTGTCGAAACTGTTGACAACCACAAGATATTGGGTTATACTGCAAGTGTAAACCACAATTTTTCTTTGCTGTACCATTAAAGGTACTCAAAATCGATATTTTTCGAACATTTGTCTTGACAAACGACAAAAAATATTTTACAATACAATCACAACAAGAAAACAAATGTTCGACAAACATTCCGAAAGGTGGATATTATTATGGAAACTTGGCTCAGCTTTGTAATTCTCGGTGAGGTACTTATAACACTCTTCATTCTCTGGGGCTTTATGCACGAAGGCAAATTCATCGAATTTGAAGACAGAATTATTTACGCTGTAAAAATGCGCATAAACGCTTCTCGCCGCCGCAAAAATGCAGTCGCAAGACAACGCCTCAACGCTGCTGTACGCTTCACCCCCGAAGTTCCGCAGAAGGCATCAGCACACAAAAGCTCCCGCGCGGCATAATTTATTCGTTTTCCATTTTCCTTTCTTTTTTATACCCTACACACAATGAAAACAACCGTCTGCAACAGGCGGTTGTTTTCGTTATATTAACATTAAAAAGTATTGTTTTGTCAGAAGCCGATTACAGTTTTTATATGTTCCCCTTTGCAAATTCCTTAAAAAAACGATATTTGCGAAAAGGCGAAACGACCACATAAAACCAAGGAATTACACCACTTAAAAGAACAGCACATATATATAATGACAGCTTATATGAATTAAAAAACACAAAAAAAGCACCTGCAACACTTACAATTAATACAAACAATATTCCTGACTGCCTAAAGAAAAAACTTTTTCCGTTAACTACATATGTTTCAAATTGTGTTCTTGTTAAATTAGCTTCAGGCAATGCAGTTATATCCCGGATTTTAGTCCTATTGCCGATAATCAATCCGACAAGCATTGCAACAGTAACACCAGCAAGAATCATTACCAAAGATATAGTAGAATCAATCTGAACAAGCTCATCTATTCTGTCCATAAGTATCTTCAACACAACTGTGCCAATCAAAATTATACCCGTATACATTCCGCTAAGCTTGGCATTTGTATTTTGAGAACGCTTGTATATTTTACCGTTATCTGCATAAAAATATGATGCTTTTCCGTCAGTATAAAAACAAAGATATTTCATTTCTTCCCTCCTGTGTTATCGATATTATCTACTTTTTCATAAATATTTTTAAGACTTACTGTTAGGCCTGATTCCATTCCAACAAAATTTTGGATAGCCTGAAATATGTAATCCTGCATTTCAAATCTTTTGGCAACAAAATCATCTTAATTTCTGTTTTTCGATTACTTATAAATACTGCAAAGCTTTTCGAACAGATATTGCAAAGCATCACTTTCTGACGGAAAACCTATGCAGGTGTATTCTGTTCCGCGTTCTCTGAACAAGACTTCCCAACGAGAATGATTCTTTCTGACACAATAACCGTCTTTAACAGAATCATCAAATACTACAAGATTTTCATTAATATTTTGTTTTTTGAGAAGTTCTGAAAATTCTGTTTTTGTCATAAATTATATTCCTACTCCCTCTCCGAAATCATTTAGTTTTCGGGAAAAGTAAATTTTCTTACGTTTATTGTTTTTACAAAAAAATTAGATATTTTGTAAAAAAGTTAGAATTTGCTTCACACGGAACGAAGAAGGGCTTCGTTCCCTACCAAACAAACCGCCAATTTTTGCAAAATTGTATACTGAGAACTGTTTACCCATTATTCACAACTCGAGTCTTAAGTAAAATTTAAAGAATCGCAATCAGTATAATTTTTTGGCAGTTCGCTGTCATTGTGTGAATAGTGCTTACGATTTTGGATTCTGACATACGGTAATTGTTCGCACAAGCTCAAATTACCATCTGCTACATTCATTGTAAAATGAAAATTTTTCAGTTTTGGCATTTCACTCAGAAAAGACAGATTTTGAAGCACATTTGAGCCTTTCAATGTTAAAAACTCCAAATTATGAAGCTCCTTTAATACTGAAAAATCACGAATTTTTCCGCAGGCATCTATTTCAAGACTCCGCAATGTTTCACTCAAATTACATAATGCAGAAATATCTGTCAGTCGGCGATTATACGATAACTCCAAGCTGTACAGTTGTGAAGCCGCTTCAATTCCCTCAAGAGATTGTATAGGCGACTGCCTTATCGAAATATTTTTAACTTCACATTCGGGAATAAAACCGGTTAACGTTTTTGAAATTGGAAATCCGAAATTGAAAAATAAAGATACAACTTCTTTTGCAGTATGAACATTAAGGTGTCCTTTTCCGCCATTTACGCCAAGCCATTTCAATCCGGAAAAACGACTGTAATCAATAGTTGTTACCTTTTCTTCATCTTCACCATACATTGTTCTGCATTGCAACCATTTTATATTCGGCATCTCATAAAGCGGAGAATAATCAAATTCATTTGCGCTTAGGGTGACGGTAGTAATCTGAACCGTGTTTTTTATCGGATGATTTCCGCCACTTCTTTGTTAAAATACTCGCCAATCCGCAAGGATTGGCTGCGTCTTTGCCTTGAATTGCCAAAAATCCGCTCGATAAAAAATCTTCGACCTGAAATCAAAGAATTTTCAGATGATTTTTGGATGTTGAGGGTGCCGAAAGGCTGACGCCTTTCAAAGCCGAAACGCCGAAAAGCGCTGGAAAGGCTTGATTTCAGGCATGGTTCGGATTATTACCGTCACCCTATAGCCGGAAAAATCATCTGCATATAACGGTAATTGGTTAAATGAAATGAACCTCATATGTATCACCTCTGCTAATTAAAATTATATAATATTCTCTCACAGCCAGTCAAGGTATGAAGCAAAAATGCAGCTGTGGGGAACAAAAATGGTATATATGTATACAAAAAGAGCCTTGCTGAAGCATATCTCAACAAGGCTCTTTGTTAAATTTTATTTCCAGCTATAATGTCTTAATGATGAATCTATAAACAGTGTTCCTACCTGCAGAGTATGAATTAATGTGCCGTCTTTCATAGGAAGTACGGTAAGGCCTTCGCCCTCGCCGCCGAGGTTATCTATGAGCTTATATTCATACATAATACGGTCAAAGAGCTTTTCGACTTCGCCTGTTTTACAGTCAACGGTATACACGGCTCTGGTTATATCGTTTGTGCCGAAATAAAGCTTTCCGTTATAATATTCACCGCCCTGAATCTTGCGGATCTCTTCACTGCAGGTAAGCTTTCCTATATATTCCATCGTTTCAAGGTCATACATAAATATATCAATGTAATTTGATGAATCGCCTGCATACAAAATGCCGTTTTCACCGTCTACCAAAAGCCACGGAATACCTCTTGTGTGTCGCTCAGTTGACATTTCATAGAAGGTGCCTGTAAATTCAAGAGTATCTGCATCGTAAACAACAACCAGGGGATGATTCCATTGCTTGCTGTCTTCCACTGCGGCATAGATATAGCCGTTATAATGGCTGATACCGCCTATGTGCTGTGAATTATAATTTTCCGCAAGCTCTGTCGGGACAGCTTCCATATTGATTTTTATAACAGTTTCATTATCAAGGCTTACCTTTTCAAGATAATTTTTACCGCTGTAATACCAATTTGTGCCGTCCGTTGTAACATCCTGTGAACGGGCAAGAGTTTCTATACCGATTACCTCGTCAATGCTGTCATACTCATAAATTTCACCGTTGAACGCATCGTTGAGACCGCCTGTAAACATAAGCATAAATGAAAGAAGCATAGGTAAAAGCTTGTTTATTATGTTTAATACTATTGCCATCAAAAAAAACCTCCTGTTATTTGAATGTTTATTTTATCAGATTATGAATTCATTGCAAGACCTCTGCGCTTGAGGTAGCTTTTTGTTGCATACTGCTTGCGCTTACTTGCAAAAACATACTGGAGCATTGATTTCGGCGCTTTGTGAAGTGACATTTCGGAAAGGATTCTGGGGTCCAGGGGAGCTGCATCCTTTACATTAAACGGAATACCCGAACAGTCCGACCTTGCTGCTGCAAAAAAATTTGTATCGGGTAAAACATGCAGATTTTCTGCTGCTTTCCACTTTTCGGGGTATTTACCGCTGTTAAAGTCACTTTCTCTTATATAAATTTCAAAGAACGGAAATTTCTGCAGATAAAGGGATTCTATAAAATCGGGCATCTGATTTATATCGCTGAAATCTGCAAGAAGACTGAACATAGGCATTTTTGCGGCATCTGCACGGCAGATATACATTCCGGGGAAACGGAGATCCGCAAAGGTTGAATTAAGCTTCTTTTTTCTCTCTTCGGTCATTTTTGAAGAAAGCTCCTCATATTTTTCACGGAGTAAAGCTATCATTTCATCGGAAAGATACCAGAAATAACGGTAAAAACGGTTTGTGAGAGCTGAAAAATATATATAATAAATTTCCTGCAAGGTAAACTCATCACCGTCAAGTGCGCCTGTTTCTTCCTTGATTATACTTTTGATTTCTTCTATGATTTCATCGAAAACGGAGGTAAAAACATCAAAATTTTCTTTTGAAGGCTCTGCATTTTCGGAGAAGCCGCAGGCAAATGTGCCGTTTCGCTTATCATATATAGCCCCTGCACATCCGCTTACCTTAGCTTTACAGCCGAATACACATTTCATAAGAAAATATGTGTTGTAAAGTATGGGGGTATCGGGGAAAGAGAGTGAATACAAATCAAAAAATTTCTTCTTATATGCTCTGCCCTCATTATCGAGTGTGTTAAGCAGTGCCGTATCGAAAATATCGGCAGCAGGAACAGTTGCAAGCATATCGGACCACTGGTCATAATACGGCTCGTTTTCGCCCGAGATATAATAACGGGGACTTATTATATCAGCCTTTGTTTCCTCGGCTGTCTTTAGAATTTCTTCTATTGTATCGGGAGAAATATAGTCATTCTCATCAATAAAAATAACGAACTCCGTTTTTGCCTTCTGGGCACCCTTGTTTCTTGCAACGGGAGTCAGCACATGCTCAATTTCAA
The DNA here is from genome assembly GCA_045589395.1 of Acutalibacteraceae bacterium. Classification (GTDB taxonomy): domain Bacteria; phylum Bacillota; class Clostridia; order Oscillospirales; family Acutalibacteraceae; genus RUG806. The sequence continues at coordinate 8,103 of JAZNOZ010000056.1, read as the reverse complement.
AACTTGTAAAGCCTACATATTCATCACAGTATGACTTTATTACTTCTTTAACTTCCTTTGTCGCGCCATTATCTACTATTACAACCTCGAAATCCTCTGTTGATTGCTCAACAAGTCCTTCAAGTGTATATTTAAGTCCTTCACTGTCCTTATACGCGGTTACTATTGCGGTTATCTCTGCCATAAAGATGAGCCCTTTCCTTATTTGTTATCAAAATACTGTGCGGCTATATTCTCTGCCCTTTTAATGTCCTCGGGATATGTAATCTTGATATTATATTCCTCACCCTTGACTAAATATACCTTTTCATTGCACGCGGTAAAAACAGAGCAACCGTCCGTAAGTAAAGAAAAAACATCTTCAGATAAGCCCTTACAAAGCTCATAGAGCTTTTTCGCATTAAAGCTCTGCGGTGTCTGCGCATGGTAAACGGTGCTTCTCGGCGGTACGGAAGCTATAAACTGCCCGTCTTCGCTTATTAAAATAGTGTCCGTTGCGGGAATGACCGTATTGCATGCACCGTATTTTTCAGCAGCAAGAATATTATTGTCAATAATCGAATCGGTGATAAACGGACGGACTGCATCGTGCGTGAGAACGATACTGCTTTCAAGTATGTCTTTTTCTTTCATAAATTCCAGCACATTAAGCAGTGTATCCGAACGCGTTTTGCCGCCTGAAATAATATATATATCCTTATCGGATGTTATTTTTTCATCTATCAGACTTTCGGTGTATTCAAGAAAAGCCTCTCCTACGGCAACTATCACATTGTCAATATTCTTATTCTTCACAAAAGCCTCTATGCTTCTCACAAGAAGACATCTGCCGTTTACTTCAAGAAATTGCTTGGGAACTTCCGCCCCCATTCTGGTGCCGCTGCCCCCTGCTAAAACTGCCGCCGTTACCATTTCCTCACCGCCAACATACTATTAGAATAATTGTAACAGAAACAAAGGCTTCATACAAGTGTTTTTTAAGAAAACATCGGGTGTTGAAATATTTTCAGCAATATGATAAAATATATTATGATCTTTTGATATGGGAGAATAAGAATGAATAGATATTTACTTGATACTGATATTAATTTATATGACCTACTTAACAATATCAGCTTTTATATTCTTTTAATTTTTAACTTATCGCAGATAAAGAAAAAAAAAGAATTATTAAGTTACCCTTCACAATTTGCAAGACACAAAATAAGCACTACTTCAACAAATAAAACCTTAACCTCCTATGTTCCCTGGGCCATCGTTGAAACTATTTTGATTAGTGTTGTACAATACTCATTTACCGCGCAAATCAACAGATTTATGGGAAATATTACAAACACAGACAGCAACTATTTCGGCTTATTGTTCATCACTCCAATATTACTCATACTGTTTTGCACATTACTGAGAATAAATCCTCTGAAGCAAATTGATATTATAACACCTGCATTTCCTTTAGCACTTGTTTTTTCAAAGCTCGGTTGTTTTACTGCCGGATGCTGTTACGGGGCTGCATGGGAATACGGTTTTTACAGCGAAAGAAGACATCGAACAGAATATCCCGCACAGCTTATTGAAGCAGCTATAGCTTTACTGCTCTTTATCGTGCTGATGTTAATCAGGAAAAAGCTCAAAAACGGAACCTTGTTCCCCACATATCTTACACTGTACTGTGCAACACGCTTTTTCAGTGAATTTACCAAAGGAGATGCAAACACATTCGGTTTATTAAAAACCTATCAGATTCTGTGCCTTATAGGATTAGTTGTGGGAATAATCGAATTACTTTTTGTTCTTCATTTCTCTGAGCAAATAACAGCATTCTTTGATAAACACCAATTTGCTCCGGACAGAAAACTGAAAAAAGAAAAAGAAAAAAAATTACAGAAAAATAAAAACAGATAAAAAATCTTACGATTTATCAACCCCTTACTCTCAAAAACTGAGAGTAAGGGGTTTCTTCAGAATATATCCAATAATATTTCAACAAGCTCCCTGCTGTTATCTGCCTGAAAATAGTGAGTCTTTGTTGTAATATAACGGACATCAATCACATTTTCGGCATATTTTGACCAGTTTTCAAGGGCTTGCTCAAAATTGGAGGTAAATATATCAAGCTTATTGATAATAACATTTGTAGGACACTCAATTTTTCTATTCTGCTTAAAGAAGCACTGAGTCATATAGTCAGTATCCTCTCTGAAATGTGTTACCGTATCAGCAATCTGCTTTTCTGTAAAGCTTGCAAGAGGAGCACCCGCCTGCATAAGAGAAGCAACAAGAAGCTCATCTGAAACACTTTTCCAAAAGCTCTCTTCTTCAGCCTTTTCGGGAGGAATATTTCCGCCGGCAGCATAATGCTTTATCTTAATATCCTTTTCCTGCTCAAGAATGTTTATTATGTTCATTGCTACCGCAGAACCGGCACAATGCGAATAAAAATAAAGCTCCTTATCTGCAGTAATTCTCGCTATCTCATTTGCAATATCCATACATTCTTTATCGCTATGCGGATAATCAAAATAACATATTGAATATGCAGAAGTTTTTTCAACAAACGACCTTACAAATGCAGCAAATGCTTCTGCACCGCCACCTGCATACGGAACAAGACATAGAAGCTTAGCAGCCGAATTGCCTTCATACAGCATTTTTATACAGCTGTATTCCGACAAAGATTTTGATGACAGTAATACCGCAAGCTTTGCGGGTGTCGGGTTGGCAATAAATTCAGCTGAAGAAATTTCTTTAAATGCATCAGTTGACAAAACAGAAATCATAGAAATGCTTGTTCCGCCTAATGAGAAGAAATTATCTCTGCGACCGACAAAATCAAGCTCTAATACTTCTGCAAAAACATCGCAGATAAACTTTTCATTTTCATCCAATGGCGGCTCTTTTTCTGTTTTTGCAGCAAATGCAATTTCATATGAATTGAGTGCTTTTTTATCCAGCTTACCGTTTGCATTAAGAGGCATTTCATCAATACGACAAATTATGGCAGGAACCATATATACAGGCAGCTTTTCTTCACAGTAATTTTTTATAGTGTCTGACGACAAATCTTCACCGCAATAAAATGCAGTTAAAACATCGTTACCGTTAATCTTCTTGACAATAACACAGGCAGAGTCAATACCCGAAATTTTTGACAATAGGCTTTCTATTTCCCCAAGCTCGATCCTCTGACCGTTAAGCTTTATCTGAAAATCGATTCTTCCGCAGAATATAATTTCTCCGTCTTCATGCCAATATGCAAGATCACCCGTTTTATAAAGCTTGCCTTCTCCAAATGGATTATCAATAAATTTTTCGGCTGTGAGTGCATCATTATTGAGATACCCTTGTCCGACATTCACACCGCCGATACACAGTTCACCCTTTACTCCTACGGGCTGCAGATTCATATATTTATCAACAATATGTATCTGTGTATTGTAAATAGGCTTACCTATTGGAACGGGATTTGTGTCCTCGGGAGTACAGGGATAATATGTTACATCAACCGCACACTCTGTGGGACCGTAAAGATTATGAAGGCTTACCTTGCTATAATCATACAAGGCATAAAATCTCTTTATAAGCTCTGCAGATAATGCTTCACCTGACAGGAACACATATTTTACCGAGCTGAATTTTTCTGTTTCCTCCCTGTGGCTTTCAAGATAGCTCAGGAATAATTCAAATACAGACGGAACAAAATGCAGATGTGTTACATTGTTTTTATAAACCTCACCGAGTATCTTTGCAGGCAGGAAATGCTCCTGTGGCTTGCTTGCTGCAAGCTTTCCCCCGACCATACCCCACCAGAAAAGCTCCCATACGGATACATCGAAGGTATACGGAGTTTTCTGCAAAATCACATCATTTTCTCTGAGGGGATACATTTCGTGCATCCACAGTATTCTGTTCACAGCGGATTTGTGGCTTACCATTGCCCCCTTGGGATTTCCTGTTGAGCCTGATGTATAGATTACATATGCAGTATCTTCGGCTTTTGCACAGGACGGTAAAATATTATCCGTTTTTTCGTAATTCTCAATAAATTGAGTCATATCAACATACGGAATATTTTTTATAAAAGAAGTATATTTTCCCTGCACAACAGAGAGAGGAGCACAGCTGTTTTCAAGAATATAATCTATTCTCTCCTGCGGATAATCATCCGCGATGGGAAGATATGCGTTACCGCCTCTGATTATACCGTAAATTGCAGCATACATTTCAGGTGAACGCTGTGCAATTACGGGAATAACACTTTTTTTTCCTTTTGTAATTTTTTGTATCTCACAGTCAAGGCTTTCAGCCATTGACAGCAGTTCACCAAAGGTCAATTCGCCCTGAGCCGTAGTCAGACAGACCTTTTCGGGATTTTCTGAAGCTGTTTTTTCAAAAAGGCTGTAAATAGTTTCTCCTTTGCCGACACCGTAATCAAAATATGTGTCGTTAAAGGTATTAAGTAAAGTATGTTTTTCTTCCTTAGTCAGCATTTCAAATTCACTGATTTTTTTATCGTGATGTTCAAGAGCCTCGGAAATTATATTACAAAAATGATTGTGGAAAGCTACTATATCTTTTTCAGTAAATTTTTCAGTTTGATAATCATAATTGATACAGTACCGACCTTCTGATTTTCTGTCATCAATATGTATTTGCAAACTTTCTATTTGGCTGCAACAGCTGAACCACTCCGCATCAGATTCATCATGTGTTTTAACATTCCAAAAACTAAGCAAAACATCAAACAATTTTTCTTCTATCGATGTTGAAGCAACCTCTTTTAACAATTCAGTGTAATGATATTTCTGATGTCTAAAAGCCGACATAATTGAATCCATTATTCTATTGCAAAGCTCCTCAAAAATATCATCACCTTTTATTTTGATACCTATTGGAACAGTATTAACAAATACTCCCAACATATTCTCTTCCATATTAGTATATCGATTCAAAATAGGTGTACCTATAAAAAACTCTTCTTTTTGAGTCACTTTGAAATACTCTACCGCCAAAAGTGAAAAAAAGAAAACGTACTCAGAAATATCGTATTTTTCACAAAAAATCTTTATTTTTTTGCCAATGTCTTTATTCAAAAAAAAGTTCTTACGATTAGCCGACAAACTCTCTGATTCTTTTTTTGAATAATAATTAACTTCAAATTTTTTACATTTATCCAACCAAAAAAGCCGGTCTTTTTCATATCGTTTTGTTTCACTATATTTCTTTTCTGATTCTAAATATTCAGAATACGGATATATTTTAATATCTCTTTCACCTTTGAGATACCTTGTAACATATTTACCAATATAAGCAAAAGATGTAGCATCACTTATAATATGATGTGTTACAGAATAAAGACCTATCTTACCATTGATATCGATAAGAAAAATTCTGTATAGACAATTATTAATATTTATAGGTTTTTTTGCATCCTCTTTTGCCCAACAGCAATAGTCTTCATAAGCATTAAATTTGATAATAGGAATATTTTTATATTCATAATCTCGAAAAATTTGTTGCATCGGCTTACCGTCAATATTGATTATCCGAGTATGCATAGTATCACATTTGTTTAAAAAATCCAAAATAGCTTCTCTTGCATCATCCACAGAAACATCAAAATGAAAAAAAACATCACCGGCAATGTTACCAATACTACTTTCAGCGAATTTTGACATATAGTATATAGCTTCCTGCGGTTTGCTTAAATTATAATACATACTATTCTCACACTCTTTGACATAATCTTTGTATAATTATATATTATTCGCGTTGTTCAGTCAATCTGCAAAGGCATTTTTTTACCTATAACTCAAATTAAGCTTTATTGTATATTGAACAAACTGCAACTGTGTGGTATAATAATAAAATAGAATTGGAGGCAAGTAAAATGCAAAGAACCACAAACATCTGGACAGAGCATTTAGATTTAAAGAACAGAACCTTAGAATATCCCGAATGCTCAATATATAATTTTTTTAAACAAAACGCTCAAAATAATCTTAATGAAATTGCAATAGAGTTTGAAGGCAAAAAGACCTCTTATAAACAACTTCTGTCACAAATCGAAACAACTGCAAAAGCTTTGATTAATATTGGGATAAAAAAAGGGGATGTTATATCAATCATATCAATTAACACCCCGGAAGTAATAATGATGATATATGCAGCTAATCGAATAGGGGCTGTTATAAATATGATTCACCCATTGCTGTCTGCCTCGGAAATTGAAACTTTTATAAATCGAACCAATAGTTCCGCGGTTTTGATTCTTGAACAGATTTATCCCAAAATCAAAGATATTAAATGGCAAAACAATAAAAATCCCAAAATCATTTTAACAAAAATAGTAAATTCATTGCCTACACATATCAAACCAATATATTCAATCTTAAACAAAAGTTCTGTTATTCTAAACTCTTCACACAACACTGTGTATTGGAAAGATTTTATCTCCAATACCAAAAATACAATTCTTCCTGAAGACACAGGTAAAAAAAATGATACAGCCATCATAATGTATAGTGGCGGCACAACAGGTACACCTAAAGGAGTTATGCTCACCAATCTTAATATTAACAGCTATTCTATTCAAGCCTTTGAAGTAAGCGGAATTAATAATCCCAAAGGCAAAAAGTTTTTAGCCATACTTCCTCTTTTTCACGGATTTGGTTTTGCATCAGGAATACATGCCAATTTGTGCAAAGGAGTACATATATTCCTCATTCCAAAATTTGAATTCAAAAAAAGTATCAAAACGATATTTAAAAACAAGATTAATTTCATTTATGCCATTCCTGCTTTATTCGAATCACTTATCAGAAGTGAATATATAGAAAAATCGGATTTGTCATTTTTAGAATGTTTAATTTGTGGTGGCGATAAATTGCAACCAAATTTAAGTAAAAAGCTTCAAAAATATTTAATTAACGGAAATTCAAAAGCTGTTTTTTGTGAAGGCTACGGACAAACTGAATGTGTCGCTGCTTGCCTGACAAATCCTTATTTTGCACCGATACAGCAAAGTACCGGAATATTATTACCTGATATGTCTGCAAAAATTGTTAAGCCGGGAACTCAAACTGAAGTTCCTAATGGTACAGACGGTGAGTTATGCATCAACGGTCCCACGGTAATGAAGGGATACTACAAAAATGATGAAGAAACTAATAAAGCCTTGCAAATACACGAGGACGGCAAAATTTGGCTTCACACAGGCGATATGTTCAGTAAAGATGATGACGGATACTTTTATTTTAAACAAAGAATATCCAGAATGGTAATTTCTGCAGGATACAATATTTATGTAACACAAGTAGAAAAGGTAATCAATTCTACACCGATAGTTGCCCAATGTTGTGTTGTCGGCATAAACGATAAGATTATCGGACAGAAAATCATTGCCCATATTGTTCTTAATAATCCTAATGCAGATAAAAAATTGGCAAAATCAAAAATTATGGAACAATGCAAAGCTTCATTAGCAGAATATTCTCTTCCACATGAAATCAAATTTCATATGGAATTACCTACTACTAATTTAGGTAAAGTTGATTTTAAGGCATTAGAAAATGAAAAACACGGAGAATAAGCATATGTTAGAGAGATTACAAAAAGTAATTAAAAATGTTGCAGGACGAGATGATATTGTAATCACTTCTCGAACCAGACTAAATAATGAAGAGTTCAATTTTTCATCATTTGCACTAATCCAAATGGTCTGCGCCATAGAAGATGAATTTGATATCGAAATTTCTAATTCAGCAATTAAAAAGTTCAAAACCGTAGGCGATGTTGTTAAGTATCTCGAAGAAAACGCCGAGTAACTTTATACAGTTGTATATTTTTATAAAAAGCATCATCCCCTATAAGTACAGACATTCAATTTCAGCTAAAAACAATGAGCTGTCTCAGAAAATCTGAGGCAGCCCCTTTTTGTGTTATTTAGTTTTTAAATACTTATATTCAGACCATCCGGAATAGTACTTCACATCATTTACAGTCTTATATGTTCTTACTCTGACATAATATGTCTTTGCAGAAGTAAGACTGCTTAAGGTTGCTTTGGTTGTGGTGTTGCTTGTTATGGTCTTGGTCTTTGCATTT
>JAZNOZ010000055.1:0-219151 GCA_045589395.1 Acutalibacteraceae bacterium | reverse complement strand
GTGCTCGATAAAACGGAACACCATTTTTCCTCCATTCGGATTGAAGAACACGCTTTGCAGAACAAACATTAAACAAATCTCTTAGCCTGCACCAACTCCACCCCTTTGGAGCACTAAATGGTATCTCATCTTCAATACATTCAACCGTTCCATCAGCGAACTTCTCATAATGTAAATTATGAGCAATTTATATGAGAACAAAAAACTTCATCGCTTTAAAGTATTGACATATCGTTTTTTATGTGCTACAATTCATTTGCAATTGTAAATAAAGAGTGTTTCAGGTGGGTGTGAATCCGCCGGGGTTAGTGTTTTGTTCTGTGATACTGTGATTGATACGGTTTTTCGGCAAAAAACTTAAAAACTTCAGTTTTGACCCCTCAGAAACCCTTATTTTACGTACCTTTTCACAAGTTAAATATCAAAACTAAGTGAGTGGGAATAAGAAAACCAAGCGGCAAAAGCATTGATATACCTCAAATTTGCGTTTTCAATGAAACTCTGAGGCAACGCTCCGGCAACATTTGAATATCATAAAAATTAAGAGCTAACTGAGTTTTAAATGTCAGTCAGCTCTTTTTTACATTTTAATTAACAGCACATAAATACTTATTATTGCATTTAGTGGTACAACACAAGAAAATGTTCCCCTCCTCAACAAAAGACATAACAATATTTTCTTTATCAGCCATCAATAGACCGACTGTCAAAAAATGTAAGTTTTCCGTTTTCAAAATGAAATTCAAGGAAGTCATTATATCCGTTTGGATAACCTTTGTTTTCTTTTACGGAAATGTTTATGTTGTAAAGAGTTAATCGTTCTCCGTTATCTTCGATATATATAACTGAGAACGGAACTAAGCCAAAAGAACAAAGTTCTTTTATAACATAAGTTTCATCGTCACCAAGCTTAAAATATTCGCCCATAGATATGCTTTTCATCTTGTCTTGTTTTATATACGGATTAATGCAATAATAAGAAAGATTGATATTAAGACTTCTGTGGCTTTCATTATTGTTTTCACCAAAAGATATACTTGCAGTCCTGTTATCGCTGCGCCCTTTACGATAAGAATCATATTGGGGATAATATTCATATCCGAGGCTTTCCAGCTTGTTTTTCAGCTCATCATCTGACTTGTCAAGCGGATTGGACTTTATGAATGTATCATCAAGCTCATAAACGGCGTCTTCTGCCAGTGCAGAGCCAATATAATCATGAGGAAACGATCCGTTATAATAATTGACTGCCGTGCTAACCCCTGACAATGCAATTGAAAATACAAAAAATACAGTTATAATAAGTCTTGATTTTTTCTTTGAAATTGTCTTAAAAGCTTTTTGTTTCTTTGAAAAAATAATAGCGACAACAGCAAGAATAAGATTTACGGGAATCATCGCTATACCGATAACATGCATAATATTATAAACAATATCGGAATCAAAAATATCTGCAAAATATTGCGGAAGCGTTGAAAAACCTAATATTATCGGTAAAGCAAAAGGTACTGCATCTCCTATTATCATTGAAAAAATGAAACTCAAAGCGATTAATACAACATTCCAAGCAATAAGGAAAACTGCGGTCTTCCAACTTTTTTTTGTAAAAGCTCTGTAAAACAGCCAAAAATTAAACGAATAATATGCAGCGCTGAAAATACCGTTCAAAAAATGTGATGCTCCGTCTGATATTCCAACGCTATTCAGAATTCCTGTTCCGAATAAGAAAAATGCTATAAACAAAATGCCGATTACTAAAATTCTTACTGTTGATTTTTTTATTCTCTTGTTAATAAGCTTATCAATCTGTTCTGAGAACGAAAAATCATCGCTGTCAGAAGATAAAACCGGAATAGGTTCCGATACAATCTTTTCATCAAAATATTCCATCAAAACGGTAAATTTTTCAATGTCGTTTTCAATTTCCTGTGTTTCCTCAGGAGCGAGTTTTCCTTTTTTATATTCTTCAAATTTATCTCTGTAGTTCATCCTTGTTCCTCCTCTATTAATTTTTTCAGCTTTTCTCTGGCACGGGAAGCGATTACTCTGACTGCCGAATATGAAATACCGGTTATTGCAGCAATTTCATACTGCTTGAATCCTGAAAAATAATGTAAGGTTATAACTTTGCGTTCATTTTCTTCAAGCTTTTGAATGCAGCGATAAAGCAGATGATATTCTTCTGAGGCAATCAACTTATCGGTAAAAGAAAAATCAATTAAGTCTTTTTGTGCTTCAATATCTGAATATCGCTTTTTCGCTCTGAAATAATCATATGTAAGATTAGATGCTACTTTGTAAAGCCAGGATAACACTGAACTGCAGTCTTTAGGTAATGAAACAATGGCTTTAACAAAGGTTTCCTGTGTCAAATCTTCTGCAACATGAGTGTCATGACATAACGAGAAAATATAGAGAAATATTCTTCTGCTGTGCTCTTGATATATTTTATCAATATTGTTATTTGCCATCGCTTCACCTCCTTACATCAATATGACGGATATCGGCACTAAATTGTTACACAAAAACAAAAATATTTACAAGTTTATTTTACATTAACAAATCCGAATTTTCAATATTACAGCTTGACACCTGATTACTGTCCATAAAGAGTAAAAAACAAATCACCTGAAAATTTTATTTTAAATCTTTCGGGTGATTTTTCTTTCGTTGTATAATTTTTGTTTTTACAGTCTGTCACTTTCTGCCACAGCTCTGCGGATGTTCCATTCGTTTTCTTCGAGGAGCTGCTCGGCTTTATCGGGGGTACAGCCGAGTATTTCTGTGACAATTCCTATCATCCTTTGTCTGAGCTTTTTATTAGTAGGACGAAGATTTATCATCATATTTTCATAAACACAGCCGCATTTAACCATTGATGCGGTTGAAATCATATTAAGGATAATTTTCTGCGCCGTGCCTGCTTTCATTCTTGTAGAGCCTGTGATAACCTCTGCGCCCGTGTCGGCACAGATGTCAATATCTGCGGTCTTACCGAGAACAGTATCGGGGTTATTTGTAATTGAAGCGGTTTTTGCGCCTATGCTTTTTGCATACTTTATGGCAGAAATAACATAAGAAGCCGAGCCTGAAGCGGAAATGCCTATTAAAATATCTTTCTGACTGAAATTCCGTTTTTTCAGGTCTTCAACACCTGCTTCAGAGTTGTCCTCTGCATTCTCAGCGGGTTTGAACATACATTTTTCTCCGCCTGCAATAATTCCGTTGAACAAATCATACGGCACACCGAATGTGGGCGGACATTCTGCGGCATCGCACACGGCAAGTCTGCCCGATGTTCCGCTGCCGATATAATAAACCTTGCCGCCCGATTTTATTGTGTCTGCTACCGCATCACAAACCTTTGCAATCTCGGGTAAAGCCTTGTCAACCGCCTTTGTGACAGACTCATTCTCCGCATTGATTACAGACAGCATTTCGGTTGTTGTCATTTTATCTATATTATATGTATTCTCATTTCGCATTTCGGTTTTCAGCATAATTTCAAGCCCCTTGTATATTTGTTTTTGCTATAAGTACTGCTCCGTTTACCGTAGGTTCATCAGCGAATACAAGCGAAAAATCACCCTTAAGATGCTTGTCAAAAAAGTGCATTAAAATATCCTTTTGCTTGCAAAGTCCGCCTGTAACAACCGTTTTTTCGCCATTTTTAAGATAGCTCTGTGCGGTTTTTATAAGCTTTACACTTTCACGGACATTTCTGTCTAAAATTTCCTCTGCCGTTTTATCTCCATTTTTATATGCCTCAAAAATTACGGGGGCAAAGGAAGCAACGAAGCTCACACCGCCTGCATAAATTTCGCTGACAGCCGTTTCGGGACTTTTTCCGAGCTTTTTCTCCACAAGCTCATAAATAATACGGCTTTCTCCCCTTTTATCAAGAAATTCAAATGCGGCATTAAGTGCTTCTGAACCCAGATAAAATCCGCTCGTGCCCTTATCTATCATAAATCCGCGTCCGCCGATACGGTGAAGCACACCGTCTGCACGGGCAAATGCAATAATACCCGTACCCATTATCACAGCGGCTCCGTTTTCTCCCCTCAGTGCAAGCTCCACAGCAGACTCGGCATCAGAGCCACTGAGATATGCACCGAAGCCAAAAGAAGAAAGAAAGCTGCAGATTTCTGATTTTATATCAGAAGAGCCGCCTCCCGCAATTCCCGCAAAAACGGAAACTGATGAAAAATCCAAACCCGTACATATTTTTTCTATTCCTTGCTTTAATATGTCTTTAGCATTTTCAATTCCTGTATTGACAGGATTCGATGTGCCGAGAAAAATCCGTCTGATTTCTTTTCCGTTCAAGTCAGTCAGCAAAAACTCTGTTTTTGTTCCGCCGCCGTCAATCCCGAGAAGATATTTTATTTTTTCCGACACAAAATCCCGCCTCTCCAAAAAAGTACTTTTATTTTATTTGTATAATATCAAATTATTTTATTTCGGTCAATCAGAAAAACCAAGTAAAAATTTTATGCTTGTTATGGTATAATAACATAAACACAAAAAAAACAAGATTTTTCATATTTTTATAAGGAATTCACGCTTACTCAGTTGTATAATAAATGAAAGGGCTGCGCGGGCCCTTGTCAGGAGGAAAAATTATGGATAACGGCGCAGGTAGCTACCGCCGTTTCCTTGATGGTGATGAAAGTGCCTTTGATGAAATAATGAAAGAGCTGTTTGACAAGCTTGTTTTCTTCATTGACCGTTATGTGCATAACATTCACGCTGCCGAGGATATTGCCATTGATGTTTTTGCGGATCTGGTGGTTAATAAGCATCGGTACAATTTCAAGGTAACACTGAAAACCTATCTGTTTATGCTCGGCAGAAGCCGTGCCTTAAATTACATAAAGCACCGCAAGGTTATTGACTTTGTTGAGCTAAATGAAGCAGATAAGGCAGAAAGCGAAAAAGAAACTTTGGAGGAAATTATCCTCGCAGATGAGAAAAAGCGTATCATAAACAACGCTCTTGAATCACTCAGTGAGGATATGCGTGTTGCAATTCACTTGATTTATTTTGAAGACTTATCCTATGATGAGGCGGCTAAAATTATGAAGAAAAACCGCAAGCAGATTGACAATCTTTTATACAGAGCAAAAAAGGAGCTTCGCATCATTCTCGGGAAGGATGGTGAGCTGTTATTATGAGAAATTTTGATGAAAGAAAAACGGAAATTTTCCGCAGAAGTGAAAACAGAATAATTAAGCGCAAAAGAAAACGCAAGCAGCTTTTAGCTTTTTGTATTCCTTTTTGCATGGTGTGCATATTTTCCGCAGTAATTATCCCCTCTTTACCTTTTGCAACGGATGACAGCGATGAAGAAAGCAATATTGTCATATTTGATTCTGTTGATAAAAGTGATAAAGACTTATTACCCGAAGAATTACACAATTATGTTACGGTAGCAATCGACGGCATAAACAAGCAGCAGTATACTGTTACCGAAGCATCTTCCGTAGACGGTATTTTTGAGTTGCTTGATGAAATTTTTTCATATTATGACATAAGCAACTTCTCTGAAACGGCATCAAATGCGGCAGACAGCAGTACGCTCAAGGATGCCCCGAACGAAGATAAAACAAACAACAGCATAACTGTTGAATTAAACAACAACGGTTCAAAAAGAATATTAACGCTTGACGGAAACAGACTTTCTGACACGGCAAATAACATTGAAATCAAGCTTACCGATGAGCACCTGAACGGACTTAAAACGGCTCTCGGACTGACTTATCAGAAATGAGGTGTTACAATGAAAAAGAAAAAACTGATTTTACCTGTAGGTATTATTTTGGCAATAATCTTTCTGTTTACGGCATCTGTTTTTATCTTCAGTGCTGTTATAAGCGAGCAGGGTTACGGACTTTCACGAGGTATTATATACCTTTCAGACTACGGTAATTATATTATAGATAATAATATGGCTATGCGAGTGTCTGACTGCAGTGATGATGCTAAGCTTTTTAACGGATATTCAAACGGTGATAAGGTCATTCTCTTCCATGACGGTATTGAAGATAGCTATCCTGCTCAGACCGGCGGTTATTATCTTTTGCGTTTATCAAAGGGGGACGGAACATATAAGCCCGCGGATGAAATATTGGGAATTGTGCAAACAGAAATTCCCGCGGCTCAGAAAATTCCCTTTGAGGCTCAATATATCCGCACCGGCTTAGCCAATTACACAAAAAGCTTCCCCGTTGTAACACTTATCCGTTCCAAAGAGGAGCTTAACGCATATTACAATGCAAACAAAGAGATTTTTTCTTTGGACACTGACAATAACGGCGGTACGGCATACCTTGATGCATGCAAAAAATACAATGCTGAGTTTTTTGAGCAAAATGCACTGATTTTTATTGCTCTTGAAGAAGGAAGCGGCTCAACAAGACATAATATTGAATCCCTAAAAGCCGACAAAAACGGTGCCGTATATATAAACATCCTCTCTGTTGAGCCTGAGGTCGGCACCTGTGATATGGCTTATTGGCACATCATAACAGAAATACCAAAAAATTATGCACCTGAAGCTAATGATGATATTCTTGTATACTATAACGATGTGCTTATGAACAATACTCATTCCCACTCCCCTGCAAAGGAAGAACAGACTGTAAAAAATCCGGTTGAAGGCTATTGCGGAAACACACAGACAACCGTATTTTTTGAGAACGGAAAAAGCCATACCTTTATGGACGGCAATTCCGTTACAATGACAGATATTCTTATAAATCTGAATTATGACAAAAGCAAGCTTTGCAAATGCTTACCTGAATATAATATTGATACCGAATTCGGAACAGGGTATGGGATAAACATTACAGAAGGCTATGTCCGCTGTGATAAAGGTCAGGCAGATTTAACCAAAGAACAGATAAACAAATTAGAAGAAATCATACTGTGGGCAAAAGACGAAGCAGAGGTTAATTCCTCAAATGCAGCCTATCCTGACTATTCTTTTTCACTGACATGGAACACCTACGGTATAAGCTCATATGACAGCTTAACAGGTACACTTATAAAAACAAAAGAGGCAACTAATCCGCAAGCATACACAACAACTCTTACACTTTCCGATGAACAGTATCACAAAATCTGGCAGCTTATAGAAAAACTGGATATTGAATCGTATCCTGATGAATACAATCCCCATCAAAACGGAGTTTCAATACCGTATATGACATTGATTTTGTCTGTAAAATCAGACGGCATTGACAAAACCGTTACTGTTGCCCAAACTGTGCTGTCTTATGAAACAAGCAACGCAAAAGGACAGAAATTCCTTGATACCTGCAAAGGAATCCGTGATATTCTGACCGCCACCGATGAATGGGATGCACTTCCAGAATATGAGTTTTTCTACGATTGATAAGCAGATGCAATAATAAGCTATAATTTATGCCCGCAGCAAAATAAAGCTACGGGCATATTTATTGCATAAAATTGTTAATGCTGTTTTTTCACAGCATAGCTGCAACGGACTGTTATTCGTTTTGCACCGCCGTAGGTGCAGGTATACAGGATAAGGTCGGAGCCGCTGTCTTTTACTTTGTCTACATCTGTGGGCATCAGAAGCTCAACCGAATCAACGGTATAGTATACGATTTTTGCATCCATATCCGTAAAAATTACAGTGTCACCCGGTTTAAGGTGTCCGAGGTATCCGAAATGGAATTTGTAGTTATGGGCGGCTATAACAAGATTGTCTGTTTTTGTGCTGCCGTAATATCTGCACGGTGAAATTTTCAGTCTGCTATAATCCCAATCAGACATAACAGGCAAATCAAGCTCAAGAACAGGTACGGAAATATATCCTATATATCCGTAACCGTCAATTTCCTTAATTGTCATTTCCTTATCAAAGGGATCAACAACACTTTCTTCAAGCTCGTTTTCTGCTATAGTCAGTCGGATTGATTCAATGAGAACCTCTGCGCTTTCATGAGCCTTCACATTTTCATAATTATTATAAAACAGAAGCCCCATTGCCAAGCCTATAAAAATTACTCCTGCAGACATCAGGGTAATTGCTATTTTCCTTTTCATTGCGTTTCCTCATCTTTTTTGCCGAATTTCAGCATTGCCCAACCGATGCTGAAAAGTATAAGGCCTGCTGTTGAAAAGACCGGAACGGGCCAGTTTAACTGACCTGTATCTATCAGTTCATCGGGCTTTGTTGTGCTTTCATCAGATAAGGTTGTGCTTTCATCGGGTGAAGAAGAAGCTTCATCGGTTGTTGTTTCATCGGGCAGAGTTGTTGTTTCATCATCAACATCCTTGGTGTTGGTGATAATTATGGAATTGGCAGAAAAATCATATGTTACCTTGTAGCCATCGGGCACAACACTTTCAACAACATTCCATGCGTATTGCTTATCAAGCTTATCCCAGCGATAATACCAGTTGTTTTCTTCACTGAGTTCAACCGTTTCAAACTTCTGCAGATCACGAAGCAGAGTTACCGTGATTTTTTCAGGTATCTCTTCATCTGTGCTCCACTGCTTTTTTACGCTCAGATAAGTAGTTTCACCCATAACCTCTTCATAACGGATCTGCATTTTCGGTGTTGCATCTATATCATATTCCCAGTTTTGCTTTTCGTGGTTATAAATAGGGATATTAACAACAAACGGAGCCGGCAGGAAATAATTTTCAAGAATATCCGTGGCAAGAATCAGATACACACCGGGGAAAAGCTTATCAAATTCTATATTTCCTTTCGCATCTGATGTTATTTGTGTGTACGGCAAATTATGCGTCAGAGCAAAATAAGCAAGATGCACCGCCAGATATGGGTCCTGAAGATTATACATATCCATATTACACTCATCATACGGAATTACATAATCATAACCTACACCGTCGCTTTTTTCGTATGCGGCTGCGAATAAATACAGTCTGAAGGTAGCTCCCTGCAAGGGTATTTTTTCCTGAGAGTCAGCAACATGAAGAGTGATACTTCCGTTTTTATTAATATCAACAGCAAAGGCGTTGACAAAAAACAGAGTGAAGCAAAAAACAGTAACAGTTAATATTGAAAACAGCTTTATAACTGTTTTATTGAACTTCAATCACAATCACTCCTCTCTATTTGTTTTCTTCGGAAGCAGCTTTTTTATTTTCATCTTCCCTTTTTTTCTCATTATTGTTTTTCTTTGTGCTCTTACTGCTCTTTACAAGAAGTATAATAAGAAGTATACCGAGCATCGGGGCTGCAACTGCCGGTGTTACAATCAGGGGATCTATCTGATATGCATCTGTAATAATATTGATTATTCTGTCAGGCTCAATATTTTCAATTCTTGTGCCTCGGACAAGCATTCTGTGCGTATTGATGCCGTAGGGAGTGCAAGTAACAAGAGTACAGTAATCCTCCCCTGCCACAATATTAAGAGGATCTGTTTCCTCGGGAAGAACTATAAGAATCTGATCAACCTGATATGTAATTGTTCTGTCGAGGATTCTTATTGTAAAAACATCTCCGATTTCAAGCTTATCAAGGTTTGTAAAAAGCTTTGCTGACGGCAAGCCTCTGTGTGCGGATAAAACAGAATGTGTGCTTTCTCCGCCGACAGGAATACTTGAGCCTTCCACATGCCCAACGGCAGAGTTAAGCACCTGATCACTTGTACCGTGATAAACAGGCAGCTGCACCTTTATTTTTTCGATAGTAATATAGCCCATCATTCCGTTGCCGTTCACATCAAGGGTAGAGTAATATTCATCAGCAATGTTTTTATGATTGAGAAACGGAAAAGACATATTTGTGAGCTTACGGTTATAGATATCAGCTTTTTCAAAAAGCTCAGAATAATCTTCCGGCGTCAGATTCACAATCAGATCATCATAATTGATAATTGCCTGTGACTGTCTTTTTTCATTCCAGAAGTCGCTTATTGTGGGATAAAGCAAAACACTCAGCCCCACAAAAAATATTGCAACAAGTATTATAGTAGACAGACTGCTGCTTTTTTTCTTTTTGGCGGTTTTTTTATCTTTCATATTAAATCTCTCTTAATAAAATTCTCAGCGTCATCACCGAAAAATATTCAGAAACAACGGTCAGAATTTTATAGGTTTTCCCCTGCCGGCGTAAAGCCGGCAGGGATTGTAAATTTAATTAACAGTATCAGTTGTCACTGTCAGAATCAGTTTCGTCTGATTCACGGTTCCTTCAAGCAAAAGCTGCCATTCTCTTCTTGGAAACAAGAACTACGAGAGCAGCTACCATAAGAAGTCCGCCGACAACATAGAAAATTGTTGTACCGATACCACCGGTTTCGGGAAGAAGACCACCGGTCTTGTTTTCTACTTCAATTGTTGCGGGAGCCTTATCGTTGATTTCATATGTAGCGGTGAGATCTGTTTCGTTATATTCGCTTGTGATAACAACATCAAGATCTGCTGCAAGCTTGTTATAACCTGCGGGAGCTTCTGTTTCGTGAAGCTTGTATGCGCCTTCGTCAAGACCTACGATTTCAAACTTACCGTTAGCATCTGTTGTGATTGTATCAACTGCACCATCAGCATCAACCTTGTATGTAGGAACTGCAGCGCCTGCTACTTCTGAGAATTTAATAGCATTGCCGTCTTTGTCAAGAAGCTGGAACTTAGCGCCTGCAAGGTTAACCTTGCTTCCACCATCCATTGTGTACTTTAATACATCCATCTTCCATGTGTAGGTAGTTGTTTTGTGCTCAGCTGTTTCCCATGTGTGGTCTTCACCGTATGAAAGGTAAACTGTGTTGTCATTACCGTCAACTACGATGTTAGCATTTTCGTTGAGAGTTGCTGAGTAGTAAACTGTGAACTGAGTACCCTTAGCAAGACCTGCGATGAAGTCATTGTTGAACTTAACATCAAATGTGTGTCCGTCAGTTGCAGGATATACAACTGTGTAATTAGCAGCATCAACAACTGAATCATCAGCAAACTTAACAACAACATCGTTGTTGAATGTAAGACCAGCTTCCATGGTATCGTGCATTACATAGTTTGTTGCACCAACACCAACCGTAACTGTTGACTTATAGTTAACCTGCTGGTCAATATCTGCGTCGTTAACCTTGCCCCAGCCCTTATCTGCATTTGTCATTTCGCTGTCTTCCTGAACAAACTTGTCGATATCAGGCTTCTCGTTCTTTTCGTGTGCTTCAAATGTGTTGTCAACATTTGTAAGACCACAAACAGTACCGAGAGAAGTGTCTATTGCATAGTAACCAAGAGCAACACCTTCAAATGTTACAGCACCGTCAGCAGTAGCAGATTTTGTTGCTGTTGCAGCAATGCCTTTTTCTTTTGCATAAGCAATAGCTGCTTTTGCAAGCTCTGCTTTTCTTGCGTCTGTTTCTGCGCCGTTCCATTCAATTGTGCCTGTTTCAGCATTAGCCTTAAGATAATCTGCACCTGCACCTGTAAGGAAAGCTTCCCAACCTGCTACAACTGTGTAACGGCCCTGGGTTGTGCTGCCTTCTACGGGAGCAAAGTCTAACATCTTATAGATGTTGTAGGTTGCGCCTTCAAGAGCGTTGCTGATTGTGATTGTGCCTGTGTCAGCTGCAAAAGCCATTACGCCCATGGAGAGAACGAGGGTGAGTGCTACTAAAACTGCAAATACTTTTTTCATTGTGATACATCCTTTCTTTTGTTAATTTGCAATTTTTTTACTGTGTTTTTTTTGCATAATCCGTCGCAAGTGTTTCGTTTTTATTGCGATTCGGAGATTCAAGAAAACCTCCTTTCCCGCTTGCGGCGAATAATGCTATACAAAATCGGAGCTGCCATCAAAGCAAAACCGATTATTGCCAAGGACTGTGTGCCTGTGCCGCCTGTTTCGGGAAGCACGAAGCCATAAGTATAGTTTTCTACGGCAATAAGAGTTGTTACCGTCTGGATAACACCGTTCGGATCAGGCTCGTAGAAATAGAAATATACGGGCTTTTCTAACGGAGCATATCCGACAGGCGGAGCAACCTCCACCAAGGCAAAAGGTCCGCCAAGGGTAAGATACTGCGTTTCAATATTAACCGAACCGTCAGCACCTGTTGTGTAAGATCCTATATAATGAAGTGTTTTGTTGGTGTCTGTAACAATACTCTCGCTTACCCCGTCGGGTACGGTTGCACTATAGTCACCAACAGGTCCGTAAAGCAGGAATGTGACATCCGGCAATCGGACATCAGTCATACCATCTTGCTTGAGCAAGGTAATATTGTGTATTGAACCCGACGCACCGCCGCTGTGCTGATCAACTTTAAATGTTGCATCAAGTATATCCGAAACCTGAGCTTTACCGTCAACCTTTACAGCATTACTTACCGAAACAAGACCGCTTTCTGTGATAAGAGTTGTATAGTCTATTCTTATATGAAGCTGGTCGGGTAAAACAAATGTAAGTTTGTTTGCAGTCTGGTCATAGGTAACAGTATATTTGTATTTACTTTGCTGAGAATCAAAATCTATCCAATCACCGTTTTTATCTTCATAAAACAGTTTGATTGAATCCCAATAAACAGAGAGGTTTTGTGTCATAGTGTCTTCAATTGTCAGGGTATCGGTACCCTTAAGAATATCCAACGCATTTCGGTTAATGTGAATATCAAAATACAGTTTGTTGTTTTCCTGAACAACATGCTTATCGAGCAGACCTGTTTTGAATTCAACCGTATCGCTTACAGGTCCTGATGTGTTATCACCGCTCCACAAAAGCTCTGCTGTGTTATCAAGTATATATTTGTTTTCTTCTGTTGTGTTAAGATATTCGTCCTTAAGCCTGAGCTTATATGTGAAAACATGTTCACCGCCTCTCATAGCATTACAGTATGAAAGATAAGTATCTCTGTATGACAGCCATGTTCCCCACAGCTCGCTTCCGTCAGGATTATACTGAGCTTCTGCGTAGTTATATTCATAAAACTGCAGTTCTGTGCCGCTGATGTTCATAGAATTGCCGTCTACCGAGCCGTTGTATTTATATTTATTAAGCCACAGATTCGGACGCCATGGATCATAACAGGTTACCATAAGTGAACCCTCTACATACTCGAGCTTCTCATCAAAGGTATCGGTAAAATTAATTGAGGTTGCCGAGGTGAGATATCCTTGGTCTCCGTGAGAGCCTGGAATTGTGTTGTGAAATACAACCGTATAATCAATGGTTCCGTCTTCATTAACTACAGATTTTTTTGTGATTGTAGGTGCATATTCATAGGTTGAAACACCTGTTGCACTGATAATATCTGTATAGTTAAGATATGCTTCATTCGCCATTTTATAGTTTTTCAGAAGCACATCTTCCAGAGTCAGTTCCCCCTGCAGTTCACCTGACCATTCAACACCGGTTTTTGCGTCAAAGGGAATCTTATAGGAAACAGTCAATGTTGAATTTTCATCCAGTATCCATTTTGAGGAAGCAGTATCAGCATCTGCAGTATTGAAATAAATATTAAAGCTGTGATACTGGTCTCCGTCGGCAGGAGAAACAAGTATATATGTATTTTCAGTGGGACCGCCCGGAACATATGGGGTAAAATTAATTACTCTGCCGCTGTCTGTAACAGCAGTTATAACTAAATCTTCCGGTGCGTTCTCAACATAAAGGTATCCTACATCATTTTCATTATACCCCCAAAATGCGGCAAGGTCAGTAAGGAAGAATCCGCCCCAATCCTTTATAACAGCAGGCACATCGGCCTCAATCTCGAAATAAACATATTTACCGTCGTTACCACTTGCACTTTTACTGATTCTCGGGATAAAACCTACTACATCAGCCTCACCGCCTGCAATTTCTTCTCTCTGGTTAATAGTGACCTTAGCAGTGTTTGTATAGTGCTTTTGTTCACCGTCCTGAAGCTCCTCATAGGTGGTGTAATAAACTATAACAAATCTGTGTCCCTCAGGAAGCTCAAAGGACATTGAATTGTCATTAATCTCTACCTGGTTCCAATCAAGATAAGTGTCATTGAGTCTGTTGCCCCATTGGTCATAACGCTTGATTCGTATATTTTCTCCGGTATAGTATTCAAGACCTGCACCGAGAGTATCAACAACAACAGTTCCCTGAAGATTACTATCACTTTTTTTGATTTCAATTTCCCATTCAATTACGGGAATGATTGTACCGTCATCAGCCTTGAGCGCAGACTGTTTTCCGTCTTTTTCAATTTTGTTTAATTCAACCTCTACCCAGTCGTCATCACCGGCTGTTACTGTGTTGCCGTTCACATCTTTTCCTTCCGGATAAACACCATTCCATAATCCGACGGAATCTTCGCTTAAGAACTCGTCGTTTATGGCAGCCTTATAGGTTATCACAAAACCTTCACCTGCAGCAAACTCGGGGAAATCCGTAAGAGTGAAGCCGAAAGTATTTGAATACCTGCCGTCGCTGACAGTTGGTTGCGGATCAAGAACATTACCGTTAAGGTCCGATACAACAATGGTGTCCTTAAGCGCATGATGCTTATTATCTGCATATATATCATCGTAAACAACCAGATCCTTTACAACTGCCTTTGTTGCTTCAACTACAATTCTGTAATCAATGGTATTATCCTTGCCGTTGTATGTTCCGTGCGTTTTGTTTACCTTCAGTTCTGCTGTAGAGTCTATGTTAAGATTAACTTTGATTTCATCATTAAACACAACTTCTGATGATGTTCCCGACTGAGTTGAACCTACGGTAGCATTAAAATCAATAGTGAAGTCAACATTAGAATATTTTGAAGCAAAGCATTGTCCGTTTTCGTCATCAAAAAATCTGACGCTGAGCTGTCCGTTTTCATCAATAAAATATAAAGCTACATCTTCAATTGTTCCGTTTTCTGTTTTTGCGGAAATGGGATGCCAATCCGTAAAAGGCTCACAGTGTATGTTTTCGGGAATCTGATAATGAAGAAGATGGTTGCCGTCATGACGGAACTGTAACCATGGTGTTTCTGTGTTTTTTTCACTGAACTCCATAGAAATAACATATGTCTGTCCGAGATATATGGTTGAATTATTGTCTATTACAACACCGTCAAGCGTTTTGAATGTAACGGCATCAAGTACTGTTGTAAGGTCGTTTACATATACAATGTTATCGTTAGGAGCGGCACTGAACATCATAAGCGGAGGAGCTTCAGGCATTATTTCTTCTTCAGCTGTTTCCTCTTCCTCTGCCTGTGTTTCAAATTCCATATCCTGTGCAAAGCTGAGCTCACCTGTGAGTCCGTAGCCGATAATACGCTCATCAATATCAACATTTTTTGTTTCAACCTTATTGTCGCTGTCTCCCAACACAACAACAAGACTTGTGTTTTCAACCGATAAAATTATACCTGCCGTGTCTGCAACAGAATCTTCATCATTATCAATGAAAACAATATCACCTCTCTCGGGGGTGTATTCTTCATAAGCTGCATAAACATATCTGCTCTGCCATGCAAGTCTTAATGCTTCTGCGCCTGCTGCTTTAAGCTCATCAACATTGTTTATGTTGGAATAATGAAGACAAAAGGACACAAACATTGCATTCCATTTGCCGTAGGGGTTGCCGTACCACTCCCCATAACGGGTGTAGCCGTTTTTCTGACCGTCCGAATCAAATTCAAAGTTATTCTTACTTTCTTCATATCCCATCTGCGACATAGCAATTGCTATCAGATTTTCGGGGATATTGTTAGTTATTTCAACATTCTCAAGAGAACTCAGCCAATCGCTTACGGTTTCCGTGTCGGCTGTTTTGTCGGGAAAGCATTCGGGAGTGTGAATATGCTCTGTTTTTGTACATACAAGAGTTTTTTTGTAACACTCCTCTGTATGAATGTGTGTTTGTTCAGTTATTATTTCCGAAGCTGTGACGGGCAGGACTTCCTCGGTGGTGCTTTCGTGAATTTCATCAGATACCACGGTGGATTCGTCTGTTATTGCTTCATCTGCTGTTGCTTCGTCTGTAATTACTTCATCTGTAGTTATTTCTTCTGTAGTTATTTCTTCTGTGGTTATTTCTTCTGTGGTTGCTTCTTCTGTTGTCTGTTGCCGGTTTTCAGTGGTTTCGCTTTCCGTTACTTCACTTTCATCAAAGCCACAAACAACCTCACTCACATAACATTCCTGAGAATGTGTATGCTCATCCAATCCACAAAAGGCATCGCCCGTAACAGTTATGCCTACCAACTTAAGCCACCAGAAAACCACTATTGCAACGATAAATGCAGAGGCCAAAAATATCACAGCAAGTTTTTTTCTGTCTGTTTTAAATTTCTTCTGTCTGCTCAGATAATCACCGAAAATTTCCAAACCTGTCACCTCCTGTCTTTACAATTTTTTATTAATAATTAATCAGCTCACTAAGCTGAGTGCTTCAAAAGGCCATATTCTGAAAAATATTTTTCCTACAATATATTCCTCACTTACCAATCCGATTACACTGCTTCGGCTGTCAATTGAGGTTGATCGATGGTCACCAAGCACAAAATAGGAATTTTCCTTGACATAGCACGGAAATGTTATATCACATTCTCCTAATGCTTTGTCTGTAACATAGGGCTCATCAACAAGTTCATCATTGATATAAACATTTCCGTTTTCATCAATGTTTATTTTATCCCCCGGAATACCGACAACTCTTTTTATCAGAAGTTTATTCTGATAGGAGAAGCAACAAAGATCCCCTTTTTTCATATTTGTTGTTTTTAAGAGTACAACTATCTCTTCATCATTAAGTGTAGGTTCCATACTGCTGCCCGAAATCTGCAGGACAGGAAATGCAAGAGTTGCTATAAGAACGGCAACAGCAGCAACTACAATAAGGGAGTATACTGTGCTTTTAAGTACCTGCTTGTATTTTCTGTTATATTTTTCTCTGAGAATTTCAGTTTCTATCTGTCTGGCAGTAGGAATCGTTATAGCTTTCACGGATTTTCTTCTCGCCATCACCGGTAACGCTCCTGTAATTTACAAAACATATTGTTCAGTTTGTTTTCATTCTTTCAAGTATGCTTTTTATTCTGTCCCGTATATCATTTTCAAGGTCAGAGGGAAATACATTCAGCTTTTCATCATTTTTTGCAAAAAAGCTCAGAATGCGTCTGTATATCTCTTTATCCGACAACGGTTTTGCTTTTATCGGCTCTTCTTTTTCTTTAATAACTCTTTCGGCAACATATTCTCCGGATGTGCCTTTGAGATTATCTGTAATATTGTTTGCATATCTGAGAGCTGTTTCTATTTTATGTGTTGCAACAGACAGATTCTCTATGTTCTGTGCGGTCTTATTTTCAATTTTCAGTTTCTCAATTTCTTCTTTAAGCTTTTCGTTTTCTTTACTGGCTTCAAGCAGCAATTCAAGCAATTCAAGACGGCTGAGTCTTCTGAGTTCTTTATCCGTCATAAAAATACCATAACTCCTTAAATATAAAAAATAAATAAAAATATTATATTCTTTTACTATATCCCCAAACTAGAATATAACATAATATTTTCTCTTTATCAACAGCTAAGATAATAATTTTTAAATTTTTTGTTAATAAAAACAAAAAAACAAAGCAAGCTGTCCTCGCCTGCTTTGTTAACATAACTATTTATTTAATTGCGCCTCATTCAGCGCTCCTCTCGCCCATAGAATCCATTTTGATCTGTCAAGCGGATTGGCACCTCTTCTCGGAGCATCTGCGCCCAATCCCTCAGGGCATTCTCTGTAGCCGTAAAAGCAGGTTGAGCAAACTCCTCTGCCTGAAGACATAGAAGCAAGCTTTGCAGGAAAATCCATAAATTCAGCAAACGGAACAACCGCCTCAAGTGTTACGGTATCTCCAAGGGTAAACGGAGCATCACATTCTCCTCTGCCCTGAATAATTTTCGTTATAAGCTTTCCCGAAAGCTCTGCAGGGGCAACAATTCGCATCTTCATCAAAGGTTCAAGCAATGTTGAACCGCATTCAAGCAGAGTGTTCATAAAAGCCATAGGTGTTGCTACAAAAAAGTCAAGAGGATGAGTATGTACGGTATGATGCTCTCCGCCGATAAGAGTACACTTGAAATCTGTTACCTCCCATCCGTGAAGCCCCTGCTCAAGACAGGTATTGAACGATCGGTGAATGTGACTCTGATATCTGTAAAAGCATTGGTTGTTAGGCAACCGCCCGTGATAGCTCACTCCGTAGCCGGCAGGCATCGGCTCAAACATAAATTCAACCACGGCCCAACAGGGCTTAGGCATTGTATACACACCGATTCCGCAGCCTTTTTTTGCAGGGGTTTCTCGGTATATAACGGTCGGCGAAGAAAAATCTGCCTTGATATTATATCTCTCTTCTATAAGCGACTTAAGAATTTCGGACTGTATATTCCCGGTAAGATTTAAGACAATTTCAGACTGTCCGTTTTCCCATTTTGCATCAATATACGGCTCTTCATCCGAAAGCTCTCTCAGCGCATTTGCAAGCTTCGGAAGTGCTTCAGGGTGTGCATCAACAGGTGTTGCTTTAACTCTCAAAAGCGGATGTGTAAGAGGATAGTTTACTGCCGGTGCAACAGAGCCTATGAAGCTGCCGACCTTTGCTTTTGTAAGTCCGTAAAGTGCAGCAATATCACCTGCTTCAACAAACCCCGAGTCTGTATATTTTCCGCCTGAAGCCTTGCGAATCTGAGAGATTTTTTCCTTATTATCAGCCTCTTCTTCTGTGCCTATAGCATCGTTTTCTGAAAAATGTCTGTTGCTTTCTACGGCATCGGGAGAAATAACCAATACATTATCTCTGTTCTGTACTTCACCGCCGAACATTCTTACATGGGCAATTTTCCCCATTGCTTTATCGTGTTCAAGCTTAAAAATCACTCCCGATACTTCATCAGTTTTTTTATACCCCGAATGAGGCATATAGCTTGTTATAAAATTCAAAAGCTGTTCTGTACCGAGACCTTTTTTCGCACAGCCGCAGAGTACGGGCGTTATTTTTCCGTCAAAAATTGCTTTCGGTAAAATTTCATCAACCTTTTCCTGTGATAAAAACTCATCAAGCATATAAAGCTCAGCTACAGCTTCATCATACTCGGCAAGAGCCTCTGTTGCTTTATATAAAAGATTACAAGCCTTAATATCACAATTTTCACAGCCCTCATAAACAGGTTCATTCACCGTCATAAAAACAGTTTTTTTGTCAAACAGTCTGTTAAGCTCCCGAAGAACAGATGAAACATCACAACCTGCTCTGTCAAGCTTATTTATAAAAATAAGCCGAGGCATATTAATTTCAATAAGCGCAGACAGCAGATTCTGCGTATGTGCCTTAATACCGTCTGAAGCTGAAATCACAAGAACAGCAAAATCAAGTGCTGCAAGACATCTTTCAACCTCACCGGCAAAATCAATATGTCCGGGAGTGTCAATGATATTGACTCTCTCCCCTTTCCAGTCAAGCGAAGCGGTCGCACAACGGACAGATATTCCGCGTTGCCGTTCAACCAAAAGCGAATCGGTAAGTGCTGTACCGTCATCCACGCTGCCTGTTTCACGGATAACACCGGCTTTATATAACAACTGCTCTGTCAGCGTTGTTTTACCTGCATCAACATGAGCCAAAATTCCTAAATTACGGTACATTTTTACACCTCGCTTTCTTAAATATCAAACACTATACTACATCTGTTTTTTACATTCATTTCTGAAAAATATTTATTTTCCATAGGTATCCATTCATTGAAAAAACGCGATGCAAATTCGGGCGAGTTTCTTTTTTCTATGCGTTTTTTCTGCAGCTCTTTATCTATATTAAGAAACACAGAAAAATCATAGTAGCCGGCAAGATAAGGGTGCATAGAATATGTGCCTTCTATAACAGTCAGCTTTTCGGGATAAACCTTTTGTGCTTCCTCAATTTCAAGGGTTGCACAGTTAAAGCGTCTGTAATCAACAGGCTTTCTTTCCGATAAAGGGATCATCACCTCCTGCAAAAACCTTTCTCTGTCAACATTTCCGCCCGCCTCGGCATAACGCTCGGGAATTCGCTGCTCGGGGCGCAAAAAGAAATCATCCATATGCAGAACAGTGCAGTCATATACACTTTTAAGCATTTCTCCCAATGTTGTTTTTCCGCTGCCGCAGCCGCCGTCAACAGCAACAATAACCGAACCCTCTGAGAGCATCTTATCAAGCTCTATAAACAAAGGAAGGAATGCAACAAATTCATCTGCAATAACACGGTATGAGGGCTTATAAGCCAAACGGAAAGCATCAGAATGATGCACGGCAGAATAACCGTTTTTATGCCATCTTTCCAGTTCTTTTTCAAGCTCAGCAGCTGAAAAAGGCAGTATCGCATCTGTGACCAATTCTTTTACGGCAGCTATCTTTTTTTTAAGCTCCGCTTTTGAGTTTGCCTCTTTTTTTGCAGACAGGTAAAACAGTTTTGCAAATGTTTCTGCTCTTAATCCCTGCTGCAAAACAGAAAAATGAACACGACTGTATTCTCCGTCAAGTTTATCGGATAATTGCAGTGAAAAAACTGAATTCTCATATTCCTTACGAATATAATCAACAGCCGTTTCGTATGAAGACAGCATATGCTCACATCCGAAGGAGCTTTGATAAATATACTTAAAAATATCCTGAAGCTGCAGTTCAGGATATTTTTTATAATGCTCTGTCAGCTGTTTTTTTGTTGTTTCACTTATTGACATAAGTTTCTCCGTATCAATTTCTTAATTTTTTCAATGCTTTGCTGTTTTCAAGCAGCATTACAATAATCGGAACCAGAACAAGCTGAATTATAATTCCGGGCACAGCATTTATGACAGCACCTGCAAGAAAAGCAGAAAAAGTAAAGCTGTCACCGTTGATTCCCGTACAGATAAACATAGCCGCGCCCCATGCAAGCCTGCCTGCAATCATAGCAACAAGCAGAGAAATATATATATATATCTTCTTTCCGCACAAAGCTTTGTGCATCAGTCCCGAAACCATACCGTAAACAGCAAGCTCAAAAGCCATACACACTGCCGAAGGGAAAAACGGCGGCATACCCAGAATAAGTGAACGAAGCAAGGGAGCAACAAAGCCTACTGCAAGTCCCCACGGAGCACCGCAGACAAAACCGCATATAAGCACGGGAATATGTAAAGGGCACAGCATTGAGCCGATTTCCGGAAGCTGCCCTGTAAGAAACGGCATAACAAAAGCAAGTGCCAGAAAAAATGCAGATAAAGTCATTTTCAACAAACTATTATTTTTCATAAGAAGCCCCTTTCATAAAAACAAAGAAGTGACATCATCTCTTCTGAGATAATGACACCTCCTGACATCTACTGAAACTAAAAAAGGAAACTTCTGCTTCCGTGATATTCTTCTGAATATCACAGTTATTTTACTACACCCGACAACATATTGTCAAGTCCTGACTTTATTATAGATTATTTATTGTAAATATTTTAATAATATGGTAAAATACGACAAAACTCAAATTTAGGAGCAAAAAAATGATATTTTCAGAAATAATAAACAGCTTCGGTGATGAAATATTCACTGTACTGAATCAAAAAAAAGCAGAAATTGCTGCAACAGGCAAAAAAATATATAACCTCAGCATAGGCACACCTGATTTTGAAACACCCGAGCATATACGCCGTGCTTTGGCTGAAGCGGCTATGAACTCTGATAACTGGCACTACAGCTTAGGTGACACCCCCGAACTTCTCGATGCGGTATGCAATTACTATAAAAACAGATTCGCTGTTACCGTTACTCACGAACAGGTTGCAAGCTGCAACGGAAGTCAGGAAGGTATGGGACATATCGGAATGGTGCTTTGCAATAAAGGCGATACCGTTCTTTTGCCATCCCCCTGTTATCCCGTATTTATTGCAGGTGCAAAAATGGCACAGGCTGATATACAGTATTACCCTATGACAAAAGAAAACGGCTTTTTACCGCGTGTGTCGGAAATTCCCGAAGAAACTGCAAGGAAAGCAAAATATATGATTGTATCCTTGCCTGCAAATCCCGTAGGCAGTGTAGGCACACCTGAGCTTTATGAGGAAATTGTTGCATTTGCAAAAAAATACGATATTTTAATTATTCACGATAATGCATACAGTGATATTATCTTTGACGGTGTTAAAGGAAACAGCTTTTTCAACACTCCCGGTGCTCAAGATGTGGGGGTTGAATTTTTCAGTCTGTCAAAAAGCTTTAATGTCACAGGTGCAAGAATAAGCTTCCTTATAGGACGGACGGATGTTATTGCAGCATTCAAAAAGCTGCGCAGTCAGATAGATTTCGGGATGTTCTTACCGATACAGAAAGCTGCTGTTGCCGCGCTTACAGGTCCTCTTGATTCAGTAAAAGAACAGAATATGCTCTATCAGCACAGAAGAGATACTCTTTGCAACGGTCTTTGCAGTATAGGCTGGTTTGTTCCCAAAAGCAAAGGCAGTATGTTTGTTTGGGCACCCTTACCCGAAGGCTACACAAACAGTATGGAATTCTGTTTATTGTTGCTCGAAAAATGCGGTGTGGTCTGTACTCCGGGAAGCAGCTTCGGACCTCTCGGGGAAGGATATGTCCGTTTTGCCCTCACTTTACCCGATGATGAAATCAATTCGGCTGTTGAAGCAATAAGAATAAGCGGGATTATCAGAAACTGAATATTATAAGAAAAAATCTTATGATTTATCCCCCCTCCCCCGTTCTCGGGGGAAAGGTGTTTCTTGATATAAGCAAACTGCTTACTTTGGCGAGAAATTTCCTATATATAAAAAAATCCGAGCTTCACAGTAAGACTCGGATTTTTCGTTATCGCATAATTAAATTTATCAGAAATCAACGGAATAGTGACGGACAAAGATACCTACCAGCTTGTTATAATCAAGCACATGCATAACTGAACCGTCTTCCGATTCAAAGAATGTGAGTCCTTCTGCTTCAATATTATTTCCGCCCACATCTCTCAAGGCTGCAACCTCAATTTCACCCGTTGAAACATCAACGCTGAGAATTCTCTTTGTATTTTCAATATCCTCTGTGTCATTTGAAAGATAGAGTGTGCCGTTATAGAATTCACCGCCCTGAATTCTGTCTATAGGTTCGGAAAGCTCAATAGTTTCCACATTTTTCATCGAATCATTCACATCGTACACATAAATATATTCTGCATCTGTCCATTTGGAGGCATAAAGCAGCCCGCTTTCTTTATCAACTGCAAGCCACGGAATACCGTCAGAATAAAGCTCATTCGGTAAATCGTAAACCTCACCCGTGGGTTCAAGTGTTTCACAGTCAAAAACAACTACACAGGCATAACATTCATCGCCACCTTCAACAGAAGCATAAATTTTACCGTCATAAAAGCTTATTCCGCCTATGTGATCATTACCCCTGTCCTTGCACACATCGGGTAAAGGATTAATTCTGCTTTCAACAAGCTCCATATCCTCAAAGGTAAACTTTGCAAGAGCTTGTAAATCAAGTGCTGTAATTGAACCGCTTGTGTAATAATATTCACCGTCAGTTGTTATTCCCTGTCCCATAAAAAGTGCTTTTTCAAGCACAAAAACATCCTGTGAAATAAGAACAGCAGAATCGGTTGACTGTGCGGCAGGAGTGGTTATAAGAGTTAAAAGCAAAAGCGGCATTGTGAGAATAGACCAAATTTTTCTGAGAATAAACATAATTTCCTTCTCCTTACATATTTTTTACAAATCCAATATAACATAAAAAAAAGCAAATAGCAAACATAAATTAATTTTTTACTGTAATTTGAATTTTAATACTGTAATCTTTATTTACTTTTTTACATTTATTTGATAAAATGGAATTAAAATCATAGGAGGGAAATGTATGAAAAAAATAATTGCATTATTTCTCGTTGCAGTTCTTGTTATCATAGGCAACATTACCGTTCTTGCCGCCGATTCACCGAACAACGCAGCACTTTACAGCTATTATTCCGATAATATGCTGTTTAAGCAAAATGATGATGCTGTTTTTGCCGGAACAGCTGTTCCGGGAACAAAAATCACCTGTACGCTTCTTAATTCAAATAATACACAGATTGCTTATTCGGAAGCTATCGCAGCAGCAGATGGGACATTCAGCTTATCATTTACTGCTCCTGCAGGCAGCTTTGAAGAATACACAGCAATTCTTACTGCTGACGGCAAGACCTTTGCCTCACTCAAAGATATTGTTTTCGGTGAGCTCTGGCTTGCAGGCGGACAGTCAAATATGCAGATGTCTTTAATGGGCTCAAAATCAGGGTATCAGATGGCTGTTGAAAACAAAAGAGGCAGTGACAGCCTTCGTTTCTTCTATATCCCCTATATGGGCGGAAATTACAAAGGTGCACCCGAAAATATGCCCAAATATCCCCTTACTGACTATGAAGATACAGTAGGCTGGTATAAGGGCAGCGATGCAAAGGTGTTTGAACTAAGTGCTGTAGGTTACTATTTCGCGGAAAAGCTTATAAAGGAACTGAATATGCCTGTCGGTATCCTCAATGCAAGCCTCGGCGGCACATCAATTCTTACATGGCTTTCCAGAGAAGCAATTGAGAGCAACTCTCAGCTTCTCGCAGACTGCAAAAGCGATAACCGATACATTCCTCTTAACAAATGGAAAGAAACAAATATTAATTTCAGTCTTGATATGACCTGTAATTTCAACAAAATAATCTCCCCGCTCAAAAACTTCCGCTTATCAGGTATGATTTGGTATCAGGGCGAAGGTGATATCTCCTGGCAATACGGCAGATACTCAAGAGCATTCAATGCTTTACAGACATTGTATACCGAACATTTCAATTATAAAAACGGGCTTCTTCCTGTAGTTTTCACGCAACTCGCCTCCTACTCATACGGCGACCTTACAGCATTACAGAACACGAACATTGAATTTGCAGATATTCAGCAGCAGAAGCCTGACAGCCGTGCGCTGACTAGTATCCTTGATGTCCCGCTTGATTATTCTGCAGAAACTCATGCAATTCATCCTTTATGCAAAGAAGAAGTTGGCAATAAAATGGCATATGCAGCAATGGGACTTGTGTATGATAAATATAACACATACACAACCGCTACCGTAAAATCAACAGAAATCAGGGATAACAGTATTTATGTATCTTTCCGTGATTACGGTGACAAGCTGATTTGTAACGGCGATACTCTCAACGCCTTTTCAATATGCGGTTCTGACGGTATTTATCTTCCCGCAAAGGCTGAAATAGTTTCTGCGGACACGGTAAAGGTATACAGCGATGCAGTTTCACAGCCTGTCAGCGTTGCATATGCTTACTCTCAGACAAATATAAATGCCAATCTTTTTGCTTGTGCAAACGGACAGAAATTACTTGCAGTATCTCCCTTTGTAACAAACATGAGTGTCGGCAGACATTACTGGCACAACGATTCCTGGGCAACCTGCGATTATGAAACATTCTGGCATTGCCACTCCAATGAATACAGCGGCTTTTATGCCCCATGGAAAGCAAGCGGCGCAACACTTTCATATATAAACAGCACACTTGACACAGGTAAGGCATTACAAATAAGCTCAACCGGCAAAGAATTTTCAGTTATTCCCGCTTTCACCTATAATGAATACAGAAAAGAGGCTTATTTCCACGATATTGATCTGAACTGGTCCGATTACGGCACTCTCTCATTTGATATTAAAGTTAATTCTGAAAATGCTGTGGAATTCAACGGCTTAAAGCTTATCATTAACGGTGTTTTATGGGTTATGCCTGCGGTTAAAGACACAAAGAATGCAAGCTGCATAATTGAAGCAGACTCAAATATTCATACCGTAACACTTGATCTTAACAAGCTCTTATCTTACGGCAATGCAAATTTGCTTAAATATAAAACAGATACGCTTACAGAAATTCAGTGTGCTGAATTTATTTTCACTGATACCGGTGACGGCTCAGCTGATATCTGCATTGACAATATAACCTTCACAGCAAATGAAACAAACAACGAAAACGAATTGTCTTTCTTTGAAAAAATAAAAGCATTTTTTGTTTCTTTGTTTGAAAAAATTGCAAGCTTCTTTGAAAATCTGTTTTCATAACAATTAACCTTAGACATCACAAATCCGGATTTATTTCCAAAGATTAACCATAAAAAAACACATATAGCTGTTCAGAAATATATTTCAGGAGGAGTTAAAAATGAAAAAAATTATTGCAGTTATTCTTGCAGTCATTATGATATCAGGCATTATGGCTCCGCTTACACTTGCTGCTGACACACAGAAAAACTATCCCGTTGTTTATGTTACAGGCTACGGTCCTAACATTTTCTCGGAAAAAGGCAACACTCAGTCAGAAGTATATTATCCCACAGGCGCAGATGTGGGCGCAATCGTAAAAGAAGCTATAGTCCCTTGCCTTAAAGAGCTGGCAGCAGGTGTTCTCACAAACAATTACGACAAATATTGTGATGAGCTTTATAATGCTATTCATCCCATCTACGAAAATCTTGTGCTTGCTCCTGACGGAACACCAAAGGATAACTCCGGCAGAGGCGAAAATCTTAATTTACCCGTTCGTCTTAACTACAACAGATTCAGCGGCGGTGAAGAAAACTTCCCCTATGACTGGAGACTTTCACCTGAAACCTCAGCTGAGGAGCTTGATTCTTTCATTAACAAAATGCTTGCTGAAACAGGTGCTGCTAAAGTAAATATTGTTGCTCGCTGTCTTGGCGGCAATGTTGTTTCCGCATATCTTGAGAATTTCACTGAAGAAGCAACTCAGAAAATCAACGAAATTGTATTCTTCATTCCCTCAACCGAAGGAATCAATATGATCGGTGCTCTTTTTGCAGGAGAAATTGAAATTGTTGCAGAAAACCTTGATACATTTATTGATGAATACACAAAATATGAAAAAGTAATTGAAGACCCTGCTATCAGAGATTTAGTATATATTATGGTTGCTATTTTAGATCAGGCTAAGGTTCTTAATCTCGGCACAGATGCCCTTCAGATGCTTATTGATAAAATAAAAGATAATCTTGTTCCCAGAATTATAAGAAGAAGCTACGGCTCATTCCCCTCATTCTGGTCTATGGTTCCCACCGAATATTTTGAAGATGCTCTTGAATTTGCTTTCAGCACTCCTGAGCTTAAAGAAGAATATGCAGGTACTATTGAAAAGGCGCGTTCTTATCATGACAATGTAATGCTCAACTCAAGAGAGCGCATTGCACAGCTCAGCGATAAAATTGACATAAATATAGTATCAAAATACAACATTCCCCTTCTTCCCATCATTGCTGACTGCAACAACACAAGTGACGGTACCGCAGAAACCTACCTTACCTCATTCGGTGCAACAACAGCAGACTTCGGAAAAAACCTTTCAAGTGATTATCTTGCATCTGTAAGCGAAGCAAACAAGAAATATATTTCTCCCGATGAAAAAATCGATGCTTCAACCTGTGTTCTTCCCGACACAACATGGTTCGTAAAAAACAGCTTCCATGACCACTTCCCTGCAAGCATTGATATGCTGATTGAAAGAATCTTAACAACCGATATGGATGTTTTCTCTGATCCTCAGTTCCCTCAGTTCCTCGATGCAAATGTTGATGCTCCCGAGCTTACTCCCGTAACCGAAAAGGAACCGGAAGCAAAAGAAGACAACTTCTTTACATTGCTTGTAAAATTTATTAAATCTATTATTGATATGTTATTAAGCCTCTTTAAGATAGGCTAAGCTAAAAATTAACAGCCGGATGCATCCGGCTGTTTTTTTTGACAAAAATTCCACTCATAACTGAATAAGTTTTTTCTTATTGACATACTTTTATTTTAGTTGAAAAATAAAATAAGAAGTGTTCGCACAACCGTATACGGTCGTTGCATCAGGGCTTTGGGCATTGATGAGCTGCGGAGCTTCTTTTTTTTAATATGCTTTAATGAAATCGTTCGCTTTGCTCTCGGTGAAATCCGAAACAAGTTTCGGATGAAATTTTCAGCCTTCGGCCTCAGATGAAATCAAATCCGTCTTATCTGCCGACGAAGTCGGATTTCATCACGCAAGTGATTTCATCCGCATAAGCGGATTTATTTCATCAGAATGACGGATTTAATTGAAAAAAGCATCGCAAAAGCGATGCTTTTTTCTGGTCGGAGTGAGGTGATTCGAACACCCGACTTCTTCGTCCCGAACGAAGCGCTCTACCAAACTGAGCCACACCCCGATTTTATCGGCTGTAATGAATACAGCCGATGTGAGTCATTATTATAGCACAGGTTCCTTTTATTGTCAACTACACATTAATTCATTTCAACAAATTAATCATTTATCCGCTTCATTTTTTACATGATCTCTGAAAACAAAGCCTGCAATTATAAAGCATACAATCTCTATAACATATATTGCCAAAGCAACATAGGAATTTGTTGCAAGAAAAGCTATCAGACCAGCATTCACACCGAAAACGGAAAGCAATCTCGGAAAAACATACAAACAAACTGCAACTGCCGTTAAACCTATAACGGCCTGCATTCTCTTATCCTTTGCAAATTCCTTATGAACAAACACAAAGAAATAGAAGAAAAAGGCGGGAAAAGAAAGAGCTAACAGCAAGCCTGTAAACCATGCCGATTTCATAAACGGAGCAGGATCGAAAAGAATGTTATATATAGTTATCAGCAGATTCAAAACAGGAATAAGCAAAAGGAGTATCAGCGATATGCTTTCCCATACATGCTTATTTTGCATCCATGCGGTGCTTCTTATAAGATGTATTGCTATTGTCATACTCACAATTGCAAGCATAGTATTTGCGGCATCCGAAAAAGCACTGTTACTTGCAAATATTGATAATAAACAACGAACTATAAGACACAGCGTTGTTGCAATACCAACCGCATCCGGAAGTAAGCGATAATTAAACAGCGGCTTCATATCACACAATTCTCCTTTCCTTGTTTTTTATCTGTCTGCTATCAGTATGAAACCTTGAGTGTCTTGATTTCAAACGGTCTGAAGGTAAGAGCTATATTCTTAGCAGATGAGAATACACTCTGCACTTCTTCAAGCATATTTGTTTCTTCGACCTTTACTGCACCGTCAACTGCTTCAAATACAGCATTTGTATATGAGCCTTCTGCTTCGTAAAGTCTTACAATATATGCCTTTTCGCTGTCTTCACAGGGCTTGATTGCTTCAATGATGATATTGCTGCTGTCAATTTTTGCAAGAGTTACAGTCTGTGACTCACCTGAAGCTACGATAACAGGAATATTAAGCATATATGAGGGCTCAATTACACTCTTTGCATCAAATGCACAATTATGAGGCAACAGGGAGTATACACAGCGGTGAATACCGTCTTTGTCGCCCTTATAGTCGGGATGTACACCGCCTTTATGTAAAGACAAACGGAGACTTCCTTCTTTTACCGTTATACCGTATTTACAATCGTTAAGAATTGCTATACCGTATTTTGCTTCTGAAAGATCGGTATATTTATGGTTTACAACCTCAAACTTTGCTTCTTCAACGCTGTTGTTTCTTGTTGTGGGACGCTTAACAAAACCGAACTGAATTTCATTGCGTGCAAAATCATCATATACACAGGTATCAAATGCAGTCTTGAGGAATCGGTGATCATCGTTCCAGTCCATAGCTGTATCAAATCTTACTTCCGGAGAATCTGCAAAGAAAATCATATCCTGCTTCACTGTTGACTTTTTGCTGATTGCATATTCACTGCGGATAATATATGCAACTGCGCCTGCTGAAATAACTTCTCTTGAAACAAGATTTGATGCGTTCTGATATTTAAGCTCAATATCAGCATCAATATCCCAGTTATCCCATGATGCGGGATAGTCTTCTGCCATAAGAAGAGTGTTGAAATTTTCACCGTCAACAAGTTCTCTGTTAACTCGCTTATCAATAAATGAAGACATTGTTCCGTCTTCAGCAAATATTACCTTTGCAAAAGGTGTTTCGAGAGTGTTTTCTGCAACAGCAAATTCACAGCTATCTGCAATTTCACCATCTTTAAGCTTCAATGTAACGCTTGAAAGTGCAGGAACAGTTATGCCGGCAACAAGTAATTTTTTGTTTCCGTCAAGGTCTGTATATATCTGCTGTCTGCAATCTGCATCAACTATTTTGCCGTTATAATCAAGGAATATACAGTCATTTCTGTCAAATGAAAGAGTGTTGATAACAGTGATAGAATCTTCACCCTTAGCATTTACAAGCAATGCAGTCTTTTCTTTTGCTTCTTTAATGAGAGCTGTTGTCTGCGCACGGCTTTCCTCGTGTGCTCTGTTTATACAGGTACCGGGAAGAATATCGTGGAACTGGTTAAGAAGTAAAGTTTCATACAAGGGTGCAATCTCCGCAGAGTCTGCAGCCTTTTTATTCTTAACACTGTCCATAACAGTGGCAATTTCAAAATCACGCAATGCAAGCTCTGCCTTACGGTTATTTCTCTTTATTGTATGCTGATTGGTAAGAGTACCTCTGTGAAGCTCAAGATAAAGCTCTCCTCTATAGGTGTTGGGATTCTGACAGGACTGTTCAAGCTCCTTCATAAAGTCCCCTACGAACTTATGTTCCATCTTGGGGCATCCGTCAAGATCCTTGCAACGGCGTGCAAGCTCAACCATTTCAAACTGAGGTCCGCCGCCACCGTCACCGAAGCCATATGCCAGGTATCTCTTGCTTGTTACGGTTTTCTGCTTGATTCCGCTTTCGCCGTCAATTCTGTGGTGAGCAGCTTCAACATCGGGATAATGGTGAGTTGTATTGAAATGAGTGAACACCTTTGTTCCGTCAAGTCCCTGCCAATAAAAGGTATCAAGCGGGAATTTGTTTGTATCGTTCCATGAAATCTTGGTTGTGAGGAAATAATCAACCGCACAGCCCTTCATTATCTGAGGAATAGCAGCCGAATAACCGAAGGTATCGGGCAGCCAGAAGCAGTTTGATGTGTAATTAAAGTGCTTACGGGTAAATCTCTGTCCCCAGAGGAACTGTCTTATCATAGATTCACCTGATGTGATATTACAGTCACATTCTACCCACACACCGCCATTGGGCTCATATTTGCCGTCTGCAACTGCACCTTTAATTCTTTCAAACAGCTCGGGATAGTGCTTAAGAAGCATATTTGAGTGACAAGCGGAGCTCTGAATAAACTTGTATTCGGGATACTGCTCCATAAGATTGAGCTGATTTGCATATGTTCTTGCACACTTTTTAATGGTTTCATCAACATGCCACAGCCATGCTGTGTCCATATGAGAGTGACCGATAATAGCAGCTTCGGGAGCAGAATCTTCATTTTTCTTTGCAAGAGTTTCCTTCATAACGGGCTTTACTGTTTCCATTGCAACCTTTACTTCATCCCAGTCAATATCATCAACTGCGAGAGGCACAGCACAAAAAACCTTATACAATGTATTCACGGCATCTGCTCTTCTGAAGGAATTTTCAGGAAGAGTGGTAGCTAACTGAAGCAGAATAAGAAGGTCAAAATAGAAATCCTGAACCTCATAATCCTTTATGCAGATATCAACACCGTTGAAATCAAAGGTGAAGTCTGTTATGGGATATGTGTCTTCAGGCATACATCCGGGATAGAGATGACCTGCATAATATTCAAGAGCAATGTCAATTTTTTCTTTTGCTTCGGGCGCATACTTTATCATATCACAATAGTGATTGCCGTGACCGGTGTAAACTATTTTAGTTGCAAATGTGCCGAAAGGCTTGCCGTTTACAAAAAGCATTGCTTCATAACCGCCGATATGAGGCTTAACAAACAATGTTTTTCCTGCAAGCTCTTCAGGTACGGTATATTCCCCCCTAAACCAGCAATATGTACCCTCTCCCGACCATTTACTGCCGTTTTTAACCTCTTCAAAGGGCAGCTCGGGGATTGAATGATACTGTTTATTAACATGACATTTTTTCATATTTTCAAGTTCGGCAACCTTAATGAAAATATGAGGCTCAACAGCCTGTGCAAAACGGTTGAGCTTGCTTATCATTCTGTCTATCTGGGGTTGATTAAGCATTCGTATAACACTTCCTTTTTTCTTTTCAAACCAAAAAGCTAAACTTTTCAGTATATTATTGATATTTTAATATACAAATACCTTTTTTTCAATAGTTACTTTGAAAATATATCAAAAAGCGCTTTGTTTTGCTTTGTCTGAGGTGCAGGACAAACATTTTTAACCAGTATAACATCTTCGCCTATAACACATATATCCTCCCAGCACACCTTTAATGTATCCCCTTTTCTGAATCCCGACATACGGTTCTGTGATAAAACACTAAGTGAAACCAATTTACCGCTGCAAACATCAACCTCAACATCAAAAACCGTTCCCAGACAAGCAGCATTTTCAACATTTATCACATCTTTCCTGCACAGCTCCTCTATACTGCAGCAACCCATTGTTTTTCCCCCTGAAAATATATACTTTATTATTATATTTATAAAACATATTTTCAGTTTATGCCCCTCAGTTTATCCATAGCTGCTTTTTCAAGTCTTGAAACCTGTGCCTGAGATATTCCTATTTCTTCGGCAACCTCAGTCTGTGTTCTGCCGACCATAAAACGCTTATGAAGAATCTGCTTTTCTCTGTCTGAAAGCTTTTTTATTGCTTCCTTGATGCTTATCTCATCTATCCAGTCACATTCTGAGTTGCTGTCGCCAAGCTGATCTACCACAAAAATTGTGTCGCCCGAATCGGAATATACCGGCTCATATAATGAAACGGGCTCAACAACGGCTTCAAGTGCAATAACAACCTGTCTTACGGGCAAGTGCATTTTTTCCGCAATTTCTTCTACCGTAGGCTCACGGTTATTTTCATTTATAAATTCTTCCTTTATCTGCATTGCGTGATATGCAGTATCCCTCATTGAACGGCTTACTCTTACTGAATTGTTATCTCGGAGAAAGCGTCTTATTTCACCTATTATCATAGGCACACCATAGGTAGAAAACTGTACACCCTGCGATAAATCAAAATTATCTATCGCCTTTATAAGTCCTATACAACCTACCTGAAATAAATCATCGGGACTGTCACAGCGCCCCGTAAATCTTTGTATCACACTCAAAACCAATCTTAAATTTCCGTTTATGAGCTTTTCCCGCGCCTTCTTATCTCCCTTTCGGGATAACTCAAGCAGCTTCAATGTTTCCTCATTTTTAAGACCTTTGAGCGTAGATGTATTTACTCCGCATATTTCAACCTTTGCGATCACTTGATAATAACCTCCGAACTATATTCACCATAAGTATTGACTGC
Organism: Acutalibacteraceae bacterium; assembly: GCA_045589395.1. Taxonomy (GTDB): domain Bacteria; phylum Bacillota; class Clostridia; order Oscillospirales; family Acutalibacteraceae; genus RUG806. The sequence goes on along the minus strand of JAZNOZ010000055.1, from coordinate 185,835 downwards.
AGCGGAAAATTTAACAGATGCAATGATTACCATATGTAAAGCTTCTGCATATACTGAAACAGGAAACAGGAAACAATAAAGCTATAAATTAAATTTATCTCTTCTATAGATTTTTTACAGTTTACCCGCAAAGCACATACTTGCAATAAAAAATTTTTATGTCTTTTTTGCATTATATAAATATGAATAATAATTCACAAAAAAAAACAAAAAATTTGGGTTTTCAACAGAAAAAATTAAAAAAATACACTTGACAATTAAAAACTAAAAGCGTATTGTATTACCATTATTTTTTATTTGCACCCCTGTTGAGAGAACAGCAAGCACTTTGCTGTTTCTTATATAAAAAATTTTTATGAACTCTGACAGGTATATGGAGGTATTATTATGAACAATTACATTGAAAGTGCTATTGCAAATGTAACCAAAAGAAATCACCATGAGCCTGAATTCATTCAGGCTGTTGAAGAGGTTTTAAGATCAATTGAACCCCTTGTTGAGGCGCATCCCGAATATGAAAAATTCAACATTCTTGAAAGAATAACCGAAGCAGACAGAGGTATTACTTTCAGAGTTGCCTGGGTTGACGATAACGGCAAAGTACAGGTAAACAGAGGTTACCGTTTCCAGTTCAATTCCGCGATAGGTCCCTATAAGGGCGGTCTTCGTTTCCATCCTTCGGTTTACAGCGGTATCATAAAGTTCCTCGGCTTTGAGCAGATGTTCAAAAATGCTCTTACAGGTCTTCCCATCGGTGGCGGCAAGGGCGGTTCAGACTTTGACCCCATCGGCAAGAGCGAAGCTGAAATTATGAGATTCTGTCAGGCATATATGTCTGAGCTTTACAGACACATAGGTCCCGACATTGATGTTCCTGCAGGCGACATCGGTGTTGGCGGTAAAGAAATCGGTTACCTTTTCGGTCAGTACAGAAGACTCAAGGGCAACTTTGAAAACGGTGTAATCACGGGTAAAGGTCTTCCCTATGGCGGTTCTCTTATCCGTCCCGAGGCTACAGGCTACGGTGCTGTTTACTATCTCCTTGAGGTTCTTAAGCACTTCGGCGACAGCATCAAGGGCAAAACCGTTGCTATTTCAGGCTACGGAAATGTTGCATGGGGTGTTGCTAAAAAGCTGGATCAGCTCGGTGCAAAGGTTGTTACCCTTTCAGGTCCCGAAGGTTATGTTTACGACGCTGAAGGTGTAAACACCAACGAAAAAATTGAATATATGCTTGAACTCAGAGCAAAATCAGAGCTTGAGCTTGATTCTTATGCAGAAAAATTCGGTGCTGAATTCCATCCCGGCGAAAAGCCCTGGAAGAATGCAAAGGTTGACATTATTATGCCTTGTGCAACACAGAACGAGGTCGGAATGGAAGAAGCTGAAGCTATTGTTGCAAACGGTGTAAAGTACTACATAGAAGTTTCAAATATGCCCACAACAAACGAGGCACTTTCTTATCTCAAAGAAAATCTCAGAGCTGTTGCTCCCTCAAAAGCTGTAAATGCAGGCGGTGTTGCAGTTTCTGCTCTTGAAATGTCACAGAACTCAATGCGTCTGTCATGGACTGCTGAAAAGGTTGATGAAGAGCTTCACACAATAATGAAAAACATCCACGATTCTTCAGCAAAGGCAAGTGCACAGTACGGTCTCGGTTATGACCTTGTTGCAGGTGCAAATATTGCGGGCTTCCAGAGAGTTGCCGATGCAATGATTGCTCAGGGTATATTCTAAAATACCGATTTAATATGTTTATAAAAGCTCCGTAACCGCAAATTACGGAGCTTTTTCTTTTCGGCAAAAAATTTACATCTGAGAGTGTTTTTCTTTATACAAATACAATAATAATTGGTGATGTAATAAATAACCGAATAATTGTAAAAAAATCGATTGACCTTCTCTCTCATATTTGCTAAAATAATACTTGTATAATTATGGAAAGGAATTCTGCAATTATGGCAAAGAACAAAACAACCTCAACCGGCGAGAAACTGAATTACAAAAAAACTATACTTACCGGATTCGGTTTCCTCGCGACATCAATCGCATGGGCGATTTATGACCCCTACATCACAAAAATCCTCAACAAGCTGCTCTCCTCCAGCGATATGATTACTGCTTGGAGTAACGCATTGGTTGAAAAAATCCCCTTTATAACAAAATTTGCCGAAGCACAGGGCGAAAATGTTGCTCTTGCAGGCGGCGGTTTTACTCTTGTTCCTCTCTTCATCGGTATAATTATGACCTTTGATAACATTTTCGGTGTTATCTTCCAACCGACCTTCGGCAGACTTTCCGATGAATGTCACTCAAAGCTCGGCAAGCGCCGTCCTTTCATCGTTTTTGGTGCTCCGATTTCTGCTTTGTTATTCTTTATGATCCCTATTGTTTTCTTAAACACTCATTCTCTCCCCCTGACAATGGCTTGCATCATTCTCTTCGTATTCACAATGTCCTTGTGGAGAGCTCCCGTTGTTGCCCTCATGCCCGACCTTACACCTCCCGCATTGCGCAGTGAAGGCAACGCTGTTATCAACCTTATGGGCGGTCTTGGTTCAGCGGTAGGTATGATAGCCGGCACAATCGCTATCGCTCTTTGCACACTCTTCTCAGGTGTAACAAAGGAACAGATCGTTGCAGACGAAACACTTTCATTCCCCTATGTTTTTGCAATCGGTGCTATTGTTATGATAGCAGGCATGCTTGTTCTTCTCTTCTTTGTCAAGGAACCCGATTCAAGAATAAAGCTTCAGGGCGACCTTAATGCTTATACCGATGCCAAAGCAAGAAAGCAGGCTGAAAAGGCTGCTCTTAAAGCTGCAAAGAAAGAAGAAAAGGCTGCAAGAAAAGCTATCAAGCTTTCGCCTGCTGAAAGACGCAGTCTTATCTTTATGCTGTTGTGCTTATTCTTCCTCTTCTGCGGTTCCAATGCGATCACAACATTCTTCTCACTTTTTGCTCAGGAAATTCTTCACAAGATAACATCTGAAGCAACAATTCTTATGCTTATCTTTGCTGTTGTTGCAGCTGTTGCTGCTCTTCCTGCAGGTAAGATGGGCAAGAAATTCGGAAGAAAGAAAACTATAACTGCCGGTCTTGCAGTATTCCTTGCAGCATTCATTGTTTTCTTCGGTGTGTTTGTTGCTATGCTCGGTGGCAAGAATCTTACTATCACAAACTATGTAAATGTAAACAATGCATACAGCACAATCAACAACCAGATCAATGAGTACAACTCTGAGCTTTCAGAAAAGGCTGATACAGAAGGTGTTGAGCTTAAGGCTGAGGATATGGTTGCAATGGAAAACTATATTGAATACAGACTTGCTCTTGAAAACAATGCTGATATTTCAGGATACAAAAACTGTGTCGCTTTCGATGAATATCTTACAGAATATTCAGAAGAAACCAAGCAGACAGCTCTTGCTAACGGAACATCCGAAGAAAACCTTACTGATGTATACAGCGGTATTGTTGCCGTTGCAAATGATATTCTCGGCTGTGAAACAGAAAACTTCGGTACTGCACTTAATGCCCTTTCCGAAGCAGTTGCTGATGTAACAGCAATTCTTAATATTCTTATCTACCCTGTTCTTATCCTCGGCGGTGCTGCTAATATGTTTATCACAGTAAACACTCTGCCCCTCGTTCTCGAAATCGGCGGTGTTGAGAAAGTCGGCACATTTACAGGTTATTATTACACAGCAACATTCTCAGCACAGATTGCATCTCCCATTATCTACGGTTTCATAAGAATGTTTGCAGGCACATATATGTCGCTGTTCTACTACAGCCCCGTTGTATTCCTGCTTGCAGTTGTAATGCTGTTCTTTGTTAAGCACGGCGAAGCAATTCCCGATGACATAATAAAAGAAGCTGCACAAGACGACTAATCTTAATATTGCAAAACCGTCCGTGTGACATACGGACGGTTTTTCTTTTGCGGGTGAAGAATTACTATTGACTACACCGTAATTTTATATTAATATTTATGCATATTTTTATTTCAGAGGACTTAAGATGAAAAAGGAAAACAAATCCAGATTAATGTTAATAGCTTCAATGACCATTTTCGGCACATTGGCTCCGTTTGTCCGTAAGATAGCCGTATCCTCAGGAGAGCTGGCTCTCTACAGAGCTGTTTTTGCGGCAGTTCTTATAGGTGCATTTTTATTGATTACAAAACAAAAAATCCCTTTCGGAAAAATAAAAAAAGAAATCCCTTTGCTTTTGTTTTCAGGCATGGCGATGGGAATAAACTGGATTCTGCTGTTTGAGGCATATAAATACACAACCGTGTCTGTTGCAACCTTAAGCTACTATTTTGCGCCCGTCATTGTAACACTTGTATGTCCGTTTCTGTTCAGAGAAAAGCTGTCGGCAAAACAGATTCTCTGCTTTGTTATGTCAACAGTCGGATTAATCCTTGTAATAGGAATAAATCCTGCCGAAAGCGGTGGAAACAACACAAAGGGCATACTCTTCGGTCTTGGGGCAGCCTGTTTTTATGCAACGGTAATTCTTCTTAACAAATTCATAAAAACCATTGACGGTATTCACCGTACATTTTTGCAATTCTTATCGGCAATTATAATTCTCGTTCCCTATGTTCTTGTCACGGGCTCAATTAATATTATGTCCCTCAGCTCAACAGGCTGGATAAATCTGCTTATTGTGGGTATAGTACATACAGGTATAACATATTGTCTGTATTTTTCTTCTCTGAAAGAGCTTCCAGGTCAGAAGGCGGCTATTCTCAGTTATATCGACCCATTGGTAGCGGTAATTGTTTCCGTTACAATTCTTAACGAAAAAATAAGCATTGCACAGATTGTGGGCGGAATACTTATCCTCGGTTTTACACTCTTGAACGAATTGAGTATAAATTTTCGCAAAAAAAGTTTTTGATTTCAATTTTTTTGCTTGACAATTTCATCACAGTATGCTAATATATTTTAGCACACGGAGAGATACCGAAGTGGTCATAACGGAACGGTCTTGAAAACCGTCGTACTCTTACGGGTACCGTGGGTTCGAATCCCACTCTCTCCGCCATTTTTTTAATTTAATAGCCTTAACGGCGTTATCAATTTGGAGCAGTACTCAAGTTGGTGACGAGGCGCCCCTGCTAAGGGCGTAGGTCGGCTAAACCCCGGCGCGAGAGTTCGAGTCTCTCCTGCTCCGCCAAAAAATCCAAGTCATAAGGCTTGGATTTTTTCATTTATGTCCGCAAGACATAACTTCATTACGAGCGAAGCGAGTACTTCATTTGCCTACTTACAGTCAACTTCATTGACCACAGAGCGGACATAAATGAACGAAGTTGCCTTACGGCAAATGAAGTGCTGATGCCATGAAGTGTGCATTCTGCACAGCGAAGTTGCCCTTCTGACAAACGGATTGAATTTTGCGTTCCCAATATTCAGTATTGTCCTATATATGAATTTTTTGTTTGGTATATTTGATATTGACATTCCTTATCTGTCTATAATAAAATGCTTTCAACAGATATATCTTCACTGTGTTGTTTTTTTACTCGCCATTGCAAAGGATATATCTGTTGTTTTTTTAATACTTATTATCACAAGGATTACCTTGTTGATTTTTTTATTGATTTTCCATCTGTATTCCTATATAATTTAAATAAAATAAACTTCCGAGGTATAATTATGAAAATTCCGAAGATTGCCGAAAGGCTTGTCAGCAAAACTGTCAATTTTGTTACATCAGCAGTTTCTCAGACTTCTAATGAAAAAGATCGCATTGTTATGCCTCCTGCCGCGGGGATTTCCGAGCTTTGCAGATTGAGTGCAACTGAAGGCTGTGTTTTACTTAAAAATGAAAACAACACTCTGCCATTATCAAAAGAGCGTACACTCTCTGTTTTCGGCAGAGTGCAGAATAACACATTCTTTGTAGGTTACGGCTCGGGCGGAGATGTAAATGCTCATTATAATGTAAGCATTATGAATGCTTTACAGAATTGCAATGACATAAAAGTAAATCCCGTGCTGGCACAGATATATGCAGACTGGTGCAAAGAAAACCCGGTTGATGACGGCTTTTGGGGCCATTGGCCTATGTGCTATGATGAAATGCCCGTTGATGACAGCATTGTGGAAAATGCAGCTAAAAATTCAGATACTGCAATGGTTGTTATCGGCAGAGCCGCTGGTGAAGACAGAGAAAACACACTTACAAAGGGAAGTTTTTATCTTACCGATGAAGAGGATGATTTACTGAACAAGGTAAGCAAAAATTTTGCAAAAACAATAGTTGTGCTTAATATCGGTAGTATATTTGATTTTTCATGGGTTGAAAAATACAACATCGGCTGTGTACTTATCCTCTGGCAGGGCGGTATGGAAACAGGCAATGCTCTCGCAGATATTATAAGCGGAAAAGTATCTCCTAGCGGCAAATTAAGCTCTTCTATCGCAAGAAAATATGAATGCTATCCGTCTGCCGAACACTTCGGGGACAAAGTAAAAAACAAGTATACCGAGGATATATTTGTAGGCTACAGATATTTTGAAACATTCGCAAAGGCTGATGTGCTTTTCTGCTTCGGTCACGGTCTTACATATTCTGATTTTAAAATTTCCGACATATCATTTACTGAAACTACAGACTCCATAGAGGTTCAGGCAAAAATCACAAATACGGGCAAGATTGCTGCAAAAGAGGTTGTTCAGCTATACTGCAGTGCGCCTCAGGGTGTACTCGGCAAAAGTGCAATGCATTTGTGTGCTTTTAACAAGACTGAAACACTTAAAGCAAAAGAAAGCTGCACAGTAAAGCTTAATGTCAGCAAATGCGATTTAGCTTCATATGATGATGCAGGTCAGACAGGCAACAAGAGTGCATATGTTCTTGAAGAAGGAACATATAAATTCTTCCTCGGCTTCTCTGTAAGAGATAACAAGCAAATAGGCACTTTCAAGCAAAAAGAAACAGTTGTAACCGAACAGCTTTCGGAAGTGAGCGCAGTTGAACCCGAAGAAGCTTATAACAGATTGACTGCCGTTTATCTGGCCGGTAAGGTAATCAAAAAATATAAGCCTGTGCCCACAAGAACCGTCAGCCTCAAAAAAGTAATTGAAAACAATTTGCCCGAAGAAACACCTATCTGCGGTTTTGTGGGCATCACCCTTAAGGATGTTAAGGAAGGCAGATACACTCTCGATGAATTTGTTTCACAGCTTAATCTCGATGAGCTTGAAGCAATTTCAAGAGGCGACTATGTTATGAACTCTCCTTTAGGCGCAAAAGGTAATGCAAGTGTATTCGGCGGCGTGCTGCCCTCACTCAGAGAAAAAGGCATACCAGCTATCACCTGTACAGACGGTCCCTCAGGCATCCGCCTTGCAACAACATCCGCTCTCCTGCCCTCAGGCACTTCTCTTGCAAGCACATGGAACACAAAGTTAGTTTCAGACACCTATGCGGCTTTAGGCAAAGAAATGGTTGACAGAGGCTCAGATGTGCTTCTTGCTCCGGGAATGAACATTCACAGAAATCCCCTTTGCGGAAGAAACTTTGAATATTTCTCAGAGGATCCTTTCCTTTGCGGAAATATTGCTGCAGCTGTTGTAAACGGTTTGCAGTCCACAGGCGTTTCGGCTTGTCCCAAGCACTTTGCCTGTAATAATCAGGAAACAAAACGAACCGTAAACAATTCAATTGTTTCAGAAAGAGCATTAAGAGAAATATATCTCAAGGGCTTTGAAATCTGTATAAAAACAGCAAAGCCTCAGAATTTAATGACCTCCTACAACAAAATAAACGGTGTATGGGGACATTATAACTATGATTTATGCACAACAATTCTCCGTAACGAATGGGGCTTTGAGGGCTCTGTTATGACAGACTGGTGGATGCAGTCAAGTGCTTCTCCCGAATTCCCGCTTCTTAAAAATCAGGCATACAGAGTAAGAGCACAGGTCGATGTGCTTATGCCCGGCGGCTCAAGATCAGGCAAAAGAAAGCCTGACGGCACATTACTCGCCTCTTACAACAAGGAAGACGGCATAACCTTGGGAGAAATGCAGAGAAGCGCAAAGAATGTGCTTAAGTTTGCAATGAATTCTAAGGCTTTTATAAGAGAAAATGAAGAATAATAATTGCATTTTCTTACTAAATATGCTAAAATAACACAAAATATTTAAAAGGAGTAACTATTATGAATCTTGTTCCTGTTGAAGAAATGTCTGCTGCAGCACAATGGTTAAATGAAGTCTTTGCAACATTTGACTATAAAATTCTTGAATTTTATTATAATCTTCACTCAAGCGCAATCGGCGGTGTGTTGGATGTATTCTTTGAAATATACACCCGCCTTGGTGATGAGGGAATTCTCTTTATCGTTCTTTCCCTTATAATGATGCTTTTCAGAAAAACCAGAAAAATCGGTTTCGGTATGTTAGGCGGCATCATCATCGGTGCATTATTTACTAACATCACTATCAAGCCTCTTGTTGCCCGTCCCCGTCCTTATGCAACAACAGAAACATTCTATAACTGGTGGAACTCAGTAGCACACGGTCTTGAAAGTGAATTTTCGTTCCCCTCAGGCCACACAACATCAACAGCAGCAGCATTATTCCCTGTTTTCCTGTTCTGTGATAAGAAAAAGAGCTGGATAGTCTTCCCGCTTATTGTTCTTATGGGTGCTTCAAGAAACTATATTCTTGTCCATTACCCATCAGATATTCTCGGCGGCATCATTATAGGCTGCCTTGCAGGTTTACTTGCATATCTTCTTGTTAATTTCCTTTACAATAAGATTTTCATAAAAGGTAAGCTCGGCAACACAATTGCAACTGCTGATTTCGGCGATTGGCTCAAAAAATTCAAGAAAGCTTAATTTTCAAACTACCCCACTCGGATAAAACTGAGTGGGATATTTTTTTGTAAAAAACAATAGCGTTTCTGTATGAAACCTTGACTGTGTATAAGAAATACTCTATACTTTAAAATATACAGATATTAACGGAGGGGAAACATATTGTTTAGTAGTATCAGGTTAATTATCGCTTTTCTTTTCCTTGGCTGTTCAATTGCCGTAATAAATAAAAGCAAGGTTATTCGCAAGCGTTTTCTGTATATTGCATTTTCAGGCATATCGTTAATATTATTTGTTTTGTCAGCATTCTTACCTTTTGAAAATCTTTTTATAACTTTCAAATCCCCTGAAGAAGCTTATGCATATTACTGCTCGGGTGAATCTGATGTTGAGCTTATAGTTGAAGGCAATAACTGCGATTTTGTTGTTAGCCGTTCAAATGATACCAACCACTATTTAATCATACCGAAAACTTCTGACGGTTGGAAAATAGGAATTGGAGCAAATATAAAAAGAATTGCTCAAAAAATTGAAAACAACATAATTATAAATGTGTATCAATATAAAAACACAGATGATTCTTTTATAACTGTTCTTGATACTAACGGCGGAGAAGCAAGCTTATCAGATATTTATAATACCGAATTCTTCCCATTAGAAGTAACCAACGAATCCCTCAACAAAACTTTTGTTACTTATTACGGACATATCTCTGATTTTAATCAGCAATATAATCTGACAGTAAACGATATAAAAATAGTGTTGTAAAGTCATAAATCAAAAAAAAGAGGTTGATAAAATGATATCTGATCATGGCGAATATTTAACTTACGATTTACCGAAAAATTGGTGTGCAGAAGAAAGAGGTTGAAACATCATAGTTCAACCTCTTTTTCATTAGTATGTTTTTTTATTGTTCACCGTACAATACTTGGTAAGCAACATCAGGGATATCCGTCATTACACAGTCTGCACCTATCTCCTGAAGATGTGCCATATCTTCAGCATCATTGATAGTCCAATACTGAACGGCAATATTGTTTTTATGGGCATAATTTATAAATTTTGATGTTGCAAGATTAACAACATAGTTGTGCGGAGAAATCTGCAATGCTTCAAATTTATAGTAATTTTCTTCTCTTTGTGCATTGACAACACAATCAAGATAAAAGACTATTGCTTCAGTAATTCCTGCAGAACGGACAATATCGGGATAACTTTCATCAATATATTTTGTAACCTCTCCGTTAAATGTTCCGACTATTACTTTATCAAGCAAATCCATATCGGTTAAAATTTCATATAAGGCATCGGTTGCATCAAAACCGAGTTTCCCGCTGTTTTTTATTTCAATAACATATCTGAAATCCCCGTTTGCTTCAAGATAGGTTAAAACATCAAGGAGCTTTGCTACTCGCAGTGAACCAGGAATATCATCACCTCTTAAGCCTTTATAAGGCATTTCGCCGTTATTATTTTTAAAATTCTCACCGAAGTTCAGCGCTTTCAATTCATCATATGTGTAATCTTCCGGGCGATTCCGCTTTTTTCCGAAATACTCAACAGCATCGGTTGTTCTGTCTAAGGTGTCGTCATGAAGAAGAATAAGCTCACCGTCGGCAGTTATATGCAAATCGAATTCAAAAATATCTGTTTTAAATGTTTCGGAATTGATACACCCCTCAAATGCCATCATTGTGTTTTCGGGGAAAATACCTGAGCCTGAACGATGGGCAGAAACCAAAGTTTTTCCGTTTTCGGTAATGTAGGGATTTGTTGTTTCGTAGGTTTCAACTTTATCTTTCCATTCATATGTAATAAACAGCAAAAAAGCCGCCAATAGAACAACAAATACGCTCAGGAAAATTTTTGCTTTTTTATGACTTTTTCTGTTTTTAGTTTTTTCTTTAATTTCAATACTTTGATTAATCATATAAATCCTCTCTTTAAGTTGACAAAAACTGCCAATGATAATATACTTTAATTAATGTTAAATAAAAACTTTAAGGAGTGCTGATATATGAGTTTTACAGATGTTCTTTCAGAAAAGAGAATTGCAGTACCGACACCCGAAAATGTAATTGACGAATTCGGAAACTGTCAATTCGGTACTTTTGACAAGGAATTTCAAAAAATGGATTTTTTGAAGGTCAACCGTCCGTCAAAGCTTCCAAACATATTCAATAAATATAAACTCACCGAATGGGAAGCAACAGAAATAAATTTTGATAAGGTTGTTCTTCTTACTGCGGTTTGCAATATGGGACTTTTCGGCACCGCACTTACTGTATTATATGACAAACGAACAAAAAAAGCAACATATTGGCAGGAAATGCTGCCTGCTTCAAAAGCCTGTATATCAAAAACACTTATAAACTCTGCCGAAACCGTTTCAAAAGGTAAAAAAGTCAAAGTAAATTATATAAACGATTTCCAGAATGGTCAGGCCATTGTTTCGGGTTATGCAAACAACAAAAAAGCAGGCACGATTGATTACAGAGTAAAGCTCACTAGAGTATCGCTTCCCAGTGTTGTTAATATTCCTTTCGGAGCAAACAGACCTTTATATACTCAAAAAGACTTATTTAAGGTAGAAGGCTATCTCGAAGTAAACGGTGAAAGATTTGTTGCTGATTCAACCACAACCGCAATCATTGACGACCACAGAGGATATTATCCGAGAAAAGCACACTATGACTGGGTTACCACTATGGGCAAAAAAGAGATTGACAGAAGAGAACAATATTTCGGCTTCAATCTCACAAGAAATCAGTCAATCAATCAGGATGATTACAACGAAAATCTCATATGGTTTGAAGGTAAAACAACCCTTCTGACACCCGTCGTTTTCAAGCACGAAACGGACAAACGCTGGCATATTACAGATACACACGGCATGGTGGATGTACATTTTGAAATAGGTGATGAATTTTTAATGAAGCTTACCACGGGAATCATCAATATCGATTATCATATCACCTTCGGCGAGCTTTCAGGCTTTGTATGCACCCCCGACGGCACAAAATACTGTCTTGACGGTATGACGGGTATCGGTGAAGATAAATCATTGTTATTCTGACAGCATATAGAAAAGGACGGAAAAAATTCCGTCCTTTTTTTGTCAGCAACACTGCTTTATTACAAGGTTTCAAGCACTTCGGGGTGCTGAGTGAGATTGATCTTTTTATAATTGTCTTTAATATCATATAAAAAACAATCTCCGTCTTCGTTGCCGCAGACGGTATAAAATTTACCGTCAACAAAACACAATCCGGCACCGTTATCACAGGCTATACCCGAAAGAGTTCTTGTGGGGAGTGCCTTTTCAAAGCTCTGCCAATATTCACTCTGATAGTGAGGGCAATTTATATATCCCTTGATAAGGCCTAAGCCTTCAACAAAAGCAAAGCCGTTGTTTTCGAGGCAGTCGTCATACCCTTCAGTAAACCAGCACATTGCCCCCGAGGAAGTACCCGAAAGAACCTTACCGTCTTCAAATGCCTTCAAAAGATACTTATCCGCGCCTGTTTTTTTCCAGGTTTCCATAAGGAAAAGAAGATTTCCGCCCTGAACAAAAATACCGTCACAGGCATTTATTTTTTCAGAAATAACTTTTTCGTTAACATCGCTATGAGTTAAAAACAAAATATCTGTTGTACAGCCGAATTTTTCAAAGCAAAGCTTAACATCATCATCCTCACCCATTTCATCAAAGCTTGCGGTGGGGATAATTAAAATAAGAGGATTTTTCTTCCCCGTAAGTGAAATTATATGCTCTGTCACATTATCCATTTCACCGTTATCAAATCTGCCTCCGCCCAAAGCAACTATTTTTCCCATATTTTTTCCTCCTTATGCAAAATATGTACTTACCGCTGAATATATTATTGCAACAACAAGTGACGGTAACATATTACCCACTCTGATAGTTTTTCCGAAGCAAAGATTTATTCCTACACACGCTATCATTATGTTCCCCACAAGCGACATATCCGTTATTATGTTGCCGTAAGAGAAAAGCGGCTCGGCAAATCTGGCAAGAAGTGTTATACTGCCCTGAAAAATACCTATCGGAATAAAGCTGAACAGACTGCCGAGGCCCAGAGTTGAAGACATAACAATAACAATCAGAAAGTCAAGCAAAGCTTTAGCAAAAAGTGTTGTATGCTCTCCTTTCAAACCGTCTTCAATTGAGCCTACAACCGCCATCGCTCCGACGCATATAACAAGGGAAGTATTAACAAAAGCAGACACAAAGCCTTGGTCATTCTTTGCATTGATTTTACGCTTTAAGAACTCCCCGAAGGTTTCAAGTCTGTCTTCAATTCTTATAAGCTCTCCGATAAGAGTACCTACAACAAGCGAAATTATCATCATCATTGTACCGTAGGTTTCTATCTTACCTGCATTAATTCTAAGCATCCCACTGAAAGCCCCTGCCATTCCGACAAAAAGAACGGCTACCCCTAATACCCTCATTAGGGATTGGCGCAAAGATTCATTTATCTTTTTCCCGAACAGCATACCTACTATTCCGCCCAGAATTACAGCAACAACATTCACAACTGTACCAAGTCCCGGCATAAAATCACCTCTTTTGTTTACAGGAAAACAATATATCATACCGATAGTGTTTTTTCAACAGTTTTTGCCGAAAAATACCTTTCATTTTTTAGTTGATATATGCATTTTTGATGTTGACTAAACGGGTGTATTATGTTATGATTTAAAGTAAATTCAATGCAAGGATGGGATAGTATATGGCATATTTTTACAGTGAACCTTCTCACACCTTTAGCGAGTATCTTCTCGTACCCGGCTACACAGATGAAAATTGCATTCCTGCAAATGTTTCTCTGAAAACGCCTCTTGTTAAATTCAAAAAAGGTGAAGAACCCGCAATTTCTCTTAATATTCCTATGGTATCTGCAATAATGCAGTCTGTATCTAATGACACTCTTGCCATTGCTCTGGCCAAAGAAGGCGGTATGTCCTTCATTTACGGCAACCAGTCTATTGAGGATGAAGCTGCAATGGTTGCAAGAGTTAAGAATTATAAAGCAGGTTTTGTTGTAAGCGCATCTAACCTTACACCTGACCACACATTAAAGGATGTTATTGAGTTAAAAGAGCTCAACGGCTTTTCCACAGTTGCTGTTACTGAAGACGGAACATCAAACGGTAAGCTTTTAGGTATCGTAACAAGCCGTGACTACAGAGTAAGCCGTATGGCTCTCGACATCAAGGTTTCCGAGTTTATGACCCCCCTTGAAAAGCTCATCACAGCTCCCGCAAACACAACTCTTAAAGAAGCTAACGATATTATATGGGACAACAAGCTCAATTCTCTTCCCATAGTTGATGATAACGGCAACCTTTTATATTTTGTTTTCAGAAAAGACTATTCCTCTCATAAAAGACATCCCAACGAACTGCTTGACTCTAACAAGAGATATATGACAGGCGCAGGTGTCAACACAAGGGACTATGAACAGAGAATTCCCGCACTCGTTGAAGCAGGTGCAGATGTTCTTTGTATTGACTCCTCTGAGGGTTATACCTGCTGGCAGAAAAAAACCATTGATTTCGTAAGAGAAAAGTACGGTGATTCTGTTAAAATCGGTGCAGGTAATGTTGTTGATAAGGAAGGCTTCCTTTTCCTTGCCGAAGCAGGGGCAGACTTTATTAAAGTCGGTATCGGCGGCGGTTCAATCTGTATTACCAGAGAAACAAAGGGTATAGGCAGAGGTCAGGCTACCGCTTTAATTGATGTTGTTGAAGCAAGAAATGAATACTATGAAAAGACAGGTATTTACATTCCCGTTTGTTCAGACGGCGGTATTGTTCACGATTATCACATAACTCTCGCACTTGCTATGGGTGCCGACTTTGTTATGCTTGGCAGATACTTTGCAAGATTTGATGAAAGCCCCACAAACAAGCTTATGGTAAACGGTGCTTATGTTAAGGAATATTGGGGTGAAGGCTCCAACAGAGCAAGAAACTGGCAGAGATACGACCTCGGCGGTTCTTCAAAGCTTTCATTTGAAGAGGGTGTTGACTCTTATGTAACTTATGCCGGCCCCTTACACGACAATGTTGAAATGAGCCTTTATAAGGTAAAATCAACAATGTGCAACTGCGGTGTCATCACAATCCCCTCTCTTCACGAGAAAGCAAAGCTTACTCTTGTTTCCGCAACAAGTATTGTTGAAGGCGGATATCACGATGTAACACTCAAAACAACCACTAAATCAGGCACATAATCAATAATTAAAAACCAAGAAGGATTTTTCTTTCTTGGTTTTTCTTTTTATTTTTATATTGATTTATTTCTTATAACAATGTAGAATAAACATATAAAAGTTAAAGGAGATATAAAAAATGGCACTTAAAGTAGGTATAATCGGTAACGGTGGTATTGCAAATGCTCATATGGACGGCTACTTAGCTCTCGGGGACGAGGTTGAGATTGTTGCGTGCTGTGACATCAATTTCCCCAAAGCCGAGGCTTTTGCCGATAAATACGGTATACCCAATTGCTATGACAACTGCTATGATATGCTCGGTAATCACCAGCTTGATGTTGTAAGCGTATGCACATGGAATAATGCACATGCAGAATGCTCTATAGCAGCACTCAATGCAGGCTGTAATGTTCTTTGCGAAAAGCCTATGGCTATGAATACAGATGAAGCTCTTAGAATGAAAGAAGCGGCAGAAAAAAACGGAAAGCTTCTTATGATAGGCTTTGTACGCCGTCACGGTAACGATGCCGCTATGGCAATAGACTATATAAACAAGGGCGGACTCGGGGATATTTATTATGCTAAAGCTACATATCTTCGCCGCTGCGGCTTCCCCGGAGGTTGGTTTGGTGACAAAAACCGTTCAGGCGGCGGTCCGCTTATTGACCTCGGTGTGCATGTTATCGACCTTTCAAGATATATTATGGGATCTCCGAAGCCTGTTACAGTATTCGGTGCAACCTTTAATAAAATCGGTGCAAGAAGCCATATAAGAGGCACTGAATGGCACAGTGAAACTGTTGTTGAAGAACCGATATTTACTGTTGAGGACCTTGCAACAGCTATGATAAGATTTGATAACGGAGCAGTTCTTCAGGTTGAGGCATCCTTTAATCTTAACACAAAGAAAAACTGCGGTGACATTATTTTCTTTGGTGACAAAGCAGGACTTAATCTCAGTCCCTTTGAAATTTACACAGAAGTAAATAACCAGCTTGCAGATATCGCTCTTCACGGAAGCAACGATTTCGACTTTGAGCGTGATTTCAAGAGAGAGATCAAAAATTTCATAGATTCCGTAAACGGAAAAGCCGACTGCCTCGCAACAGCCGATGACGGTGTTGAGCTTATGAGAATACTTGATGCAATTTATCTCTCTGCCGAAACAGGAAAATCTGTTGATATAATAAGATAAATAATATTTCCTATATAACAACAAAGCACCTTTATTGCAACTGCTGCAAAAAAGGTGCTGTTTATTTTTACTTCAATTCAAGTGTTCTTTCATATGCACTGACAACTGCATCCATTGCTGAATTTCTGAAGCCGTTTTTCTCTAAGGCGTGAACACCTGCTATGGTTGTTCCTCCGGGGGAGCATACTGCATCCTTGAGTGCACCCGGATGTTCACAGCTTTCAAGCATTTTTCTTGCGGCGCCCTCTAATGTCAGTGCGGCATACTTCAATGCTTTGTCCCTCGGCAAGCCACATTCAACTGCTCCGTCTGCAAGAGCTTCTGCGAACATATAAACAAATGCGGGACCGCAGCCCGAAACTGCACTTGCGGCATCTATTTTGCCCTCGGCTATTTCATCAACAAAGCCTGCTTCTTTTAAGGAGTCAACAAAAAATTCAACATCCTCTTTGCTGGTGTTTTCATTTGAGCAATAGAGAATAACTCCTTTACCGACTGCAACAGGGGTATTGGGCATAATTCTTATAACAGCACAGTCAAGCTCTGCCATTCTTTCTAATGTAAAAATTTCAACACCTGCAGCCATTGAAACAAGCACAAAGTCATCTGTACGGCTTTTAAGCTCTTCTCTGATTTCGTCGAACAGGTCACCGAGCATCTGCGGTTTTACACCGAGAAAAATATATTTCGCCTCGGCGGCTATTTCTTTTGCAGTTGATGCTACGGCTGAATATTTTTCGCAAAGCACATCTACCTTGCTTTTATCGTAATCTGCAAGAGCAATAGCTGCATCCTTATTACCTGCTGCAATTGCCGAAACAAGAGCAGAGCCCATATTTCCGCAACCGATAAAACCGAATGTATATTTCATAAAATCTCCTCCGTTTTTATCTGATTTGTCCGTTTCCGCGGACTATATATTTATATGTTGTAAGCTCTTTCAAGCCCATAGGACCTCTTGCGTGAAGCTTCTGAGTGGAAATACCGATTTCACAGCCCAAGCCGAATTCACCGCCGTCAGTAAAACGGGTGGAGGCATTCACATAAACTGCAGCACTGTCAACACTTGCAACAAAAAGAGAAGTATTGCTTTCGTTTTCTGAAATAATGGCATCGCTGTGATGTGTTGAATGAGCCGCGATATGCTCTATTGCCTCATTTACATCCTTTACAACCTTAACGGCAAGAATGTAGTTAAGGAATTCCGTATCAAAATCGGTATCCGTTGCAGGAGTGCCGTCTATAATTTTTGCCGCCTTTTCGCACAAACGAAGTTCTACTTTGTTTTCTTCTTTTGTATCAACCAGTTTTTCTTTTAATTTCGGCAAAAAGCTTTCGGCTATTTTTTCATTGACTAAAAGCACCTCAGCCGCATTACATACAGACGGACGGCTCGTTTTTGCATTATTTACTATTTCGAGTCCCTTTTCAGTATCTGCAAATTCATCTATATAAATATGGCAGATACCCGTTCCCGTCTGAATACAGGGCACCTTTGCATTCTGCACACAGGCATTTATAAGTCCTGCGCCGCCTCTGGGAATAAGCAAATCAACATACTTAACTGCTGTCATAAGCTCGTTTGCGCTGTTTCGCGTGGTATCCTGAATAAGATTTATAAGCTCTTTCGGAAGAGATAGCTTTTCAAGACCTTTTCGCATCGCTTCAACTATTGCATCAGAGGATCTGAATGCCTCTTTACCTGATCGAAGCACACATACATTTCCGCTTTTAAGAGATAAAGCAGCTGCATCCGAGGTCACATTCGGACGGCTTTCGTATATAATTGCAATAACGCCCATAGGCACAGAAGTTTTTTCTATAACAATACCGTTAGGTCTTACAACTCTTTCAAGCACCTCGCCTACGGGGTCCGGAAGGGAAACAACATCTCTGATACCGTCTGCCATTGCCTTTATACGGGCAGAAGTGAGCAGAAGTCTGTCTATCATAACAGAGTTCATATTCTTTTTGGCTTCTTCAACATCAAGTGCATTTGCTTCAAGAATTAAGCTTTCGTTTTCCTCCAAAGCATCTGCCATCGCTAAAAGTGCCTTGTTTTTTGTTTCAGAGTCCATCGTGAACATAAATGACGCTGCTTTTTTTGCATTTATTAATATTTCCTGCGTAGTTATCATAATTTTACCTCATATCTGCTTCTTGCATAAAAACGGGTACCCGTTTTCTTGCCTTCGGCTATATCATAGAGAAGTGACGGTTTTTCGCCGTTTGCTATTATCATATCACAGCCGTTATTTACACAAATCTCAGCCGCGTGCAATTTTGTTTTCATTCCGCCTGTTCCCAAAGAAGAGCCTTTATCCCCTGCTAAAGCCATAATCTCATCAGTAAGCTCTTTTACTTCGCATATAAGCTCAGCATCGGGATTTTTTCTCGGGTCAGCGGAAAAAAGTCCGTCTATATCAGACAAAAGCACCAACAAATCCGCATTGATGCTTACGGCAACTAAAGCTGACAAGGTATCATTATCCCCTACCTTGATTTCTTCTGTTGCAACGGTATCATTTTCATTGATAACAGGCAAAACATCCAATTCGAGCAAGCGCATCATTGTATTGCTGAAATTATTGTGTCTTTCCTCTGATGAAAAATCGGCACCTGTCATAAGAAGCTGTGCTACGGTGTGATTGTATTCTGAAAAAAGTTTGTCATATGTATACATAAGCTCGCACTGACCTACTGCTGCGGCTGCCTGCTTTGTGGGAATGTCTGACGGTCTTTCCTTGAGAGATAATTTTCCCACACCCATTCCTATAGCACCGGAAGAAACCAATATAACCTCTTCACCACTGTTTTTGAGATCACTTAAAACCTTGCAAAGCTCTTCAACCCTGCGGATATTAAGTCTGCCTGTTTTGTGAGCAAGAGTAGAAGTGCCCACCTTTACAACTATTCTCATTTTCTATCTTCTCCTGAAAACATTAAATATAATTATACATATCAAGAAAATATTTAATCTATTATACACCCCAAAATACAGGAAGTCAACAAATAAGCTATTGACTTTATTGCTTTATTGTGTTAAATTTTTAGTATATTTTTATATTACGAGGCATTTACTATGGACTATATTTTTTCAAACAGAATAAAAGGTGTTGACGGTGAGGCTATTGCAGAAATACTCAAAGCGTCTGCAGACCCATCAATAATTTCACTTGCAGGCGGTAATCCCGCAAGTGAGCTTTTCCCGAATAAAGAATTAGCCGAAATTGCTCATGATTTACTTCTCAATGAGCCTGTTCTCACTCTGCAGTATTCCGTGGCACAAGGATACCTGCCTTTAAGAGAAAAGATTAAGGCAATGATAAGCGAAAGGGATAATATAAACAATCCCGAGGACGATATAATTATCACATCGGGCAGTCAGCAGGGTATAGACTTTGCAACAAAGTGTCTTTTGAACGAGGGGGAAACCGTTGTTGTTGAAAATCCCACATTCCTTGGCGCATTGAGCTGTTTTTCGGGCTACGGTGCAAACTTTGAGGGTGTGAGAATGGAAAATGACGGTATGGACATTGAGCAGTTTGAGGAAATCGTAAAGACAAAAAAGAACATTAAATTCCTCTACACAATTCCGTCATTCCAGAATCCCACGGGCATCACACTCTCACAGGAGAAAAGAGAAAGACTTTACAAAATCTGTGCAGAAAATTCCATTCTTATCATAGAAGATAACCCCTACGGTGAGCTTACCTTTGACGGCAACAAGCTCAGAACTCTTAAATCTATGGATACTGAGGGTATTGTTATCTACTGCGGTTCTTTTTCAAAGATACTCGCCCCCGGAATCAGAGTGGGCTATATAGTTGCAAACAAAAAGATCATCAAAAAAATGGCGGAAGCAAAGCAGTCAAACGATACCCACTCCCCTATGCTTACTCAGGTTATGACATACGAATTCCTCAAGCGTTTTGATATCGGTGAAAATATCGAAAAAATGAGAACGCTGTATAAATCAAAGTGCAAGGTACTGCTTGACAGCGTTGACGAATATTTCCCGAAAGCAGTCCGGCATACCGTTCCCACAGGCGGACTGTTTATGTGGTGCGATATGGGCGGGGAATACGATACAATTCAGGTTTATAATGAATGTATCAAAGAAAAGGTTGCATTTGTCCCCGGTGCTCCCTTTACAATAAATCCGAATGAAAGAAGCTCTGCTTTCAGACTTAATTTCTCAACAATGAGCAACGAAAACATACAGCTCGGTGTGAAGCTCTTGGGTAACAAGCTTCATCAGATAATGAAATAATAAAAAGCCCCCTCGGCAGTCGGAATTTTTCCGTTTTGCCGAGGGGAAATTTTTTACAGCTTGATTTTATTAAGATTTTCCATTGAAGAAACTTCTTCGCCGTTTTCAATCTTCTTGATGAACTTCCAGATCTGCTCATTTACGGGTGTTTCAACACCGTAAATCTTACCCTGTTCAACAATATAGCCGTTGAAAATATCTATTTCTGTCTTTTCGCCTCTGTCCAAGGACTGGAGGGTTGACGGTCTTACATCACCGAACTTCTTACCTACAACACTAACAACTGCCTTACAGACAGCCTTAAACCATTTTGCTTCTGAAAGAATAAGAAGATTATAGTTAAGAACTGTTGCATAAGGAGGAACCTTAAGTCCCATTTTCTTTGAAACATATGTAGCTTCTCTTGCGATTTCAAGAAAAATATCCTTGGCTCTCTCTTCACTCAGCATTACACCTACTGACTGACCTGTAAGAGGAGCTATTGAGTTTATACAGGAGTTGATAATAAGCTTGGAATACAGCTGAGCATCAATGTTTGTTACAACCTTTGTGGGTAATACGCAGTTATATGCCTTGCAGAGCTCTTCCATCTTCTTATCCTGCTTGCCGTTCACACGGCCGATTTTGAACTCACCGCGGCTTGTTACATTAACATCTCCGTTGGGAAGCATTGTTGCGCCGAAGCCTATCATACAGCCAACAGCATTGTCTGCGCCTACTGCATCAGAGAGAATTTTTGTGCAGATACCGTTCTGCATTGAAACAAAAAGACCATCCTTTTTAACATGAGGAAGCATTGCCTTTGCAACTGCACCCAATGCAAAATATTTTGTTGCAATTATGCACACATCATAAACATCTGTAAGTTCATCGATACTGTTATATGTTTTGAATTTCTGAGTATGGTTACCCAATGCACCGGTAAGGGTTATACCCTCTGTGCTTATTTTTTTCGCTCTTTCTACATTAGCTTCAACGACTTCAACATCATATCCGCCCTCTTTCATCATTGTTGCGGTAGCTCCGCCTACAGAGCCTGCGCCGACAAGTATAATTTTCATATCAACATCCCCTAAAACTAAAATTCTTATATAATAGAATACATTAAAAAGCAAATCAAGTCAATAATTTTGTCAGATTTCACACAAACAGATTGATTTTGTCTTATTTGTTATGATAGAATAAAATTACTATAGATAAGGAGAAGATAAAATATGATAATACCATTTCTGAAATTCAAGCCCGATGTTGACGACAGCTGCTTTGTTGCAGACAATGCAAGCGTTATCGG
Source organism: Acutalibacteraceae bacterium (assembly GCA_045589395.1). Lineage (GTDB taxonomy): Bacteria > Bacillota > Clostridia > Oscillospirales > Acutalibacteraceae > RUG806. The sequence continues at coordinate 163,980 of JAZNOZ010000055.1, read as the reverse complement.
CAAGGTTGAGATTGAAAAAAATTCTTCCGTATGGTTCGGTGCCGTTTTAAGAGGAGATATAAATTCAATAAAAATCGGAAAAAACTCAAATATTCAGGATAACGCAGTTATCCACACAGGTCTTACAACACCTGCCGTTATCGGTGACGGTGTTACAATAGGTCACAGCGCAGTTGTTCACGGTGCAAAAATTGAGGATGATGTTCTTGTCGGTATGGGCGCAGTTGTTCTTGACGGCGCAGTAGTAGGCGAAGGCTCAATAATCGGCGCAGGTGCAGTTGTTACAGAGGGCACAATTATTCCGAAAAAATCCCTCGTTCTCGGCACTCCCGCTAAGGTAGTCAAGGAAATCAGCGCAACACAGCTTGCAGGTAATAAAATGAATGCAACATCTTATGCAACACTTGCAAAGGCTTATAAAAAGGAACAGGATTAAATTTTTGATGCAAATTTGGGGTTATGAATTGTAGGGAACGATGCCCACATCGTTCCGCAATCGGGGAAAGTAAATTCCCGTTATATGCATTTATTGTTTGTGACAGTAAATTGGCTGCAAAAAAAGTTAGAATTTGCCGTGGAGCGGAACGATGTGGGCATCGTTCCCTACAAGCTCAACCACAACTTTCTGCAAAATAATAAGAACGGAGCTATGCTGACTTTTTCTGTCGCACAGCTCCGTTTGTCTGTTATTTGTTATTAAGCAGCATCCATGCTTTGAGAACTGCGGTCTGGGTTTTGCCGTCTTGGATTTTTCCGTCCATTATATCTTTTACAAGATCTTCAAAGGGCATCAGCTCGACATCTAAGAACTCATCCTCATCAAGCTCTCTTTCGCCGAAAGTGATTCCCGTTGCTAAATACATATGGATAACCTCATCCGAATAAGCGCAGGTGGGGATGAAGCCGCCCATATATATGAGTTTTTCGGCTTTTGCGCCTGTTTCTTCTCTGAGCTCTCTGAGAGCGGCATCGAGGTGAGGCTCTTGCTTGCTGTCAAGCTTGCCTGCGGGGATTTCTGTCAGCACCTCTCTGAACGGGTAACGGTACTGTTTTTCAACCACAACCTTGCCGTCATCTGTTACGGGTACAACACAGACTGCTCCCACATGCTTTATATATTCTCTCGTTGCAGGATTTCCGTCGGGAAGTTCGATATCGTCACAGAAAACATGAAGCAGCTTTCCCTTGTAAACTTCCTTTTCATTTACTGTTTTTTCGGTAAGATTCATTGTTTTTCACCTTTTTTCTTTTTTGTGCAGCTTACTGCCGCAACTGTTGTTGCAACGGCGGCAACTCCGACACCTGCGATTAATGCAGCCTTTTTCTTTCCCTCACCGTCTGCATCCCATATGTATGCAAGCTCAGAGAAAAGATTTTTGCCGCAAAGCTCGTTATAAGTCAGGAAATAGGTGTTTACATCACTCAGATCGTTTTCATCAAGAACAAAAACACGCACACCTCTTAGTCTGTCACCGTAACAACGGAAGGATGCCGCAGAGGACTGTATGATTTTTACACCCTGAGTTACACCTATATAATTATTCATATGCTCATGTCCTAAAACTATTGCCTGAACATCACCCTTTTCCTTAACCGCTTCAAACTGTCCGTTATCTATATCGTAGCCCCAAATAGGTTCGCCCAAAACACCGTCAGCCTTTTTTGAGTCAAGGCGGACATATCTCTCTTCTTCACCGTCACGGAAAAATCTCAATGCACCGTCATCAGTTTTTTTGCATTCTTCCATCAAATCCATACATTCGGGCAACGGGATATGCTGGAACATCAATGACGGTACAACCTTTCCGCCGTTCTGCGCTTTAAGCTCGTCACTCGTTCTTTTATACCATTCAACAGCTTCTTTTTTGACACCCGTATAGCACTTATCCTCTTCCTTGTCCTTCCACGCGGTGTCCATCATCCATATGTTATAGATTATTTTTTCACCGTCAGAGGAATAAATGGGCATATTATATGTATCGCAATCCACAGTTTTGTCGGGATTATCAAGGCCGCGGCACATTGTGTATGAACGGTAAATATCGGCTTGCTCATCCTTGGTTATCCAGTTCATATCATCGTGGTTACCGTAAAGCATTGCAAAGGGTATACCGCGCTTTTCAACGGGTGCAATTATGTGATTGATTGCAGTTTTCATCCTCTCAAGCTCGCCCTGTTTTGTGTGAACAACCTTTCTCGAACCGAATCTTGCATCACGCAAGTGATTTCCCAGAATATTATCGCCCGTAAAAACAACCAGATCGGGTTTTACGGTGTCATATGCTTTATTGAGCATTCTTATCATAGTGTGACGGACAAACTGCAGGTCCTGTGCGTCACTTACCTGTAATATTACAAATTTTGAGTTATTAAATTTAAGCTTCATATTTACCTCATCAGTTGTTATTGTTTTGTGCCTGTGCCATACAGCAATCCACAACAAGAATTGCAGCAAGGGCTAAAAGCTCATCCTCGGGATTTGCTATATTGATTTCATAAGCGTCCCCGAATGTAAACCATTGCTTTGAAAGTGTTGCTATAATCTGTCCGTTTCTTTCTACCTCATATTCGTGTGCAAAAAAGTCACCGTGAATGGTAAGGCCGTATGCAGGAATGGAATACTCCTGACGGAAGAATGTGAAATTCTTTTTCATTTCTACGGGAGCAGAACCGTTTACAGAAAACTCGTATGTCGGCAAAAACCTGAAAAGCTTCTGTGCTATATATATCACTTCATTGCCTGCAGCATCATAAATATGAAGCTTTTTACCCAGAGTGAAAATTTCACCCTCTGCATAATACTTAGGATCTCCCGATTCATTCCATATATTGAATTTATCTTTGAAAGAAAATACTTTTTGCTGAATATAAAGTTTCATACTGTAATTCCCCTTTCTTTTTATCAATTTAATTATATCTGAGCGGTCTATTCTTGTCAAACAAAAAATATTTGACATATTTTTTTATAAATAGTATCATTATAAAAGTAGTTTATTTTAATTTTACGGGAGCTATATATGAAAGACGGATTTATAAAAATAGCGGCAGTTTCTCCTGCTACGGTTGTTGCCGACACTAAATTTAACACAAATCAGATAAAAAAAGCCATAGACGATGCGAATGAGCAAAAGGTCAACATATTGCTTCTTCCCGAGCTTTGTGTCACTTCCTGCACCTGCGGAGATTTGTTTTATTCGGACACACTTCTGACTTGTGCTTTAGAAGCACTGAAAAAAATCAAAAGCTACACGGCAGATAAGTTTTCTGTTGTTGTTGCAGGACTGCCGTTAAAATATAATTCAAAGCTATATAACTGCGCAGCGGTAATTGCTAACGGCTCGATTTTGGGAATAACGGCAAAAGAGAATATTGCAAGCTTTTCCGAATATTACAATCAAAGACAGTTTACATCCTCTGTAAATATAAAGGCTGATTCAGTTCTTTGTTTTGACGGAGAAAATATTCCGTTCTCGAACAGACTTATTTTCTGTCATTCCGTCATGGAAAACTATTCCTTTGGAATAGAAATCGGCGAAGATTTATTCGCATCCGTTTCCCCTGCGTCCGAGCTTTGCGCAAATGGTGCTAACATCATATTGAATCCCTCTTCTTCAAATGAAACAACCGGAAAGGCAGAACAGAGAAAACTTTTCATTAAAACTGCAAGCGCAAAAAATATTTGTGCTTATATCACTTCAAATGCTTCAATGGGTGAAGCAACGGGAGATACTGTTTTTTCTGCTCATAATATAATCGCTGAAAACGGCAGCATACTCTGCGAAAGTGCGCCCTTTGAAATGAAAAATGCCGTGAGTGAAATCGATATAAATAAGCTTTCATCAGCAAGAGTTAAATCAAATCTGTTCAGAAGCAAAACCGAAAACAATGTACAGACAATACTTTTTGAGCAGGAAATTATTGACACTTCCCTTTCAAGAAAGTTTGCACCCAATCCCTTTGTACCCGAAAACAAGACAGAACGCAACGAAAAAATTGAAACGATACTCAAAATTCAGGCTTTCGGCTTAAAAAAGCGTCTTGAGCATGCTTGTTCAAGCAGTGCGGTTATAGGTATTTCGGGCGGTCTTGACAGCTGTCTTGCCTTACTTGCAACCGTAAATGCCTACGACTTGATGAAAGCCGACAGAAAAAAGATTATTGCTGTTACAATGCCGTGCTTCGGTACATCTGAGCGCACTCACGATAATGCAGTTAAGATGTGCGAAAGCCTCGGTGTTACTTTAAGAGAAGTCAACATTAAAGAAGCTGTAAATATCCATTTCAGAGATATTGAGCATTCAGAAAATGTACACGATGTCACCTATGAAAACGCTCAGGCAAGAGAACGCACACAGGTGCTTATGGATATTGCAAACAAGGAAAACGGTATGGTTATAGGCACGGGTGATTTGTCCGAATTAGCCCTCGGCTGGGCAACCTACAACGGTGACCATATGTCTATGTACTCTGTGAATGCCGATATCACAAAAACAATGGTAAGACATATTGTTCAGCATATTGCCGAAAACAGCGAAAATGCTCTCAAAGAGGTTTTACTTGATATTCTCGACACTCCCGTGTCCCCTGAGCTTCTTCCCACGGACAATCAGGGAAAAATAGCGCAGAAAACAGAAGACCTTGTTGGTCCATATGAATTGCACGATTTCTTCTTATATCATCATATTGAGAATGCTTTTTCACCGTCAAAAATTTACAGAATTGCAAAATACACCTTTGACTCAATTTATGACAGTGAAACAATCCTCAAGTGGCTTAAAACCTTTATGCGCCGTTTCTTTATCCAGCAGTTCAAACGCTCCTGCTTCCCCGACGGTCCCAAGGTCGGCTCAGTTTCCCTCTCCCCCAGAGGCGACTGGAATATGCCGTCCGATGCTTCGTTTGAATTGTGGGTAAAGGATTTGGAAAACATCTGACAATTAAAAGCAAAGATAAAACAACAGACGCTTTATGCAGATTGATTTTGTACATAAGCGTCTGTTTTTTATATGGAATATTAAAATAATCATTTTTTATTTTCTGCAATAAAATCTTTAAGAATTTTATTAATAAACTGCGAAAAAGAACGATCATCCTTTTCCGCCATATTTTTTATTTCTTTCACAATGTCACTGTCAAGAGTTATGCTGACTTTTTCTTTAAGAGGTTTCATTCTATCATCTCCTTATTAAAAATAGCATAAAATAAGATACAATATTGACAAATAAGATAAAGTAGGATAAAATACTACTATAGGATATTATTGTTATCTATATATTATCAACATTTTGTAAGGAGAGATACTATGAAAACATTGAAAAAATCTTTATGCATCGTTCTCAGCTTTCTTATGGTTTTCAGTACAATTGTATTTTTTAATCCATTAAAAGCTGATGCAAGCAATATACCGGAATTTGCTTACGGTGACTACTATTACTATCCTGAAGGCACAAGGTTCATTTCCGATCTTAAATTGGTTCAGGGAGAATATGTTATTTCCGGCTTTGCCAGCAACAAAGCTGACAGAAAAGCAGTGTCCGATAATACTAAAGCACAACTTATTAATTTGGGATATACTATTGTCGGTTCAGCGGATATCGGTGACGGCACCGCGCAGATGACAGCTAATCTCACTCAGCGTAAGGACGCACCAAAAAACTGGAGAATATTTACTTTCCTCGGATATAAAACGACAACAGATATCACTCAGGCTGTTACAAGCATCCGTGCAAGACATGAAGATAACACTTCTTATTCTTGGTATGTAGATGGTATCCGTTATAACATTATTGACTCGTATGACCTTAATCAGGGCAACGGCGGCGACTATATTTATCTCTACGCAAGCAATGATCCCGCAGCAGGTTTGCCTATAACATCTATCAGAATCTCTAACACCAATGATAATATAAATGCAACCTCCTGGGCGGGCAAAGACCAGCTTGTATTAGACGGCAACGGCAATATTTCCGACCTGAACAACGGTGCAGCAGACACCACTTGGATTTATATGGCATACGGCAACAGCGGTGTCTTTCAGAAAATTTCACAATCCGTAGTGAAGGATCTTTATGATCAGATAGTAAGGGCTTTTAATATCGAAAGAAGAACCTCTGATACTGATGAAAAACTCATCGATGCAGCTAATATTTATAATTCATTCGATAACAGCTATAAAGCCGGCACATATACCGAAACACAGATTAAAGCAGCAACAACAGCATTAAAATCAGCTATAGAGAACCCATCACAAAACACACCAAAATATCCAAGCGGATATGATTTCACTTGGGATCGATATTATTTTAGTAATTTAGATGAAACAATATCTAAAGATATTTACAAAAAAGCATTTGGCAACATAAAAGGCAGTTGGTTGCATTTCGTATATGAAGATGGCGATAATCACGGACATTGTTATGGTATGACAAGCACTTCTACAGTTTTACTCAAATATCCAACTGCAATCAGTTATTTTAAGTCAGCTTATATAGATGATTTTTATGCTGAAAATATGTTTAATATAAATCCTGAAGATCAATCAGATTTGTTTGGAGAAGATCTTAGAACATACATAAAATACGGCTATGTTTATCAATTTGATTCCGATGTTCAACAAAGTGAAAAGGCATCAAAAAACAATTTAAAAGGATTATACAATTCTGTAAAATCATATGTAAATGGTTCCAATAATCCTGTTATCATAAATGTGTATCATAATGCATTGATTGGAAGAAAAGATGGACATAGTGTATTAGCAATAGGCTTACAGGAAACAACAGATTACTATATAATCTTAATAAACGACTCTAATATTCCCTATGAGCAACAACAACTAAAAATAAATAAAAATTTTTCATCATGGGAATACAGCGTTGATGGAGTATATAATTACTCATCTTCTAACGGACATTTTACCTACAGTTTTCCTGCAAATGTTATGTATAATGTTGGTTTATTGTTAAATGAAAATAAAGAGCAATTTTTGAGTGCAACAGATTCCGTTTTGGCTTCAACTGGCAAAATATCAACAGACACAGTATTAGAAGAAATTTTATCTCCCACAGGTTCAACAACGAACTCGAATGACGAATATACTTTATATTGGATTGAAGAAAATAAAAACGATATTGCTCTGATTGCACAAGAGGATTCAGAAATAACAGTGATGAACACAAATTCATCAATCACTGCAAACTTATCAGAAAACACCAAAGGAAGCTTTCTTGTAGATGGGAGCAAAAATAGCGTTGTTATTGACTCGGTTGACAATTTCTGTGATATAACTTTTACAAATGTTAACGATGCAGATGAAGTTATAAGCGTATCATTAAACGGTTCAACAGATGGAATTGTTACAGTTGAACAAAATGACACAGGCTTAGAAGTCAGTGGTATAGCAAATGGCTCAGTTACTCTTTCTGTAGAGGATGAAGTTGTTGCAATACAAAACATTACAACAAACGAAAACTATGACACTAAAATCACATATGACATAAATAGCAAAAACGATCATTTAGAAGTCGAATACACACATACATGCGCAGACAAAAATCTAGACGGAGTTTGTGATATTTGCGATGCAGGTTCAACAAAAAACTGTTCTTGTATGTGTCACTCAAATTCATTTGTTCAATTCATTCACAAGGTTCTTTGCTTCTTCTACAAGCTTTTCGGAATGAACGATTACCGCTATTGTGATTGCGGAAAAGCTCATTGGTAAAAATTAACAGCTATCTAAAAAGGAACTGTCTTCGCGGCAGTTCCTTTTTCATTATTAATAATCACTTCATTATCTATATAATTTATCAGCTAATGTCAAGGCCTTTTTATGCAATGCCGCTTCGTGTACTCTGACTATATCCACACCCTTTTCAACGCTCAGCACATTTGCCGCAAGTGTACCGCCGAGGCGGTCGGTGACATCTGTGTCTTCTGAAAGTGCGCCGATAAAGCGTTTTCTTGAAAGCCCCGAAAGTAAAGCACAAAGACCTGTATCAAGCTGGTCAAGATTTTTGAAAAGCTCTATATTCTGCTCGTTTGTTTTTGAAAAACCGAAGCCCACATCAAGACATATATTTTCTTCTGCAATGCCGTCTTTTTCGGCATTGAGCAATACATTGTCAAAAAAATCCTGCACGGACTGTATAACCCCGTTTTCAAAATCAACAACACTTTCGGTTTTTCCTGTTTTAACTCCGCCGTGCATAAGCACCCAGCCTGCATTGTATTTTTTTATAAGCTTCGCCATAGAGGAAGAATAAACTCCGCTGACATCGTTTATTATGTCCGCCCCCATTTCAAGGCACTTTTCAGCAATACCTTCTCTGAATGTATCAACCGAAATCAAAACATCTGTCATTTTTCTGACTTCAGGTAAAATGTCTTTTAATCTGCTCCACTCCTCTTCTTCGCTAACTATCTCACCGTCGGGACGGGTTGAGCAGGCACCAATATCTAATATATCGGCACCGTCAGCAAGCAATTTTTTACATTGTATCAATGCATTCTCGGGAGAAAAAAATTCATTTCCGTCCGAAAAAGAGTCGGGAGTTATGTTCACTATCCCCATAATATATGTTTTATTTCCTAAAATCAGTTTTTTATCTTTTGCAACAAATTGACGCATATTATCACGCTCCGTATATATATTAAAATAATTATTCTTATATTTCAACATAATTATTGAATTATTAATGTCAATATAGTAAAATAGATATATTATAGAAACGGAGGTTCTTTTATGAAAGCTGTTATAACCGTAACCGGTAAGGATAATGTAGGCATAATTGCAGGAGTAAGTGCAATCTGTGCTGAGAAAGGCGCAAATATACTTGATATAACTCAGAGTGTTTTAGGTGACTTTTTCGCAATGATTATGCTTGCAGATATTCAGGCTCTTAATATTCCCTTTGCTGAATTTGTTGATACTTTAAGCGAATACGGTCACAGCCGTTCACTTGAAATCCACACTATGCACGAAGATATTTTTAATACGATGCACCATATATAATTTAAGGTAGGTGTAAAACTATGCTCAATACTGCAGATATTCTGGAAACAATAAATATGATACGCCAGGAAAATCTTGATATACGCACAATAACTATGGGAATTTCCCTTTTTGACTGCGTAAGTGAAGATGAAAACAGGCTGTGTCAGAAAATATACGATAAGATAACTTCTAAGGCTGAACACCTCGTAAAAACGGGTGAAGACATTGAAAAGCAGTACGGTATACCGATTGTAAATAAGCGTATTTCCGTAACTCCCGTTTCTCTAATAGGCGGAAGTCTCGGAAAAGAATCCTATATAAAAATCGCCCAGACACTCGACAAGGCGGCTGATACTCTCGGAATTAACTTCATAGGCGGCTTTTCAGCTCTTGTTGACAAGGGCTTTACAAACTCTTCCCAAAATCTTATAGCGGCTATTCCCGAAGCTCTGACTGCAACAAACAAGGTTTGCTCAAGTGTTAATGTTGCAACAACAAAAGCCGGTATAAATATGGATGCAATAAAGCTTATGGGCTCCACAATTAAAGAGGCGGCTTACCTTACAAGGGATAACAATTCCATTGCCTGTGCAAAGCTGGTTGTTTTTGCAAATGTGCCTCAGGATAACCCATTTATGGCAGGTGCTTTTCACGGAATAGGTGAACCCGAATGCGTTATAAATGTAGGTGTATCGGGTCCCGGTGTTGTATCATCCGCTATTCAGAGAGCAGGCGACTGCGATTTGTCACAGCTTGCAGATATAATAAAGAAAACTGCGTTCAAGATAACAAGAGTAGGTCAGTTAGTTGCAAGCGAAGCTGCCAACAGACTGAATGTACCTTTCGGTATTATAGACTTATCTCTTGCTCCCACTCCCGCCATAGGTGACTCCGTTGCAAGAATTCTTGAAAATATGGGACTTGAATGCTGCGGTGCGCACGGCACAACAGCGGCTCTTGCAATGCTCAACGATGCAGTAAAAAAAGGCGGCGTTATGGCTTCTTCCCATGTCGGCGGACTTTCGGGTGCATTCATCCCCGTTTCGGAAGACGAGGGTATGATTGCCGCAGTTGCAAACGGCTCACTTTCCATTGAAAAGCTCGAAGCAATGACTGCAGTATGCTCTGTAGGACTCGATATGATTGCAATTCCCGGTGACACTCCCGATGCTGTTATTTCGGGAATAATTGCCGATGAAATTTCAATCGGTGTTGCAAATAATAAAACAACAGCAGTAAGAGTTATTCCTGCATACGGTAAAAAAGAGGGCGACGAGGTCGAATTCGGCGGTCTTTTAGGCTTTGCGCCCGTTATAAAGCTTAACTCCAACTCCCCCGAAAAATTCATTTCCCGAGGCGGCAGAATTCCTGCTCCCATACATTCATTAAAGAATTAAAGAAAGGATAATTATTATGACATTTCAGGAAAAATTTGATTATTTAAAAGAAAAATACGGCAACAAGGTTGACCTTACAAAGCTTACAGAAAGCTTTGCAGCTCAGATTGAAATGACTGATGATGATTGCAAGGGTATTTTCTATATAGCATACATCAACGGCAATTTCGCTTTTGAGCCCTATGACTATCACGACAACACAGTTGCTGTTGCAATAAACTCACTTTTACTTGAGGATTGCATTACAGGCAAGGCTGATGCGGTTGACTGCTTCATTAACGGTAAGCTCTTCCTTACAGGTAATGCAGACCATGCCAAAATGATTATTGAGGCATTAAAACCCGTAAAGCCCAAGAGAACAAGAAAAACAGCCCCCAAGGCTGCAAAAGAAGAAGTAAAAGAAGCAGCAGAAAAGAAAACCACAGAAAAGAAAACAACAAGAAAAAAATCAACAAAAAAGGAAGCATAATAATGAATTCTCAGACGAAGAATTTTTTAGATGCATTTCTCACACCTCATGACAAATACGGCGAAGTACCTTTTTACTGGTGGGGCAGCGATAAGCTTGACAAGGAAAGACTCACAAAGCAGCTGCACTTACTCAAGGAAAAAGGTATCGCCGGAATACAGATAAATTATTCCCACCAATACAGTCGTTTCAGCACGGAACCCTACGGAGGTCACGGCAAGTCCATTGAGGGCGAGCCGAAGCAGTTTTCCGAAGAATGGTGGGATTTCTTTTCCTATGCCGCAAAAGAATGCGAAAAGCTCGGTATGGGTATAGGTGTGGGAGATTACACATTAGCGTGGATCGGCAACGGCTTTTTCACGGACCAAATAGCGAACACACCCGGAATGAATGCAGAGAATTTATCCTGCGAAAAAACAGATTTTAATAAGCTTAACATTACCGAAAATACTCTTGCTGTTGTGGCATACGAAGACTCACAGAAAAATAAGCCTGTTATTCTTTTTGAAAAAGACAAGGGCTTTATTGAAACAGAAATTTCGTATAATGAAGTTTTTGTAATTGAAAGCCGTATCACTCCCCTTTCGATAAGTCCCCTGCATCCCGATTGCGGAAAAATGCTTGTCGATATTTATTTTGCGGAATTTGAAAGAAGAAATCCGCAGTTAAAAAGGGGCACACTCAACTATTTCTTCCAGGATGAATTATTGTTCAACACAGACCACCGCACACTCTGGAGAAGCAATCTCAGAGAAGAATTTATAAAAAAATTCAACTACGATATACTCGGCTTCCTTCCGCACACATTTTTTAATTTATCGGATATAACACCTAAAGTGCGCCTTGATCTGGCAGACATAAAAACTCAGATCATGGAAGACAGCTACTTCAAACCCATATACGATTTCCACGCTTCAAGAGGCTTGATTTACGGCTGTGACCAGTCAAGCAGAGGTAAAGATCCCGATGAATTCAGCGATTATTTCAGGACTGTCCGTTGGTTTACCGCTCCCGGTAACGATACCCCCGGAAGAGCCGCCGACCTTATAAAGGTCAAGGTAAACAGCTCTATTGCACATCTGTATAAGCGTCCTAGAGTATGGCTTGAGGGATATCATTCTTCAGGCTGGGGTACAACACTTGAAAGCATCACTTCTCCCACAAGCGATAACTTTATGTTCGGTGCAAATCTTCTCAATCTTCACGGGCTTTATTATTCCACAAACGGCGGATTCTTTGAGTGGGCTCCTCCCGATTTTCATTTCAGAATGCCGTATTGGGATGATGAAAAGCATTGGCTTATGAAATATAAGCGATTGGCGAGTATTCTTACATACGGCACACATCTTTGCGACGCAGCAGTTTTTTATCCCGTTTCCTCTTTTGATTACGGGGAAAACTGTGAGAAATGTAAAGAAGCAACATTCTCGATTGCAGAACAGCTCTTTAATCACGGAATTGATTTTGATTTCATTGATTTTCAGTCTGTTGACAATTCCGTTTGTTCTGACGGCAAGTTAAATGTTGCCGACGAAAAATATAAAATACTTATTTTCTGCAATGTTGACTGCATCAGATATTCCAACATAAAGAAGATAAAAGAGCTTCTGAAATGTGGCGGCAAGGTGGCTTTTGTGGGCTTTACTCCCTTTGCTTCTGACCTAAACGGCAAAAATGACAGTATTCTCAATAGCGATATTGCCGAAATAACTGCTCACGGTAATTGCATTGTTGCAAAGGATTTTTCAGAGCTTTTTGAATTTATAAACAACAGAATTCAAAGAAGCTTTGTTCCCGAAAATGCAGATTGCAAAGAAAAAATTTTTGTAACACGCCGTAGCTTTGGCTGTAATGATTTATTCTTTGTCCGCTATGCCCCAAAGGGAAGCGTATGCCGTTTTGAAGCCATAGGCAATACATATATGCTTGATTCAAATAACGGTAAGATATATAAGCTTGACGGAACCCAAGTTCTTGACGGCTGCACTTATATTAAAATGCCGAATGATGCAAATGATGATACATTAATTCTTTTCACAGACGATACCCTGCCGTATGACGCTATAATCGATACATCCGCTTACGATACCGTTAAAATGCAGGAAACAATTTTGCTTGACGGTGAATGGAATTTTTCTTTAGTCCCCACTCTCGATAACGCCTACGGCGACTTCTATTTACCCGCAGGGGGAATTATAGGTCCGCAGGCAAGATTTTTTGATTGTACAATACAAGAAAATGCAGATTCCGTTCCCGACAAATTTACTTTTTCTGCTCTGCCATATTGCCACGCTCAGAGCATTAAAACAATCCGCTCGGGAAATAAAACTCAAGAAATCTGTAAATTCATCGCAGACACAAACAAAACAGATGATATCAATATTGACAATGTGATTTTCGGCAGTGAGATTTTGCCCTTGCACGACAGATACGGCTACATATATCTCGGCAAAGATGATGATACCTTCCTTTGCGAGCAAGGCTTTCACGGCTTAAAGGGAAAGGTGTTTGACGATAATTTCTATTTCTCTGAAAACAGTGTTTTTGTTACGGATATTTTAAGCTCTGATGATTGTGAAGCCTTTATGATAACTGACGGCGCAAAAGCGGATTTTCTTTATATCAATGGCAAAAAAACAGATGTAAATGCCGAAAAGGTTACTTTATACAAGGGAAAAAACACACTTGTTGCAGGCTTTATTTACGATAAAAACCGTTTTGACTGCCATAGAAACCGCGGCAGGGTAAAAAGGGCAACTCTTTTGTTCAGTAAAAATAAAACTCCTCAGAAAACAGATATTCCTCTTTCGAAATGCGATTTTGCAAACAATGAATATTTACACTTTGTGCCGCACGGTGAAAACGGAGATTTTTACTGTTTCAGATTTACAAGTATTCCGGGCTTCAGCGGTTTTCAGATATCGCTTTTCGGTACACTTATAAAAGCGTTTTCAGACAGCGAAGCAATGCAGATAAAGAAACTCGGCACAGGTAACTTCGGCACACAAAAATATAAAGCAGAATTGAAAGCATCCTGCCAAAAAGCAAGTGAGGTTGTTTTCTTTGTTAAACCTGACCTCGGCTATTCTTACACAGCAATAATTCCTGAACCGGTAGAGCTGCAACAAGGAGAAAACGCTGTCATTTCTCTCGGTGATACAAGTAAAATGGGCGCTCTCGAGTCTTTTTCGGGCAAGCTTGTTTACGAGAAAGCCGTTTTTATTGAAAGCATAGACAAAAATAAAAAATATGTCCTCTCTCTGGGGGAAGTCGGGGCTACGGCAAAAGTAGAAATAAACTCCGAAACAGCAGCTGTTTTAACCTTTTCTCCCTTTGAAGCAGATATAAGTAAACATCTTAAAAACGGTGAAAATCAGCTTAAAATTACTGTTTCCAACACGCTTTGCAACCATTACTCAACTATTCCTTCAAGATACTCAAACTTCCCCACAGATGCAAAATCGGGACTTATCGGCCCTGTTACAATCAACATAACATAACAAAAAAACTCTTACGGAAGCTTTCACTTTTTCCGTAAGAGTTTTTTTATCTTAAATAAACATTAAAAATTTACTGCCTGTCTGCCTTTCATCTGCAGCTGCAGTTTATCTGCAATAAGGGCAATGAATTCGGAATTAGTGGGCTTTCCACGGGAATTCTGAATTGTGTAGCCGAAATAGGAGCTTAACACATCAATATCGCCCCTGTCCCAAGCAACCTCTATTGCATGACGGATTGCTCTTTCAACTCTTGATGATGTTGTGTTAAAATTCTTTGCTACAGTAGGATAAAGCACCTTTGTGACAGAATTCATCATATCGGGAGTATTAACCGCAAGGATAATTGCATCACGCAGATACTGATATCCTTTGATATGTGCAGGAACACCCAGTTCGTGCATGATATCAGAAACTATTACCTTTAAATCAGGCTGATTTGAATTTCTCAATTTAACAACATTGCTTGAATTTTTATCATTCCAGCCTGTAAGCTGAGCAATTCGTTCAGTCAGAATAGAAATATCAACAGGCTTTATGAAATAGTAATCTGCACCTGCGGCTAACATCTTTTGCTCAAACATACCGTTATCCGCATTTGAAAGTACAACAACATACGGCTTTTGTGATAATTTTACGGTAGGCAGCAATTTTAATACTGCCAGTGCATCAAATCTTGCCATAAAAGCTTCCATTATAATTATATCAGGCTGATATTTTTCCAAAACTGAAATTATCTGCTCCCCGTCCTTTGGTACACTCATACATTCAAAACCGTATGTTCTGAATGCTGCCATCAGATTTTTCAAAAAATCTCCATTCTCTTCCGCAATTAAAACTTTTTTCTGCTGACTCATAACAAAATCCTCTCAATTTTTTCATTTTTTGTCAATGTTATCACCAAGTGATTTACATTTCTACCATATATTAACATATGATATTTACTTTTGCAAGTCTTTTAAATAATATTTTTTATTTTTTAAGTAATTTTCTTGTTATTTGACAGCATTTTGAGTGTTTTTATTGCAAAACATTCAAGAAACAGCATTTAAAATCCCATACAACTTTTTCACGGAAAGCTATATTTGCACACAAAAAAGCCAACACAAAAATCTGCGTTGGCTTTTTGTCCTCTATAATCCGAGGCTGATTATGCTTTTTTGTAAAATTAATAATTTTCGCTTCTTACTTCAAAGTAGCTCTGGGGATGGTTGCATACGGGGCACATCTGAGGTGCTTTTTTACCGATAACAAGATGTCCGCAGTTACGGCACTGCCACATAACCTCTTCAGACTTTTCAAATACCTTCTGCATTTCAACATTTGAAAGAAGCTTAAGATATCTTTCTTCGTGCGACTTTTCGATTTCTGCAACTGCTCTGAATTTTGCAGCTAATTCTGTGAAGCCTTCTTCTTCAGCTTCTTTTGCAAAGGTTGCATACATATCAGTCCATTCGTAGTTTTCGCCTGCTGCAGCTGCTTTTAAGTTTGCTGCAGTGTCACCGAGACCGCCGAGAGCCTTGAACCACATTTTTGCATGTTCTTTTTCATTATCTGCTGTTTCCTGAAAAAGTGCTGCAATCTGTTCGTAGCCTTCTTTTTTTGCAACAGAAGCAAAATAAGTATACTTATTTCTTGCTTCGCTTTCACCTGAAAATGCTGCTCTTAAGTTTTGTTCTGTTTTTGTTCCTTTAAGTTCCATTGTAATACCTCCGTTTTTTATTATATATTTTTTTGTGTTTTTTTATGCAATACTTGCTGCGCATTTTAAACATTTACAATGTATCACAAGCTCATAATCATCAACTTCCAGATGAAGCTCCTTCTGAAGCTTATTCTTAAAATCCTTAATGCTGACATCAACAACATCGCCGCATTCGGTACATATTATATGTTCATGGGGCATAGGATTTCTGTCAAACCTGTCGGGTTGACCTGACTGACAGATTCTTCGTATTCTGTTTTCCTCGGCAAGGGCATTAAGATTATTATAAATCGTTGCCCGAACTATTCCCGGATAGACACTTTTTGTCATGGTAAAAATCTCTTCGGCGGTAAAATGCCCGTCATTTTCAGCCATAACTTTTAATATAGCGGCTCTTTGCTTTGTCATTGACTCACCTCCGTTTTTTGAATTATTCTAATTTTATTATAATAATTCTAAAGGGAAAGTCAATAGTTTTTTAGAATAATTTTAAAATTTATTTAACTTCATTATAATAATCAAGCAGCTTGAATTTTTGCTGAAAACAATTTTCCAGATATTTCTGAGTGATAAAATTAAGCTTTTCTAAAAGCTCATCGGAGAGTGAAAAGCTGAAAATTTTGCCGAAAGACGAAAAAACGATATGCCGCATAGCTGTTATTACGGGCAAAGGAAATAACGGGGCATCAGTATTTTTTCCGCAGGACAAGCAAAACAGCAAACCGTTTTCACAGTTAAAATACATCTCGTTTGTTTCAAACTCACCGCAATTATCGCAGGCAACGAGAGAGGGCATATATCCTGCCAGAGCGGCAATTCTTAATTCAAATACTGCCTTTATAAGCAAAGAGGGTTTAGAATCCTTACAAAGAAAATGCAGACAGTTAAGTAGCAGACGCAGATATTCAGCACTGACAACATTTTCAGGTAAGGTTTTCAGAAGTACCTCGCAGAAATACTGTGCAAGAGTTAATTTTTCAACAGATGTTCTTAATTCAAAAAATATTTCTTTAACCTCTGCCTCATTTATATAAAAAACATCATTTTTTTCATACACACCAAATGAGCAGAAAGCAAAAAGGGACGCGCCTGAGTGAAGGCGGCTTTTTGTGCCCCTTGCGCCTTTGGCAAATGCCCTTATGATTCCTCTGTTACGGGTCAATATCCAGAGAATTTTATCTGCTTCTCCAGTTACAGAGGTTTTTATTACAATTCCTTCAACATTGAATTTTTCCATCAGTCAAGTCCGAAATTATGAATAAGTCCTTCTCTGTTTCTCCAGTCTTCTTTAACCTTTACCCAGCATTTAAGGTTTACCTTGCAGTCAAAAAAGCGTTCCATCTCTATTCTTGCACCTGTTGAAATCTTTTTTAACATATCGCCGCCCTTACCGATAATAATCCCCTTATGGCTTTCCTTTTCACAGTAAATAGTGGCGTCTATATCAAGAATATCCCCTGTTTCTCTCTCTCTGAAAAACTCAATGGCAACTGCCGTGCCGTGAGGAATTTCCTTATCGAGATATCTGAGAATTTTTTCTCTTATATACTCAGCGGCAATAACCTTTTCAGGCTGGTCGGTCAGAGTATCATCGGGAAAAAGATGCTGGGACGGAAAGCTTAATTTTTCGAGCTCACCTAAAAGGTCAGTAAGTCCGTTACCGTCAAGCGCACTTACAGGCACTATTGCTTCAAAATCATAAAGCTTTGAAAATTCAAGAATTCTTGCAAGAATGTCTTCTTTGTTCTGAACGGTATCAACCTTGTTTATTGCAAGAACAACGGGAAGATTGTCTTTTTTGAATTTTTTAATGAGAGTAAGCTCTGCTTCTCTGATTTCACCTTTGGGTTCAACCACAAAAAGACAGGCATCGACATCGCGGATTCCCTCACCCACAGCCTTTACCATTTTTTCTCCGAGCTTATTTTTTGGTTTGTGATAACCGGGAGTATCCGTAAACACAAGCTGAATTTCGTTTCTTGTGAGCACTCCCATAATTCTTGTTCTTGTGGTCTGGGGTTTACTGGAAACAATCGAAATTTTTTCACCGAGCAGGTGATTTAATATTGAAGATTTGCCGACATTGGGGCAACCTACTATTGCAATAAAAGCAGTTTTCTGTTCAATCATAATTATTCCTCATCAAGATAATAGCTGCCGTTTCTTTTAAGACCTAACTGAGTGAGAACGGTTTCTTCCTTTTCTCTCATTCTGACAGCTTCAAGACCGCCGTTCACATGGTCATAGCCTAAAAGATGAAGCATGGAATGTACTGTAAGAAAGGCAATTTCTCTGTCAAGAGAATGGTTATATTCCTGAGCCTGCTCCATTGCCTTTTGTACCGAAATTACTATGTCGCCCAACACACAAGCATTGGTTTCGGGGTTTACATCATATTCACCGTTTTCCCCTAACGGAAACGACAAAACATCGGTTTCCTTATCTATCTTTCTGTATTGTGAATTAAGCTCTTTTATCTGCTCATTATCAACAAAACGAACGCTTATTTCTGCAGGATTGCTGAAGTTTTCCAACAGCAAAACTGCATGGCAACAGCGTCTGATAAGAAGACGGACACCTGACGGCACCTTTACAGTATTCTGGTCATTTGAAATAATAACTTTGATTTTTTCAGCCATAAATATCTCCCTCTATATGTCACTTTCCGTTTTTTTCATTTTTTTCATAGGCCTTAATGATATCCTGAACAAGTCGGTGACGGACTACATCCTTTTCCGAAAAACGCACCGTTTCAATATCTTCAACGCCTTTTAATATTTTCACAGCTTCCTTTAAGCCTGATTTTTTACCGTCGGGCAAGTCTATCTGTGTAACATCACCCGTTACAACTATTTTAGAATTAAAGCCGAGTCGTGTTAAAAACATTTTCATCTGCTCGGGTGTCGTATTCTGTGCTTCATCAAGAATTATGAAGCTGTCATCAAGAGTTCTTCCTCGCATATAAGCCAAGGGAGCTACCTCAATGCTTCCCTTTTCCTGATATTTCTGAAAATTGTCGGCACCTAACATATCAAAAAGAGCATCATACAAGGGTCTTAAATACGGATCAACCTTTTGCTGCAGATCCCCCGGCAAAAAGCCTAATTTCTCACCTGCTTCAACAGCGGGACGGGTAAGAATTATCCTGTTTACCTCTTTTGCCCTGAATGCTTTAACAGCCATCGCAACGGCAAGATAGGTTTTACCTGTACCTGCGGGTCCCACACCAAAAACAATAGTATTATTACTTATTTTATCTATATATTTTTTCTGTCCGAGAGTTTTCGGTTTTATGGGCTTGCCGCTCATTGTAATACAGATGCAGTCGGAGGCGATTGATGATAGCTTATCATCATTCCCCTCATTTACAAGCGATATGCAATATCTAACATTCTGCTCATTAAGGGCTTCACCCTTGTTTATAAGCATTATAAGTCCTTCAATCGCTTTAACCGCTTTTGCAACCTGTTCAACATCACCGCAGACCTTAAGCGCACCGCCGCGGTTTATTATATCAACAGAAAACTCCTTTTCTATAAAGCGTATATTTTCATCAAAGCTGCCAAACAGGCTTAATGCCTGATCCATAGAGTCAACATTTATTATCTGTTCATACATATATCTTTTTTTCCTTAAACTAATGAATCTATTATAGACAAATAAAGCTTTTCGGGATTACTGAGAAAGCTTTCCTCTATTGTCTGAGCCTGCAGACTGTCTGCTGCATACAAAACTGTTTGCATCATTATAGTATCTGCATCCTTTATGCTCAGGATTACATTGTAACCCTTGGAAAGTTTCTGCACCTTTGTTTCAACGCTGCCTTTCATTTTCTCCCTTGCAACAACACCGACAGCAGCCTTTACGGCAGCATCTCTGACAAGGAGGGATAATTCGGTGTCAAGCTTTTCAGCCACGGAAAATCCGTCGGGAGAAAGGGAAAAATACTCATCCCCGTCCTTTTTTTCACAAACAACCAAGCCTGCCTCGCAGATTGAAGAAAGCGCATTGTTTATTTCAAAAAAATTAACCAGCTGTGCAGTCTGCAGAATTTCTGTCAGAGCACTTCGGGAAAGAGAAATCCCCAAGCTTTTAAGAATATAACAAAGTAATATTTTTATATCATTCTGATTGTGCAATCCGCCCAGAGTTGTCCCCTGAGTGAATGCAGCGTAATTTTCATCCATAGCTTCTCCGTTTCCGAAAAAAGATTTTTCAGTTAATCCTCAGATAATCATACGGCAAAACCGAAATTTCACCTATTGTTACCGAATAATTGTTGTAATTAACATAAACAACTGCACCGTTATCATAAGTAGTGCAGAACAAACCGTCTTCAACAAAATAATGCGATACAATTCTTGCACTTGTAAGATCAGAAAGCTCTTTATTTGCACGCAAAGCAAAATCAACAATTTCATTTATTGAATTGGCATAATAAAAAGGTGAAGAGGAATCATACACAAGCATAAAATACGGAATGCCTCCGTATTCTATACATTTAAGCATTTCAAGCTTAGGCACAGAACAGGTATTTGCCGCTTTGCCTGAATATTCAACGGTTGAATGTAAAATTGCAGGAACAAAGGGCACAGCCTCGTATGCATCCGTAGGAACATACTGTGAATAGAAAGGTACATCAACAAGCATAGAAGCACTTTTAAGGGCATAGAAATTTGCTCCTGACAGCATAAGCTTATTCTGTGTTGCCAACGCAGAAACATTTTCCGACAAAAGCTCCTTTACACGGATACTGTTCAGGGAAGCATCACCATACAGAAGATTGGCGGCATCATTTATGCAAAAACCTGCGAAATCAATATTCTTTGTGCTGTTCATCAAATCAATTATATTCTGCTCAACCTTATCGGCAGCTAAAACATCTAAGATGTAACCTGTTTTTCCTGCTTGCTCACCTAAGGGGTTGGAAACACTGTATTTTATTCTGTTTGAGTCAAGCCCTTTTGCTTTTTCAGCGGATGACAAATCGGATGCGGTTAAAATATTAACACCCGCAAAAACATTAAACCTCTGTTTCTTTGCATATTCACACAGCTGGTCAAAACCGTTATTTCCGCCAAGCGTTTTCAGAATCTTCGTATCAGCAGCATTCTGCTGATTAAAACCACCGGAAAACATTGCATTGAATATAAGATTTACACTGTTTACACCTTTAGCCTTGAATACTGATAAAATATCCTGAGCACCCTCAAAATCAGTTGTTTTCTTTGAAGATGAACCGTCAACAGAGCCTATAAGCGAGATATTGAGAGCAAGTTCATTCGATGAAACAGACTTTGAGGAAAGTGTTCCGTTTCTTATAAGTGCTTCTCGGCAAGAAGCCGCCATACTTATATAATTCGCCTCACTGCCCGACATAAATCTGTAACGGACAGCAATTTTGCCGTCATATCTGTCTGAATAATACAGTCTTGATGATGTTTCAAGACTCGGATTTATAGAGAAATCGGCATATACATTATTCACATTATCGGTGTTTGCACTATCTCTGAAAGCTTTTATTGTTGCTATTGCTTCGCCCTGCTCTATAACAGCTACAAATGCAGCAGAAGCTTTTTTTATACCGTATGCACCGATAACAGAACTCTTTTCTTCGGTGTTGTTTTCATTGCCGTAAACCTCAAACGCAAGGCTTTCGGTAGAAGCATCCTGCATAGCAGTATACATAACCGCACCGCAACCGTCAGGAACTAAAATAAAATCGGACATTAAATTCTTTTCCTGATGTATTTCCTCTTCAGGCAGATTTTCATCCTGAGTTAAAGCTTGAGCAGTTGTTTCTTCTTCAGCTTTTTCGAGTGCCAAAGCATCGGCGGAATAAGAGATTGCACCAAAATACGGCAACACGCTTAAAGCCTCAAGAACAAAACCGTCCGCAATAAACATTTCAGAGCTGTCTATACTTACAGTAAGATTGCCGTCCTCAAGCGTATACAAAACGGGGACAATAGCATAAACCTCTCCCTTTTGGAGAACGGAAACAGCTTTATTTACAGTCTGCTCACTGTCTGACATATAATAAGTGACTTTTATTGTATCTGCAGTAAACTCTGTGCTGTAGGAGGAATATGCAACTGAATTGTCCTGCGAATTGAGATAATATATTTCATCAGAATTACTGAGCTTGAGATTTACTATAGCTGATTTATCGTTTGAATATGCGGGAAGTGCCGACCACACGAACTCTGCTGAGGTATCATACACTGCAACCGATGTGGTTCGTGTGTCAAAGTAAAGCTCTATAAGTCCGGATGAGGCGGCAAAGGTATAATCCTTAAAAGCCGCAGAATGAAGAGATACCGACGAAACACCTGTTTTTATATCACGGTCTGATGAGAAAAATGAAGAAACAGTACCGTCCGATGAGCAGGAAGCAAGCATAAGCGCAACAGAAATTATAAGTGCAAGAGTACGCAATATTCTTTTATGCAGCATATATTCCACTTCCTTTCCAATCTGAATTATAATAACATAAAACTAAAAAAATATCAAGCATCTGAAACACATTAAAAAAGGAAACCTTTTCAAATAAGGTTTCCTTTTTTACTAAATTATCTTTCTTCTCTGAAATATGAAATACCAAGCGAAGCAGGAGGCTGATGCTCTCTCTTCTTTCTCATACTTGTTATTATAAGAACAACTATAGTAACAACATAAGGAAGCATTTTGAAAAGCTCCTGGGTTTCTGCTCCGAGTCCCTGAATATAGTTATTTGCATTGCACAATGCACCGAATATAAATGAACCGAAAATAGCAAATGAAGGCTTCCAGAGGGCGAAAATAACAAGTGCAATTGCCATCCAACCTCTGTCACCGAAAGCATTGTTTGACCATACACCGTTTGCATATGACATAACATACTGCAATCCGCCGAGACCTGCTATTGCACTGCCTATACAGGTCGCAAGATATTTATATCTTGTTACATTGATACCTGCTGCATCAGCTGTTGCAGGATTTTCACCAACAGAACGGAGATTAAGGCCTACTCTGGTTTTGTTGAGAACAAAGCTTGTTACTATTGCTATTATAATTGCAAGATAAGTGAGGAAATCATGAGAAAAGAATATTTCTCCCACAGCCCCCAGATCATCTGCAAAAGGAAGCTTAACGGAAAAGAACGCACTTGTTTTTGTAAGAGCGATTGAGGGCAGGTCGCTGCTCATAAGCTTGATAAGAGAACCGCCAAAGAAGTTACCCAAGCCTATGCCGAAGGTTGTAATGGCAAGACCTGTAACATTCTGATTTGCTCTGAGAGTTACGGTTAAAAAGCTGTAAACAAGTCCCATAAGAATTGAACCGACTATTGCACAGATAAAGGGAATAAGAACAGCCAAAACGCCGTTCATAGCGCCTGTACAAGAATTCTCATAAAGAAATGCTCCTATAACACCACTTATTGCACCGACATACATTATGCCGGGAATACCAAGATTAAGGTGACCTGATTTCTCGGTTATAATTTCACCTGTTGAGCCGTAAAGAAGCGGCACACCAAGAAGTATTGCTCGACAAATAAACTGAATTATCATGCGTTAACCTCCTTCTTGCTGTGACGGAATTTTATAGAATATCTGATAAAGAATTCGCAGCCGACAACACAAAGAATGACAATACCGACAACGATATCCGCAAAGGAAGAATTAAGCATACAGGTATCAGCAACCTTACCTGCACCAAGACGCAAGAAACAGATAAGACCTGTCATAAGAACCATTATAAAAGGATTAAACTGACCGAGCCACGAAACCATAATAGCGGTAAAGCCTTGCCCGCCAACGGTGTTTGTGTTTATTGAATGGTCAGTACCTGCAACAAGAAGCATACCTGCAACACCGCAGAGTGCACCTGAAATTGCCATTGTGCGGATTATAACCTTTTTAACATTAATTCCGATATAACGAGCGGTATTCTGGCTTTCACCTACAACGGAAATCTCATAACCGTGCTTGCTGTATTTCAGATAAACATATACAAAAAGTGTAAGAAGAGCAACAACAACAACATTCACAAGATATCTGTTGTTACCTATAACAGGAAGATTACCCTCTGCAACAGGCTGTATAACATTGGAGCCACCGCCTACAATATAAACATAATAAGCAATAATCTGCGTAGCAATATAGTTCATCATAAGAGTGAACAGAGTTTCATTTGTATTAAAAAGTGCCTTAAATATTGCGGGAATAAGTCCCCAAACAGCACCTGCTAGCATACTTGTTATAGCAATAACTATAAGCAAAACGGGATATGAAAGAGTTTTACCGAACTCAATCATACACACCATAGATGCAAGACCGCCGATAAGTGCCTGTCCTTCAGCACCGCAGTTCCAGAATTTCATTTTGAATGCGGGGGTAAGTGCAAGAGCAAGACAAAGAAGTATTGCAATTTCCTGAAGATATTTCCAGAGCATTACGGTTGAACCTGTTTCGATTCTTCCGAGAACACCACGGTACATAATCTCAAATGTTTCAAGAAGACTTTTTTCCGTGAGCATCTTTGAAAGACAGCCCATAAGGAAAACAGAAATTACTATTGTTGCTATTCTGACAAGCCATGCCTGCCACCAAGCCATATCATCACGCTTTACTATATGAAAAAGCGGTTCACGGTGATGCTTTACTTTAGTCATTTACTGTCTCCTTTCCGTCTTTGTTTGACTTTGTCATCAAAAGACCGATTTCTTCTTTTGTTGTGGTTCTGGCATCAACAATACCTGTTATTCTGCCTGAACCTATAACCATAATTCTGTCGCAAAGTTCAACAAGAACATCAAGATCCTCACCAACAAATATTATTGCGACATTATTTTCCTTCTGTTCGTTAAGAAGATTATAAATTGTATAAGAAGAGTTGATATCAAGTCCTCTTACGGGATATGCAACCATTAAAACTGTAGGCGATGCCGCAATTTCTCTGCCCACAAGAACCTTCTGTACATTACCGCCGGAAAGACGGCGTACGGGTGTATTGGCACCGGGCGTTACAACCTCAAGGTCCTTGATTATCTTCATTGCAAGATCCTTGGGGGCTTTTCTTTGCAGAAAGATTGAGCGTCCCTTTGTATAGCTTCGAAGCATCATATTATCAACAATATCCATATTGCCGACAAGTCCCATACCTAATCTGTCTTCAGGCACGAAAGAAAGACGGACACCCATATCTCTTATCTGCACGGGAGTTTTATCACGCAGATTTTCAATATTTCCGTTCTTAGGATTTATATACTTGATTTCACCGCTTGAAAGATGCTGAAGTCCTGCAATTGCCTCAAGCAATTCTCTCTGACCTGAGCCTGCAATACCTGCAATACCGAGGATTTCACCGCTTTTTACCGTAAATGACACATCATCAAGAACTGTTGCACCCTGTCTGTCAACACAGGTGAGTCCGTTTACCTGAAGTCTGTCAACACTGTCCTTGGGTTCACTTCTGTGAATATTGAGTTCAACCTTTTTACCTACCATCATTTCGGTAAGCTCGGCTTCATTGGTTTCTGCTGTATTTACTGTACCGACATACTCACCTTTTCTGAGAACCGCAACCTTGTCTGAAAGAGAAAGCACCTCGTGAAGCTTGTGTGTAATAATAATAATGCACTTGCCGTCATCACGCATATTACGAAGAATACTGAAAAGCTTTTCTGTTTCCTGAGGGGTTAAAACAGCGGTTGGCTCATCAAGGATAAGAATATCTGCACCTCTGTACAGCACCTTGATAATTTCAACCGTCTGCTTTTCCGAAACAGACATTGAATAAATCTTCTTTTCCGGCTGTATATCAAAGCCATACTGTTCACTGATTGCGGTAATATCCTTGATTGAATTTTTAAGGTTATATTTACCGTCCTCTATGCCTAAAACAATATTTTCGGCAGCACTAAAAACATCAACAAGCTTAAAATGCTGATGAATCATACCTATTTTATAAGAAAAAGCATCCTTCGGAGATGTTATAACAGCTTCCTCACCGTCAACAAAAATCTGACCTTCATCAGGGAAATAAATTCCCGAAATCATATTCATAAGCGTGGTTTTTCCGCTGCCGTTTTCGCCGAGAATGGAAAGAATCTCACCGCGGTATGCGGTAAGATTTACATTTTTATTGGCGATAACCTTTGCGCCAAATCTTTTTGTTATGTTTTTAAGTTCAATAGCAGGTTTCCTTTCCACCCTTGAACCCCCATTCCTGTAAATTCTCAAGAAAAGGCTGTAAAACATACAGCGTTTTCTTCAAAATCAGTCTAAGACGGATGTTCTCCGCCTTAGACTGCGATCAAATATTAGCCGAAGTTTGTATCAAGAAGAGTGATACCATCGATCTGAATATCGAAGTAGGGAGCTGAACGGTATTCTGATTCATGGAAGTAACCGTCTGCAATAGCTTCTGTATCGGGTGTAAACTTATCGTCTGTGTCAACATCAGCCATATAGGAAGTGAGAGTTTCGCCGCCCTTGGTGAATGTTGCGGTATCAAATACCTTGATTGAACCGTCAGCAAAGCCTGCCTTAACATCTTCAATCTTAGCAGCTGTGCCTTCAGCAGCAACAGCTTCGTTGATGTCTGTAAGAACTACAGAGCCTGTAGCAATAGTACCTGTCCAGTCTTTTTCAATAGCCTTACCTGTCTGAACACATTCAATCATATGTTCAAAGTAGGGAGCCCAGTTGATTCTGGAGGATACGATAAATGTGTTGGGGCAAGCAGATATTGTTGAACCGTTGTAGGAAACATTGGGAACACCTGCTGTTTCGCAAGCTGTGGGAGCACCCATTGAGTCAGCGTGCTGGCTGATAAGTACGCAACCGCCGTTGATAAGAGCCTGAGCAGCTTCCTTTTCAAGCTGTTCATCATACCATGAGCCGGTGAACTTAACATCCATTGTAACTGTGGGGCAAACGCTCTTTGCGCCAAGATAGAAGGATGTGTAACCGGAGATAACTTCAGCAAATGTGAAAGCACCAACATAACCCATCTTAGCTTCTTCAGCTGTGATGTCACCTGCTTCAATCATTTCATTGAGCTTCATACCTGCAGCAACACCTGCAAGGAATCTGCCTTCGTAGATAGCAGCAAATGCATTGTGGAAATTGTCAAGTTCAGATGTGTGAGCCTGTGTACCTGTTGCATGGCAGAATTCAACATCAGGATACTGTTCAGCTGCCTGCATAAGGAATGCTTCATGACCGAAAGAGTCTGCGAAAATTACATTACAGCCGTCAACTTCAATAAGCTCAACTGCTGCATCATAACAAGCATTTGATTCGGGAATCTGAGTTTTCTGAGCATATTCAACGCCCATTGTTTCGCATGCAGCCTTTGCTGCATCCATAAAGTTCTTGTCATAAGTTGACTGTTCGTCGTGAAGGAAGATAAAGCCTACTTTAACTTCAACTACTTCACCTGCTGTGGTCTCTTCGTTAGCTGCTGTGGTTGTTTCATCATTTGTGTTGCCTGTGCAAGCCGCAAATGCAACTACCATTGAAAGAGCAAGAACGAGAGCAAGTACTTTAAATACTTTTTTCACTGTGGTTTCCTCCAAATTTTTGTATTTTATATTCTTTATCAATTGTTGCTTCTGAAACTGATGGAATCATCAGTCATAGAATCAACAACTGCCAAAGACTCTAATCTGACACCCTTTTCTCTTATAAGCCTTCCACCCTGCTGGAAACCCTTTTCGATAACGATGCCCACACCCGCAACCTTTGCATTGGCGTCTTCAATTATCTTGATAAGGCCTAACGCCGCCTGACCGTTTGCAAGAAAATCATCAAGAATCAGGATATTATCATTCTCATTAAGATATTTTCTGGAAACCGTTACTGTATACGAAGTGCCTTTTGTAAAAGAAAAAACCTCTGCAGTATAGCAATCAGTACCGATGTTTTTGTGTTGACCTTTTTTTGCAAACACAACAGGAACATTAAAATGCTGTGCAGCTGCACATGCAATGGCAATACCCGACGCCTCAACCGTGAGGATTTTAGTGATATTTTCAGATGAAAAAATATTGTAGAACTCTTCGCCTATTTTGCTGAGAAATGCAACATCTATCTGATGATTAAGGAAATTATCAACCTTGAGAATATTTCCGGGAAGCACTGTGCCGTCTGTTAAAATTTTTTCTTCAAGAAGTTTCATTCCTCACACCTCAACAAAAAAACAATTCATAAAAAAGCAACAAATACAGTATAAACGAACCTTAACACAAAATCAAGAAAATTTTAATCACTTTTACAGTTTATTTTAAGTTTCTGCATTTTTTACAAACAATACGGGAGATTTATTTATATGTTTTGATAAGATTATCAAATATACTCGAAACAGCGCATATATTTATTTTAAAACCAAATATTAGATTATTGACAATCTAATGCTAATGTTTTAAACTGTAATTGAAATATTTTTCACAGAAGTTAAAGAAAGGACATAAAAAAATGAAAAAGTACGCCAAAATTATCAGTGTTATTCTGTCTGTTTTGATAGTAATTTCTGTCATCCCCTTTAATGCAACGGCAGATGCAATCAATAAAGAAAAAATAACAAGCATTGATAACTTTATAGAAACAGATAATATCACAGCACTTATTGAATACCTGATAAACAACTTCAATAAGCAAAAAGAAAGCACAATCGGCACCATATTAAAGCTTCTGTTTCTTGGGCTCGGAAACACTGAGCTTACCGATAAAGCAGAAGATGCTTTTGATGACATAACTGAAGACAATGATGATATTTCAGCTGACCTTGAAGAAGGAGTTGATATGACATTAAAAGCAATAAGAGCTCTTCAGAAAACAATCGGCAAGCAGAAGGTTGTGTATAACACCCCTGCACAGAATGCGACTATACTTATCAACTGGTTCAATGCTATTCTTCCAGACCTTGTGACTGAATTTACTGCTCAGGATTGGTGGAGCACCGTTACAAGTATGACAAAAATGCTGGGACTTACTATTGACATTGATGATGTTGACGGCATTATGAAAACCATGGAAACTCTTAACAGCGTTGTTCACAACAAAATACTGGGAGTGGATGCCGATACATACGGGGATCTTGAGGATTTCAATTTCTCGGCAATCACAGGTGTACGGACAGGCTCGGATGAAGATAATCTCACGCTCATTTATTCACTTATTCAGTTGGTTGCAGATAATACTGCAATCATAGGCAAAGCACTGAAAGGCAAGCTGGATCTCGGTCTGTTAAATGACATCGTAGGCATTGCCGATCTTAACAAAACAATCAAAAACACAATAAGCAAGGATGCTCTGCTTGATATGATTTATGACCTTATCGGTCTTGAAACAGAAAGAGTGAACTCTCCTTATGCAAAATATACAGCAGACCAGCTTCTTGCTGTTGCTTTCTTAAAGCTGGTTACAGATTCCGACAAAACAGTTTCTGCAAAAGAAGCTACTGCACTCACAAAGCTCTCCGTTTATGAAATTCTCGGGGAATACGGTGATATGATATATGCAAATCTTTTAGTTGAACCCCTCAATACGGATGTAAGAGAGCTTCTGAATGACCTTGTTGAGGATGTACCGGAAATTGCAGATTATATCAATGTGGATTATGTTTTTGAACAGGATACCTTCAGCGAATTCTTTGAAGCCAAAGATACTGATTTGATTGCTCAGTTCAACAATATGGTCTGTAAGCTCTTTAAGGTTATTCTCACAAAAGACACTTATAATGCCCTTAATCTTAAAACAGGCTCAAACAAAAATATAAACAAAAACCTGGAAAAGGTCTGCAAATTTATTCTTCCCATTCTTGCCCAAAACAGCGAAAAGCTCGGATGTGACCTTAGTGCATTTACACAGCAGGCTGTCAAGGATATGTCACTTGAAGAAATGGGAGTAGCTGTTCTCAAGGTATTTTTCCCCGATTGGTTTGAAAAAGCAAGCAAATCAGCTCTCAATAGTGCCGACACTCTTGAAGAGCTCGCAGTTCTTGCAGCATACTATGCTATGGGCGATTGGGACAGCGCCGATGCTTCCGTTTACCGCACAAAAATTTTCGCCAAAAACGGCACACTCCTTAACAAAACCGATAAGCAATGGCTTGATGTTCTTCTCACAATCGGAACAGATGCTGCAGTTTGTGCACTCAATGAAGCTTCTGATTTTACAGGATTTAATCTTTCTCCCGAAAAGGTCAAAGCATATAAGGCTGCAGGCTGGGGATGGACCGAATTCCTTGATGAAATAGTTGACTGGGCTATTGACTTCATCGACGGCTTTCCTGTTGTTATAAACAGTACAGGAATTGCTCACGAAAGAGGGGTATATGACGGCTTCGGTCCTTTCTATAAACTCAATGTTCTTATAAACGAAATGATCGATTTATCTTTCCTTAACGGTGTCAGCAACGAAACCTTCAAGCTTGATGTTGAAACAGCTCTTGTTGATATTTTCCTTAAGAACTTACTTAATCTTGATATTGAATCAGTTACAAAACTTGTTGCAACAAATGATAAAGCGGGCAATATCCTTGCAAAGCCTTTGATTCCTGCTGTTATTTCCGCAGCAAACCGCATATTAACTTCATTCTTTGAGCATTCCTGTGAAGAAACAGCAAAAGCTTCCGTTGTTATTGACTCAAAGAAAACAGAAATCGATTATTGCACAGGCAACGGACATTATATTACAGAACCTGAATACACCCTCGGTGATATTGACGGAGACGGTGAAATCAAATCTCAGGATGCAAGACTTGCTTTGAGAGCAGCCGTAAACCTCGAACCCTTTGAAGAAGGTTCTGCACAGTTCCTTGCTGCCGATGCAACGCTTGACGGTCAAATAAAGTCCGATGATGCGCGTTTGATTCTCCGTGTTGCAGTTAAGCTTGATACACTTGAACCCGCCAGATAAATCTTGATTAGTATAATAAAAACGGTTGCGACCTCGAAAGAGTGCTTGCAACCGTTTTTTATATATTTATTAATAAGCGTTACCCCATACGACCATATGCTGAGCCTTTTTGCCGCAGCATACGCATACATCCGAGAGGTTTTCCTGTTCAAAGGGAATACAGCGTGAGCCCACACCCGTAAGCTCCTTAACCTTATCCTCACATTCCTCTTCTCCGCACCACATTGCCTTGACAAAGCCGTCACCGTTCTTTGACAGAGCGTCCTTGATTTCATCAATAGTTGTGCATTTGTATGTCTTGTTCTCAATGTTCTTGAGAGCTTTATTGTAGATAGCTTCACCGAGTTCATTAAGAAGTCTGTCTATTTCGCTTTCAAGGTTATCGAGAGAAACAAAGTATTTTTCTCTATTATCACGGCGAACAAGCACACACTGATTATTTTCAATATCCTTGGGACCGATTTCAAGACGAAGCGGAACACCCTTCATTTCATATTCTGCAAACTTCCAGCCTGCTGAATTATCACTCTTATCACACTTTACTCTGAATGACTTGCAAAGTCTATGAGTCAGTTCTTCAGCCTTATCGATAACACCGGGCTTATGAGCAGCAATGGGAATAATAACAACCTGCGTGGGAGCAATTTTGGGAGGAAGCACAAGACCGTTATTATCACCGTGTGACATAATAACCGCACCGATAAGTCTTGTTGTTGTGCCCCATGAGGTCTGATGAACATACTGAAGCTTGTTTTCTTTATCGGTATATGTCATATTGAATGCTCTTGCAAAGCCGTCACCGAAATAGTGTGATGTGCCTGCCTGCAGAGCCTTACCGTCATGCATAAGCGCTTCTATTGCATATGTAGCCTCTGCACCTGCAAACTTGTCACTCTCTGTTTTTCTGCCCTTTACTACGGGCATATTAAGAACATCTTTACAAAATGAAGCATAAACATTGAGCATACATTCTGTTTCGGCAATAGCTTCTTCGGCTGTTGCATGAACCGTGTGTCCCTCCTGCCAGAGGAATTCTCTTGAACGAAGGAAAGGTCTTGTTGTTTTTTCCCATCTTACAACATTACACCACTGATTATAAAGCTTGGGCAAATCTCTGTAGGACTGAACAATATTTGCATAATGCTCACAGAAAAGTGTTTCAGAGGTAGGTCTTACACATAATCTTTCTGCAAGAGGCTCACTGCCGCCGTGTGTTACCCATGCAACCTCGGGCGCAAAGCCTTCAACATGGTCCTTCTCTTTCTGCAGAAGGCTTTCGGGAATAAACAGAGGCATATATATATTTTCATGACCTAAAGCCTTGAATCTGTCATCCATCTGACGCTGAATAAGCTCCCATATAGCATAACCGTAAGGGCGGATTATCATACAGCCCTTTACACTTGAATAGTCGATAAGATCAGCCTTTTTTACCACATCGGTATACCATTTAGCAAAATCTTCTTCCATTGAAGTTATTGCTTCTACCATTTTTTTGTTATCAGCCATAACAATTTTCCTTTCATTGAAATGCTAAAGGGCGAAACAGCCGCTTCGCCCTGTATTCACATTTATCTGTCAGCCGCCAGAGAATCAATAAGATCCACAACATCGCCGACTGTTTTAAGTTTTTTAATGTAAGCCGTTTTTAATTTTACGCCAAACTCTTCTTCAAGAGAAGAAAGCAATTCAACTACCTCAAAGCTGTCAAGATTAAACTCCGACAATTCGGTGGAAGAATCAAGCTGTGATAAATCACATTCGAGAATATTTGAAAAAACAGCACAAACCCTTTTTAAGGTCAATACATTTCGCCCTTTCCGGGATATCAGTTGTTGCTCTTGAACATATTGAAGATGTCTATAATGCTGTCATCATCAACACCTTTGTCTGAAGAAGTATCTGCTGCGGGTTCTGCATTCTTTTTCTCAACAGGAGCATTAACAACTGCATTTGAATCTGTGCCGAAGCCCGTTGCAATAACAGTTACGATCATTTCATCATCAAGTGCTGCATCTGTAGATACACCGAAGATGATATTAGCATCAATATCTGCTGCATTCTTAACGATTGTTGCAGCAACATCAACTTCATCAAGAGTAATGTCATTGGAAGCGGAAATAAGAATGATAACACCCTTTGCACCCTGAATGGTTGTTTCAAGAAGAGGACTGGAAATTGCAGCATTAGCGGCATTTTCAGCCTTATCCTTGCCGTTGGCTCTGCCGACACCCATATGAGCGTGACCTGCATCCTTCATAACAGATGTTACATCAGCAAAGTCAAGGTTGATAATTCCGGGAATTTTGATAAGCTCTGCAATGCTCTTTACACCCTGACGGAGAACATCATCTGCAATAGAGAATGCATTAAGGAAGGTTATCTTCTGTTCAGAAACAAGCTTAAGTCTTTCATTAGGAATAACAATAAGACTGTCAACATGCTGAGCGAGCTCTGCAATACCTGCTTCTGCCTGCTGCATACGGCGACGGCCCTCAAATTCAAAAGGCTTTGTTACTATACCTACTGTGAGAATCCCCTTATCCTTTGCAAGCTGTGCAATAACGGGAGCAGCACCTGTTCCTGTTCCGCCACCCATACCTGCAGTTATAAAGACCATATCTGTACCTGCAAGTGCTTCGTTGAGAACCTCCATACTCTCTTCAGCAGCTCTTTTGCCGATTTCGGGCTTTGAGCCTGCACCCTGACCGTTTGTTGCCTTCTCACCGATCTGTATTTTGTTGGTGGCCTTTGAATTAATAAGAACCTGCTTATCTGTGTTAACTGCGATAAATTCAACGCCCTGAACATTTGATTCAACCATGCGGTTTACTGCGTTTCCGCCGCCGCCGCCAACGCCTACGACCTTAATCTGAGTTACAAGATCGTACTCGTTTGACATTTCAAATCCCATATTATTTTCCTCCGATTGCTTTTATTTATACCTTTGTTATAAACAAACATTATAATTTATTTTATACTAACATACTTATTCAGAAATTTCAAGAACAAAAACATTAAATAAAACAAAAAGTTGTATTATTTTTTATCTATTGTGTTGCAAAAACTCATAAAAGCGAGAAATTACTCTTTAATTCAGCCGACAACATCTGCACCTGATGGCTCTGATGAGCTTTCTTGTGCATGTGCGGTTTGCTCATTTTCCGTATTTACTTCGCTTTCACCGTTAAGGCTCTCTGCATAAGCAGAGGACGCAGCTTCATCTGCTGCAATTATATCTTTTTCATTCCTTACGGACGCAACATTATCCTCAGTTAAATCGATAATTACCTTTCCTGCTTTTGCTGAATCAAGATTTTTCAGAATAACCTCCTTGCCGAAGGCAAGCTTCCCTTCCACGCCTGACATTTTTCCGAAAACAACATCAATTTTATAATCAATTTCAACAGTAACATTGTTCATATCATCAAAATTATATGCCGTTATCTGTGTAATCCCTGCATCACGGAATTCTTTTGTCAGAAGAGTCAGATGTTCAAGATAAGAGGAATCCGTAAATTCTACCGTTTCCCCGGCAACAGCCTTTTTTACATCAACACCGTTTATTTCGGCAACATAGTCCGAAAGAACAGCAACATCGGTTTCCAGCACCTTTCCCGAAGCATCAAGCAAAGCATAGCCCGAGCCGTATTTAACCGCGGCGCTTGCAGAAGTATATTCCACACAAATAACTATTGTATCGGGCAAACGGCGCTTTATATCGGCTTTCCCAACATAAGGCAAGGCTTTTTCAATCTTTGACTCAAGAAAGGCAGTGTTCAGCCTGAACATATTGTCACCCTTTTTAAGTCCTGCAACTGAAATTATCTGCGAATCAGAATAGCGCACCCCGGCGTTTTCGCAATTAATACTTTCTGCATTGAACAGCACAGTCAGGGACAACACAAGCCCTACGCATATCAAAGCAACAAAAAGCAAGAACAGAACAAAACCGTCCTTCAGTTTTCTGCGCTTTTTTCTTCCGCTGGCACTTACGCGCATCTGCTCGCTTCTGGACTGCGGAACGCTGTTTCTGTTTTTCTGTCTGGGATTACTCATTATCATCTACCCTTTTTATATCAGCAGACAGCTTTTGCAGCGTCTGCTCCAATTTTTCATATCCTCTGTCTATATGCTTTATTTCGGAAATTTCGGTCTGTCCTTTTGCGGCAAGTCCTGCAAGAACAAGTGCTGCTCCTCCTCTGAGGTCGGGAGTTATAACCGGCACACCGTGAAATTCTCTTACACCCTCAATTACCGCTATTCTTCCGTCAACACGGATTTTAGCTCCCATTCTCACAAGCTCACCGATATACTTATATCTGCTTTCAAAAATTGTTTCAATTACAACACTGGTTCCCTGAGCAATACTGAGCATTGCAACAACAGGTGCCTGAATATCCGTAGGGAATCCCGGATACGGCATTGTGCGGATTGTTTTTATCGCTTTAAGTCTTGACGGTGCTTCTATAAGTATGCTTCTTCCGTAAGTATTGATTCTGCAGCCTGTTTCTTCAAAAACATCAATAACAGGACCTAAGTGAGCAGGGATAATTTTATTAAGACACACTCTGCCGTGAGTCATTGCAGTTGCCGCCATTATGGTAGCCGCCGCTATTCTGTCGGGAATCACAGAGTGTATTGCCCCCGAAAGCTTTTCAACACCGTCAATGGTTATTGTGCCCTCACCGGCTCCTGAAATTCTTGCACCGCAACTGTTAAGAAAATCTGCAAGATCACTGATTTCAGGCTCTCTGGCAGCATTAACAATCGTGGTTATGCCTTTTGCCGTGCTTGCCGCAATCATGATGTTTTCAGTTGCACCCACACTCGGAAAGGAGAGGGATATTTTTGCACCGTGAAGTCTTTGCTTGCTTTCACAGCTGATGTGCCCGAATTCGTCATTAACCTCTGCACCGAGCTTTTTCATCGCCTCAAGATGCAGGTCTATAGGTCTTAAGCCGATTTCACAGCCGCCGGGGGTTGACAAAGAAACTCTGCCGGTTCTCGCAAGAATAGCACCAAGAAAAATAACCGATGAACGCATCTCTCGCATAAGAACATCGGGAATTTCATTTGCGCTGACCTGAGTGCTGTCTACCGTTATCATACTGCCGCTTCTGTCCACACAGCAGCCGAGATGCCTTAAAATATTCACAGTGGCATCTATATCACTCAAATCGGGACAATTATGTATCTCACTTTTACCGTTGCAAAGCAGCGTTGCCGCAAGAATAGGCAGGGCACTGTTTTTCGCTCCCTGCACATCCGTTTCGCCCATAAGACGCTGCCCGCCGTTTATAACATAAACACTCACAACCTACACCCTTTCAAAGCATAAATAAATCATTCACATTTTATGAAAGGGGCTATGTCCGTGTTACAATTGCATTATTTAATCAAAGAAAGAACTATGTCGCATATATGCCTCTTTGCATTTGTTAAAGCCATATTACGGGCATTCTTTCCTATTGTCTGATATTTTTCTCTGTCGGAAAGTAATTCCTCCAGAATCACAGCTATTTTTTCCTCTGTGAGTTCTTTTTGTTCTATTACAATAGCTGCATTTTTTTCCTGAAGAGCCATAGCATTATGATACTGATGATTTTCTGAAACATAAGGGGACGGCACTAAAACAGCAGCCTTTCCCAATGCCTGAATTTCTGCAAGGGAGCTGGCACCCGCACGGCTTATAACAAGGTCTGCTGCCGCCATATATTTTGCCATATCGTATATGTATTCACTCACAAACAGGTTCTTTGTATTTTCAATATCAATTCCCGCTTTTTTAAGCTCTTCGGGAACAAAACGACCAAGCTGACCGTAGCCGTGAACAAAAATTATGTTTCTGCCGGAAAACTTGGGAATAATCTCACACATTGTGCGGTTTATTGATTCCGCACCTAAACTTCCTCCCGTTGACAGCACAACAGTATCCTGTGAAGTAAAGCCTAAAGCGTTTCTTGCTTCATTATAGTCGGCGCATAAAATCTCTTCTCTTACAGGCAAGCCCGTTTTAACAGGTGCTGTGCTGCATTTCATATGCTTTTCGGCATTTTCGGAAGTCAGCATAACAGCATCGGCATATTTTGATAAAGCGATGTTAGTTTTTCCCGGAAATGCATTCTGCTCGTGAATTGCAGTTTTTATCCCCATTTTATGCGCTGTTCTGACAACAGGACCGCTGACATACCCTCCGAAGCCCACAACAACATCAGGATTAAACTCTTTTATTATTTTTTTACACTGTCCCGAAACAACTGATAAACGGGCAAGTGTTTTCAGGTTATATATTATATCTTCAATGGCAAAAGAGCGTTGAAAGCCGCTTATGTTTATGGATGCAAAATCAAAGCCTGCTTTGGGAACAAGATTTGCTTCCATTTTATTTTTTGTGCCTACGAACAGAATCTGTGCATCGGCATAACGGCTTTTTAATTCCTGAGCAACAGCAAGAGCAGGATTTATATGTCCTCCCGTCCCGCCTGCGGCAAACAAAACTCTCATAAAATTATCTCCTGAATTATCTTCTTCGTATTTTTGCTGTTCTCGAAACACTCAGTACAAAGCCGAATTCAATCAGCATCATAACAAGAGCCGTTCGTCCGTAACTGAAAAACGGAAGAGAAATACCCGTATTCGGTATTGAGTCGGTTGCAACGGCAATATTGAGAATAACCTGAACGGCAAGCTGAAAAACAACACCCATAGCAATGAGTGCTCCGTAGCGGTTCTGTGCATTGACACCTATAACAACTCCGCGCCACACAATAAGAGCGAACAGAATAATAATCAGTGCAGCACCTACAAATCCAAGCTCTTCAACAACGATTGAGAAAATCATATCGTTCTGCGGCTCGGAAACATACAGATACTTCAAGGTCGAATTACCTAAGCCCTTTCCTAGCAATCCTCCTGAGCCTATAGCATAAAGAGCCTGATTTACCTGCCATCTGGCACCGAGTGGCTGATAATCTTTATCAAGCCATGCAGTTATTCGCTCTTCCATATAGCCTTTAAGAATTCCCGATTCATATGCAACATAAATAAGCAATATTCCGCCTATTATACCGGCCACAAACCACTTTCCTCTTATCTCACCGAGATACAAAAGGGAGATGCCTATACACAACATAAGTATTGCACCCGAAAGATGGCTTCCCGCTATAACAAGTCCTGTGTACAGAACAACAATAATTCCGCAAACAGCAATCATTTTCAGAGAATAATTAAAAACAGGTTTACCTATAAACGAATTTACCTTTACAAAAATCTTTGCCTGTAAAGGCTTTTTACTTAACACAGCATGATGGTATTTATCGAGCAGACAGGCAAGCGTAAGAATCAGAGCAAACTTGGCAACATCAGAAGGTTGAAACTGAAATGAGCCCAAGTAAATATATCGGTGAGTACCGTTATATTCAGGCATAAAAAGTGCAATTACCAACAATCCGAAAGAACCGAGAGTTCCCAGAACTGCCCCTATTTCTCTGAACAAATTATAATTAAGCTTTGATATAAAAAGCATTACAACAAAACCGAACACAGCACCTATGCACTGTTTTCTGAAATAGAGCATAGAGTCATTTTCATAATAATATGCATACGGATAGGTTGCGGAAAGAAGCATAACAAGACCGATGACCAGCATCAGCAGAACAAAAGCAAAAAGCTTAAGGTCAATAGTCCCCTTTGCAAAGAGTCCTCCCTTTGAATCTATGTATTTTTTTATACCGCTGAATGTTGAGCCCATAGGGGATTCCTCCTTTAATGTAAAGTTGTTTTACTTTACTGTTTTATCGTATTCTGCCAAACCAGACAAGTGCAATTGCGGCTACGGATCCTATAAGAGTAACAAGAGAAAATACTTTACTTATCTTCTTTTCATTCCAACCGCACATTTCATAATGATGATGAATGGGAGCCATCTTAAACAGACGCTTTCCGTTGTGAGTTTTAACATATGCTATCTGTAATATATCGGAACCGAATTCGGC
Organism: Acutalibacteraceae bacterium; assembly: GCA_045589395.1. Lineage (GTDB taxonomy): Bacteria > Bacillota > Clostridia > Oscillospirales > Acutalibacteraceae > RUG806. Next base: position 125,014 of record JAZNOZ010000055.1, on the reverse strand, counting down.
GACATAAATAATACCGATTAAAATTATAAGCCAGGGAGCATCAATTGCAAACGCAAATGTACATATAAGTCCTCCGAGGAAAAGTGAACCGAGGTCACCCATAATAACCTTTGAGGGATTCCAGTTCCACACAAGGAAGCCGATAAGCGCACCGAACAGTGCACAGCAAAGAATACTCACACCCATATAGTTAAGAAGAACTGCAACAACTGCAAATGCAACACAGGCAACAGCTGTTACACTTGTGCACAGTCCGTCAACACCGTCTGTAAAGTTCACAGCATTTACGGTACAGTATATGCCGATAACACCGATAATCCAGAACAGGGCTGTATTCTCCAGCATCCCGTAATAAGGAATAAACATATAATTTACGCCTGATTTATAAAGAGTAAAGAGGTATGCAATTATAACCAGAAGCTGTAATGCGGTTTTCTGAAGCTCGGTAAGACCGAGATTTCTTTTCTTGACAACCTTTATATAGTCATCCATAAACCCGATAAAACCGAAGCCTGCCGACATAAGTATACCGCTGAATATTTTTATATAAACAACATCTGATGCTTTGTCGTTGTTATAAAGCAGAATATTTCCGCCCAGAAGCTTATCTGTAACAAGAACAATAACAAGACTTGCAACAAAGCCTGCGATAAAAAGAATACCGCCCATAGTGGGTGTTCCCTGCTTCTTTTTGTGCCAGCTCGGACCTATATCAAGTATAGATTGCCCGAATTTAAGCTTATGAAGCCACGGAACAACAACAAAGCCCAACCCCCATGACACAGCGAAGCCTACAACAATACTTAATAAAACAGCAAGCCATAAATCCATTTATCTCATTCTCCTAATCCAATATATTTCTCACACATTTTTCATCACTGAAAAAAATTTGTTTATCACCTGTTATCTGATATTCCTCATGTCCTTTTCCTGCAATAAGAACAACATCTCCGGCTGTTGCCTTATTGAGAGCAAGTTCAATCGCCTTTTCTCTGTTCTTTTCACAGAAAATATTTGAAGAACGCTTTTTTATACCGGAAAGAATATCATTTATAATATCCTGCTCATTTTCATTGCGCGGATTATCAGAGGTTATGATAACACAGTCTGACATCTGAGAAGCAACCGCTCCCATTTCCGGTCTTTTTGATTTATCTCTGTTGCCTCCGCAGCCAAAAACCGTAATTATCCTACCGGTATACATTTTTCTTAAGGTCTGCAAAACATTCATAAGTGCCTGAGGAGTGTGAGCAAAATCAATACACACATTACAGCGCTCAGATTTTATAATCTGAAACCTTCCTTTAATTGCAGGCAAAAGCGGACTGCTTTTCTCTATTTTTGCAAGGTCCACACCGCAAAGCACGGCACAAGCCGCTGCTGCAAGAGAATTATACACACTGAATTCACCGAACGCAGCACACGAAACATTTGCAATACCCTTGGGCGTAAGCAGAATATATGAAATCCCCGAAGAAGTAATACGGATATTTTTTGCCATAAAATCCGAATAATTTGATTTTGCGGAATACATCAGACATTTTTTTGAATTACAATCCGACAAAAAGCTATCAATATATGCATCATCATTATTAAGAAGCATTTTTTTACTGAGGGTCACTATCCTGCATTTATCACGGACATAACGCTCTATACTGCCGTGATAATCAAGATGCTCAGAACCGATATTTGTAACAATTCCTGTTTCAAAGGTCAAAGCATCAACCCTGTTCTGCGCAAGTGCCTGTGATGAAACCTCCATAATGCAGTATTCGCATTTATCCCTTACCATTGACTCGAGTGCTTCAAACAGAATATCGCATGACGGAGTGGTGTACCCCGTAGAAAGGAGATTTTCATTATGGTCACAGCCGAGCGTACCAATAACACCGCATTTATATCCCGCACTCTCAAGAAAATGACGCAGGTAATATCCGGTGGTCGTTTTTCCGTTTGTTCCCGTAATACCTATAATTTTAAGCTTATCCTCGGGATGGTCAAAAAAGGCACTGCAAAGAAAGCCGAATGCAACTCTTGTATTTCGGAGAAGCACACATCTTTCACAGCTTATAGGTCTTTCACTGATAATTGCCGCGGCACCCTTTTTAAGTGCTTCCTCTCCGAACTGATGCCCGTCATAATTTCTGCCGTGTATACACACGAACACGCTTCCCGAATGTACATTTTCAATTCTGTCTGTCACCGAGGTGACCTCACAATCCGAAAAATTACACTCAATACCGATTTCTTTTAAAAGTGAATGAAGAGTCAAAATAATTACCTCCGATTAATTTCAGATTTATTATTCTTTCTCTTTCTTCCGCATCCGTTTTATCAGTCACCGACACCCACGGTGGTTTTGAAATATACGGTCACAACAGTTCCCTGCTCAACCTCACTGCCGCTTTCAGTTTCCTGTCTGTAAGCAACAACCTCGGAGTTACTTGCAGAGCTGCCTGATATTTTGATATTAAGACCGCGGCTTACGGCAAGCTTATTTGCCTGTGAAACCGTAAGTCCCGTAAAGTCAGGAACAACAGCAGTTTCTTTTTCCGAATCTGCCTTGGTGTAGAGAATAACCACACCGTTTGCGGGAGTTGCTCTTCCGGCTTCGGGCGACTGACTTATTACAGAAGCACCGTCACCTATAATTCTTACGGTATAGCCTGCGCCCTCAAGCTCTTTTTCTGCCGCATCAACAGCTTTACCCGTAACATCAGGTGTTGTTACTATCATTTCAGCGAGCTCTTTCTCAGAGAAAGACTGCTCAACACCGAGATATTTGAGGGATTTTTCAAAAACCTCACCTGCAACGGGAGCTGCAATAGCACCGCCCGAATAGTTATAGCCTTTGGGTTCATCTATGATAATAACAACGGAAATAACCGGATCATCATAGGGAGCAAAGCCTGCAAATGAAGCTATATATACACCTTCACCTTCGGAAAGCTTTTCCGATGTACCTGTTTTACCTGCAACCGCATAGCCTGCAGCATATGCATTTTTACCTGTACCCTTATCTGTATTAACAACATCCTTCATATAATCGGCAACTATTGATGCCGTTGTTTCAGAAATAACCTGTCTTTTAACAACAGGCTGTGTTTCCTTAACAATATTGCCTTCAATATCGAGCACCTTGTCAACAAGATACGGTGTCATAAGATAACCGCCGTTACCTATTGCACTTATTGCATTTATAACCTGCAAAGGTGTTACCGAGTTACCCTGTCCGAAGGATGCACTGGCAAGGTCAGATGCAGAAAATGAAATATCGGGATCATAATATGTAACACCGGCATAGGGTAAGCCTTCACCGCTTATATCAATGCCTGTTTTTTCGGTAAAACCGAATGCCTCGTAATATTTATAGAAAAGATCAACACCGAGCTTCTGTCCCACTACAACAGAAAAAGTGTTACAGGAATTAACAAGAAGCGTTCTCGGTGTTTCCGCACCGTGACCTTTGGGATTATAGTCCTTTATAGTTCTTCCCGCAGCGGAAATAGTACCGTAGCAGGTATATGCCGTGTTTTCCGTTATAACATTTTCTTCAAGTGCAGCCGAAACAAGAAAGGTCTTGAATACAGAGCCGGGGAAATAGAAGTCTGCAATAGATTTGTTTTTCCACTGGGAATAACGGGCTTCCTGCGTAAACTTTTTTATATCCTCTTCGGTTTGTGCCGATGCAATTTTATCAAGATCTGCCTGCGAAGTGATCTCACTCGGATTGTTCGGGTCATAGTCGGGAAGATTTGCCATGGCAAGTATTGCACCCGTTGATGTTTCGCTGACAATTCCGTATACATTTTTTGCCCCGGTTTCCTTTAATGCGGCTGCAAGAGCATCGGTAAGTATAGTCTGTATCTCAGAATTTATCGTAAGAACAAGACTAAAGCCCTGCTGGGCGTCGTAAACTGTTTCATAGGCATTCATAAGCTCACTCTGAACACCGTCTTTTGCTGTTACAATTCTGCCGTCCGTTCCCGTAAGCATATCATCATAAAAATATTCTATTCCGTAAAGACCGTTTCCGTCTGTACCCGTAAAGCCAAGTACGGTAGATGCAAGAGATGCATTGGGATAATATCTTTTTGTATCAGGATCTATGCAGATAATATTATTAAGCCCGTTTTCAGATATATATTCCTTAAGTGCAGCCTGCTGACTGTATTCTATCTGTGATTTAACCTTAAGATACCCCTGAGAAGCATGTGCATCAATATCCGCACTGAGCTTTTCTGCATCAACCTCTAATATTTCAACAAGTCCGTTTATAACCTTGGACTTATTTTCCGCGGTAACCTTACTGGGATTAACATATACAAGCCATACAGAGGCACTTTGCGCAAGCACATTCATATTGCTGTCATATATAGTACCGCGTGTAGCATTCAGTGTTGAAACGCTCAACTGCTGCTGCTCTGCTTTTTCTCTGTATTCCTCTCCCTTGATTACCGAAAGATAACCTATTCGCAATATACATGCACCCATAAGTACGACAGCAAAAAGCGCAAGCAAAAGCACACCTCTTTTTGCGGTAAGACTGTTCTTATTCATAGCATCTCTCTTAAACGCCACATTTTACACCTCACTCTAATATAGCAATAAGGGCGAAGATACTCCGCCCTCTTATTTCAGGACATACATCATAATTGTATGCCACACACCGTATCGGTTATACCTTATTCAATCAGCCGAATCAATTCTTGCAAAATTCAGCACAGGTGACTTTGAGAAAAGCACCTTATCGCCATCTGAAAGATCAACATATTCGACCTGATAATTTTCAAGCTTTGTCATACCCAGTATACCCGTTGCAAAGCTGTCAATTTTTGTAATACTGGTCATACTGTTAAGCTCGGCATTAAGTCTTACCTTTTCACTTCTTGCAACATCAAGCTGCTTTTCAACAGATTCGATCTGCTTTGTAAGCTCATAACGCTCGGCGCCTGCTGTTATATGCATACATATCATTGAAAAAGAAAACAATGCAAGCACAAGCATCATTATCATTGTTCTGCCTGCGGAAATTTCGCGGTTTCTCTTATAACGCTCCGATATTTCGGGAACCTTTTTAAGAATGGCAGGCTCTTTTCTTGTTTCGGGCACTGCTGCAGTACGGGTATTATTTCTGGGAACAACCCTTTCACGGGTTTCAAACATATCAAATGCATATGCACTGTTATCCTGATAAGCTGCCATTTTTATCTCCTTTTCTTTTTTATACAATTATTTACACACAATCATTTTAACTTTCTGATACTTCGGAGTCTTGCACTCCGGCTTCGCGGATTTCTTTCAATCTCTTCCTCACTTGGTGAAACCGATTTAAAAAGCAATTCGCCGTCAGGTGTTTTTCCGCACACACAAACGGGAAAATCCTTCGGACATACACATCCCTCACAAAAGCTTTTGAATTCATTTTTAACTATTCTGTCTTCAAGTGAGTGGAATGTTATTATTGATAAAATTCCGTCTTTTTTCAAAAGAGAAAACATTTTTTTCACTGCTTCGGGCAGCAATTCTATTTCTGAGTTTGCTTCAATTCTTACGGCTTGAAAAATTCTGCGAGCCGGATGCCCGCCTTCTCTTCTTGCCCTTGCCGGAATCGCATTCTTCACAATTTCTGCAAGCTCTGTTGTGCTTTCTATTTTTTTCTTGCTGCGGTTCTGAACTATGTTTCGGGCAATACTTTTAGAGAACTTCTCTTCGCCGTATTTTGTAAATATTCTTATAAGCTCTTTTTCGGAATAGGTGTTTACTATATCCGCAGCACTCAAGCCCTCTTTGCTCATACGCATATCAAGCGGAGCTTCGTTATGAACGGAAAATCCTCTCTCAGCGGTATCAATCTGATGTGAGCTTATACCGAGGTCAGCCATAATCCCGTCCGCCGACTCAAAGCCTAAAGAGGATAAAATATTATCAATATTACGAAAATTGTCTTTAATAATTATAACATTATTATATGAAGCAAATTTTTCTTTAAGATGTGCTATTGCTTCGGGGTCCTGATCTATTGTTATAAGTCTGCCGTTTTCATGCAATTTATCAGCAATGGCTTTGGAGTGGCCGCCGCCTCCGCCCGTACAGTCAACATATATTCCGTCAGGCTTTATATGAAGAGAAGAAATCGTTTCGTCAAACAAAACCGGGATATGATGAAAATCCATTGAATTTCTCCTTCTTTAATATCTGATCTTAGGCATTGCTCTTTTTGTGTTTTCTGCAGTAGCTTTTCTTGCGCTCTCATATCTTTCCTTGTTCCATATTTCAAGGCGATCTGCAACACCGACAATCAACACTTCCTCACCGAGATTTGCATACTCAATAAAATCAATAGGAAGAGTGAATCTGCCCTGCTTATCCTGCGTTACGGATAACGCACCGTCAAAGAAGTTTCTCTGCTCTTCACGGCTTTCCTCTGACTCCGACATTTCATAAACCTGCTCAATTAATTTTTCAAAGCTTTCGCTGTCATACAAAGCAAGACAATCCTCGGGCATTTTGAATAAAACGAAATCAGCCCCCAGCTTTTCACGAAAACGCGCAGGAATAAACAAACGGTTTTTGCTGTCAAGCGTGTGATTGAATTTGCCGAGATAAAACATATTCCTGCTCCTTTCTTGAAAACTGAGTTTTTCGGAGTTTTCAAAAGACACCTGCAAAAATCTCAATCACTGTAAATTTTTGCTCCTTTTTAAGGGAAATTAATGCTTTTTAAACCCCGTACGCCTATTATAGTATCATTCCGCAAAAAAATCAATAGAAAATTAAATATTATTTTGCCTTTTTCAATATTTTTTTATATCCGCAAAAGCCTTGACAAATAAGCAAAGAACAAAGATTACAATATGTAATATCTTTGCATTTTTCCGACAAAAAAACGGAGTATGTTTTGTCAAAAAAAAAAGGAAAAAACCGTAGCGCAAACTACGGTTTTTCCCTTTGTGGAGATTTATTTATGAAGAAAACGAAAAATGCAAAATAGTTATTGTGGAATAAATATATATAACATTGCTTAAATTACACTTAAAACTTACCGCTTTTTTTACATCAACAAAAAAGGTATTTTTTCTCTTGAATTAAGTTTATTTTAAGCCAGCGCGACTATAATACAAATCAACAAAGAAACTTTTACCATTCTCTTGTTTTTCTTCATAAATAATCTCCTCAAAAAAAGAAATGCCGCTGATATGAATTATCGGCGGTATTTTCTTGACAATATAAAAAAAGAGATTATAATTGTAATGAAAAATTTTATTATAAAAAACGGACGGTGCTAAAAAATGAGTGAAAATTGTTCACATAACTGCGAAACCTGCACATCAAAATGTTCATCTGCAGGCGCAAAAACAAGTCTTATTGAAAATCCCCATGAAATGTCAAACATCAAAAATGTTATCGCCGTTGTCAGCGGCAAGGGCGGTGTAGGCAAATCTATGATTACATCGCTTTTAGCTGTTGAAGCTCAGCGAAAGGGCTACAAAACCGCTATCATTGATGCAGATATAACAGGTCCTTCTATGCCCAAGAGCTTCGGGATCACCAAAAAGGCAGAAGGCTCTGATATAGGAATATTCCCCGTTGAAACAAAAACAGGAATAAAAATGATGTCACTTAACCTTTTACTTGAAAATGATTCCGATCCCGTTATATGGAGAGGTCCCGTCATTGCAGGTGCGGTAAAACAGTTCTGGACAGATGTTGTATGGAACGATGTTGACTATATGTTTGTTGATATGCCTCCCGGAACAGGAGATGTTCCGCTTACCGTTTTCCAGTCTCTCCCCGTTAAGGGCATAATTGTTGTAACTTCCCCTCAGGAATTGGTTTCAATGATTGTCGGCAAGGCTGTTAAAATGGCAAAGATGATGGATATTCCCGTTTTAGGCATTGTTGAAAACTTCTCATACTTCACCTGCCCTAACTGCAACGAAAAGCACTTTATTTACGGCGAGAGCAATGTCAGCGAGATTGCAAAAGAATACGATATTCCCTACACAGTTTCTCTTCCAATCAATCCTAAGCTTGCAGGTGCCTGCGACAAGGGAATGATTGAGCTTTCAGATTGCAAAGAGCTCTCTGAATTTGCAAACAAAATTTTAACAGACTAAAATATACTCTCCTCTTAATGGGGAGAGTATCATTATATAGGTAAATTTTATGAAAAATCAAAGAATTTTTAAAGGAAAAGCTCTGTGCTGTTTTCCCGATAACTTTGTTTTGCTTGATATTGAAACTACAGGACTTTCTCCCGATTATGAAGACATTATAGAAATATCTGCGATAAAAGTACGGGAGAACAAAGCAGTTGATACTTTTTCCGAGCTTATAAACATAAGGCGTCCGCTCTCCCCCTTCATAACTTCACTTACAGGCATAACGGATGAAATGCTGTCATCAGGCGACAGTGCCGAAAATGTGTTGTACCGTTTTCTTGATTTCACGGGCAGCGATATAGTTTTAGCACATAATGCCAATTTTGATATAAATTTTCTTTATGACAAATGCCTTGATAAATTAGGAAGAATTTTCGATAATGATTATGTTGACACATTAAAATTGGCAAGAAAATATCTTCCTCAGCTTCCTCACAAAAATCTGGATGCACTTGCCGATTATTATAATTTACCGCCAAGAGCCGAGCACCGTGCTTTAGGCGACTGTGAAATGACACTCGAAATCTATTACAGGCTGAAAAAACAGGCAGAAAAAAACGCATTATACAAATAAAACAAGCTGTTTTGTGCATACTTTATTCAATGATTATTTTATAGGAGTTCAAGTTATGCGCAAAACAAAAATAGTTTGCACAATAGGCCCTGCCTGTAACAGCGAAGAAACAATAACCGCTATGTGCAAGGCAGGAATGAATGTTGCAAGGCTTAATTTTTCCCACGGCTCACACGAAACTCACCTTGAAAATATCGAACTTATAAAAAAAGTGAGAAAAAAGTTAGGCTTGCCTATAGCAATATTACTTGACACAAAGGGACCCGAGTACCGAATAAAAACATTCAGGGAGAAAAAGGTTTTTCTCAGACAAGGAGATACTTTCACCTTTACAACAAAGGAAATGCTCGGCGACGAAACTCAGGTTTCGGTAACCTACAAGGGGTTACCCAAGGAATTATCCGAGGGAGATACAATTCTTCTGAATAACGGCCTGCTGATTTTCAGCGTATTACAGACAAGCGAAACAGATGTTATCTGCCGTGTTATCAGCGGCGGTGAGCTTTCAGACAGAAAAAGCATGAGCTTTCCCGGCAAAGTCCTGAAACAGATATACCTCAGCGAACAGGACAAGGCTGATATATTATTCGGAATACAGAATGATATTGATTTTATTGCCTGTTCGTTTGTTTCAAATGCGCAGGATTTAATCGATGTCAAAGAATTTCTGCACGAGCACGGAGAAAACAGTATTGAACTGATTGCAAAAATTGAAAACAGTTCAGGCGTTGAAAATATTGAAGAAATCTGTAATGAATGCAGCGGCATTATGATAGGCAGAGGCGATATGGGTGTTGAGATGCCGTTTGAACAGCTGCCTGCAATTCAGAAGCAGATTATCAACAAATGCCGTCTTTTGGGAAAAAGGGTTATAACGGCAACGGAAATGCTTGAATCAATGATACACAATCCGCGTCCTACCAGAGCTGAAATTTCGGATGTTGCAAATGCTGTTCATGACGGCACAAGTGCTGTTATGCTCTCTGCAGAAACAGCAGCAGGTAGCAATCCCGTGCTGACGGTTGAAACAATGTCAAAAATTGCCGAGGCTACAGAGCAGAGCATACATTACAACAGCAGATACTCTGTTTCGGACTTTCATATAAAAAATACCGTTGATGCCATTTCCCACGCGACCTGCGGAATGGCAATAGATATAAAAGCAAAGGCCATTGCAGTCTGCTCAATTTCAGGTATGACAGCAAGAATGGTATCACGCTTTAGACCTCCGGTTGATATTCTCGGCATAACAACAAATGAAAAAACATGGAGAAAGCTCTCACTTTCATGGGGTATTACACCTGCGATGTGTGAGGTTTATGACTCAACGGATGTCCTTTTCTACACAGCTAAAAGACTGGCAGCTGATACATTCGGTCTTAAGAAGGATGACAAAATCGTTATCACGGGCGGACTTACAAACGGCATTTCGGGAAATACAAATGTTATAAAAATTGAAACTATATAAAACCCTGCACAAAATATAAGAGGATGTAAAAACTTTTCGGTTCTTACATCCTCATTTTTAATATTCGGTTTTAAGAGCAATCCACAATTTACTCTGAAGCTGCATAACATCCTCCGGGAGATTAACAAAAACCTCACATCTGTCAAGGACTTCCTGCGGCGGATAAACCATCGGGTCATCTTTTTGCTCGGGTTCAAGAGCTTCATATGCCTCAAGCTGGGGAATTGCATACCATACCTCTTCGGCATTCATAACGGCAATTTCAGTTGAGCACATAAAATCTATAAACTTTTCGGCTTCTTCTTTATGTTCGCTGGTTTCAAGTATACACATCGAATCAAAGAACATATTTGCCCCCTCTACGGGAACATATGCAGCAAGGTCTTCGTTTTCTTCCATCATAACGATAGCATCTCCCGCATAATACGGGGCAATATATGCTTCCTCGCTTATCATCTTATCAAAAATCTGATCCATTACATATGCCTGAAGGATCCCCTTCTGATTTCTCAGCTCCTCGGCTGCTTCCTGCCACTCAGAGGGATTGGTTGAATTTATTGAATAACCGAGTTTTATCAAGGACAGCGCAAATGCATCTCTGGGATTATCAAACATGAGAATCTTTCCTGCATATTTTTCATTCCATAAAAGCTCTATACTCTGGTCTTCAACATCTTCCTCATCAACATATTTTGTATTGTAAACAATAACAACCGTCCCCCATGTATAAGGAACGCTGTATTTTTCCTCGGGGTCATAGGAAAGGCCTTTATATTCATCACCGATTAAAGAATAATTTGTAATATTATCCATATTAATCTCGGCAAGAAGTCCCTCTTCAATCATTTTTGCAATCATATATTCAGACGGAATAATGACATCATACGAAGCAGCTCCGCTTACTATTTTTGCATACATTTCTTCATTGCTGGCATAGGTGGTATAGTTTACTTCTATACCTGTCTGCTCGGTAAACATTTCGAGTACATTCAGGTCGATATATTCACCCCAGTTATATACATTCAATGTTACCGCATCTTCCGTGTCATCGGAACAGGCTGAAAGAGCAAGAACCGACATTAACATACACACGGCAAGAACAAGAGAAACAAGTGTTTTTTTCATCATATTTCTCCTTCGGAAAATCACTTTTTTGTTTTTTTCACATTTACGGGCTTTCTTATATTTCCGACTATCATAAGCGCAAGAATAACTGCAAACATAATAGTGGAAAGGGCATTAAGCTTAAGTGAATAGGGCTTTTTGGTCATCGAATAAATTGTTATGGGCAAGGTCTGGAAGGAAGATCCGGAATTGAAATAGCTTATAACGAAATCATCCAATGACAAGGTGAAAGCCATTATAAGTCCCGATATAACACCGGGCATAATCTGAGGAACAACAACCTTTATAAACGCTTTTACGGGCGGACATCCCAAATCAAGAGCAGCATTATAGATATTTGAATCCATACCGCGAAGCTTTGGCAACACCGACAGAACGACATAAGGAATATTGAATGTTATATGCGCTATAAGAAGTGTGCCGAAGCCCATTTCAAGCGAATTAAAGTATGAAAGCACAAACACAAAAAGTATCATCATTGAAATAGCAGTTACTATTTCGGGATTTACTACGGGAATATTATTTGCACTCAGAAACACGGATTTTTTCCAGCCTTTAAGATTGTTTATTCCCACTGCCGCCATTGTACCTATAACAGTAGCTATAATTGCAGACAACACAGCAATTATAAGAGAATACCCGAGCGAACGGAGTATCAGCTCATCCTGCAGCATTTCTTCGTACCATTGAAGTGAAAAGCCCTCAAAAACAGCACGGGAAGAACCGCTGTTGAAAGAAAAAACGACAATAACAATTATGGGGGCATAAAGAAAAACAAAGATCAGAAAAGCATAAATTTTAGCTAATATCTTCATATTGTACCCCCTGCCGTGGTCTTGGCTTCCTTATCAAAATGATTCATAAAAAATGTAGCAATGAAAATCATTATCATAAGCACCAAAGACAATGCTGCACCAATGTTATAATTAACAACACCGGAATTTCCGAGGAAGAAATCTTCTATAAGGTCACCTATAAGGAAATCCTTACTGCCTCCTAAAATTCTTGAAATAATAAAGGTACTCAATGACGGGATAAACACCATTGTGATACCTGAAATTATACCGGGAATACTTAAAGGGAATATTACCCGTCTTAGAACCTGCAGACTGCCCGAGCCTAAATCTCTTGCAGCTTCAATAAGAGAATTATCAATCTTTGTTAAAGCTGTGTATATAGGCAGAATCATATAAGGAAGAAAGTTATAAACCATACCGAGAACTATTGCACCGCGGTTATTTACCATTGCGAAGCCGTCAAACTCAGCACCGAAAAGCCCTGCAAGCCAACGAAGAGCTGAATTTATAATTCCGTTGTTTTCCAGCAGAGTCATCCATGCATATGTTCTTACGAGGAAATTCATCCACATCGGAAGCATTACAATGAGCGTTGCATTACGCTGAATCCTTTCGCTTGCTCTTGATAAAACATATGCTATAGGATACGCCAGCACCAGACAGATAACAGTGGCGATAAATGCAAGTTCAACAGAAAGCCAAAGCGTGTGGCGGTATGTATAGATATACTGAAGATTACTGAGCGTAAAGCCGTCAGCATCCGTAAAAGCAAAATATACGACCAATGCCATAGGGATGAAAACAAAAACAACCATCCACGATGAAAAAGGTGCAAGCATAACCTTTTTATTGCCGACTGTTACAGTTTTAGCCATTTTCGCCGTCCTCCACACCGGAGTTAACATCCGAAAGCTCATCAAATTCATCACTGTAGCTTGAGAAGTCGCCGAACATACCTGAATATTCAGACTTCTTCATAATGTGAATTGCATCAGGCTCAATGTAAAGTCCGATTCTGTCGCCGACATATTGAATATCGGTTGACTGAATCATCCATAAAAAGCCGCCGATATCAACAATTATTTCATAATGAACTCCCTTGAAGGTAACGGAGGTTACAGTTCCTGTAAGCATTCCTTTTTCGACCGGCACAACATCAACATCCTCGGGACGGACAACAACATCCACAGCCTCATTCTTACCAAAGCCCTTATCAAGACATTCAAATGTATGTCCGGAGAATTCAACAAGCATATCCTGCTTCATAATTCCGTCTACTATATTACTTTCACCTATAAAATCTGCAACAAATGCATTCTTCGGTTCATTGTATATATCCGTAGGAGTGCCTATCTGCTGAATTTTACCCGAATCCATAACAACTATTGTGTCTGACATTGACAGGGCTTCTTCCTGATCGTGAGTTACATAAACGAATGTAATTCCAAGGCTCTGCTGAATCTTTTTAAGCTCAACCTGCATATCCTTACGAAGCTTAAGGTCAAGTGCGCCCAAAGGCTCATCAAGAAGAAGAACCTTAGGATCAACAGCCAATGCACGGGCAATGGCAACTCGCTGCTGCTGACCGCCCGAAAGAGAATTTATATGTCTGTTTTCAAAGCCCTTAAGGTTTACCAAGGACAGCATTTCCTTTACCTTTGCGTCTATTTTGTCTTTAGGCATTTTCTTGAGCTTCAGACCGAATGCGATATTTTCGCTTACATTAAGATGAGGAAAAAGAGCATAACGCTGAAAAATGGTGTTCACCTGTCTCTTGTGAGGAGGAACACCGTTGATTTTTTTGCCGTCAAAAATAACCTCACCCTCATCAGGCTCCAAGAAGCCCGCAATTATCCTCAGAGTTGTGGTTTTACCGCAACCTGACGGACCGAGAAAGGTTATAAATTCGCCATCGCGTATATAAAAATTTATTCCTTTAAGAATCTGTTCACCGTCAAATGAAACAGCAATATTCTTCAAATCAATCAAACAATTTTTCTTTTCCAATTATGCAGCCCCTCTCCGTTGACAACGAATAGATATACGAGAAATTTAAACAACAAATCGTATCATATTTCTTTAATTTAATATATAGTAAATACAGACAAATGTCAACAAATTTTTCACATTTATAAAAATATATTCTTTGTATTCAATTAGCCTTGACTTGCAGTTTTCATAGTTATATAATAATATTTTGAATAAGGAGGGGTTATATGTTTTTTGATTTTACAGCTTTGGAGATTACTGCTAAAAGTCCTGCCGAAAAAAAAGCCGCTTCTCTTTTTGCAGAAGAAATAAAACTGCGTACCTCAGTTTTACCCTGTATAACAGACAGTATTTCAACACTTCCCTGTGTGTGTTTTATTGAAAACAAAGAAATTGAGCATAAGGATTGCTTTGTTTTATCCCTTGAAGAAAACACTCTTACCGTTGAAGCAAACGGCATAAGAGGGCTTATTTACGGATATTCTTACTTCTTAAGAAAAATTCGTGTTAAAAATAACATAATCACGCTGATAAAGGATATAAGCGGCTCATACTGCCCCGACAAATCAATCAGAGGGCATCAGCTCGGTTACCGCCAGCTCAATAATACCTATGATAAATGGTCATATGAGCAGTACAAAAGATATTATCTTGATATTATGTATTTCGGCTCAAATATATGCGAGCACATTCCTTACGAAAAGGGTGTTTCAAACAAAAATGAGCTTATGCTTTATGATGAAGAAGAATTCCTCATAAAAGCATCCGAAATGGCAGATGAACTGGACCTTGATATTTCGCTCTGGTATCCCAACAGTGAAGATGATATTGAAAAAGCAAAAAACAACCGTAAAAAGGTTTTTTCTTCCCTTCCCCGTCTTAATGTGATGTTTCCTCCCGGAAGCGACCCCGGTTCATTGCCTCCCGATGAGCTTGTTGAAAGATGCACCGCTTTTTCAGAAATTCTAAAAAAATATCATCCCGGTGCCACTCTCTGGCCCTCGGCACAGCAGCCGCACAATGACCCTTTATGGGGCACAAAGCTTATTGAAATATTAAAAACAAATCCCGACGGTATTGACGGAATTATAACAGGGCCCAACAGAGCCTTTGACATCGACACATTAAGAAGACTTTTACCCGCAAGATATCCTATCCGTCTTTATCCCGACATAACACACAATGTAAGATGCGAATATCCCGTTCATTTTGAAACAGATGACTGGCATTATGCACTCACAACAGCTTTGAGCCGTGAATGTATAAATCCGAGACCTACCGAATACAGAACAATTCATAAGCTCACCGAAAGATATGTTGTGGGCAGTGTTTCCTATTCAGAGGGTGTAAACGATGACATAAACAAAGCCGTCTGGGCAGATCTTGATTTCTTCCCCGATGTACCCGTCAGAGAAACCCTGCTTGACTATTCAAGACTTTTCTTCTTCGGTGCTGATGAAGAAAAAATCGCAGATGCTGTTTTAGGTCTTGAAAAGAACTGGGAAGGTGCTCCCGAAAACAATCCGCAGATAGAAAACACTCTTAAAGCATTTGAAGAGGTTTTAGCCGAAAATCCGGAGCTTTCAGAAAACTGGCGTTTTGTTCAGTGTATTTTCCGTGCAAGATGCGATGCATTTGTAAGGCGCAAGATTTTATTTGAAAATGCTCTCATTGAAGACGCTTCTTATTACATAAGAAAAGGCAACACAGAAAAAGCAAAGGAAATTCTGAATAACGCCTTCCCCGAAGATATCACATATTTAAGAGAGCTTATTGATAAGGATGCCGAAAAATTATTTAACCTTATCGGCATTCAGCTTGAGGTTGAAAGATTTTGTGCTATGAGCTGGGAAAGAGGTGCAACTCTTGACACTATAGATTTACCCGTAACAAACAGACCTTGGCTTATGAATAAAATGGAGGAAGCCGAAAAAAGAGAAGATAAAAACGCGTTTCTTGTAAGAGTTATTGACAGAAACAAGGTTGAAAAGGATGAATATTATTTCTCCCTTGCATTAGACGGCTTTTCTGTTCTCGGTGAAAAGCAGGCACCTGATTTTTATATGGATTTTCAGGGTGACCGACCTGAGAAAAATAACGGTACTCTCCCCGTTTGTCTGTTCAAGCTCTTTGATCATTTTTCTTTCCGTTGTAAGTTAGCAGGCTTTTCAGCCAATACCGATTACACGCTTATGATAACATACAAAAACTCTCCGAATGAAAAAGCAACCAACCATAAAATAACCGTAAACGGACACACAATTTACAAAGGTGCTCAGTTCGGAGGAGAAAGAAATACCGATTTTGAACAGGATATGCTCCCTGACGGTTTTGCGGCTGTTATGTACAAAATCCCTGCTGAGTTTTTTGTAAACGGATGTGCAAGAATAGAAATAAGCGAACCTTTAAGCGGATTTGAAATTGCAGAGTTCCGCATAACGAAACAGCCCTATAAGGCATAAAGGAAGGAATTTTTCATGAATAAGAAAAATCTTATAAAATCTCTTGTCGGTGCCACTGTCGGCACAGCAGGAGCAATCATATTAAAGAACAAGCTTAAAGATTTTTTGTCAAGTGAAGAAAACAAGCGTATGCTTATGGACAAGGGCGATGTTCTTGCGCACGCACTTGTACAAAAGCTTGCAGATAAGGTTTCAGACAAAGGTATTCCTTATCTCAACAGATATGATAACGAAGGATATCTTGAAGGCAGCGGATATTTCCTTTCCGCACCTAAAGAAAATGCAAAATGGTCTGTAGGCTTCTCAAAGGCAAGCATTATTCCCGAAAAGTGGAACGGTGACCTGTATATAGGCGGATATCTTGCATTTCCGCCCAACAAAGCAAACGGTGTGCTTAATGACCAGCTTGTACGCGCTGTTGCATTCGACGATAATTCAGGCAGAGGTATAAATGTCTTTGCCGTAATTGACTGTATCGGAATTTCCAATACAGATATAAGAACTATCCGTTCAAGGCTTAAAACTCTTATAAATGACAAAAACATAGTATCAATAAACATAAGCGCAACTCACTGTCATTCGGGTGTTGACACTCAGGGCATATGGGGCGACCTTATAAAAGCAGTGAAGACAAACCCGAAAGCTATAAAGCAAGGCAGACCTGAGGATGTTGTAACAGGCAAAAATCCTGATTTTATGGAGCATCTTTTTGAAACTGCGGCAAAAACAATTGAAGAAGCCGTACTCGGTATGAAGCCCGGCAAGCTTTCCTTTGCAACACTCGACGGTTCACGCTTTGTAAGGGACAAACGCGCACCTTATATTACAGACAACACTCTTCTTTCTCTTAAATTTGAGCCTGAAGACAAGTCAAAAGCCGTACAGGCGGTATTCCTTGCCGCACATCCTGTCTGCTACGGCAGCAAACAACGAGAAATAAGCTCGGATTTCCCGTACTATATCTGCGAGGAATTTGAGAAAAACGGCTATGACGCAATGTTTTTCCAGGGCGCAGAAGCTGCTGTTGCGACAGAAAGAGGCAACAACATTCCCGATGACATTCCCTGGATGGAGGGCATTGCAGAATACGGCAGAGCTATTGCCCGTTTTGTTATGGGAAGCGACCCTTCTCTTTATAAAGAAATCGAGCCTATGCTCAATGTTATGGTAAAGGAAGTTCTGCTTCCCTCAGGCAACTCTGTTCTGGAGCTTGCAGGAAAGCTGAAGCTTGTTAATAATAATATGGCAAAGATAGCCTCAGAAGATGCCGGCTATGATTTATATTTTGCTTCCGAAATAGGCTATGTGGAATTCGGCAAGGAGCTTAAGCTTGTTTTGATTCCGGGTGAAATGATACCTGAAATTTTAACGGGCGGAGCCTTTGATTCCTCTGTCAGCTATAACGGAACTGACTGGGAATATCCTGCAATGAGAGAGCTTGTAAGCGGACATCTGTCTGCAATAGGCCTTTGCAACGATGCTATCGGCTACATTGTTCCCGATAACGATTTCGGCTCTGTTTTTGCTCCCGAACACTATGAAGAAGCTGTTTCCGCAGGCAAAAAAACCGCTTCAAATATTATGTCCGCATTCATAAGACTGCTTGATGCGGCTGAAAAAATCAGATATTAACTTTTTTTGGATTAAGGGGATTATTTACTATGTCTGACGCACCTGTTACCGCCATTATCGTAGGAGGCGGCCACCGTTCTTTTACATATGCCGATTATTCTTTAGAGCATCCCGACGAATTAAAGATTGTCGGAATTGCAGATCCGAACAGAGAAAGATGCCTTCTTGCAGCTCAAAAATACGGCTTTTCCACAGACTTCTGTTTTGAAAATGCTGCCGAATTGGCAAAGCACGAAAAATTTGCAGACACAATAATCAACGGCACAATGGACCATCAGCATTATGAAACTGCAGCACCTTTACTGGAGCTCGGTTATGATATGCTGCTTGAAAAGCCCTTTGCCGTAAGTGCTGATGAAATGAAGAAGCTTCTTAAAATAATCAGAACACACGGCAATAAGGTTATGATCTGCCATGTTCTGAGATATTCCGCTTTTTACAAGGGAATAAAGCAGCGCATATTAAACGGTGATATCGGAGATATTATCAACATTCAGATGTCTGAGCATGTAAGCTACCATCACCTCTCAACCTCCTATATCAGAGGCAAATGGGCAAATTCAGATATAAGCAAAACATCTATGCTTCTTGCAAAATCCTGTCACGACATTGATATTATGATGTGGCTTATGAGTGAAACCTTACCTGACACGGTTTCCAGTCACGGAAGTATTTATCAGTTCAAAGAAGAAAATGCGCCTGAAAATGCAGGAACAATCTGTATGGTGGACTGTCCTTTAGTTGACACCTGCAGATATTCCTCAAAGAAAATCTATCTCGAGCATCCCGACAGATGGACCTGCTATGTGTGGTCAGCACTTGAAGCAATAGAAAATCCTACTCTTGAACAAAAAGCTGAATTGCTTAAATCCGACAGTCCCTACGGCAGATGTATATATAAATCCGACAACAATGTTGTTGACCATCAATCCGTGCTTGTAAACTTCAAAAACGGTGCAACAGGCACACACAATATGATCGGCGGCGCATCAAAATCCTTGAGAAAAATCCATATAATAGGAACAAAAGGTGAAATTTCAGGCAACTATGAAGAAAACAAATTCGTTGTTTCCAGAATTGCCGTTGAAGAGGAAGACGGCTTTATCGATGAAACGGTTGATCTTGATGTTTCACATTCTCAAGGCCACGGCGGCGGCGATGAAGCTCTCACAAGAGATTTTATTGATTTCATAAGAACGGGAAATCAATCCGTTTCCTGCACCTCAATTTACAATTCTGTTGCAGGTCATCTGACAGTTTTCCTTGCAGACAAATCAATGGAAAACGGCGGTGCACCTCAGAAATGTGATTTTTCACAGTATTAAGTCACAAAAAATAAAACCTCCCATAAGATATATTGAAGTTTTCGAATTTCAAATATTCTTCAGGAGGTTTTTTCTATGTCCGAAAAATGTTCGTCCGAAAAAGACAACATAAATTCAGCCGTAAGAGAAGCGGTATGTATTGACACAAGCAGAGTATACGATTCCTGCGCCGACAAGGACTGTCTTACCGATTTAAGAGTATATTTTACCGACTGTGCTCAGGCAACAATTGATGCCGCAACTTCAATCAGATGCAAGGGCAGCGAAGTTATTGATGTTATCGCTGAGGTTGACAAGGTCCCGTTTAACAGAGGCTACTATTCTGTTGACATCACATTCTTCTTTATGGTTACACTTGATGTGTACACTTCCCCCTCTTGCACACCTGAAACGGTAAGCGGATTATGTGTGTTCTCAAAGAAATGTATTCTCTACGGCAGCGAAGGAAGCGTAAAGGTTTTCTCTTCCGAATACTCTGCTGACTGCGACACAAAATCAAACTATGTTTCAACAAACCCGAGAGCAAAAGTACAGGTTGCAAAGCCCTTATGTCTTGATGCAAAAATATGCCGTCCTTGCGACTGCTGCAACAACATAAGCGACACAGAAAATTGTATCCCGATGTGTATCAGACGCTGCTTCAACGGCTGCTTCGGTCCGCCCAGCAACAACAAAGCAGTTAAGGTTACAATCGGTCTTTTCTCAATTATACAGCTTGAAAGAGATGTTCAGATGCTTATTCCCGCATACGATTTCTGTATGCCCGAAAAGGAATGCTCCTGTAACACAGAGGATCCCTGCGATTCATTCAGAAAAATAAAATTCCCCGTTTCGGAATTTTTCCCGCCCGATAATTCTGATGATTGCGACAACGATGACTGCTCATTTACACCGCCTTGCTGCTGCGGAAGATAAGAGCCTGATATCAAAAAGCCGATGCGAAATTTTTTTCGCACCGGCTTTATTTAATTATCCTGCGGGTAAACAATACCCGTCATTTTTCGGATTTCATCCATTTGCTTTGTTATAAACAATGTCTGTTCGGGAGTAACAACCGGGCTTTCAGTAAGACCTTTTTCAACACACTCGCAGACATGAGCAATCTGCTCTTCAAAGCCGTTTCCTCTATACGGCATATGTATTGTTTCATTTGTGCCGTCATTCAGATGAAGCTCTATTTCCTGCGGCGCATAAAAACGCTTGAGATATGCATATCCCTTTGTGCCGTAAACATACCCCTCATTCGGTTTTCTGAGCAAAACGGCACTTGAAAGCTCTGCAATTGCACCGTTTTTATATTTCTGCAAAACGCAGGTGTGGGCATCAACACCGTTATATAAATCACATTCTGCTTTTATTGAAGTGATATCATTACCGAGGTACCATTGCGCAAAATTAAGTCCGTACACTCCCACATCAAGAAGTGAACCGCCACCGTACTCTTTTTTTAAGGCATGATGATTCATCTCGTCCTCATCAAAGGTATAACAAAACTTGCCCTCAAGACCGAGAATTTCACCGAAATTTCCGTTTTTTACAAGCTCGAGCATCTTTATTGTGCCGGGCACTAATCTTGCCCACATTGCTTCCATAAGAAAAACATTGTTTTCCTTGGCACAGTTAAACATTTCTTCGGCTTCAGCTGAATTTACAGCCATCGGCTTTTCGCAAAGAACATGCTTTGAATTACGCATCATAAGAATGGAGCAGTCCTTATGTCCCGAATGGGGGACTGCTATGTATGCAGCATCTATAACATCTGACTGTGCCATTGCTTCGTATGACGGAAATCTGTATTCAATACCGAATTCATCCGCAAATTTATCTGCATTTTCTTTAGTTCTTGAAGCAACCGCCGCAAGCTCGGCATTTTCAACATTTTTTATGGCTTCGGCAAATCTGTGTGCAATATTTCCCGTACCTACTATACCGAATCTCAGTTTTTTCATCAAAGCACCCAACTATCAATATTCTTTACCGCATATATCCTTATATGCTTTGCGTGTTATTTCCTGCATCTGCTCGTATTTTCTTTCCATATCGTAAACGAGAGCAAACTGGGTATGGCATCTGTCAAGATTGTGTTCGGGATAATGAGTTCTGAAATACACATCTCCGTCAATAAAGTCTGTAAGAAAACGCATACCGCATTCAAAGGTCATCATTTTTGCTCCGAGGGGCAAGCATTTGATTTCCTCAACCGTAAGGGAATCCCCTGCACTTGAAAGGAAACCTCTGACATAATGCTCGTATAAATTAAGATCCAGAGAAACCTTTGATAAATCCTTTTCATCCTCTGCTGCAGTGTTCGCACCGAAGCGGATAGCATCACCGAAATCATACACGGAAAGTCCGGGCATAACCGTATCAAGGTCAACAATACATATAGGCTCATTGGTATCCTTATCAAAAAGAATATTATTAAGCTTTGTATCGTTATGAGTAACTCTTGTGGGTAAATCCCCTATTGCCTGCTTGCCTGTAAGGATATATGTTTCCTCACGGCGGTCAAAAGCAAACTCAATTTCTTTCTGCACCTGCTGTGCTCTGCCCGATAAATTCTTTTCAATGCTTATTCTGAGATTATTAAATCTCTTTGCAGTATTATGAAAATCAGGTATTGTATCATAAAGACCGTCCATAGGAAAATCCGCAAGCAGACGCTGAAAATCGCCGAAAGCCTTTCCTGCCTTAGAAAAAATCTCGGCAGAATCTATTGAGTTATGAGAAAAGCTGTTCTCAACATAATTATACAAACGCCATACCTTGTTTTCTTCATCAACATAAAATGTCTGTCCGTCATTTGTCTTCTTGCAATAAAGAGTTTCTCTTTCGCAGTCACCGCCGTTTTGAATAACCTTTTCCTTGATAAAGGATGTAACTGCGTGGACATTATCCATAAGCTGAACATGATTTCTGAAAACATGTGTGTTTATCATCTGCAGAAGATGATTTACTTCTTTACCGTCTTTTTCACAGGTAACCTTAACTGTTGTGTTTATATGACCTGCTTCAATGGGAGTGAATGACACAAAACGACCTGTATCGCAGAAATTTTCAAGTATTTTTTCTATAATCTGATTATTCACAAAAATAAGCCTCCGTTATTTCCCGTAAATTTACTTTAACTTCTACTGAAAATTATATCAAATAAAAAAAAATAGTCAAGAAATATATTTTCTACTTTACATATGAATTAAAATCGGGTAAAATATCTCTCAGGTATAATAATATAAGGAGATTTACAATGAAACCAGTCTATAACAGAATTCTTCTTAAGCTCAGCGGTGAAGTTCTTGCAGGCACTCTCGGTCACGGCATTGATTTTGATACCGTTCAGGAAATTTGCTCTGTTGTTAAAACTGTTGCCGATATGGGGGTTCAGGTTGGCATAGTTGTTGGCGGCGGCAACTTCTGGAGAGGTCGGTCAAGCGGTAAAATGGACCGAACCCGTGCAGACAATATGGGGATGCTTGCAACTGCAATGAACTCCCTTGCATTACAGGAGGCATTGCTTCAGGCAGGTAACGATGCAGTTGTTATGTCAGCTCTGGATATTCAGAAAATGGTTGAATCCTTCAACAAAGACAAGGCTGTAAAATATATGCAGAACGGTCAGGTGGTTATCTTCTCCTGCGGCACGGGCAGTCCTTTCTTCAGTACTGATTCGGGCGCTGCATTGAGAGCTGCCGAAATTGAAGCAGATATTTTCTTCAAAGCCACAAATGTTGACGGTGTTTACGATAAAGACCCCAACAAATTTTCAGATGCAGTTAAGTTTGATACATTAACATATGCCCAGATTCTTGAAAAACAGCTCGGTGTTATGGATAACACTGCAGCAGCTCTCGCACAGAACAGCAAAATGCCCGTTCTTGTTTTCAATCTTAACGATCCCAAAAACATTGTAAAAGCTGTTCTCGGTGAAAACATCGGAACAATAGTAAAATAAATCTACATATAATTACGGAGGTAATATTATGCAAACTGTATTTTCTTCAGCAAAAGAAAAAATGACAAAAACTATTTCCGCTCTTAATTCGGAATATAACTCTATCCGTGCAGGCAGAGCAAACCCCGCTGTTCTTGACCCCATCAGAGTCGACTATTGGGGTGTTCCCACTCCCATAAGCCAGATGGCTGCAGTTTCCGTTGCAGAAGCAAGAATTCTTGTTATTCAGCCTTGGGACAAATCGGCCCTCAAGCTTATTGAAAAAGCTATTCAGGCTTCCGATATCGGCATCAATCCTCAGAATGACGGCTCCGTTATCCGCCTTACATTCCCCCCTCTCACAGAGGAACGCAGAAAAACTCTTGTAAAGGATGTTAAAAACACGGCAGAATCCTCAAAAGTTGCTATCAGAAACCTCAGAAGAGATGCCATTGAAAAGCTCAAGGCTATGAAAAAGGCTTCCGAAATCACAGAGGATGACCTCAAGTATGCTGAAACAGAGGTTCAGAAGATAACTGATGATTTCATCAAGCAGGTTGAAGCTGTTGCGTCTGCAAAAGAAGCAGAGATTATGGAAATCTGAGATGGAAAATAAAGATTTTTCTGTTTTACCCGCACATGTCGGTGTTATTATGGACGGTAACGGCAGATGGGCAAAAAAGCGTGGTCTGCCCCGTTCCAAAGGACATATTGAGGGAGCAAAAACTTTCAGAAAAATAGGTGAATACGCAGGAAATCTGGGCATTCGCCATATTTCCTTTTACGCGTTTTCAACTGAAAACTGGTCAAGACCTCAGGAGGAGGTCGATGCGATTATGGCTTTGTTCGGAGAATATCTCCACGAAGCGATAGACAGACTCGATGAGAACATAGAAAAAGGTATAAGACTTCGTTTTTTAGGCGATAAAAGCGGACTTTCCGAAGAGCTTATTGAGCTGATATCCTTTGTGGAAAATAAAACAAAGGATATGACTAAGGTTAATCTTAACATAGCGGTAAACTACGGCGGTCAGCAGGAAATTCTGCACAGTGTAAAAAATATTGCACAGGATGTAAAAGCAGGCTTGCTGAATCCCGAGGATATAACACTTGACACAATAAAAAACGGGCTTTACACCCTTGAACAGCCGCCTGTTGACCTTGTTATAAGACCCAGCGGCGAACAAAGACTGTCAAACTTCCTTTTATGGCAGTCGGCTTATGCTGAATTCTGGTATTCGGATGTTTTATGGCCCGATTTTACCGAAAAGGATTTTGATGAAGCACTCAGAGCATTCGAAAAGAGAAACCGCAGATTCGGCGGAATTTAATAACAGTTTATTAAGCGGATGTTTTCGGCATCCGCTTTATCTCGTATTTAAGGAATTGGTGAAATAATATGAAAAGCAGACTTATAACGGCTTTTGTCGGAATACTTCTTGTTGTCGGTTGGCTGTTTGCAATTTACACTCCTGTTTTTTCAGCTGTACTTGCAATAATAGCCATTATCGGCGTTTGGGAAATGTTAAAGGTTTTCAATGTACAGAACATACCGTTCAGAATTTTATGCCTTGTTTTTTCAGCAGGCGTTGTTCTCTTCGCTGATTACGGGGCAAAATTCAACATTCCCCTCTTCCCTGTTTTAACTGCAGTCATCCTTGTATCACTGATAGTTATGGTATTAAACTTTGAAAAGCTGAAATTTGAGCAGGTTGTTTCTTCTCTTTTCTCTGCATTTGCAATACCCGCATCGCTCTCCTGCATTTTGTTATTCAGAGATATGTATATTTCAAGTCCTGAAGCATATACAAAAAGTGACGGCATTTTCCTCATTCTTTTCGCATTCTTCGGATCATGGATGACAGACAGCTTTGCACTTATTTCCGGTATGCTTTTCGGCAAACATAAGCTTGCCCCCAAAATCAGTCCTAAAAAAACAGTTGAGGGAGCTATCGGCGGTGTTATCTGTAACATAATTGCAAGCGGTATACTATTCTTAGT
Source organism: Acutalibacteraceae bacterium (assembly GCA_045589395.1). Taxonomy (GTDB): domain Bacteria; phylum Bacillota; class Clostridia; order Oscillospirales; family Acutalibacteraceae; genus RUG806. Next base: position 99,545 of record JAZNOZ010000055.1, on the reverse strand, counting down.
ATTCAGTAAATTCTATAATCTTTCAGCTGAAATAAGCCTTGTTGAAACACTTATCACAGCCGCTGTTCTTTCTGTAATAAGTATGTTCGGCGACCTTGCCGCTTCAACAATAAAAAGACATCAGGGAGTTAAGGATTTCGGCAATCTCCTGCCCGGTCACGGCGGTATTATGGACAGATTCGACAGCACATTATTTGTCTTGCCAACTCTCTATTCCGCTGTATTACTTATACTGTAAACGAGGTATACTGTATTATGGAAAGAAATATCTCAATTCTCGGTTCAACAGGTTCAATCGGCGTTCAGTCACTTGATGTCGCAAAAAAAATGAATTTCACAGTAAATGCAATAACAGCAAACACAGACTGGGAAAAAACCGAAGAACAGATAAGAGAATTCAAACCCTCAGTTGCTGCTATGGCAAATGAAGAAGCGGCAAAAAAGCTTAAGGATGCAGTTAGAGATACATCCACAAAGGTTCTTTCGGGAATTGACGGTGTCTGCGAATGTGCAGCATTCGAAAAAAGCGACACGGTTATTGATGCTATAGTCGGTATGGCAGGTCTTGTGCCTGCTCTTACAGCACTTAACAATAAAAAAAATCTCGCGCTTGCAAACAAAGAGGCACTTGTTGCAGGCGGAAAGCTTGTGCTTGATGCAGCAAAAAACAATAATGTTAAAATTCTGCCCGTTGACAGCGAGCACTCCGCTATTTTCCAATGCCTTGAGGGAAGACCGACAAACAAAGCATTGAAAAAAATTATTCTCACAGCATCAGGCGGTCCGTTTTTCGGAAAAACAAAGGAAGAACTCGAAAATGTTACAGCCGCTGATGCATTAAAGCATCCCACCTGGGATATGGGAGCAAAAATCACAATAGACTCTGCATCTATGTTTAATAAGGGACTGGAGCTCATTGAAGCGCATTTCCTTTTCGGTATTGCTCCCGAAAATATTGATATTCTTGTTCACAGAGAAAGTATTATTCACTCTATGATTGAATATGACGATAATTCGGTTATCGCACAGTTAGGTCTTTCGGATATGAGAATACCCATTCAGTTTGCGCTGACTTATCCCGAAAGATATCCGTCGCCCGTAAAAGAGCTTGACTTAAGTGAAATTGCAACACTCACCTTCTATAAACCCGATTATGAGGTTTTTGATTGTCTTAACATCTGTAAAGAAGCTATTTCAAAGGGCGGGCTTTATCCTGCGGCGGTAAATTCAGCAAACGAAGAAGCAAACCGCCTTTTCAGAGAAGGCAAAATTAAATTTACCGAAATTGCTCCTCTTATCAGAACTGCATTCAAGGTTGTAAACAATACCGACAGCTTCACTTTAGAGGATATAATTTCAACAGACCGCCTTGCAAGGCAGTCTGTGCTCGATGCTATCTGATTTTTTTGGAGTTGATATTTTGAATTTATTAAATTTATCTGTTTCTCTTTCACAGGTATGGGGAAAGGTATGGCCCATTTTATTTGCAGTTCTGTTTTTCGGAATAATTATTGCCTTACATGAATTCGGTCATTTCATAACCGCAAAATTATTTAAAATCAAGGTCAATGAATTTTCAATCGGTATGGGACCTGCAATATTCAAAAAGCAGAAAAAAGAAACAAAGTATTCCTTAAGAATACTGCCCATAGGCGGCTTCGTTTCTCTTGAGGGGGAAGATGAGGTTTCCGATGATCCCAACGCTTTCGGCAATGCAAAGGCATGGAAAAGATTCATTGTTATTGCGGCAGGTGCAACTCTTAATGTTATCTTAGGTCTTCTGCTTGTAGGAATTATGTTAGCCTGTGACGGTGAAGTTCCCACAAATGAAGTAAGCGGTGTTTCCTCTCAGATGCTTGAAGCAGAAAACTCCGTTCAGGTCGGTGATAAGATTAAAGAAATCAACGGCACAAAGGTTTATTCCGCACGAGATCTTTATTACGGGCTTTACAGAGATTCCGACGGTTTATATGACATCGTTCTCGAAAGAAACGGTGAAACAATAGAATATACTCAGCTTCCTGTTTACTATGATGCCGAGCAGGGCTTCTGTGATTTCATAGTAGGTCAGAAGCCTGTGACATTCTTAAATCTCCTACCCGGTGCCGTAAGAGAGACCGCTTCTATGACAAAGCTTATTTTCTTAAGCCTTATTGATATGGTAAGCGGAAATTACGGTCTTGATGAGCTGTCAGGTCCCGTCGGCACAATCGACATTGTTGCTGATACTGCAAGCGATGCAATAACAAACAACAACTACTCGGGTATAATTTTTATGCTCGCATTTATAACCGTAAATATCGGTCTTGTAAATCTTCTTCCCTTACCTGCCTTAGACGGTGGCAGACTTTTCTTCATATTCATTGAAGTTATTTTCAGAAAACCCGTTCCAAAAAAATTTGAAGCAGTTGTTCACGCTGCAGGACTTGTGCTTTTATTAGGCCTTATGGCGCTGATAACATTCAACGATATCTTAAATTTAATCAGAGGTTAAATTATGGGTGCAAAAAAAGAAGTAAAAATCGGCAATATAAAAATAGGTAAAAACAACCCCGTTGCAGTGCAGTCAATGCTCAATATTGTGTCTGACGATACTGACGGCTGTGTAACACAGGCTATAGAGCTTGAAAAGGCAGGCTGTGAAATAATAAGAGCAACCGTACCCGATATGAAAGCCGTTCACACTATGGCAAAGCTTAAAGAAAATGTATCGGCGCCTTTAGTTGCCGACATTCATTTTGATTACAGAATGGCTCTCGAGTCCCTCTCTGCGGGTGCCGACAAAATAAGAATCAATCCCGGCAACATCGGAAGTGACGAAAGAGTAAAAATAGTTGCAGATGCTTGCAGACAAAAAGGAGTGCCCATAAGAATAGGTGTAAATTCAGGCTCGGTTGAAAAGGAAATCCTTGCAAAATACGGCTCTCCCACTCCCGAAGCCCTGGTTGAAAGTGCCTTGTATCACATTTCACTTCTTGAAAAGCACGATTTTGAGGATATTGTTGTTTCAATAAAATCCTCGGATGTTCCCACAACAGTTGCCGCTTACAGACTTTTAAGACAAAAATGCGATTACCCCTTGCACATCGGTGTAACGGAAGCCGGCACAAAAAGAATGGGAATAATAAAATCAGCAGCAGGAATAGGCTCACTTTTGCTTGACGGCATAGGAGATACAATAAGAGTTTCTCTCACAGCGCCTCCCGTTGAAGAAGTTTTCGCAGGCTTTGACATATTAAAGGCGGTGGGCGTACGCTCAAAGGGTGCAAATCTTGTTTCCTGCCCCACCTGCGGAAGAACTAAAATCGATTTGATTTCTCTTGCTCAAAAGGTTGAAAATGCCTTGAGAAACACCGATAAGAACATAACCGTTGCCGTTATGGGTTGCATAGTAAACGGTCCCGGAGAAGCAAAAGAAGCTGACATAGGCATTGCAGGCGGCAAAGGCGAAGGTCTTATATTCAAAAAGGGCGAAATATTAAGAAAAGTCCCCGAAGAAAAGCTTTTCGAGGAGCTTATGCTTGAAATAGATAAACTGTAAAAATCAATCCGTCAGAGCTCATATTCTGACGGATTTTTGCCGACCAAAGTGCACAAAACAGCTATCTGTTAATTGTATACTTATAAAAATATTAAAACACGAAAGTTTCTTGTTTCATTCTTTTTTAATTTATGTTACTATATTCCTGAAAGATAAAAAACACATATCTTAAAGAAAGGACAGTTTAAGCTATGAAAAAATTTCTTAAAATTGCAGCTATCTTCTTGTGTCTTGCTCTGATTTGTGTATTAATTGCAATTAACAATATTCCGATCTCACAAGTAATTAATTTACCGTCAGAAAATGAACAGATAGAAAAAATATATCTTGAAATCTTCACAGGTGAGGCAGAAAACAACAATTCTTGTGTAATTGAAGATAATTCTGTTATAAACGAACTGATAACACCTTTATCGGATGTAAAATTAGCCTACCGCGGCAGCTATTCAGGCATCACCTATAATACAGATGCAGATGACATAATAGTAATTTTACATATAGGTGACAGAGAAAACCGTTTATATATAAAAGAAAACGGAGAAGTATACACTAAAACATCAAAATATACTTCTGACAGTCAAGAGATAACAGATGTATACAATAAAGCAGTTGAACTTGTTTCCTCTGCTGATTGACTTTTTTATAAATTTCAAATTGCTATTATCCTGAATTCATAACGAATATCCCTTTCTCCAAAACAAGGCAGTCCTGTTTTTATTCGGTCTGCCTTGTTTTTTATTAAATAATTATTCTAAAAGTTTTAAACGATTATCAAACTGCCCAAATGCAAGCAAAATAAGGTTATTTATGATATATGTCATGCTTTGGTGATGAAACAAAAGGTCTGTACCGGTAGGGAACGATGCCCACATCGTTCCCTATTAAGCAAATTCTAACTTTTTTGCAAGAATTTCAGCATTGTATTTGACAAAAGATGTGTGTAAATAAAAATTACCCTCTCCTCAGACAGAACTAAGTGGGCTTCGTTCCCTACCATTCGCAACCTTAAATTGTTACAATTTTCTTAAGTTATTTTCTTTGACTCACTTATTAACCCTTTTAATTTATGAATTATATTTAAATATTCAACAAAAATACGCAAACTTTTTCCTCTTATCTTATTTTTATATATTTTTCCACTTGAAAAAATGCTCATTTTATAGGATAATAAATATATATTTTTTCCTTGGAGGATTTTTTCAATGAAGTTTAAGCGCAAGCTGAAAATATTAAGTTTATTGCTCGCAATTTGTTTAACTGTTTGTTCTCTGCCGATAACTGCATTTGCAGCACATGAGAACACTCATAAAAATACGGATGATGCTCTTTCGGATATTCTGAAAATAGCAGCAACACAAATAGGCTACACGGAAGAGGAAAACGGCTACACAAAATACGGAGCTTCTTTCGGCTACGAAACAATGGAATGGTGCTGTGCCTTTATTGCATGGTGTGCGCTCGAAGCTGAAATATCGGTCAACACCTTGCCGCAGGAAATAAGCTGCACTGCAATGAAGGATGCATTTGTTGCTAAAAAATTATATGTAAGCTCTGTTTCTCAGGGCAGTACATACATCCCCGAAGCGGGCGACCTTGTTTTCTTTGCCTATAATTCATCAAAGGATGCCCCCGACCACATAGGTATAGTTGAAAAAGCTGACAACAAAAAAATTACCGTAATAGAGGGTAACTATCCCGACAAGGTTGCTAGAACAACCTACAGCACGGATTCAAAAAAAATAGTAGGCTTTGCAACACCCGATTATAATAATGCAAGAACAACATATAAAACAGGTACATATCAGACAAATGCTAATATGAATTTCCGTTCTTCCCCGAACACATTGGCTTCCGTTATCTGTGTTATTCCCGCATCAACAACTCTTGAAATAACCGAAATCAACGGCAACTGGGGCTATGCAAGCTATAACGGTAAATTCGGCTGGTTGCTTTTGGAATACAGCACATTTTTGGCTGAACAGGTGCGAGAAGTAAACTGGCTTATGGTGGATGTGTCAAAATGGCAAAATCCTGAAGACATTGACTGGAACAAATTGAAAAAACAGGGTGTTAAGGCAGCTATTATAAGAATAGGCGGCAGAGGCTACGGCACAAACAGAACCTTATATGCCGATGAAAAATTCCATGAGCACTACACTAATGCAAAAGCAGCAGGCTTACATGTAGGTGTATATTTCTTCAGCTATGCATTAACAAAAGCAGAAGCTCAGCAGGAGGCTCAGCTCACTCTTGAGATTCTCTCAAAGAATAATTACGAGCTTGATATGCCCGTGTTTATCGATATTGAAGACTATGTTGAAAGCAACGCAACCGATAACCAGCACATAAAGGCAGGCAGAGATGTATGCTCAATGGTTGTAAACACCTTCTGCGACATAATTGAAGATGCCGGCTACTATCCCGGTGTATACTGCAACAAATCCTTTGCACAGGATTTGCTTTATCCCTCCGTTTTTGAAAACAGGGCAGTATGGATAGCACACTACGGCGTTACTCAATGCGGTTATCCCGGTCAGTTTGACATATGGCAATACACCCGTTACGGTAAATTAAACGGTTATTCGGGTTATCTTGACCTCAATCATTGCTATATAGACTTCCCGAAGCGTATTGAAGAAATGAAGAAGGAAGAGGCAGAAAAAGCCGAATTCGGCAAGCATACCCCATCTGAATGGATAATAAAAACTAAAGCAACCTGCTCAACTGCAGGTGAAAAGGTGCTGGAATGTACCGAATGCGGAATAACACTTAAAACACAGCTTATTCCCTGCACAAGTCATAAAAACAGCATACAGGGAGTAATATGGAAGGATACAACCATTCTCCCCGGCATAACACTTTCCGATGATCAGCTTTTCAGCATAAAAACCGAGGGCGAAGACCTTTATGAAGCTGTTACATTCCTGTATGAAACAGAAGGCGGCTCACTTGTAACCTACTGCACAGACTGCAACAAGGTACTGTCGGTCAAGAATTATTATATAACAGACTGCGGACATGAATCTGTTTCAAAATCAACAAAGAATGCAACCTGCTCAAAGGACGGCATTATAAAAAACACATGTAAGATATGCAAGCAATTAATTTCGGCTGAAATAATCACTACTGTGGCACACACTCAGGGCACTGAAAAGATTACAAAAAAAGCCACCTGCACAAAAGCAGGCGTAGCTTCAATAAGCTGTTCAAAATGCAAGACTGTTATTGAAACAAAGCATATTGACAAAACTGAACATTCCTTTGATGAATGGGAAATTCTTTCCGAAGCAACACTCGAGGCAGACGGCAAATATATAAGATACTGCAAGGACTGTAACAAATCCGAGAAAAAAACAGTAAGCAAGATTTCTCTCGGTGACACAAATGATGACGGTGCTGTTAAATCCGATGATGCAAGACTTGCTCTCAGATTTGCTGTTAACCTTGAAACAGCGGATGAACGGCAGACTCTTGCCGCAGACATAAACAATGACGGAACTGTCAACAGCGCAGATGCCCGAATGATTTTAAGAGTTGCGGTAAAGCTTGAAAAAATCGAAGATTTATATGAGCTTTATTTCCAAAATCAAAACACAAATAAATAAGTAAGCAAAAAATCAGCCCCCGGCTAAGCCTGGGGGCTGATTTCTATGCATTATTTTTTCTGTATGCCAGATAATCCTCAAGTATTATAACTGCGGCAACTGCATCAACAGTCTGCTTTCTTTTAGCACCTCTCGTATTGGTCTGATTAAGAAAGTTATGAGCACTAACAGTTGTCAGTCGCTCATCCCTCATAACAACCTGAACTGAGCTTTCACTCTCAAGCTTTTCGGCAAATTCTCTGCAGGCAACTGCTCTGAAGCCCTCTGAGCCGTCCATATTTTTAGGAAGTCCCATAACAATCTGTTCTGCCTTATACTGTGTTACAATTTCGCAGATTTTTTCACAAAGCTTATCTGCGTCCTTTTCAGTTATAACACACACCGGAGAAGCCAGGAACTCACTTTTATCGCAGACAGCAATACCTGTTCTGACATCTCCGTAGTCAACTGCCAAAATTACCATACTTTATTTCTCCGAGCACTGCTTACAACGGGTGGGAAGATTATCAATCTTATACCAGCCTGTTGCCTTATTTTCACAGGCCTTACCGGCAAGAAGTCCTGTTGCAGTACAGTAAGAGCGTCTTACTGACTCATCAGAATATTCAAAGTCCTTATCATCAAGGTCTGCGTGAATTCTGTTCATAACCTCTTTATAAACCTTACCGGCAGGATTCTGTCCGTATTTCTTGGTGTTAATTTCGGTATTGTCTTCAAAACCAACCCATGTTGCACAGACATAATACGGAGTACCGCCTATAAACCACTTATCCTTGTTATCAGATGTTGTACCTGATTTTGCAAAGGAATCAAATCCCTTTACGGAATAAGAACGGCCTGTACCGCCTGAAGAGGTAACAACAGTCTGCATCATATGGTTCATAACATCTGCCGTACCCGATGAAAGCACCTGTTCTCCTTTTCTTTCAGGCTCAAGAATGGTTTTTGAACCCGATGCATTTGTAACCTTATAATAGCACCAAGGCTCATAATACACACCCTGACTGCCAAAAACAGCATACGCTGCAGCCATATCAAGTGCAGTTACGCCCTTTGTCATAGCACCTATAGCCATAGGAGCATAGTCTGCATCTGCCTGAGTAAGAGTCGACAGTTTAAAAACATCTCTTAAGAAGAAATATGCTCTCGAGGGTGAAAGAGTATCAACAATTCTTGCGGGAATTGTGTTAAGAGAGGGAGCCAAAGCCTGCTGCAGGGTCCTAAGGTCATCAATATCACCGGGATTTCCGCCATAGTTTGTGGGCCATACTGAACCCATTTTCTTAAGATAAATACCGAAGTTGGGCAGATATGATGACCAATAATAATAATCAAGCTCAATAGCGGGAGCATAACAGCTCAAGGGCTTGATACATGAACCCGGCTGACGGAAGGAATCTGCCGCAATATTAAGAACACGGTTACCCGTTTTCTTACCCAACTGCCCCATAATACCAACAAGTCTGCCCTCGTAGTCCATAATAACCATTGCAGACTGAATGGGATTTTCATCCTCATCGGAATCGGGGAAAGTTACACGGTTATAATATACATCCTCCATCTCTTCCTGTACAGAAATATCAACAGCAGTATAAATTCTTAATCCACCGTAGAAAACCTGTGTCCAGGCTTCTGTTTCGCTGTAGCCGTACTGCGCCATAAGGTCATCAATAACACTGTCTATAACATAGTCAATATAGAAGCTCTGATATTCGGTGGTTGTTGCGGAAACCTCTGACTCATCCTCTTTTTCGGAATCGCTTGAATGCACGCCCTTGAAGACAACCTTTTCTTTTATTGCCTTATCATATTCTTCCTGACTTATCATTCCTTCACTTAACATTGTGTCAAGACAGTATACTGCACGCTTTCTGTTTGTATCATAATTGAGCATCGGGTTGTTTGATCTGGGAGTCTGCGTAATTGATGCGAGAATTGCACTTTCCATAAGTGTAAGCTCGGAAACATCCTTACCGAAATAGTACTCGGCACCTGTTTTTACACCGTAACAGCCCATATCGAGATATATGGTGTTAAGATAAGCCTCAAGTATCTGATCCTTATCAAAATGCTGTTCGAGTTTCAATGCATTTTTTATTTCCTTATATTTTCTTGCAAAGCTCGGCAAATTTTCACCTGTGAGGTTTTTTATAAGCTGCTGTGTTATGGTTGAACCGCCCTCAGAAAAGCCTGATGACACAACACCGCCTATGGTTCTTATCCAGTCAACACCGTTATGCTTGAAAAATCTCTTATCCTCAACTGCAACAAAGGCATCCTTCAGATATTTACATACCTCATCAAGGTCTACCCACATTCGGTTTTCAGAGCCGTGCAAGCGGGCAATTTCAACTTCCTTACCCTTTTCGTTATAAGCATAAACTATTGTTGTCTGACTTTGATTTGCTATGTATTCATCAAGGTCAATATAGTCAATACCTGCAACATCATCTTCAATACTTCCTGCTCCTATGAAGCCGATATCATTAAAAACAGTAAGAACAATACTTCCTCCTGTTACAACAGCTATCATAAAGCAGATAAGAAAAACCGTAAGAAAAACTGTAAGCCCTGCGCTTAGCTGCTTACGCTTTTTTCTTTTCTTTTTCTGTGAAATTTTCTTTTGCTCGTTCATTGTATCAATCCTTATGGGTTTAGTATAAACTTATTTACCACTTTTATTATAAATGAATATAATAAAACCAGTATACAGAGTATATTGTATCACATATTTTTCAATTTGTTTAGTATTTTTTGAAAAATTTATCCAAAAATATTGGTAACAATTTTGTAAAGAAGTGATTTTTTGTTTTTTTCCCGCCGTTTAACTTTTTGTTTACTCTCATTACTGCTCATTTGTGTGCTTACGGGCAGCTATTATTATGAAAATTTTGTGGCTTCAAACCGAACCGAAAGCAGAATTTCCGAAACACAAGCAGATGCAGCATACACATTAAGGGAATATAACGGTTTCCTTGCATTGTTTACAGACGGAAATTCCCTCCCCGATGCCGTATACTCCGTACCGATAGCTTCCCTGCCCGAGGCAGACAGAAAATCATTGGCTGACGGCATCAATGTCAACAATACTCAGGAGCTTCAACGACTTTTAGAAGATTTTACGGGATAATTTATTGACTTTTTTCCTTTCGGGTACTAAAATTGAATTGCAGACTTTTGAAAGGACTTGACAAAATGTATTATTCAATGAATATCGCAGGCTGTGACAGACAGCTTCCACTTTGTAAATTAACGGATGAGCTTATGATAGGTGCTTTTGTTATTTTCGGCGATGCCGAGCTTACCGTAGCGTGTGCGGATGCGCTTCTCAAAAAAGCTCCCGAATATGATTACCTTTTAACAGCGGAAGCAAAGGGTATTCCCCTTATTCACGAAATGGCAAGACAGCACGGCGATAAAAAATATTTTGTTGCCAGAAAAAATCCCAAGCTTTATATGACAGGTGTTTTTGAGGTTGATGTACACTCGATAACAACCGCAAAGGAACAGAAGCTCTATCTTGACACAGCCGATGCAGAACTTATGAAGGGCAAAAAAATCCTTATTCTTGACGATGTTATTTCTACCGGCGAATCCTTGTTTGCTCTCGAACAGCTTGTGGAAAAGGCAGGCGGCGAAATCTGCGGAAAAATGGCTATTCTTGCAGAGGGTGACGCACAAAACAGAGAAGACATAATATATCTTGAAAAATTACCCTTATTCAACTCAAAAGGTGAGGTTATAGGATAATTCTCTTCACATAACTTATATAATAAAAAAACTTGAATGAACCATTCGGAGTCATTCAAGTTTTTTGTTTAATAGATATTATTTCTTCAGAGCAGTAAGTTCAATTACCTGCTTGCCGAGGTCCTCGGAATCAACAGTTACAGTTATTTTACCGCTCTTGCCTGTTGTTTTTACCCAGAATGCTCTGCCACCACCGATAAGTGCAAAGTTATCGGGACCGATTACCTTTGCAGGTCCGTCAACCGTAACCTTAACCGTATCGTTTGCGAATGCAAGTCTGTTGCCGTTCTGGTCAACAGCAAGAAGCTCAATTCTTGTTACATCATATGTTTCATCTTCAACAAGCTCAGTTGCATCTGCCTTAGCAACAAGGGATTTTGACATAACAGCAGTACGGGTAACGGATTTAACCATTTCGCCATCCTTATAGCCGTCAAAACGGTAGGTTACCTGCTCATCACCCCAGTTAGCAAAATACTTTGTGATAAGATTTACTATCTGAGGAATTGTCATTCTGCCCTTTAAGAAAGCATATGCAATTTCAAGGTAATGCTGAGGAGGCATTATATAGCCGTATTTGGCAGCTGCAACAAGTGCATTTTTAAGTGCAGCAGCAGCTTTTTCATTGAGTCCGTCTTCCGTTACAAGTGAATTGCCGATATAGTCGGCAGGGAGCACGGGAGGATTGGGAATGTTTGCATATTTCTTTGTATCAGGATATGCTGTGCTCTTATATTCACCGTTTTTATAAATCTTTACATAATCGCAGTTTGTGAAAAGATATATCTGACCGATAATAGCACCGGGATATTCACCCACATCCATTGATGATGAAGGCTCAAGCACGGGGATATCCTCCTGCTGAGAAGCGTAAACCGAAGCTGAAATCTTGGGAATACGGAACATATCGGTAACACCGTGATAACATATTCTGTCACCGCTGCCGAAGTCCTTGTGGGTATTATAGTCAGCCATACACCAGCCAATAGCACCCGTAAAACGCTTGTTGCCGAAGGAGTGATTCTGTACACGAAGATGTCTTAATGCGACCTCACGGCGTAGCTCTTCCCTGTCAAAACTCTTAGTGGGATACACATGACCGTTATATTCGGTTACGAGGTAAGGAGCCTTGAAGCCCGTTACCAATGCGGGAGGAAGAAGCTTTATAAAACCGCCTGTGTGGGAGAAATCGTTATAGGTGTAAACATCCTCAAGCAAGTGGCTTCTGGGCATATTTCGGACACCGCCTGTCTGTCTGGACGGATCAAGAGAACGGGCAAGAGCGTTTGTATCGGTATAAAACTCATCGCAGTCATTACCCTCGTTTACTCTTACACCCCATAAAACAACGCTGGGATGGCTTCTGTCGCGGATAACCATTCTTCTTATATTTTCAAGACAATTTTCTCTCCATTCACCCTCACCGAGGTGCTGCCAGCTGGGCATTTCCGTGAAGACAAGCAAGCCTATTTCGTCACAACGGTCAAGGAAATGCACGGAATCGGGATAATGAGCTGTTCTTACTATGTTACAGCCGAGCTTATATTTAAGAAGCTCAGCATCTGCCCTCTGAGCTGATGCGGGCATTGCATTACCCACATAAGGATAACTCTGATGGCGGTTAAGTCCCACAAGCTTTAATTTTCTGCCGTTGAGCATAAAGCCAGTACGGGTAAACTTTGCTTCTCTGAAGCCGAAACGGCGTACAAAAACATCGCTTCCGAATGAAACTCTGAGATTATAAAGCTTAGGAGAATCAATGTCCCAAAGCTCAACATTTTTTACCTTCCAACGAGTTTTTATAACCTTGCCCTTTATTTCGGCTGTCTTTTTTGCAATTACCTTTTCACCGTCAAGCAATTCAAGTGTACACATGCCCTCAACGCTTTCGTTAAAAGAAATCTGTGTTTCAATTATCTTATCGGCTCTAAGACAATTAGGAGTGGTAACAAAAACATCCTCTATGTATTTTTCATCTCTTATTTCAAGATGCACTTCTCTGTATATACCGCCGTAGCAGAGGTAGTCAACTATAAAGCCGAAGGGAGGGATTTCGGGTCTTTCGGTTGAATCAAGCACAACTGTAACAACATTGGTTTTCTTGTTGACAAGCTTTGTTATGTCAAAAGCAAAAGGAGTATATCCGCCCTTGTGTTCACCTGCAAGCTTGCCGTTTATATAAACCTTGGAATAGTTTGCCGCACCCTCAAAGTTTATATAGATATGCTTGCCGCTTTCAAATGCAGATTTGGGCAGACGGAAGCTTTTTCTGTAGCAGCTGACAAACTGATACATTTTTTCATCAAAATAGTTATAGGGAATCTCTTTGTTGCAATGAGGAATATTTACTGTTTCAAATGCGCTGTCATCAAAATTGGCAGCTATCATATCCTCATTGAAGAAATCGGAATATTTCCAATCAAAATTAAGATTTATTGATTCTCTCATTTTTCTACTCCTTTTCAAATTATTAATCTTATTATAAACATATTTTTTAGTATAGTCAATCCTATTGAAAAAGTTAACAATTACGCTATAATGATATAGAGGTGGTTAAAATGAATTTAAGTAAGCTTTCAAAAGCTCTTATCGGTGTAAGCGTAGGTGCAGCCGCTGCATATTACGGTATAGGTGCCGCACTTTGTGTTGCTGTTTTTTCAAGAAAAGCGGTAAACAAATCCCCCGAGTTCCTGCCTGACGATATTGAAGAATATCTTGCTTCACAGAAAGACGGTATTTGTAACGACTGGTTTATAATGCAGCGCCCCGTTATAAAGAAGCTTATAAATCTTAAAGGAGAAACTCTTACCTGTGCCGAAATAAAGCAAAAGGAGGATTCCGATTTATGGCTTATTGTCTGCCACGGCTACAATAACTCCCCCAAAGGAATGGGAAATTACGCAAAGGGCTTTTATGAAAAGGGCTACAATATTTTGCTTCCCTATATGAGAGCACACGCAAAAAGCGAGCAGAAAATGTGCACTATGGGATATTATGACCGCTATGATGTTGTTCAATGGATAAATTATATAGTATCAGCTAATCCAGAGGCAAAAGTCGTGCTTCTCGGTGTTTCCATGGGGGCAGCCACTACTCTTCTCGCAACCGGCGAAAGCCTCCCTGACAATGTAAAATGTGCTGTTTCTGACTGTTCATTCACAAGCTGTTGGGAAGAATTCTCTCTTCAGGTAAAAGAGCTTTTCAATCTGCCTCCCGTTGTGCTTACCCCTGCGAATACGGTTAATAAAATAATAAACAAATGGGATTTCAAGGACTGTTCACCGATTGATGCAGTAAAGAAATCAAAAACTCCCACCCTTTTTATACACGGTGAGGATGACACCTTTGTTCCCTATCCTATGATGGACAGCTTATATAATAACTGCGCTGCTGAAAAAGACAAGGTAAGTATCCCGAAAGCAGAACATGCAAACAGCATAGAAATAAGCCCCGAGCTTTATAGGAAAAAGGTTTTTGAATTTACCGATAAATATGTTTAAGTGTACCAAGAGCCGCATCTCAACTCTGATGCGGCTCATTTTTTATTGTGCTTTTTTGCTGTTTTGCTTTTATTATCATCTGCTCGGCAGAATAAATCTGCATTTGGTCTGCATTCGCACCGAAGGTTATTCTTGCCAATTCCGCAGCGCGCTCTTCAACATCCAGAACCTTTACGCTCGTATAGGTCTTCGAGTCAACCACGCTTTTCGAGAGAAAATAATGCTCATCTGCAAAGGCGGCTATCTGTGCCAAATGAGTTATACATAACACCTGTGCGTTCTTTGCAACTCCTGCAAGCTTTACGGCAATTTTACCTGCTGCAGAACCGCTGACTCCGGCATCTACCTCATCAAAAATAAGTGTATCAGCACCATCATCAGAAGACAGTACACTTTTTATTGCAAGCATTATTCTTGAAAGCTCGCCGCCCGATGCCGTTTTATTAAGAGCTTTAGGTTCTTCACCGGGGTTTGCCGAAATCAGAAATTCTATGCCGTCTTTTCCCTTATCAGAAAAAGGAGTTTCAGTAAACCTACACACAAAAATCACATTCGGCATATCAAGAAATCTTAATTCATTTATTATTGCCTCAGAGAGCTTCTCCCCTGCCTCTTTTCTGACAGCAGTCAGCTTGTCGGCAAGACCTTGAGTTTCCTTTAGAAGCTTTTCTTCTTCCTTTTTTAATTCTTCCTGCTTTTCTTCGGATAAGCTTATATTGTCAAGCTCTTCTTTTGCATTTTCCAAAAATGCGAGCATTTCCTCTTCTGTCTGTCCGTATTTTCTTGACAGCTTATATAATAAATCAAGCCGTTCTTCAATAAGGTTTATATCCCCGTCAATGTCTTCAAGCTGTCTTAAAACATCATCAAGTACACCCGAAACCTCATCTACGGTATTTTTTGCATTTTCGAGCATTTCACAAAGCTGTGAAAGCTCCTTTGTTATTGAAACAACGGAATTTATTTCTTTCTGTGCCGAATTCATAAGAGAATATGACCCACTTATTTCTCCGTCACCGTTAAGAGCAACAACTGCATTTCTGAGTGCCGTGGCAAGCTTTACGGAATTATTGAGAAATGTTTTCTGCTTATTAAGCTGTAGAGTTTCACCGACCTTTATGTCGGCCTGCTCCAGCTCATTTATCTGATAAATGAGAAGATCTGTTCTTCTGGCTTTTTCTGCTTCATTTTTCTGCAATGACCTTATTTTGCTCTGCACCGCACAGAGATTTTCAAAGCTTTCTCGGTATTCGTTGAGAAGCTCATCATTGTGTGCAAAGCTGTCAACGAAATCTATGTGCCGGTCAGAATTGAGAAGCTCCTGAGAATCACGCTGTCCGTGAATGTTTATAAGCTTCATGCCTATGCTTTTAAGCATTGAAACGGTAACTGTCATTCCGTTTATTCTGCAGGAATTTTTACCGTCTTTATAAAGTCTTCTCTGCAGCAACAAGCTGCCGTCAGGCTCTACGGGTAAACCGTTTTCTTCAAGCAAAGCTTTTATGTTATCAGAAATATCACAAAAAAAGGCATTTACCAATGCAGAGCTCTCACCCGTTCTTATAAGCTCTCTTGATGTCTTTTCTCCTGTTACTGCATTTATGGAATCAATAATAATTGACTTACCTGCACCCGTTTCACCCGTGAGGACATTAAGCCCGTCGGAAAAACCGATAGACGCTTTTTCAATTATTGCTATGTTTTCAATCTGTAAACTTTTAAGCATTGTTAAAATCCAAAAATAACATCAAGTTTTTTCTTTGTAATTGCAGCTGTTTCAACGGAATAACAAAGAATAAAGATTGTATCGTCACCTGCAAGAGTGCCTGCGACATCCTCAAGTCCTATACTGTCAAGAGCGGCACAGGCAGCCTGGGCTGTTCCTGCATGGCACTTTACAACAACCGTGTTCATAGCAACATCGGTGCTGACAGCGGCTCCGACAAGAATAGACATATATTTTGAAGCATTTTCTTCTCCCGAAGAAGAGGGCAGACAATATTTATACTCACCTGATGAAGCAGGGTGTTTTACAATCCGCATTTCCTTTATATCTCTTGAAACAGTTGCCTGTGTTACATTTACACCTGAATTGAGAAGCATTTCGAGCAGCTCCTCCTGTGTGCTTATCTGATTCTGTTCAATAAGCTGAGCTATGAGATTCTGTCTGTTCTTTTTCATTGTTAACACCTTTTACATCTTTTTTATTTCAAGCTTTTTGTTTAACACATCAATAAAATTATCCGATTTAATTGAGATAAACTGTGCGGAAGTTTCTGCCTTTGTTACCTTCACAACACTGCCTTCTTGGAGCAGCACGGTTTTTTCGCCGTCACACGAAACGCCTACACTCACATCTCCCGCACGCAGTCTGCAGCTGATTTCAAAAACTGTTGAAGCCGCAAACACATAGGGGCGAACCGCCAACGAATGTGGGCATATGGGAGATAAAACAATCGCATCAAGCGTGGGCTCTATTATCGGACCTCCCGCGGAAAGCGAATATCCCGTTGAGCCTGTGGGGGTTGCAAGAATAAGACCGTCTGCAAGATAATTTCCTATATTTTTACCGTTTGCGCACACGCTTAAATCTATAAGTCCGATATCGGCTACTCTGCTGAAAACAATATCGTTTATGCAGAATTTTTCAGAGATTTTCTGATTATCGCTGAACAACTCTGATTTCAGCATCATTCTGCTTTGCAAAGAAAAGTTCTCCTCTTTCAATGCAGACAAGAGATGCATTTCATTTGCATCAAGTGAGCATAAATATGCAAGTCTTCCGGCATTTATGCCTAATATTTTTTTGTTTTTTTTCGCTGCGATTTTTGCGGCACGAAGCATTGAGCCGTCACCACCTATGGAAATCACATAATCCGCCGAGTCAACAAAATCCGTATCCTCACAAAAAAACTTTGCGGGATATTCCTTAAGCTCTGGTCGGAGAGCAGAAGAAAAAACATATTCAATATTAAGCTTATCAAGCTCCCTGCAGCAGTTTTCTGTTACTTCTCTTGCCGTTTCTCTTGTAAGATTAGGCATAATTGCGATTTTCAATGCAATTTCCCCTTTTCATGATTTATCAAGCTGAGAATGTGACGCCTCAACGACTTCACTCGGAGATACTTCGTTATCACAGTTTTTTTCCTTTGAAATATACATCAGATATTCGATATTTCCCTCAGGACCTTTTATGGGTGAAAAATCAAGACCTTTAACCGAAAAGCCTGTTTCTCTTGCAAAGGACACTATATTTTCAACAACTTCAATATGTGTGGATTTTTCTCTTACAACGCCCTTTTTTCCGACCTTTTCTCTTCCTGCCTCAAACTGCGGCTTTATAAGACACACACATTCACCGTTTTCAGCTAAAAGCTCATATACATTGGGAAGCACAAGACGAAGAGAAATAAAGGATACATCTATGGAAGCAAAAGACGGATTATCGGTAATCTGTTCATTGGTTACATATCTGATATTAGTGCGCTCCAAATTGACTACTCTCTCATCACTGCGAAGCTTCCATGCAAGCTGACCGTAGCCTACATCTATGCAGTATACCTTAACTGCACCGTTCTGCAGCATACAGTCTGTAAAGCCACCCGTTGAAGCGCCGATATCCATACATATTTTGCCGTCGAGTGTTATAGGAAATACACTCATCGCCTTTTTAAGCTTATATCCGCCGCGACTCACAAACTCCATTGAGCTGCGGACTTCAATTTTATCGGTTTCCCTGACATTATCGCCCGCTTTCAGCGCTTTCTGACCGTTCACATAGACCTGACCTGCCATTATGGCTGCTTTTGCTTTTTCACGGCTTTCGCAAAGTCCTAATTCAAATATATATGCATCCAGGCGTTTTTTTTCAGCCATATTATTCTCCTGTCCTATCCTCACAAATAACTTTGACAATACCGTCTTTATCGAGCAGATAGTGCTTAAGAAGTCCCGATACGCTGTTCTGTGTCGGGAACGCACCGTTGACGGCTGTTATTTTTACCTTACCCTTATACGAATACTTATACAGCTTATCACAGTAGGTTTCACCGATACCGCCGAAGCGCTGTCCTTCTTCAAAAAAATATACCTGTTTGCAATCAAGCACCTTTTTTACGGCTTCTCCGTTTATGGGTTTTATTGTGTTGAGCTTGACAACAAAGGTGTCAATACCCCTACCGAGCAGCTCTTTTTGTGCCTTACATGCTTCTGCAAAGCATCTGCCGTAGGTTACTATAGCAATTTCGCTGTTTTCGTTACCGTAAACATCAAAATCCCCGAATGAATTGACAAAATCCTCAGGAAGCTCAGGTTCAATTCCTCTGGGATAGCGCACGGCAACAGGACCCTCGGTGTGATACAATGCCTTGACAAAGCAGTTATTAAGCTCTGCAAAGCTTGTGGGCGACATTACCGTGATATCGGGAATTGTGTTAAGAAAGGCGGCATCAAAAATTCCGTGATGGGATTCACCGTCTGCCCCTACAAAACCGGCACGGTCAATGGCAAAAACAACCTTAAGCTTCTGCATTGCACAGTCGTGTATAATCTGGTCATATGAACGCTGCAAAAATGTAGAATACACCGCAAAAACAGGCAGCATACCGCCTGCGGAAAGTCCTGCACTGAAGGTTACAGCGTGCTGTTCGGCAATACCCACATCAAAAAATCTGTCGGGATATTTTTCTGCAAAGCCGTCAAGTCCCGTACCTAAGGACATAGCCGCCGTAATACAGCATATACGCTTATCCTTCTCAGCGGCATTAATCATAAAATTACCCATCTGCTCAGAAAAGCTGGTTCCCGAAAAAACAGGCTCACCCGAAACCAAATCGAAAGCGGAAATTCCGTGAAAGACCTCGGGCTTGTTTTCAGCAAATTCATAGCCCTTGCCCTTGACAGTATTGATATGAAGCAATACGGGATAGTTTGCTTCAACAGCCGCTTCAAGTGCAGCACAAAGATGCGGTACATCATGTCCGTCAATGGGCCCCATATATCTGAAGCCTAAATCCTCAAACATTGTGCTGTTATATATAATATTTTTGATATGCGTTTTAAGATTGAATATTCCTCTTGCCAAAGGTTTTCCGATAAACGGAATATGGTTTATTGCACTTTCCGTACGCGCTTTCATTTTGAAATATCTCGGATTTGCACGGATTGAAGCAAAGTACCTTGCAAGTGCACCTACATTTTTTGAAATGGACATCTCATTGTCATTCAGTATAACAATAAGCTTTGTTCCCGTTCCTGCCCTGCCTGCATTGTTAAGTGCTTCATAAACCATACCGCCCGTAAATGCACCGTCACCTACAACGGCGATGGTATAATTTTTCTTGTGCTTGATTTTATTTGCAGCAGCAATTCCGTATGCCGCGGAAAGAGCAACACTCGAATGGCCGCCCGACATTATATCGTGTTCGCTTTCGTATCTTCTTGTAAAGCCCGAAAGACCGCCGGGACATCTTATTGTTTCAAAATCATCAAATCTGCCCGTAAGCAGCTTGTGAACATAGCATTGATGACCAACATCCCATATAATTTTGTCATTCGGAGAATTAAAAACCCTGTGCAAGGCGACAGAAATCTCAACCACACCTAAATTGGAGGCAAGATGACCTCCGTTTTTCGATACGGTTCTTATAAGCTCCTCACGGATTTCCGATATTAACTCGGGGAGTTTTTCTTCGGGGATTTTTTTTACATCCGCAGGAGATTTTATTTCGGGTAAATATTTATATTCCATACCCTGCTCCTCATACAAAATCAGTTACTTCTGTTCAGAAGCTGTTCGGCGATAAGTCTGATTTCATTCGCATTTCCGCCAAATGCTTCAAGGGCCGCTATTGCCTTTTCAGTATATTCAGCGGCTATTTCTTTGGCTTTATCCAAGCCGAAAATACTTGTATATGTGGATTTTCCTTTTATTTCATCACTTGACACTTCTTCACTTACAAAGTCAAGAATATCATCTGTAATCTGAAAAGCAAGTCCTAAATTCAATGCAAATTTTCTTGCATTGTTGATTTTTTCTTCATTTGCATCTGCCGCAACACAGCCGAGAACACAGGCTGCTTCAATAAGTGCGGCGGTTTTGAGTGCATCCATAGTAAAAAGTACATCAACATCAGCCTGTTTATTCTCATATGCTAAATCTATATACTGACCGCCTATCATTCCGTTAACACCCGCAAGTGCAGACAGCTCTTTTATTGCTCTTATATTCTGTGTTGCACTTAAAGGTGCTGAAGCTAAAATATTAAAAGCGTGTGTCAGGAGTGCATCACCTGCAAGAAGTGCATTTGCTTCACCGTATTTCTTATGACTTGACGGCTTCCCCCTTCTGAAATCATCATCATCCATACAGGGAAGATCATCATGCACAAGCGAATAGGTATGGATATATTCAACTGCAACAGCATAGTCAAGTGCTTTTTCGGCACTGATACCGCAGCATCGGGCAAATTCCAGACACAATAAAGGTCTTATTCTTTTTCCTCCGCTTTCAAGGGAATAGAAAAGCATATCCGAGATACCCTCAAGGTGCCCGTTTGTTTCGGGAACACTGTTTTTTACTGCCTCTTCAATTAATGAAATGTATTCTTTTATTGAACTCATAAGCTTATTCTCCGTATACTTCCTGTTCAACCTCATCAAGAGATAAAATCTTATTCTCAGCTTTTTTCAGCTGTTCATTACAGAACTTTGCAAGCTTTGCGCCCTCTTCAAAGAGCTTTACACTGTCATCCAAAGTAAGACCACCGTCTTCAAGAGAAGAAACAATCTGTTCAAGACGCATCATTGCACTTTCATATGTCATTTTTTTCATTTTTATTATCCTCTCTCACGCTTAAAACTTCGCATAAAGCTGCAGAATCTGCAAAGCTTACATTTATTTTCTGACCGATATGAAGCTTTTTTGCACTGTCAATCAAACGGTCATTTTCACTCACAAAAGCAAAGCCGCGAAGCAACACACTCAAAGGATTGAGTGATTCTAAAGATGTTACATTCCTTGAATACCGCAGATTTTCTTTTTGCAGTCTGTCGTTCATACTTTGCTTTAATCGGCTCTCAAAATTCATCAGCTGCATTTTTTCATTATCAAAAAAATGCCCGGCATTGTTAAACGCTCTTTGAGAGAGCAATAAACGAAGCTTGTTTTTTTCCTTTTCTAAGCTGTACTTATAGCCTTTATACAGCTTATCTGTCAAAGCCGCTGTTTCAAGAAAAAGATTATTTATATCGGGAGTGGCAAGCTCAGCCGCCGCAGATGGCGTGGGCGCCCGCAAGTCACTTACAAAATCACATATGGTAAAATCGGTTTCGTGACCTACAGCGGAAATCACGGGGATTGTGCAATTAAAAATTTCTCTTGCAAGAGCTTCATCATTAAATGACCATAAATCCTCTATACTGCCGCCGCCTCTGCCAACAATAAGAACATCGGCTCCCTTGCACCGACTGAAACGACACACCGCATTGCGAATTTCCTGAGCCGCTGTATCTCCCTGAACGGAAACGGGCTGAAAAACTATTTCAGCTAATGGGTATCTTCTTGATATCACATTGAAAATATCCTGAACGGCAGCACCCGTAGGAGATGTTATAACGCCTATCCTTTTCGGAAATCTCGGGAGCGGCTTTTTGTGTTCCAGAGAAAAAAGTCCTTCATTTTCAAGCTTCTTTTTAAGCTGTTCAAATGCTATTGCCAGCGCGCCTGCACCGTCAGGCTGCATTTGCTCAACATATACCTGATATACTCCGTCACGCTCAAAAACACTCACTCTACCGAGCACTATTACCTTCATTCCGTTTTCGGGAACGAACTTAAGCCTCATAGCAGCTCTGTTGAACATAACGGCTTTTATGGCAGACTTATCATCTTTCAATGTAAAATACATATGCCCCGTGGCATAGTGATTTGAAAAGTTTGATATTTCACCGCTTATGAAAATACTCTGCATCATAAGCTCAGAATCAAACATTGCTTTTACATGTCGGTTAATTTCACTGACCGTAAATACAGGTGCGTTCATTAATTTACCTCTCAGGGTGACGGTAGTAATCCGAACCGTGTTTTTTTCGGATGATTTCCGCCACTCTTCTTCTTTAAAATCCTGGTCAATCTCAAAGAGAACCTAAAACAGCAATACCTGCCGCATTATCGGAGGAAAAACCGTTTTCGGCAAAAACTGCATTGAATTCTCCTGTAAATTTTTTGCGTATAAGCGAGTTTGACATCACTCCGCCCGAATACACAACAGGCAAAGAGGGATTTTTCTCCAACAAAGAAAGCGTCATTTCCCTTAACGCAGCGGTGATAAAATCAATACAGTATTTTGCAATATCTGCTTTGCTTTCCCCGTCCTTATACATTTTTTCACATTTATTCTGAAGTCCCGAAAGAGAACAGCAGCCGTCTTTCATAAAGGGCTTTATTTTATATTCCCTGCTGCTTTCACGGCTTAACCTATCAAGAGCTGCCCCTGCCGGGAAAGGCATATCCAGAAGCTTTCCTACTCTGTCTATAACCTGACCTGCTTTAAGGTCGAGAGAAGAGGAAAGCTGTTCTATTCTTATTATTTTATCGCTGTCGGGCACACACTTTACAGCCTGAGTTGTTCCGCCGGAAACATGAAAGGCCAAAAATTCGTTTTCAAGCATATCAAGCCTGGCTGCCGAAAAAAGTGCCGCCGCAATATGCCCTGTCTGATGCGAAAAATACTTTACCGGCACCGAAAAAACCGTTCCCAGCGAATCGGCAACACATTTGCCTGTCATAAAGCACGGCATATACGATTCGGGAGTTTCATCAGGTCTTACAGACACTGCAATAACATCGGGCTTTAATTTTGTGTCACTGTATAAAGCTCCGATTATTTCGGGCAAGGCTACAGTATGCTGAAAAACAGCATCAGCCTGTCTTAGCCCTAATTCACCGCTTTTTACTTTCAGCAAACGCCTGTTCTGATAAAGCACACCTGTTGAGCTGTCATATAAAGCGGCAGAGGTGGTGTAGTTACTTGTATCAATTCCTAAAGTTATCATTTTGATTTTGCACGGATAACAGAGCCCAACAGTCCGTTAACAAAGGAGGCATCCTCTTCAAGGGCATATTTCTTTGTAAGCTCAACCGCTTCATTTACAACTACCGCATCGGGAGTTTCTTCAATATAATTAATCTCAGCAACCGCAAGTCTTAAAACGGCAAGCACCACTCTGGGGAGTCTTTCTATTTTCCAGCCTTTAAGGAAAGAGGAGATAACCCCGTCAAATTCCTCTGCTTTTTCAAACACCAGCTCAGTAAGTGTCTGAGCAAATGCATCAAGCTCAAAAAGCTCACTTTCCGAGGCTATTGCCTTCATTTCGGAAAGCCCAGTATCCATATTGAATATTCTTTCAAAGGAAAGAATAAATGCCTGTTCTCTTGCTTCACTTCTTTTCATAAAAAACCTCCGCACATCATTATTCTAACAAAAAATTTTATCATATTATGATTGTTTATACAAGAGTTTTTGCATAAATATATGTATATTCATAAAAATATACATTTTTTATCACAACAAATTTCAACGAAAAGGTGCTAAAGACTTATTTTATATTGATTTGTAATATTATTTGTAATATTATATCTATAGGAATATGAAATTCCCTACTGCTTTGTAAAGGAGAAAAAGATATGAATAAAGCCGAATTAGCATTCAAAGCTATTGACATTTTCTTTGACTTACCCCAGAATGTTATCCGTTTTCCCGGAATTGTCCGCATTGAAAATCTGGCATATTCAGATATTTCACAGGAATATACCGTCGGAGATTTATACTTCAAAAAAGATATTCTTGCAGACGGACAAAAGCACCCTGTTCTTCTTTATATACATGGCGGAGGCTTTATCGCGGGAGATAAGGAATACAGAGTTACAAACTCGGAATATTTTGCAGATAAAGGATTTTTTGTATTCAACATAAACCACCGTATGCCTCCCGATGTTGCATTGCCCGAAAACATCAATGACTGCATTGATGCACTCAACTTCCTTGATGAAATTGCGAAATTTTATAATATCGACACAGACAGAATCATAATTTCAGGTGACTCCTCGGGTGCTTACGAAACATCATTTATTGCCGCTTCCGTTTTTGATGATGAATTAAGAGAAGCTCTCGGGATAAAAAAAGCAAAATTCAAGCCCGCAGCCCTTGCTTTGATGTGCGGTCTTTATGACCTTCACAAGCTTATGGAGGGACCTGCAATGGTCGGAATAGTTCCCGAAATGTGCAGTATGATCTTTGATTTCAAACTCGACAGAAAAATGAAAAACCACAGCGAATACAAAAATATAGATTACATATCCCCAATAAACTTTGTAAACAAAGATTGGTGCCCCGTTTTTATAACCTGGGCAAAGGAAGACTTTATGTGTGTTGATCAGGGCGCGCCCTTTGCAGATGCTCTCGAAAAAAACGGCATCACGGTTTACAGACATATGGTTGAAGGCATCAGGAACAATCACTGCTACCACCTTAATTTATACAGAAAAACCGCAAAGAAATGTATGAACACCTGCGTGAATTTCCTGTATGATATTCTCAGTATGCCCTACGAAAAACTGCCTACAGAAAATCTGATAAGTGAAGAAAATCCCGAAGCAAAAAGCAGAAAGGAACGCTTTGAGGCAATAAAGGAATCAGGTAAGGAAAAATTTGAGGACATTAAGGAATCCGGAAAAGAAAAGTTTGAGGACATCAGGGAGTCGAGCAAGGAAAAGCTTGAAGATATAAAAGAAAACAGCAGAGAAAAGCTTGAAAATATAAAAGACTCCAGCAAAGAAAAATTTGGTGATATTAAAGAAAACATAAAGAAAAGAACAGGCAAAAAGGATGATTAAAACAAACCGAGCTGCTTCAGAAAAAAACTGAAGCAGCTCGGTTTGTTTTAAATTCCGGTCTTCTGCAGATATTACAAAAATCAAAAACTATACTGAGAAAAAAGCACAAGCTCTGCCTGCAGTTTGCTGACAGCCAAAAATCAGTTTGTCCGTTCTTCATCTTTTTTTCCTATCCCCTCAAAGGGATTGCGAAAAATTTTTCGTTGCAGTCTTATTTTATCTATAAGGAATTTATTATTTCTGTTTTCTTTCTGTTATACTCTTCTTCACTTATCTCACCTTTATCAAAGGCAGTCTTCAAATCTTCAAGAGAAAGTTCGGCAGAAAACATCTTTTTGGCAGCAACAGATTTGCTGAATGCTTTAATAGTTTCAAGATCCATATATTCTCTTAAACCAATGTTGTACCATAGTATTAAATCATATATCAGACTTATTGGCGCTATCATTAAGCCAAAAAAAATATTCCAATATAAGAAAATTGATACAACAGAAAATAATATCAGAATAACAGTTGCACAAATGTTGTATTTCTTATTTTTTATAAAAGCTACTATCGGCAATAAAAGATATACTACTATACAAAATACAAAATATAAAGCAAATGAATTATTCCAATAGTTAAACAAAAAAATTAATATAAAAGATATAATTATTCTAATCGGATAAGAAATCAAAATGTATTTCTTTTGAGAAGTATAGCAATATACACAGTAAAACACCCCCGGAATAATAAAATTAACAAAAGCTCTAAGCAAACCTTCTAAACCTGTTAAAAAGCAAAGAGCAAAACCAAGTAATAATGAAAGTCCACACAAAAACAAACCAAAAGCTTTAACATTTTTCTTTTTAGTCATAAATTATTCACTCCATAAAACAGAAAGCTTCTCTCTGTATTCTTCCTCTGTAATCAAATCTTTTTCTCTCCACTCTTTTAATTTAGCTATTTTTTCATTTGCAATAGATTCTTTATTTGAAAGAGCAAGAATATTGTTTATTTGCTGTGTCTGATCTATAAGTTCACCAAAACCATACAAGAAAAATCCGCTGAGCCAACAAATAACAGGTCCGATAAAAGCAATAATAATACCAATAAATGCAATATCTTCTGTAGCTCGCCTATCAAGCAAAACAAAAAACAAAATCCAACCGCCAATAAAAAGTAACAATATTCCGCCATAAACGATGAGTTTCACCAAACCTTTTATTTTACTACCAATATTGTTATACATTTTTACATCTCCTTTTTATTTGTTATTTAGTTTTTACATACTTATATGCCGACCAGCCGGAATAGTATTTCACATTGTTTACAGTCTTATAGGTTCTTACTCTTAAATAGTAGGTTTTGCCTGCTGTAAGACCTGTCAGCGTGGTTTTCACAGTGCTGCTGCTTGTGAGAGTCTTGATTTTTGCGTTTGTGAAATCCTTATTTCTTGAATACTGAATCTGATAGCCTGTTACCTGTGTTGTTTTCTTAGTAAGGTTAACAGTTATCTTCTTTGCTCCTGCGCTAAGCTTTGATATTGTGTTTTTGGGCGGTGTGATTTTGAATGTGAGTGTTTTTGTACCCATATAATTACCGAACATTGTAACGGTAACCTTATATGTCCCCACATTCTTTCTGCCTTTTGAATAGCTTACAGCATAATGAGTATCCTTTGTAAGTTTAACGCCGCTGGGATTTGTTACTGTAACAGATGGCGTTCTTACCTTGCCGTTATATGTAAGATTTGTTGCAGATAACTTAACTTTACATTTAGAAATATCAACCGGTTTAATTTTAAATGAAAGTGTTTTTGTGCCGGTATAATTACCAATCATTTTGACGGTAACTTTATATGTACCTGCATTCTTTCTGCCGCTTGCATATGTTACGGTGTAATGCTTGTCTTTGGTAAGCTTAGTGCCGTATGCATTTGTTACTGTAACGGCAGGTGTTCTTACTTTGCCGTTGTATGTAACACTTGTTGCAGAGAGCTTTACCTTGCAGGTGGAAATATCAATGGGCTTAATTTTGAAAGAAAGAGTTTTTGTGCCTGTGTAGTTACCAATCATCTTAACGGTAACCTTGTATGTGCCTGCGTTCTTTCTGCCCTCGGCATAGCTTACGGTGTAGTCAGTTCCTTTTGTAAGCACCTTGCCTGCGGAATCCTTAACCGTAACAGTGGGAGTTTTTACTTTCCCGTTGTATGTATATGAAGTTGATGAAAGAGTAAATGTTTTCGGATAGCTTATAACCTTGTTGGATTTTACCTTACCGCATATTGTACATGCTGTTTTGATGCTTCCGTTTTTTGTAAGTGTTGCTTTTGTTGTGGTTGTTTTATATGTGTGTGTTGTTGCAGTGCGACTTGCACCACAGCGGTTGCAGGAAGTGTCACAATCGTTTGTGTATGTGTGCCCGAGCTTGCTT
This sequence comes from Acutalibacteraceae bacterium, assembly GCA_045589395.1. Classification (GTDB taxonomy): domain Bacteria; phylum Bacillota; class Clostridia; order Oscillospirales; family Acutalibacteraceae; genus RUG806. Next base: position 71,840 of record JAZNOZ010000055.1, on the reverse strand, counting down.
CCGCTTGTAGCACCGCAGTTATAGCAAATTTTAGAAGAGGTACATGTTGCTGAAGAATAATTGTGATTTTTTACAGACACATAATCAGAAGCATAGGAATTTCCGCATTCTGTACATTTGTAGGTTGTATAGCCCTGAGAAGTACATGTAGATGCAGTTACACTTGCTGCATAATAATTATGTCTGGCTGCAACAGATTCTGTGTAACTGCTGCCGCATTTTGTACAGCTGTATGTTTTTACTCCGGGTGTTGTGCAATCAGGGACAGTAGTAATCACACCGCTGTCATATGTATGAGAACAGCCTGTAACAGGCTCAATAATCCATAACTGTGTTGTATCTCCGCTACGGAATGTGTCAACACAAGCATTGTAACCGTTTTCAATAGTAAGCACACATGACGGAACGGAAACATTTCTTATAACATAACCGCCGCTGACCTTCTGGAATTTCCATCTCTGTGTTGAATCGTCAGCTATAAAATTCCAGATATTAGCGTTGTTTCCGGCTTTAACAGTAGTACCGTAAGAATTAAGAACTCTGCCTGAACTGAGAGCTGTGTGAATTTTAAAGCCTAATGAATCTTCTACAAGATTCCACTGTTCTTCAGTTGCAGATTCAACTAAAGGCCATACAGATACATTCTTTCCGTTTGAGCCGTCTCCGCTGTCTACAATAAGATATTTTTGAGTATATACATTTTTAAGACGATAGCAGCCGTCGGCGATAGCTGCATATGAGATGGTGTATTTTTGGATATGTTCGGAATAAATCCATGAACCGTCAGATAATCTGTACCAGAGGTTGTTTACCGAATTTGTAATTTTGCCGGTAACAGTAAGAATTGTACCGTTGGAAATATCATTGATTTTGTCACAGCTTTCATAAGGCCCTTTTCTGTTTTTTGCATTGTTTGTAACAACAACATAAGAGGTGTCTGACATGGTTGTGATTTTTGAGGGGTTTACTGTTCCGCAGGTTTTACAGAGATAGTTTGAACCATATGAATGTGTATGCTCACCATACTTGTTGTTTGTTGCTGAATATATATAAAACTGTTCACTATGATTATTATTTACTAACTGCTGTAATCTCGCTTTGGTCATAGTTTTATCCCAACCAATCTGACAAGGGCCAGAAGCATTGTTGTCACCATAGTATACAGTATCGCCTACTATATCAGTGACAAAAATGGCATGAATTTTGCTGGTACTGCCATCCCATGAATAATATACAATATCACCAACTTTTAACTTGCTTACATCTCTGTGCTTATTTATGTTTGTTCCCGTGAATCTATACATATCTACCCCGAAAACATTAGTTGCTATCTGACAGGCGAACCCATAGCACTGATAACTGCGTCTGGCTCCACCACTATAATAGGTACCACAATTACAAGAGCAATCGCCACAATATTTACCACATGAACAAACTCGGGTAGGTGAGGATTTTGTTAATGTTTTTCCTGTGGTATAATTTCCGGCAAAATATTCACCTTGCTTAAACAACTGTTTTTGTTCTTGGATTCTTGCATAAATTTCAGCATCATATAAATCTGCGGCCTTTGCTGTTGGCATAAGTTGTGTTATGGGAACAATACTTAAAATCATTAATGTCGCAAGACAAACTGAGAGTATTTTCTTGATTTTGTTTTGCATAAAAACATCTTCTTTCTTTAATTTTAATGTGACATTGCAATCCGATAATATATTCGCTTTCAGTTTTGAGAAATCATCCTTTGATTTATTAGAATATGAGTTAATCAATAAATCATTTTTGCTCTAATGTCCAAAATTTCTTGCGATAAATATGTAATATTTTATTGCTGTTTTGTGAAAATACAATATAAACCTCTTCTCCGCTTTCTATCAAATCAAAAAGCATTTCAGGAGGAAAATATGCATGAATATGCATTGAATCCACGGGATATTCGCCGTATTTTTCAAAGTAAATTGTTGGTGTTTTTGTCGGCAAATGATTAGTAACAGCATCAATCGCATCAAAGGTAGTTTTTATCTCTGTGCGGATTACACGATCCTCTTCAATACGATAAACGCAATTTTTTTTTGCTGAAATTATTTCTTTTATAGCGAGAAAAAGGGTTACAAACGGTAAAACTGCTATAATAAATGCACCAATGTCTATCTCCTCAGAAAAAACAACAATCGGAACAGCTAACAGTAACAATAATCCCGTAAAGACAAAGTAACCGATTGTCTTTGTTCTTTTATCTGCCGTAATATCTTTTTTGATGATATCAGCGGTCAGAATACCGCTTTGCCAGACAAGTTTACTTTCTGCTGTAATTCCTTTTTTCCATTGAATGAATGGAACTACTATACCTATACTAAAGAATAACACTTCACAAATAACACCTAATGCAATGCAAATTATTGCAATTGTTCCTGTCTCGGTTCCTTTATTTGAGGAATATATTTTACTGCCGCCGATTATAAGAAACAATCCGGCAATTATAAAACCGGCAAACAAAATCCAAATCCATCCGTCGGCACGCTTTAATCGGTCAATGAATCTTTCCTTTTCCATCTAATACATTTTCCTTTATTTAATATGTTAAGCAATATCTGATATTGCCGAATATTGTTTTAATATCGGGAAATTAAAAGTATAGATGTGCCGAACATTTTTCAATGACCGGCACTTACTGTTATTTATACTGCGTAGTCAATATGAACAGAGTAAAGAGTTCCGTCATCATTGAATGCGAAGGAATAACTAATGTTGCTGGTAGGATGTTTTGAATATGTAAGTTGATCATCCAAATTAAAACTGTACCCTGTAAAGTCAGTTGAGGTGTTCGGATTGCCGAAAACCTCAAGTATATTTGCTGCGGTAGAAGCCGGTACTATGCCGCCGGGAAGAACAAAGTCAGAATCTGTTTCAAGATAATATGTGTCAAGACAGAATCTGGTAAGAGTACACTCCTTTATGTCTTTTTTCTCTGCCGAATCATTAGTCATTTGCTCTAGAATAATCTTAAGTCCGCTTTCATGAACTAAATAGTAGCTGATTAAATTTGTTTGTGTGTTTGCATCAAATTCGGTTTGATATTCATATCCGTCGCTAAGCTTCCAACCATTGTCAAATAATTCGGACATTTTAATCGGGAATGTGTATGTTGTTCCTGCAAGCTCAAATTTATTGTCACTGATAGCTGCTGCGTCTTCCTTGACTTTACCGTAGTTTGAAATATCAACAATAAATTCTTCACCGTCGTCGTTTACAATCTTATTGTTGGTATCAGTTTGGATTGTTGTTTCTTCGTTGTTGTTTTCGGTGTTCTGAGTCTGATTTGTGGTGTTTTCAGGGGTGGTGGTATCTGTATTGTTTCCACCTTTTGTGCATGAACCTAAAAGGAACAGCATTGTGATCGCTAACAGTAATGCAAATAATTTTTTCATGTAATTAACCTCATTTCTTTTTTTTGTTTATTTACTCAATATGTTGCACATCAGATATGTTGTATAGTTATTATTTTCCGATGCACACATAATCAGCAACAGCATTAAAATCGTTATACCATATGTAGGAATAGGAATACCCGTCAAAAGTTTGTTTCAGGAAATATGAGCCGTCATAACCCGGTTCAATAGTTTCATCCGGTGAAAATCCGAAGGCTTCGAGAACTTCCGGGCCGGTCATGTTGGGGGTGAGTCCGTGTCCGATGTTGTAATCACCGGTCAGATAAATTACATAGACAGTGGCATCGGAGATGTTGTTACCCATGGCGAGATGGAATACAACATCGTCTGTATATTTAAGATAGAACTCTTCTATGGTATAATCGGTTCCGTATGCATTTTCCAAATCTGCAACAGTCCAGTTGATGTGCTTTTTTATAGAGGAATCAACAACAAGTTTACTTTTTTTGTTGCTTTGAGTAAACGGTTCTGTAGTTTCCTTTTGTGTTGTTTTTTCCTCGGTCGGTTCTTCTTTTGTTGTGGATTCGGCAACAAATTTTGGGAGTTTTTTCTCACCGTTGGTGTTTAATGTGCAATATGTTCCTGGCTGTGTGTCGGAGGTAATTGAAACATAAGCAGTATCACCATCTAATCGGATATAGCCTTCACAAAGATTTCCCCATCCGTCTTCAGCATAATCAAAATAGCCTTTTCCGTGTGACATTACAACGCTGACAGTTTCCATAAAGTTTACTTTTGTGTTTGACATATAACAATAAGTAAATGTTATTTCCGAAAAATTCACATCTTCAATATCAAGATAATATCCGTGTGTATCATACACATCAGCATAGCTTTTGCCTTTATATTTACCGTAATTCACTTTTTTGTAGCTGTAATCACCTGCTGCGGATAAACAATCAGAAAGCACATTGATATTAATTCCGCCTATAAGATTATCGTATTCAGCGGAAAAATTTTCTTCAACAGGATAATCCGAGGGTGTTTCAAACACAGCATCAAAAGAAGTGCCGGATTTTGATATAGTACCGAAAAGAATATTATTTGCATGATATTCAAAAGGCTCATTTTTGCTTAACAAATAAACGGTAAATATATGCCCGCCTTCAATAAATCTGAATTCAAAATGTCTTGGTGAAGAATTATCAACATAAAATCTGCCTCGCCAGTATCCGGGTAAGCTTACGGAGAAATATTCATTTTTATATACAACAGGCGTCTGAAGCTTCTTTTTCGACACAGAAACTTCAACAGAATCAATAGAACCGTCACTGTTAAAAGTGAAAACATAGCTTATGCCTGATTTCTTTTGTGATGAATATGATATTTTATTTTCAGAATTGTATGAACATTTAGAAAAATTTTTGTTACCGTTTGTATTGCCATAGACTGCAATAACATCTGCGGCTGTGCTCTGAGCTGTTATACCGCCGGGTAATACCCAAAATGTACTGTTCTTAGATTTTGTGCCTTCAAGCACTATTCTGTTTATCAGTGTTTCCGGCTGATAATTGTTTTCTTTGTCAAAAGCATAAGCCTCCTGTACCTTGATTTTTTCACCGCTTGAATGCGATAAAACCAGATTGTTGCCTATGTTTTTCAGGATGCTTTTATCACAAGTCTTTCCGTTACAGCTCCAGCTTTTGTTAAAGAAATTTTTTGCTATTATGGGAAAATAATATTTCTGATTGTTAAATAATATTACAGATTTATTTATATCCTTGTTTTTTGAACTGATTGTACCTTTTTTTGTCATATCAACATTAAGTGATGATGTCTGACTATTATCAGAATTTTGTCCATCGGCTGTTGTTGATTCCGAGTTTTCGTTTGTAGTTTCCGGATTTTTATCTGTGGCTGAGTCCGAAGTCGTTTGTGTATCTTTCAGAGTGCTTTCTGCTGTAATATCTGAACTATCGGTTAGATCAATATCATCGGAAGACGAACATGCAATCAATCCGAGAATAAGAACGAACAGGCAAACTGCAAAAAAAGCACGAAGTATTTTTTTTGAATGCACTTAATTTATCCCTCTTTCTTTAAAATAAAATCAAACTGTAAATACAGTACAATTATTTTTTACCCCTCACATATTACTTTGTCAACCCGAGGAGGCGTGAACGGTAGCAAAAGCGTGTTTCAATGGTAAAACAGGGCAAAAAAAAGAGGATGTGAAAATCAAAAAATTTTCACATCCGTATGTTTAAAACTATATGTTTATCTTCTTAGTTTTGAAAACAGTGAGAAAAGCTTATTAAGCAGACTTACTATCCATTTCAGGGCATATTCAATGATATCGGAAAGAGAATTTATTTCCATTTCGGTATCTTCTATTTCACCTACGGTTTCCGAAGCGGTTATAAGGTAAAATTCATCAAGACTGCCTTCTGCTGCCATGTCGCAGAATTCGTTGAATGTTACTTTTTCAACGACACCGTCAACCAAAACTTCAACGCTAAAAACAGCATCTGCAATAACAGAATCGGGAATCATTGTTTTTTGTCCTGTTGTGCTATCATATGTATAGAAAATGAGGTCGGTGGATATAAACGAATCAAATGAAACAGTTTCAATATTTTCGAAATCACCGCAAAGCACAGCCATTAAATCAAAAAATTCATAGGTATTCAATGTAACATTACCCGATACATTTACATTCGAGCCGGAATATGAATAGCTATAGTCCGAAACACCTTGCGCCAAACTTTCATATGTAAGATTGGCAGAGTCCGGTCTGAATATATTTATATAGAAAATATCGGGGGCAAAGGGATTGCCGTTTATTGTTACATTGTCTTTAACTATAACGGTTGACAACTGGAACGAATCGGGAAAGCTGTTGTTTTGTAAAACCGTGTTACCCTCAAGAATAACGGTTTTCAAGCCGATAAAATCTCTGAATGCATTTTCAGAAACCTCTGTTATTCCGTCTTTTATAATCACAGCTACTGCAGTTTCGGTATAGAGTGCAAGAGGATCAGTAACAGATTTACTTCTGTCAGGCAAAACACCGTTGCCTGAAATGGTGAGAACGCCGTCATTGAAATTGATATTTATTCCGTCATAAAGGTCTAACTGTTCAAAACTTTCAAGATTCATACAAACAGAAGGCACAACACCGGTGTCCTGACTGAAGGTATTTACGCTTGAAGAAATAACACCGTTTTCAGAAACATATGCAACAGTACCTGATGAAGCAGGATCGCGCAGATAATACATAGCTGCCGTACCAAGTTCTTTGTTGCCTGAAAACAGACCATGCATCTGTGCGTAATCAGTGCCGTTCTTTATTCTGAGGGAGTTTGTCAGACCGTAATATTCATCATAACCGATTTCTTTCGTTGAGAGAATAAAAACCCGGTCAAAGGTATTGTTACCCGAATATTCACTGTTACCGTTTGACACAACAGTATTAGCGAGCTCTGTTTCGCCTATAAGTGACTGCTCAATATCGGTAAATGCCGTGTCAAGAAAAGTACTGTTAAGAAAACTGCGCAAGGAGCTGTATTCCCAGTTGCTGCAATAACGAGTATTTTCCGCATCAGAAAAATTTATATAATCATCTGTACGGAACACAGTGTTGGAATATGCAGGTGCATCAAGAATAGCTTCCGCGAGAAGAAGTCCGTTTGCCGGATCAAGTATGCGCCATTTTATAGGCTCAAATTTAAAGAAATATATGTTTCCCGTTGTATAGCCGATTGGCGACTGATATGAAGCGTTGGGTAAGCTGAAGGTTTCGTAAGCGCGGTATGCGGTAAAAACTACTGCTCTGTATTTTTCACCGTAATAATCAATATCGCAGAATCGGGCAGTATCGGTTTTATACATAGTGCCGGCCTTTCCTGTTCCTTGGTACCAACCGAGTGACTGCCACATATCGTCTTCAATATACCAGCTCAGTTCTTCAATGAGAGCTTCATCGGTAACAAGCGTTTGCGGATACGAACCGAATTCGATTATATCACCTTGCTGATAGGATGTTTCAAACGGTGGTTGTGGTTCGGTATCTGCTGCATTTGCAAATGTAGGAACAAAAAGCAATAAAAACATAATTGTACAAATAAAGCACGCTAAGTATTTATTAAATGTCTTCATAAAAATCCTCCTTTGGCATCTTATTAACTAATTTTATATTATATTTTCTTCCCTGTCAAACAAAAAAACAGACACAATTTGCCATTCGGGTACTGTTTTTCGACCATTCACGACACACCCTATTGTAATTCTTTTATAAAATTTTGTAAAATATCAAAAATTGCATATATTTTCGGTTTTCTTTCCGAAAGAACTATGATAGAATAATATTAAGGGGGAGTTTTTTTGAATATTGCTATTTGTGAAGATAATGAAAAAGAGGCTGTACAACTGAAGCTTATGCTTGAAAATTATATGCCGCACAGTCTTCTGATTTCTGATATCGATATATATTCAAATGCAACTTCATTTCTGGAATCTGAAAAAATATATGATCTTGTTGTTTTTGATTGCAAGCTTCCCGATATTGACGGTGTTAAAGCAGCAAAAATTTTCCGCAAGAAAAATTCCGTCGCGGCAATCATTTTTATAACTGCGTTTCTTGAATATGCAACAGGAGGGTATGAGGTTGATGCACTCAGATTTCTGTTAAAGCCCGTAAACCCGAAAAAACTTGCGGAAGCATTGGTTGCTCTTGAAAATAAGCTTAAAAATGAGTGCATGCTTGAAATTACGGGGCAGCATGAGCCTTATTACGCTAAGTCTACCGATATTATGTATATTGAAGTGGTTGAAAGAAGAACCATTGTTCGCTTTGAAGATTTTTCTGTAGAATCACACAAATCATTGGCAACTTTTGAGCAGGAAATAAGAAGCGATGCCTTTTTTAAAACCCGCAGACAATTTATTGTTAATATGAAATTTATACAGAGAAAAAACGGCAATGAAATTTACATGCAGAATGGTGAAAAAGTAATTATCAGCCGTCGCCGTCTTGCTGATTTTAATGAAAAATATGCAAATTTTCTGAAGTTTAACAGGTAATTAATAAAGGGGTGTTGCTTTAATTGAGAATTATTGAATGTGTATTGTATCTCACAAAGGATATCTTTGCAATATTGAGTATTTTAAGCATGTTTAAGAATATTTTTTCTTTTAACACACATCCCGGAAAAATAAGAACTGTTGTCTGTATAGTCATCCCTGCCATATACAGTCTGGCAGCACATATTTTTTTAATCTCCCGTTTTTCTTTTACATATGAGCTGCTTGATGCCATTTCCAATTTCTTTTATATAGCGGTAATTTTTATATGCTTCAGAAAGCCGTCGCTGTTAAAAACTCTTGCTGTGGTTTTTATTTATATTTTTACGGTTGATATGCTGTGGTCTTTTGTTGCACCCGTTTTTGATGCTTCAATTACTGCCGAACTTATATTTAATATTTTTTTATTCGGCGGTATTTTTGCCGCAATTAAGTGTTTTCCCGTAAAAGCTGATGTGAATATTCTTGCTGCTGCTTTTAAAGAAGTGCCGAAATGGATGATTGGTGCATTGTTGTTGTTTGAGCTTACTTGCTACTACAAAGAGTTCGGAATCAGCAGCACATGGTACGATTTTCTTTATGCTGTTTCTGCCTGTATGATATGTGTGTGTATTTCATTTCTTTTTATTCGTATTTTCCGTCTTATCTATACACAGAATGCTATTTTGCAAAGACTTAATGAGCAGATTGTATATTCTGAAAATATTGCACGCTCAGATGAAGCCTTAAGAAGCTTCCGCCATGATTATAAAAACCATATGATTGTTATAAATTCCATGTTTGAACAAGGGGATATTGATGCTGCAAAGAATTATTTTGAAAAGCTGACACAGGAAACTTCGGGAGCAATAAATATGTTTTCAACGGGAAATCCTGTTGTGAATTCATTGCTCAATATAAAAAGCAAGGATGCCGAGAAGTACAATACTAAAATTGATTTTTCCGGTATGATTCCCGAAAAAGGCATAGAGGGTAAGGATATGTGTATCTGTGTTGGTAATCTTATTGATAATGCGATAGAAGCCTGTGCTAAAATGCCGCACGAAGAAGAAAAAATCATATCTGTTTTGGGCGGTGTTAAGAATCAAACATTGATTCTTACTGTAACAAATCCTATTTTGCCGACAAACCTGAAAAAAGAAAACTCAATGTTCAAAACGACAAAAAAAGATACAAAAGTGCACGGAATCGGACTTAAAAATATAAAAAATGTAAGTCAGAAATACAAGGGTGAACTGTTGCTTAAAACAGACAGTGAAATGTTTACTGCTGATCTTATTTTGTCACTTACAGAAAATTAAAAAATCGAATTCGGATTGTAAAATCAGTAGAAATGAATAAGAAAAAATCTTACGATTTATCAACCTCCTCCCCCAATCCGGGGCTGTAGGTGTTTATTGATATAAGCAAATTGATTTCTTTTGCGAGCAACTTTCTATATATAAAAAAACAAGTCTATCGGGAAAAGATAGGCTTGTTTTTTGTCTTTATTTAATAGTCTTTTTTATTTGGTTTTCACATACTTATATTGAGACCAGCCGGAATAGTATTTCACATCGTTTACTGTTTTATAGGTTCTCACTCTTACATAGTAAGTTTTACCTGCTGTAAGACCTGTCAGCGTGGTTTTCACAGTGCTGCTGCTTGTGAGCGTCTTGATTTTTGCGTTTGTGAAATCCTTATTTCTTGAATACTGAATCTGATAGCCTGTTACCTGTGTTGTTTTCTTGGTAAGGTTAACAGTTATCTTCTTTGCTCCTGCGCTAAGCTTTGATATTGTAGTTTTTTGAGGAAGGATTTTGAATGTCAGTGTTTTTGTGCCTGTGTAATTACCTTTCAGCTTAACGGTAACTTTATATGTTCCTACATTCTTTCTGCCGGAAGCGTATGTTACAGTGTAATGAGTATCTTTAGTAAGCTTTGCTCCGTTTGCATTTGTTACAGTAACGGTAGGCGTTCTCACTTTTCCGTTGTAGGTAACACTTGTTGCTGAAAGCTTAACCGTACACTTGGAAATATCCATAGGCTTGATTTTGAAAGAAAGTGTTTTTGTTCCTGTGTAGTTGCCTGTCATTTTAACGGTAACCTTATAAGTTCCAACATTTTTTCTTCCCGAAGCGTATGTTACGGTGTAGTGCTTATCCTTAGTAAGCTTTGTTCCGTAGGAATTTGTTACTGCAACGGTGGGAGTTCTTGTTTTTGCGTTATAAGTAAGACTCGTTGCAGAAAGCTTTACGGTACAAGTAGAAATATTGATGGGCTTGATTTTAAATGAAAGTGTTTTTGTTCCGCTGTAATTTCCTTTCATTGTTATCTTAACATTGTAAGTACCCACATTTTTTCTTCCCGAAGCGTATGTTACGGTGTAATCCGTATCCTTTTTAAGTACCTTTCCTGCTGAGTCCTTAACAGTAACAGCAGGGGTTCTTACCTTGCCGTTATAGGTAACACTTGTTGCAGAGAGGGTGAATGTTTTAGGTGAATACAAGACCTTGTTTGTCTTGACATAACCGCAGACGGTACATACTGTTTTTGTTCTTCCGTTTGCAGTAAGCGTTGCTTTTGTTGTGGTAGTTTTATAGGTATGAGTTATTGAACGGGTTGCTGAACATACATTACAGGTTTTATCGCAGGAATTTGTATATGTATGCTTTGTGCTTTTTGCAACGGTTACCTTTTTTGTAGCAGAGCATTCTATACAGGTATATGTTTTGACACCCGTCTGATTACAGGTTGCTTTTTTAGTAATCTTACCCGAGTCATATGAATGTTTTACCGTTACCGTATATTTACTGCCGTATTCCGACAGATATGCGGAAGAAAAACTTAATGTAACTTTTCCTTCTTTAAGAAATGTTACTTTATATGCATCTTCACCGTAAAGTCCGATATCGGATTTAGTTTGTGTAATATTTGCAACAGATGAATCCGAAACTGCAAAAACAATTTCCGTTAAATCTGCAGAATTAAAAATGGGGAAAAGCAACACTTCATCCCCCGGATGAAAAGACTGTACAGAACTCAGATAATCCTGAGAATAATATCCGCCGCCTAAATCAGTCAAAGCAGAAAAATCATAATCAGACGGAACATTTCCTGATTTTTTTACTCCGCATTTTGAACAGGAAAGCTTAACAAAAGTTCCCTGAGAAGCAGTAACCTTATAGTTGTGTGCCCTGTAAACAGACTTCGCTTTTGTTTCAGTTATATCGCCGGCTTTTATTGAATAAAAGTTAATTGTGTTATTTGCGAACACATACCAAACAATATTTCCGTTTACAAGCAGCGGCTCGCAGTCAGAAAGAGAAGCCTTCATTTTATATGTTTTGCCTACAGTATTGCCCGACGCATCAAGCTTTGTGTAATAAACATAGGTTCCCTTTTCCCACATAAGCAGAAACGAGCTGTCTGAAAGCTTAACAAGATACGGCACACCGGCAGATTTGTCTGTGTAGCCCGTTATATAAGTAAGTGTCACCTTACCTGTTGATTTGGAAAGAGAAGAAACATAAATATTCTGAACATCATCATAAAAATGTGATGAATTCTGCTTTACAGATGTTCCTGCAACGAGATATGCTGAGGAGGATATCTCAAATCCGCCAACCGTACAGCCTGTATAATTAGCGCCTGTATTTCCGTATATGGGAAGCATATCTGTAACCGTACAGGTATTTGACCAATATGGAGTAAATGTACCGTCAGAAGCATCCGAGTAATATCTGATTAAACAAACCGAGCGGGGATAAGCGTCTCCGTGGTCAACCGCAATAATGTTATTGTTTTCCGTTTCAACAAACTGATTAAATGAGTGACTGACATAACCGTATCCTGTATTCAGCACATCGGTGAGATAATCGGTTATCTGCATTGTGCTCATATTCAGCTCTATTGTTACATTAGCCTGATGATTTAATCCGTCTGAGCTTGTATACATTTCGTGTGAGGTACGGACAATAAGATAATCTCCGCATTCGGAAAAACGGGCACTTCCCGCATCAAATGGAACTGTTGTGTTACAGTCATACAAGCCGACCGATTTTATTCTGTTCCAGCTTTTATCATACTTTGTTATTCTGAAGCATTCAGTTGTAGGACATTCACAGGTATTGTTCTGTCCCGTGAGGACAAAATAATAGCTGTCACTCGCATAAAAACCTCCGAAAATCGGAAGCTCCGCTTTGATTTCCCGTGAGCTTACAAATTTATAGTCATATGTGTAATACTCGGCAAGCATTTTGTTTTGCGTATCATCATACTGAAAACGCATAAGAGTGTTATTTTTACAGTCAACAAGATAAGATTTTGTAACATCTGCCCAGTAATAAGTATATTCATGGGCACCCTTGTTTGAAAGAGAGCTTTCCGAACAGGTTGATGCATAAGCACTCACGGAAAAAAGACAAACAAATAAGCTCAGAACAAAACCAAGTGCAATTGTTTTTTTCATAATAACATCTCCCTGAAAAAATTATCAGTTATGCTTTTCAACAAAATATTTATAGAATTTAACTGCTTCTGCCATTGCTGAAACACCGATATTTTCATTTGCCGCATGCATAGCTGCAAGCTGTTGGTTGGTAAGTCTGGTGGGAGTAAATCTCAGACAGTTATCGCATACCTTTTCAAACTGACGGCAGTCTGTTCCGCCTGTCATAAGATAAGGAGTTACAACAACATCGGGAAAACACTCATTAAGACATTTTTTGAGGAAATTGAATTCCTTGCTGTCAACAGGTGAAGTGTTCGATGCATCACGGCTGAACATTACTTCTGTTTCAAGATCATATTTCTTTGCAATTTCTCTGAGAACAGCAACAGACTGCTCGGCGTTCTGATGAACGGAGGGACGGATATTGCAGATAACATAAGCGAAGTCCGGCAAAACATTGGGTGCGGATGAGCCTTCACTCATTGTAAATGCACAGGTTGTGGAAAGAAATGCACCGCCCATTGATGAAAGCATTGGCAATACCTTTTTAACAACACCCTTGAACAGCCACATATTGCTCAAAACAAGACGAAGCGGGAAAGTCATATAGGGAGCAATGCTTGCGAACATTTCGGGGATAGGACTTGTGTATGCTTTTGTAAAAGGTTCTCTCTTTTCAACCTCGCACATAAACTTTGCAAGTCTTACCATAGGAGTGTTTTTGGGAGGAGTTGAAGCGTGACCGCCCTTGCCTCTTGCAATAATTTTGAGATTTACAAAGCCTTTTTCAACAATACCTATAGCAGCACAGGGGACTTCGAGTCCGGGGAATGCTTTTTCCATAACAGCACCGCCCTCATCCATAACACAGGAAAGTCTGATGCCTTTTGACAAAAGGTACTCAACCAATGTTTCTGCACCGCCGCCCGAATTTTCTTCGTTTACACTGGAAGCGAGCCATACATCTCTTGCAGGCACAAAGCCCTCTTTGAGCAATTCTTCAACTGCGGCAAATTCAGCGCAGAGAGTGCTCTTACAGTCCATCGCACCTCTGCCCTTGACAACACCGTCTTCAATAATTCCGGAGAAGGGATCGTGTTCCCACTCTTTTTCTTCGGCAGGAACAACATCCTGATGTCCCATAAGCAGAATACCGTCCTTTGAAGAATCCTTACCTGCCCAACGGAAAAGCATATTACCGTCAATATGGTGTGCTTCGAGTTTTGTGAAGATATTGGGAAAAAGTTGAGCCATAACAGCCTGAAGCTTCAGAAATTCTGAATAGTCCTCACCCTTTTTCTTTGAAAGAGTGGGCACCTTTACCATTTCGGAAAGACAATGAGCATACCGGTCTTCTTCGTCTTTTGACCAGCTGATAGCCGCCTTTTTATCAGGCACTGCCTTTTTGTTTATTACCGCTCTGATTACGGCAACAACGCCGAGTAAAACAATCACTGCAATAATTACAAGTAATGCAAATAAAATGTATTTCATAAGAATACCTCCTTGATTTAATAACAGTATAATACAAATTTTTTTCTATTTCAATATAAAAAGTTATATATAATTCTGAAATATGTTATTATTGAAGTTCATAAAATCATCTGCAACAAAAAAACAAAATAAACATTTTTATTTAACAACAACTTGATTTTTATGTAAAAAATCACTAAAATAATATTATAAATGCTTGCATATGCTTGTTTAAGTTTATGATTGGAAATAAAACATGTACAATTTTACAAATGTACAATATATCATCGAATGGATTCACACAAACCTATGGAGAGGAAAGATTAAAACCATTTGCAAATACGCATAAGTTTATTGTAACAGAAAAAACTTATGCGTAAACAATAATGATTATCTATTTTTACTTAAGGAGTTTCTAAATGAAAAATAATTATAAGATCATAAAAATTCTGTGTATAATACTTTCTTTTACTTGTTTCTTAACATCTTTTAGTTTTTTAGCATATACAATTTCATTAGAAGAAAACAGTATGATATCTATTGCTGATTGCGAAACTTTAGCAACATATTGGTTAGAATTATATTATGATGATGCCACAGTTATAGATGAGATAATACCAATTTCTGATGGTGAGAATATATGCTCATATTGCGTAAGTTTTATATCAAATAACTCTCCAAATGGATATATTGTAATTGATTCTGACAAATACGCAAACAACAATATTGCGGAATTTTCATTTTCCGACTTAGGTATTTATGAAACTTTATGTGAAAATTCAGGCAAATCAATAGAATCAAGTACTAATAAAGTAATATATTCTACTGGATTGTTCGATTACGCAATTTCTGTAAATTGTGACAATACATTATTTTATAACTCAACAAATGAATTTTTTAACAAACAGGAAATAGAAAAACGATGTAAACAAAAGAAATCCGTACAGAAATTGCTGAAAAACAACTTAACAAATCAACAAATACATATTCGCGTTCGAGTGATAAAGAAACTTACTACAATGGATTTTTTAATGGTGGAGAACTCCCAAGTTCAGGAAGTTACACTCAATATACCATATCATCAGCCGCATCTTTTACCCCATCTACCATGGGCGACTATCGGGTTACAGATGGTGCTAAAGGTAATTGTACAGCAACAGCAGCAGCAAATCTTTTAAGCTATTACAAGGAAAAACGCGGTTTTTCAAACTTAGGTACATCAAGACAAGCAATATATAACCAAGTTGTTTCAGCAAGCGGTTGGAATCAATATGAAGAAGATGGGATGTCACAAAGTCAAGTAAAAAAAGGAATAAAAAATGTTGTCAACAATGCAAATTATTCATTTTCTTCCAATAGTTATCTACTTTCATTATGGTCAAACTGGACAAATGATTTAGATGATAATTATCCTGTTTTAACTTTTGTTTTTGGCTATAGAACAGATGAGAACAATAATTGGATAAAAGTTGGGCATGCCATTGTTGCAATTGGTTACAGAGAATATTCATCTGGCGCAAACTATTTAAGAGTCTTGGATGGTTGGAACAGAACATCTAATAGATATATTTATTTTAATTCCGACTATTTTTCTTCTATTGATGGTATGCGTATTAGTATAAGTAATTAGGAGTTATATTATTTTGAAACATAAAAAAATTATAGTATTTCTTACCGCCTTATTGTGCATTGCTCTGATTTTTTCTGTTACAGGCAATATCGTGTTGCTGCAAAAACAAAAAGCTATGATAATTCTTGACTATTCGGATGTTAATTTATCCGCACTTACAGCCTCGCAAATCACACAAATGTATATTGACGATATGAGTCATCCCGATCTTCATTCTGATTTTTACGATATTCAATTTGCAGAAAACTTATGCTCCGTTTTAGAAAATGCCTGTTATCAGCTCGCTCCCCGGCCGTCCTTTTCAGGGAATGCCGGAGCAGGCTTATATTCCTATATTAAATTGACAACTGATGATTCTGTTTTTACATTGGGAGTTTACGGCGACAAACTGAAAATAAGCATTAACGGCGAAGAACAGTGGTATTATACAAACTCACACACTCAGATAAAACAGCTTATCGAAAATGAACTGAAAAGCATATTCCCTGACTATTACTCACCTTAATAAAAAAATACACCGTAGGAACAAAAAACCTATGGTGTATTTTTCTGTAAGCATTTTATGTTGCTTTATTAAAGCTTAACTATCCAGTTATGAGTATCGGGCAGCTTACCCCACTGTACACCTGTCAGGGTATCATAAAGATGCTGTGTAAGCTCACCGATTTCACCGTTGTTGATTATATATTCCTTGCCGTTATAAGCAAGCTTGCCCATAGGAGAAACAACAGCAGCCGTGCCGCAGCCCCATGCTTCCTCCAGTTCTCCCTTTTCGAGTGCGTCTATAATTTCATCAACACTTATTCTGCGTTCTTCAACCTCGTAGCCTTCTTCTCTGAGAACCTCAAGAATGGATTTTCTTGTGATACCGGGAAGAACTGTACCGATAAGGTCGGGAGTGATAATCTTGCCGTTTATTTTGAACATAACATTCATTGAGCCGACTTCTTCAACATACTTCTGATGTACACCGTCAAGCCAGAGCACCTGTGAAAAACCGAGTTTTTCGGCTCTCTCACCTGCTCTTGTTGAGCAAGCATAGTTACCGCCGCACTTAGCAAAGCCTGTTCCGCCTCTAACAGCTCTTACATCTTCGGTTTCAATCATAATCGAAACAGGGTTAATGCCCTCTGCATAATAGCTGCCGCTGGGAGAAGCTATGATTGCGAACATTGCCTCCTTTATACCGTGAAGACCGAGGTTTGCTTCGGTTGCAAACATATAGGGACGGATATAAAGCGAAGTGCCTTCCTTATGCGGAACAAAATCCTCTTCAAGCCTTACAAATTCCAGAAGAGCCTGCATTGCATCTTCCTCGTCGAGCGTGGGCAGACACATTCTTTCGGCTGAATTATTCATTCTCTTTATGTTTTCAATAGGTCTGAAAAGCTGAACGCTGCCATCTGCAGTTCTGTATGCCTTAAGACCTTCAAAAACCTCTGTTGCATAATGAAGAACAACAGCAGCAGGATGAATCGGCAAAGGACCGAAGGGTACTATTCTTGCATTGTGCCAGCCGTCTTTTATATTGTAATCCATCAGGAACATATGGTCCGTGTATGTAAGACCGAAGCCGAGATTATTTTCATCGGGCTTGGGCTGAGGATTGGGATTTTTTGTTACTTTGATTTCCATTTTTATATCTCCTTATTTTCACTTGATTTTCAATTCGAGAGGATTTTCTTTCCCCGTTTCAAAAAGATAAAGACTTTCAAAATTATGCTCTATCATAGACTGTACATCTTCATCTGTATAAAAGGCGGTGTGCGGTGCTAATATCACATTCGGATAGGAGCGAAGTATTGCCATTTCGTGATTTACTATAACTTCATTCGCTCGGTTGTAATAGTAAAGTCCGTCTTCATTTTCGAGCACATCCAATGCTGCCGCACCTATTTTTGAGCTTTCTATACCTCGTATTAATGCAGGTGTGTCAATGATAGTACCCCTTGCCGTATTGACAAGCACAACACCGTTTTTCATTTTTGCTATACTTTCATCGTTTATAAGGTGAAAAGTTTCTTCATTGGACGGAGCGTGAATGCTTATAACATCGCATTGAGCTAAAAGCTCATCAAGAGAAACATATTCGGCATATTTTTTAACTTCTTCATTTTCAAAAACATCATATGCCAATATTTTACAAGCAAATCCGCTTAAATGCCTTATTGTTGTGGCACCTATTCTGCCTGTACCAATAATTCCTACCGTACAGGCGGAAATATCCTTGCCGATTTTTCCTTTAAGTGAAAAATCCTGAACCTCACTTCTTTTCAGTATATGTGCCATATTCCTCAGGCACATCAGCATAAGCATTATAGCGTAATTTGCAACACCGTTCGGAGTATAGGTTGTGTTGCTGACACGGATTCCCTGTTTTTTACACTCATCCATATCAACATGCTCAAAGCCTATTGAACGCAAAGTGAAATATTTAACACCGAGAGAGGAAAATTTTTTTACAAGCTCAGAATCAAATGTGCAGGGCGTAAAGCTTATTGCCTCGCAGCCTCTTGCAAGCTCTGCAGTATTCAAATCGGGATACTGAGAAGTCCAGCCGAACTCGCAGCCGTATTTTTCTGCAGCTTCGGCAGCATACCCGATTTCATCAAACTCCCTTGCTGCGTAAATAAACATTTTCATAAATAATACCGTTTCCCGTTTTCAAATAATACATATATTATCAATAACTTTCAGAACAAGTCAACCGAAAACGGCAAAAAAGAGATATGAAAATTTAACATTTTAGTCATTACTCAAATTAATCAATTATTCCAAATCAATTACCGTAATGATTAACAAGTCTTATGTATTCCTCTTCCGTTATCTCAATAAATCTGCCGTGCTTAAAGCCGTAAGGGAATGAAAATTCATTGTCTGCTCTGACAAAATCAGCATTTCCGGGCTCCTTTGACACAAAAGGAACATAGCCCATTTTATCCTTTTCACAGCCGAAGAAATCAAGCATCAGACACCATCTTCCGTCAGGTAAAACATAGGTTGTTGCCGCTTCGTATGCACCGGGAGAACCGAGCGAATCCATTATTGCATCAAATTTTTTATCATGCTCAAATGGACCAAAAAGACTCTTTGAGGTTTCGTGCATATTCATCGGCGGATTATTTGAATTTTTATAAAACAGATGATAAGTATCGCCTACTTTGACAATATGTGAATCAAGAATTTCATTGTCCTTATTAAAATAAAGCTCCGGATAAGTAAAGGTCTTGAAATCTTTTGTTTTTGTGTAATATATGGACATATGCTCAAATCCGTTTTCAGCAACGGTGGAGCCCCAATGAATGATATATTCTTCATTTTCTTCATCAAAGAAAATTTCAGGCGCCCATAAACAGCCGAAATCTTCCCTTCCGAAAAAAAGGAGCTTTTGTTCGCTGAAATTTATAAGATCGTCTGTTTCCCAGAAAGACAAATTTTTGCTTCCGTTGTGATTTATATCCTTCCAATCAACACAGTAATTTTCATCCATTCTGTAAACAATGCAAAGGTCGGTTGCAAGCAGAACAAAGCCTCCGTCTTTTTTACGGATGATTTCTATATCACGAACGCCCTTTGCACCTAATTTACTTGTTAGTATAGGTTTTCCGCCGTTAAGCGGCTCCCACTTCAAACCGTCTTTACTTACTGCGAAATATACCTGTTCTCCGTCAGGAGTTATTTTTTCTCTGAAATGTGTGCTGAGATACGGCATAAAAAATCTCCTTTTATCTGTTTTTCATAATTGTAGCACATAAAACTCAATGCCGCAAATAAAAACTTAAGAATATTTACTTTTTTTAGTAAAAGTGCTATTATCTCTACAAAAAGGAGTGCTGTTATGAAGCGTAAAATTGTTATAGCAATAATACTGTTATTACTGGGCGCAGCTTATTTATATGCAGGTAATGAAATAATAGTAAGTGATAAGTATGAAATATATTCTTCTGAGCTTCCCGAAAGCTTTTCGGACTTCACAATTGTTCATATTTCAGATTTACACAATGCTTCTTTCGGCAAAAATCAGAAAAGACTTACAGAAAAAATAAATGCCGAAAAACCCGATATTATTGTTATCACGGGAGATATAATAGATTCGCGCAGAAAAGGCACGGATAATGCGAGAGCACTTCTGGAAAATCTTCCCGAAAAAGCTGATGTTTACTTTGTAACGGGCAATCACGAAGCCGCGTCAAAGGAATATAACGAGCTTAAGGAAATTCTTGAAGAAAACAATGTCAATGAGCTGAAAAATGAGAGTATTTTAATAGAAAAAGACGGTCAATATATAAATCTCTGCGGACTGGATGACCCTTTATTCATAACGGGCACATCCTACAGCAAGGAAAACGAAGAGCGTGTATCTGAAATTCTCAGCGATTTATGCTCAGAAGACTTTTTCAGCATTTTGCTCGCCCATCATCCCGAAATGCTTGATATTTACTCAAAGTCGTCTGCCGACCTCGTTTTGTCGGGACATGCACACGGCGGTCAGATCCGTATTCCTTTTATAGGCGGATTATTCGCTCCCGGTCAGGGATTTTTTCCCGAATATACAAACGGCTTATTTACACAAAATAACACAACTCTGCTGGTAAACCGAGGCTTGGGAAACTCTGTTTTCCCTTTGAGAATAAACAATTTTCCTCAACTGGTAACAATAAAGCTTTACTGTGAATAAATCAATTTGAATAAGTTTGCTCTTGAAAGAAAATATTTTGTGTGATAATATTATTAAATACTGTATATAATATATAAAATATTATATATGGAGGTTCTGTTATGGCTGAGAACTGTGCAATTATCCTCGCTGAAGCCGAAAAAGAAAGTGTGCAATCAACAAAGCCTATAATTATGGCTGAAATTATTTTCAGACCTATAATATACAGAGTTACAGAGGCTGTAAAAAAAGCGGGTATAAATGACATATGTGTTGTAACGGAAAATAAAAGTGAAATACTTGAAAAATATCTTAACGGCAAAATAAAAACCGTTAAGCAAACAAAAAAAACAGGAATATGTCATGCTTTAATACAAGCAAAGGATTTTATCTCAGAGCATAAAAATGCAGATATACTCATTCTCAACGGCAACACTCCTTTTATGAACGAAAAAACCATAACAGATTCGCTCTCCTATCATATTGACGGTGGATTTGCGCAAACCGTTATTACAGGAAAAATTGCCAATGAGATAAGCTCGGAAGCTATGTGGTTTAAGGCAAATGAGCTTACCGCTTTTCTCGAAAGAATAACATGCAGTACTTCCCCGGAGGCAAATACTGAAAAAATTATATTGAATAAAGAAAAAAAAGTCGGAATATTTACCGTTTCAGATACTGATACCCTACTCAAAGCAAACACTCAGCTGCAGATAAATGAGTGGAATGATAAGCTTCGCAGAAAAACTCTCAATAAGCTTATGCTTCAAGGAGTTTCAATTCCCTGTACCGATGGGGTTATTATTGATGATGAAGCTGAAATCGGCACTGATACCGTAATTTTACCCGGCACTATAATAAAAAGCGGAGTTAAAATCGGAACAGGCTGCGAAATCGGTCCGAATACCGTTCTTATTGAAACAACTGTCGGGAATAACTGTGTGCTGAACAGCGTACAGGCTGAATATGCCTCGGTTTCAGACAATGCAACAATAGGCCCCTTTGTTCACTTAAGACCTGATGCTCACATCGGCAACGGTGTTCGCTGCGGAAACTTTGTTGAAATCAAAAATTCGGTTATAGGCGCAAAAACCTCCGTTTCGCATCTCACATATGTGGGCGACAGCGATGTAGGCAAAAATGTAAACTTAGGCTGCGGTGTTGTTACCGTAAATTTCAACGGCAAAACCAAAAACCGTACAACAATAGAAGACAATGCATTTATCGGATGTAACACAAATCTGATTGCGCCCGTAAGGGTTGGAAAGGCTGCATATACCGCCGCAGGTTCAACTATAACTAAGGATGTTCCCGAAAATGCTCTTGCAGTAGCAAGAGAAAGACAGACAAACAAAGAAAACTGGGTAAGTATAAACAAACCCTACAGAGAAAAAAAATAAATTTGAAAGCAGAAACATTATGGCATTTTTTAAGAAAAAACAATTCTCATCCTCCGCAGCAGTCGGAAAGCCCGAATTTATCATAGTCGGACTCGGAAACCCCGGCAAGGAATATGAATACTCAAGACACAATGCAGGTTTTTTGTGCCTTGATTTACTGTGCAATAAATATTCGGTAAAAACCGATAAGGTCAAATACAAATCCCTTATCGGTACGGTACTTATTGATTCACACCCCTGTCTTATTATGCGCCCGCAGACATATATGAACAACAGCGGCGAGGCAATAAGAGAGGCTGCCGATTTCTACAAAATCCCGCCTGAAAAGGTTATTGTTATTTATGATGACATATCTCTTAATGCAGGAACCCTCAGAATAAGAAAAAAAGGCTCCGCAGGCGGTCACAACGGAATCAAAAGCATTATCAGTCAGTTAGGCTCTGATAATTTTCCGCGTCTTAAAATCGGTGTCGGTGAAAGAAAGGACCCCGATGACGACTTGAAAGACCATGTACTTATGAAACTTTCAAAGGAAGACCTTGCCATACTCAGAACAGCAATGGAAAAAGCAGTTGATGCAATTCCCGTAATGCTCAGCGGCGATGTTGATCTGGCTATGAGCAGGTTCAACGGTTAAAAACATGTCCTGTTTCTCATCTCTTTTAGGCTCTGCGCCCGAATACAAGGCAGTAAAACGGAATATTGAAAAAGGCTCTTTCCCTTTTGGTGTTTTAGGGCTTCCGCCCGCACCGAAATCCTTTATTGTACACTCGCTGTGTGATGACCTTTCACGCGGCGCAGTTGTTATTACGCCCGATGAAGCTTCTGCCGAAAGATTCTGCCGCGACCTTTTGTCTTTGGGGACTCAGGCACAGTTTTTCCCTGCAAGAGATTTTAATTTTCAGGCAAGCGAGAGCAGTTCAAAGGAATATGAGCAGAAAAGAACAGGAGCACTTTCAAAGTTTCTGCACGGTGAATGTAAGGTGCTTGTGTGCTCTGCAGAAGCGGCAATACAGAGAACTATTCCGATGGAGGAATTAAAAAAGCGTACATTTTCACTGAGCGTAGGCGATGAAATCAGTACAAGAGAGGTAAGCTCCAAGCTGGTTTCTGCAGGATACACCTTCTGTGAAATGGTTGAGGGACCGGGACAGTTTTCCTTAAGAGGCGGTATTCTTGATATTTTCCCCGCAAACTGCGACTTACCCGTCAGAATAGAGTTCTGGGGCGATGAAATAGATTCCGTTTCCCGGTTTGATATTCTCTCTCAAAGACGAAAAGATACAGTAGACGAAATTTTTATTTCTCCTTGCGAAGAAATACTTTTTGAATCAAACGAGATTTTTGGCG
This sequence comes from Acutalibacteraceae bacterium, assembly GCA_045589395.1. Lineage (GTDB taxonomy): Bacteria > Bacillota > Clostridia > Oscillospirales > Acutalibacteraceae > RUG806. Next base: position 48,430 of record JAZNOZ010000055.1, on the reverse strand, counting down.
AAAAAATAGAAACACTTATAAAAACTGTTAAAGGCAAAAACAGCGCAAAGGTAAAAGAAGCTCTGATTAAAGATGCAGATAATCTGAAAAATTCAGTCCGTCCCGGCTGCACAGACAAATATTTTCCTCTTGCGTATTCAAAAAACGAAACTGTCATTGATTACTGCGAAAATGCGCTTTTGTTTGTATGCGATACTTCTGCAGTAAAGGAAAATGCAAAAGCTGCTGAAAAGCTGCTTAATGAAGAAATAAAAGAGCTGTTTATTGACGGAGTTCTTTGTAAAGGACTCGACTGCTTTCAAAAAACAACGCAAAACCTTTTAGACACATACCTTACAAAAAAAAGCATATACCTCGATAATTTTGCAAGAGGCAGCTTTGACACACCCGTAAAGGATCTTATAACCTTTAACATAAATCAGACCTCTCCGTGGGACGGCTCTTATAAGGTTCTGCTTGAGGATATTGCGCCCTGTATAAGAAAAGGCTACACCGTTATAATTTTCGCCGGTACCGAAAAAGCAGGACAAGGTCTTTTAGAAGAGCTTGCAGATGATGAAATACCTGCGCTTATGTGTCCGGAGAATACGAGGGTTCTGCAAAAGGGATATGTAAATATCCTACCGGGGGTATATTCTTACGGACTTGACTATCCGCAGGAAAAAATGATGCTTATAACCTACGGCAGACACGCAAAGGCAAGCCGTAAATCTGTCACAAAATACAAAAAGAGTGCCAACTCCTTTAACTCGCTTGATGAGCTGCACCGCGGAGATTATGTTGTTCACAAAACAAACGGCATCGGCATTTTTGACGGCATTGAAAAGGTGCAGATGGAGGGACTTACAAAAGACTACATCAAAATCAAATATGCCAAGGGCGACATTCTTTATGTTCCTGTAACAAAGCTTGAGCTTGTTTCAAAATATATAGGTCCTCATGAGGATGATTCAAACAGAACGGTAAAAATAAACCGTTTGGGTTCACCTGATTGGGAAAAAACAAAGAACAGAGTAAGAGGGGCAGTCAAGGATATTGCAGACAACCTTATAAAGCTCTATGCCGAACGCCTTAATACTCCGGGTTTTGCATTCTCTCCCGATATAGATATGCAAAGCGATTTTGAGCGCCGCTTTGAATTTGATGAAACCGATGATCAGTTAAGATGTATCGATGAAATAAAATCCGATATGGAAAAATCCCACCCAATGGACCGACTACTGTGCGGAGATGTAGGCTTCGGAAAAACAGAGGTCGCTCTGCGTGCCGCTTTCAAGTGTATCTGTGACGGCAAGCAGGTGGCAATTCTTGTTCCTACCACTATTCTTGCTCTGCAGCACTACAGAACAATAATGCACCGTTTTGAGGGTTTCCCCATTGAAGCTGATATGCTCTGCCGCTTCAGAAGCCCAAAACAGCAGAAAGAAATCATAAAAAAAATTAAGGCAGGCGCTGTCGATATTGTTTCGGGTACACACAGAATTATATCCAAGGATGTTGCGTTCAAAGACCTGGGGCTTGTTATTGTTGATGAGGAACAACGCTTCGGTGTTGCACAGAAGGAAAAGCTCAAAGAGAAATTCCCTGCTGTTGATGTACTTACATTGTCGGCAACCCCAATTCCGCGAACACTTAATCTCGCATTATCGGGCATCAGAGATTTATCGGTAATCGAAGAAGCACCTATGGACAGATATCCCGTGCAGACATATGTCATTGAGCACGATATGGGTATTATTTCTCAGGCGATAGCAAAGGAGCTTCGCAGAGGCGGTCAGGTATATTATCTTCATAACAGGGTGGATGATATTGAAGCTACCGTTTCACAGTTAAAAGAATTTTTCCCTGATGCACAAATCGGTATAGCACACGGAAAAATGAACGAGGAGCAGTTATCCGATGTATGGAAAAGCCTTGTTGAGGGAGAAATTGACATACTTGTCTGCACAACAATAATTGAAACCGGTGTCGATGTACCTAATGTAAACACCCTTATCATAGAAAATGCAGACAGAATGGGACTTTCACAGCTTCATCAGCTCAGAGGCCGCGTAGGCCGTTCAACAAGACGCGCTTCAGCCTACTGCACATTCACTAAAGACAAAAACTTAAGTGAAATAGCCCAACGAAGACTAAGTGCCATAAGAGAATATACTCAGTTCGGCTCAGGCTTCAAAATTGCAATGCGTGACCTTGAAATAAGAGGTGCAGGCAATATGCTCGGTGCCCAACAGCACGGACATATGGAGGCTGTCGGCTACGATATGTATATGCAGCTTCTTACAGAAGCTATCCGACAGCAGCAAAGCACGGATGACAAGCCCTTTGTGCCTAAAAAGGACTGTCAGGTTGACATACAGATAAATGCACATATACCCGAAAACTATATAACAAGCTATCCGCAGAGAATTGCCGCATACAAAAGAATTGCAGATATAAGAAGCTTTGATGATTCTCTGGATGTTACGGATGAGCTTATAGACCGTTACGGCGAGCCCCCCGAAAGCGTTTTAGGTCTTATTAAGGTTGCCCTTTTAAGAAATTCAGCCGCAGATAACGGTATATATGAAATTTCCCAGAGAAATAATGCACTTCTGCTTTTCGTTGACTCAATAGACAAAGCGGTTTTAGCAAAGCTTTCCGCATTAAAAGGCAGAGTTATGGCAAGTGCCACGGCAAAGCCTTATTTCTCCGTGCGTATTTTGCCTAAACAATCCCCTATTGCGGCAATGGAAGAGGTTGTAAAAGCATTACAGGATAAAGAGGTGTAACGCTATGTATATGCACGAAGCCACATATGACCTTAATGAGCTGTTCAGAATGAATTATCATATTCACACTACTCTTTCAAGATGCGGCAGAAAAGAAATGACACTTGATGCCATTATAAAAGAAGCCGAAAGAGCAGGACTGACTGAAATTGCAATAACAGACCACATTCATCCCGGCGAAACAGCAAAGGTATTCAGAAATGATAAATTACTGCGAAATGAACTGGAGCATATACCTCACACCGTAAAAGTATATCTCGGTGCAGAGCTTTCCGCTTACGGAAAAAACAAATATACTCTTCAATACAGTGACTTTGACAGACTTGAATACAGATTATATTCCCATAACCACTACCAGATGGACGGCTGGGAGTTGCCCGAGGAACAGACTCCTCTTTCATATAAACAGCATATGAAGCTTTGTCTTGAAGCAATAATAAAAAGCGGCAAGGCAGACTGTCTTGCACATCCGTTTCTTGACAACTATGCGGTCAGAGAATTTGAAGACAGGTATCCGTTGTTTATCGGCTGTGTGACCTCTGTCTGGACAGACAATGAGTTGGGAGATATGCTGTCGCTCGGCAAGAAGCATAACTGCGCATGGGAAATAAACACAAATGCAATCTGCAAAAATCCCGAATTTGCAAAAAGATATTTTCATATAGGTAAAGAAGCAGGTGTGTGCTTTAATATAGGCACAGACGCGCACACACTTGACAGGGTTGATACCTTCGCTTCATATAAGCAGATAAAAAATATTCTCGGAGTGTAACAATTTGAACACCTTCATCAAAAGACCGTTTGCCCTTATAGGCTTCAGTCTTCTGTTTTCGAGCATCACAATATTTCTTTTACCGTCTGAAGCACATTTTTATTCGGTAGGGCTGCTGATTGCTTTCTGTGCCGTACTCACATTCATAAAACCCTTTACCGCAAAATATTTAATTATATTTACCTTTTGCTTTATTGTATCATCACTCACAATAAACTATTTTTACCGCTGTGTGCATAATCCGTCCTTACAGCTTGATTCTCAGCTTGTGCACATTGAGGGTACGGCTACCGGATATTCATCCGAAAATGAAAACTGCAGATTTGTTACGGTAAAAAACTGTGAAATAAACGGCAATGCGACTTCGCTTTGCGTTGAATTGTATTATTATTCCGACCTTGAAATTTCTCCTTATGATACGGTTTCTTTTGATGCAACGCTATATAAAAAGGATTTATCAGGGAAATTTGAAGCACACGCATTGTCCGAAAAAGTATGGTTTACGGCATTTGCAAGCAACAGAATAAGCGTACATAAAAATGGCGATTTTCATATTTACAGATATATAATTGACCTCTCGGAGCATCTTAAAGAAATTTTGTTTACCTTTCTGCCGTTTGACTCTGCGAGTGTTGCCGCTGCTTTACTCTTGGGCGATAAATCATTTGTTCCCGAAGAATTCACTGATAACTTCCGTTACAGCGGTGTTTCGCATATCTTCGCAGTTTCAGGTATGCACTTATCTCTCTGGTCGGCTTTGCTTTTTATAGTGCTTCGAAAACGCTCAAAAACAAAATTTATTCCGAATATTATTGCAAGCCTTTTTGTTGTGTTTTATATTGCGCTCACAGGCTTCTCCCCATCGGTTATCCGAGCAGGTATAATGCTTTTGTTCGTATATCTTTCAAGAGTATTGCGCCGCACCTCAGATACGCTTAATTCTTTAGGTCTTGCAATAACACTCATCCTTATTCACAATCCTCTTATGGCGGGTAATGTTTCTTTTTTACTCTCACTTCTTGCAACAGCTGCAATATGCTTTGCTTCTTCGGAAATAACCTCGGATATCACACCTTATAATTTTGAGGATAATTATATAAAAGGAAAATTCAAATCAATCACGGGAAGCATATTAACAACACTTACGGTTTTATTTTTCACAATCCCCGTTTCGGGCTTCTTTTTCGGCTGTATTTCTTTAGTTTCACCGATATCAAATCTCCTGTGCTCACTCCCTGCACAGTTTGCAATGATAAGCTCGTTTTTAGGAATTATCGTGTCACCTTTCCCGACAATCGCAAGATATATATTTTTCATTGCAGATTTTTGTATAAGCTATATAACGGACATAACCGAAAAGCTGGCTCAGGCTGATTTTACATTAATCCCCGTAACAGCCACATATATAACTGTCTGGTATGTGTTTTGCGTAATAAGCGTATTGCTTACATATTTCTTTTTCGGCAAAAAGCTTAAACGCTGTGTTACGGTACTTTTATGCTGCTGTGTTTTAGTTATCACAGCAGGAATAGTTAATCAGTTCATTTCAAGAAATGATATAAATGTGTATATCCCGCAAGGAGAAAATGCCCCCGTATGTATTTCTGCATCAATGGGCGCGAACACAATACTCATAGGCTGCAGTGAGGACTATAAAGCTATACAGGGCGTTAATTCTTTTATGTATATGAATGCCTCAAGAAGTGCCGATTATCTTTTTGTTACAGATGAAAAAACTACAACCGAAGAATTCAATGAAACAGTAAAAATAATTTCTCCCGAAAATATAATAACCGTAAATGAAACATTCGGCAATGCTGCTTTTATCACAAACTCTTTTGCTGCCGAAATACAGGATAATTTTTATTTGTCTTTTGAAAACAACAAAGTCTTTTCTGTTGTATATTTTGAAATAAATTCTTATAAATTTATTTACTGTCTTAACCCTTTTGCAAACTATACGGCAATTGAAGCTCAATGTAAAAATGCAGATTATCTGATTTGCACGCGGAATATTCCCGATACGATTAATGCAGAAAACTATAAAAATATTATTGTTATTTCACCGAAAAGCGCAGTCGAACTGTCTTTGCCCGAAAATGCTGTTTCAACGGCAGACGGTGAAATCAGAATCAGACTGAAAGGAGATTAATATGGCTTTTCTTGATGAAGATAAACTCGCAAAGCTGCTCAAAGAGGAGCTTACAGACAATGTCTGGCTGATTTTCGGCGATGATTCCTTTCTTAAGGATTTTTACTGCAACAAGCTCATTTCCCTTACCGTTGATGAAGCTCTCAGATTTTTTAACTTCCACACATATGATGAAAAAAGTGAGCTTGAAGAGATTTTTGCAACAGCCGAGAATTTACCCGTAATGAGCGAGAAAACCTGTATTCTGATCAAAAATTACCCTCTTAATCAGCTTTCAGACAAGGCATTAAAGGCATTCTCTGAAAATCTCTCGGATATTCCCGAAAGCACGGTTATGATTTTCTTATATTCCGCCGCAGATATACAGTACACACCTAAGAAAAACTCTAAATGGAACCCCGTAGTTGATATTTTTTCAAAGCACGGCATTGCCGCACAGATAAACCACAGAACACCGGCAAAAACTGCAAAGCTTCTTATCTCAAAGGCAAAGGACAGAGGCACCTCCATAGATTATGATACTGCTATGTATCTTATTATGTCTGTAGGTGATGATATGCAGACTCTTCTCAACGAATTCAACAAGGTCTGCGCCTTTTCCGAGGGAAATCCCATCACAACCGAAATGATAGACAAAACAAGCATAAAAAGCGTTGAAGCCTCCGTTTTTGATATCAGTACTTCAATTTTTTCAGGTGATACTGATAAGGCATTTGCGATACTTAATGAGCTTCTGCGACAAAAAACTCCCGCTGCTTCAATTATAGGTGCGCTGTCGGGAGCATATGTCAATATATACCGCTACAAAACAGCATTGAATGCCGATAAAAGCATAAGTGATTTTGCTTCACTTTTCGGCTACGGAGAAAAATACAGCTATGTCTTCAATAAAATATCCACATACACAAGAAAGACCAAGATGTCTTCAATAAGAAAGGCTATCGATATTCTCGCCGATGCAGACATAAAAAGCAAATCTAGTGCAATCCCCGATGTTATTTTATTAACCGAGCTTATAGCAAAGCTGGCAGAATGTTAGGATGTAATTTATGTTTCACACAAAAAGAGCAGTAATTGTTGAGGGTAAATATGATAAAATCCGTCTGTCCTCCATTCTCGATGCACTTATTATAACAACAGACGGCTTCGGCATTTTCAACAACAAAGAAAAGCAGACACTTATAAAGAAGCTTGCAAGAGAAAAAGGACTTCTGATACTCACCGATTCCGATGCTGCAGGCTTTAAGATAAGAAATCTTATAAAAAATATTGCCGATGAAGAAAATGTTATACACGCTTATATTCCCGATGTTTTCGGCAAGGAAAAAAGAAAAACAGAGTATTCCAAAGAGGGAAAGCTCGGTGTTGAGGGAATTGATAATTCGTTGCTTGAAGAAGCATTGAGAAAATCGGGCTTTTTTAACGAAAAAGAAAACGATAAGAAGCAAAGAGAAATCACAAATGCTGATTTATACGAAGCAGGGCTTACGGGCAGAGAAAACAGTTCAGAAAAAAGACGACAGCTTCTGTTATCCCTCGGACTTCCCCAAAGACTCAGCGGAAAAAATATGTTGGGGATTCTGAACACCTTTATGACATATGAGGAATTCTCAGAAAAATGCTTGGAAAATAAAGCAGATTGACTTCAATAAAAAAAAGATATACAATATATACGGGTGAAAGTATAAAATGAAAAAAACAGGCTTAAAATTTTTAATATGTTTCCTTCTTACAGTTTCTCTCCCGTTAAGTGTTTTTGCTTTGAATAAAGCCATAAAACCCGATTCTCAAAAGGGTGAATATGAGCAAAAACTTCTTGACAGGGTAAATTTAAGCGTTGAAAACACAGATTTCGTTGTAACTAAATCTGCAGACGGTGAAGAAACATTTTTTATCAGCTTCACTTTCTCTGCACAGAAGACAGAAGCTGATTTTTATGCTGAAATAAATTCATTCTCAATAAACGATATTGAATTTGAAAGCATAATTTTCACAGCAGACGAACAAAACGGCAAATCGGTAAATCCCGACGGACTTGTTTTGGGAGCAAAAAACGGCAAGCCTATTCAATACAAATGGACAGCTGAAATGACCTTTAAGGTAACAGAAAAGGGCGTATATAATCCCATACTCGAAATTGACTACACAAGCGGCACAAATAAGGAAAACAGCGAAGACAGATATTTTGCCGTTCCTCTTACAATAACAGTTAAATAAGAAAAAATCTTACGATTCCTCCCTTTCCCCCAATTTTGGGGGAAAGGTTTTTCATGATATAAGAAAATTACTAACTCTTGCGAGCAATTCCATATATATAAAAAAAGCTTCGGGACATCTCCTTACGGATGATGTCCCGACTGTTTTATGATATTTTATTTCTTCTTTTTGCGCATAAAGAATATACCGATAATCATAATAACTGCAAAAACAAGCAGATACCAGAGAACATTTTCAACACCGTGTGATAACACACTTGCCACTATCATAAATATTGAACCGACAGCAGCAAGTCCCTGAACGATAATGCGCTTGAATACACCGAATTCCTTGCCCTTGAACATAAAGCCGATATAAATCGGGAAATAGAATGCAAACAGTGTGATAACAGGCAATTCCGTGGGATCAAATCTTATGGGACCAAACCAAGGTGTTGCTGCAAAGTTTGAGCCGTAGAAATAAACAAGCCAGAGAATGCTGAAAAGTAATCCGACAAAGGTTGAGTTTGCAGGCATATTTGTTTTGTCATCAACCTGAGAGAAAATATGAGGTGCGAAGCCTTCTTTTCTTACTGCAAGTGAATATGCACTTCTGGAGCAACCGAGAGTAAGACCGTTAAGAGTACCCATACAGGAAATTGTGATAAATACTGTAATAACAACACCTGCAACATCACCGAAGGTCTGCTGGAACGCATACATTGCACCGTGCTCAAGAAGATCTATTGTTTTAACACTGCCTGAAATACCGATATAATAGAGAATATAGATAACAACAATAGCCAATGACCCGAAAACAAGTGCTCTGGGAAGATTTTTCTTTGCATCCTTAATTTCTGCATTTATTGATGTTGCAACAATCCAGCCTTCATATGCAAATGCTGTTGCGCAAAGTGCGGTAAACAAAGGAGAAGCATTAAGAGTATAGTCTGCACCGAAAACTCCCTGTAACTGCTCTAATGACGGCGCAGAAGTGAAATTTTCAATCAATGTTCCGTTTTTAAGACCTACTGCAACACCCACTATACCCATAAGAAGCAAAGGAATAAGTTTTATTGCAGTCGTTGATACCTGAAAACGACCTGCAAGCTTAGGAGATAATACATTAAGTGTTGCACTTCCGATAAGCATAAGACCTGAAAGGAGCATAACCTCAGGACCTGTCATTCCCCAGCCGAAAAGAGAACCTAAATAACGGGCAGAAAGCCATGCAAGTGTCATTGTCAGAGAGGGCAGATAAATCGTTGTGTTAAACCAACCGATAAAAAATGCAAATTTTTCACCGATAACAGATTCACCGTAGTCAACAAGTCCGTTAATTTTTCTGTACTTACTTGCCATTACGGAAAATGCATATGCACAAACTATCATTATGATACCGCCACAAAGCCATGCAAGAATTGCAGTACCTACATCGCCGCCTGTAACGGTCAGGATTTTTTCAGCCTTAAAGAACACACCTGAACCGATAACAATACCGACAACCATACATATTGCTGTAACTAAACCGTATCGCTTTTTTAATTCAGCCATAATAACCTCCGAAAATTAAATTAACTTATCTTTTACTGCTTTTGTGTTTCTTTTAATAATTCTCTGATTTCCTGAAGAACTGCAAGCTCATTTTCTGTTGCTTCTTCCTCTACTGCAGCTTCTTCTTCCTTTTTCTTTAATTGTTCCATTTTTGTGCGGGCAGCCCCCATCAAACGGATAACAACAAAAATTGAAAATGCGATTATAAGGAAATCAATACAGGTCTGAATGAAGTTACCGTAGGTAAGAGAGATTTCAGCCTGAACAACCTCGCCTGCAGCATCAAGAACCTCGGGGCGGAAAACATATTTAAGGTCTGTAAGTGTCACACTGCCTGTGAGAAGACTGATGAACGGAGTGATAATATCATTAACAAGTGATGTTACTATCTTTCCGAAGGCAGAACCGATAACAACACCGACTGCCATATCCATTATATTGCCTTTCATTGCAAAATCTTTAAAATCTGAGAAGAACTTTTTAATTCCTGCCATTGTCAGAACCTCTTTCTTTATATTTATAGTTTATTTTAACATATGCAACGAATACATTGCAAGCCTTTAATTTATGTAAAAGCGGTTATTATTAATGATTTTCAGCATATCGATTAATTTAATTAATATTAATTTAAGCTATAACAATATAATAACAATAATGTAACTTGCATATTTTTTTTAATAATGCTAAAATTGTGTCAGAAAAAACTCTATAAAGGAGTATTCATATGAAAAAAAGCTTAATTTCGTTATTATTGATATTTGTTTTTATTTTCTCGTTCACCTCCTGTCTGAATGACTCTTCAAAGGAATCAACCACAAAAAAAGCCGAAGAAACAACCACAGCAGCACAGCAGGCTGTACCTAATCAGGAAACAACAACTTTTGAGGAAGAAACAACTCCGGAAGAAGAAACAACCGAGGAAGCATTTGCTTTCAATAAGTCAGACGCTACATATCTCGGAAAAACAGATTCAGAAATCTACGGCACACTTGAAATGTATCTTCAGGATGATAAAATTGTTATTTTGGATGAATACAAGGATATAAAATTCCTGCTTGAAGCAAACGGCTACACAACAAAAAAGGTTGACAGCACCGTTGAGGTTGAAAGCACAGACCTTAATTTTGACGGTTATGCAGATTTTATGCTCCTGTACAGTGAAACAGAGTTCAACACCTATTACTTCTGCTGGATATGGGATATGGCTGAACGCACCTTTGTATACTACACTCCCCTTTCCAGCATTCCATCGCCTCAGATTATTGAGGATGAGCAAAGCATTTTATCACTTAACAGAACAAGCACAACACAGATGACCGTGACAACATACAAATGGATAGAAAACACCCTCATAGCCCAAAGCCACCAGACCGTTACAGATGAACAGCAGACTGTTTTGTCGGAGTCTATAGATTCTGAAGTTGTTTTTGATCAAGGCGGCTATACTTCGGAAATCTCACTTTTCGGCAATGTGGGTTCATCAAGTCAATGGCATTGCAAGATTGAAAATGAAGAAGTAATCTCCCTTATTTCCAAAGGCTTCAACGAAGAAAATGCTCAGTTCTCATTTGTAATAACAGGTATGACCCCCGGCACAACAACAATGATTTTCCGCTACGCATTAAGCTGGGAAGCAGATTATGTAAGCGAAAAGATACTCAATGTTACGGTAAATGATGACTACACATTATCAATTGTTGAAATAGAATAAGAAAAATTTTAAGAGGATGTAAGAACTTTCGTTTTTACATCCTCTTCTGTTTTAAGCTTCTGATAGCTCAAGCCATTCAAGCTCAAGCTCTTCTGACTTTTCGTTAAGCTCGGAAAGTAACCCCGTCAACTCAAGAATTTTCTCGTAATCCGCAGAAACCTCAGGAGAAGACAGAGCCTGTTGCGTTTGGACCTTTTTTTCTTCAATTTCTGCCAGCATTTCCTCTAACTTTGCAAGTCTTGCTGTTCTTTTTCTTTCAAGACTTGCCATTTCCTTGCGAAGCTTATATTCATTCGGCTTCTTTTCGGCTTTAACAGTCTGTACAGGTATATTTCTGAGCATATTTATATACTCATCATAATTACCGTCAAAAGAATCTACCTTTGCACCGTTAAAGCTTATAATTCTCGTTGCAAGCTTGTTTACAAAATATCTGTCGTGCGATACACACAGAATAGTACCCTCATATTCCGCTAATGCTTCTTCAAGCACCTCACGGGATGACACATCAAGATGGTTTGTAGGCTCGTCCAGAATAAGAAAATTAGGCTTCTGCAATATAAGACAAAGCAGAGCAATTCTTGCTCTCTCACCGCCCGACAAATCGCACATAAGCTTTTCAATATCATCATCACGGAAATTGAATACGCCTAAATATCCTCTGATTTCAGGAACGGTCATTCTCGGGAATCGGTCATAGACCTCCTGCAATACGGTTTTTGAAGACATAAGACCTTTCTGTGTCTGTTCAAAAAATCCGACCTGAACACCGTGACCGAAACGCGAAAGACCGCAATCTGACTGTATATTTTTCGTAATTATAGACAGCAGAGTTGATTTTCCGCAGCCGTTAGGACCTAAAAGGAATACCTTTTCTCCTCTGAATATTTTCAGGTCAACATCCCTGAAAAGTATTTTCGGACCGTATGCCTTGGCAAGCCCCTGTGCTATAAGCACCTCATCACCGCTTCTTAAAACCTCACCGAAGCGTAATTTTACACTTCTTTCGTTCTGCGGTGCTTCAGGCATAGTCGCCCTTATACGCTCTATCTGCTTTTCCTTGCTTGCTATTGTGATATAGTTTCTCTCCTGATTGAACTGCTTTTGCTGTTCTATCATTTTTTCTATACGCTTGATTTCAAGCATAGCCTTTTCATATTCGCGCTTCTCGGTTTCAAGCCGTACCGCTTTATTTTTCATATAAACCGAATATGAGCCCTTGCCGCAATAAACGCGTCTGTTCGCAATTTCAATAGTGCGGTTTGTGGTGGCATCAAGAAAATATCTGTCATGCGAAATAATAAGAAGTGTTCCCTGATACTTTGAAATAAAATCCTCAAGCCACTCAACACTTTCCATATCAAGATGGTTTGTAGGTTCATCGAGAAGCATTATATCGGGAGAGCTGAGAAGCAATTTTCCCAGACTTAATTTTGTTCTCTGACCGCCGCTTAAAGCTGAAACGGGCAATCTCTCCTGCTGCTCGGTAAAGCCAAGACCTTTAAGACAGGAATGCGCCCTTGCTTTATAAGTAAGACCGCCGAGAGCATTGTATTTCTCAGTAAGAACAGCCTGTTGTTCGATGTATTCAGGCACCTTACCGTCTGTTAGCTCGATTTTTCTGTGAACATCCTCAAGCTGCTTTTCCATTTCCTCAAGAAAGGAAAAAACAGTTAAAATTTCATTATAAACATTTCTGTCACTGCCTTGACAGGCGTGCTGTTCAACAAAGCCAACAGTGGTATCTGTGGCTTTTACAATATTTCCCTGGGTAGAAGAAAGCTCACCGCAAATAAGCTTAAAAAGCGTTGTTTTTCCGCTTCCGTTTGAGCCTATCAAGCCTACTCGGTCACCCTTTGCAACATCAAAAATTGCATTTCTGAAAATATCTCTTTGTGCAAAGGACATTGATACATTTTGGAAACTTAATAAAGACATTTTTATGTTCTCGATTCAAGAATTTTCATTTTTCCGCTTATTTTATATTCTCCCGTTGAAGCGGGAATAAATACGCTGGAGCCTTTTTTTACGCTGTATTCCTTTCCGTAGGCGGAAATTGTTCCGTTGCCGTCTAAAACAAGAAGAGAAACAAAGCTCTTTTCATCGGCAAAATCAACAATTTCTCCGTTTACCTCAACAGAGGTCATTGCAAAATACTCACATTCGCAAAGCCTTGTTTTTGAGCTGTTACCAAACATAATTTTTTCGCCAATAGCTGAAAAATCGGCTTCGCTGAAATCAAGATTAACAACATCTGTTGCTTTTTTAATATGCAGCTCTCTTGTGTTGCCGAATTTATCTTTTCTGTTGTAATCAAACACTCTGTATGTAGTATTGGAGCTTTGCTGAACCTCTGCAAGAAGAATTCCCGCGCCTATTGCGTGCAGCATTCCCGAGGGAATAAAGATAACATCACCCGGCTTCACCTTGACGCAGTTCATAACCTCCATTAATGAACCATCTTCAATCTTTTCGGCAAACTCTTCTCTTTGCATTTCACGGTTTACTCCGTAAATAAGCTCAGCGCCATCTTCACAATCCAACACAAACCATGCTTCTGTTTTTCCGTTTTCATTTTCAACTGCTCTTGCATATTCATCCCCCGGATGTACCTGAACGGAAAGCTTATCACAAGCATCAATAATCTTTATAAGTATCGGGAAATCAGGAATATTTGCATTATTGGTGCCGAGAAGCTCCCTTCCCTTGATATCAATAACCTGCTGCAAAGTTTTGCCCTTGAATTCTCCGTTTGTTACAAAGCTCGGACCGTCTTTATGACAAGACAAAAGCCACGCTTCAGCCGCATTTGAAAGTGAGGTTTCAAAGCCGTAATCATCAATTAATTTTCTGCCTCCCCATATGGTTTCTTTAAGGGTGGGTTCAAGTAATAATATATCCATTCTGCTCACTCCGTAAAAATTTTCTCCTACAAGTATAGCAAATTATTATTACTTAGTCAATTATCAGGATGTTTCTTATCCTCTTTCTTTTCCCACAATAAGCACAAATACGGATGCTTACAGCCTCCGCAGCTTTCGCACTCAGTCATATTAGTACATCTTATCTTTTTCGTTCCGTTATGATACAAGGTTTCCTCTAAAACAATATTCCTCTTTTTTATTATGCAATACTGCTCATAAGTAATCTGATGATGCTTCATTTTTTCCTCCGAAATTATATTTCATTAATATTATTATCGTTAAATTCATAAAAATATACTAAAAGAATATTGACATATTTAAAGCCGTATATACAAAAATTTAAGTCTGGAGAGCCTATGAATACTTTAACAGTTAGCTTCGTTATTGCAGCAATAATAATAGCCTTATTTTCATTCAAAAAAGTTAAAATGCGTTATTTTATTCTTTCCGGATTATGCGGTATTTGCAGCCTTTTATCCGTTGATTTTATTGCTTCATTTATAGAAATCAACATCCCCCTGAATTTCTTTACCATAAGCACAGGCTGTATAGGCGGTATTCCGGGGGTAATATTACTTATAGCATTAATGACCTTTATGTCATAATGCAACAAAAACCGACTGTAAGCTGTTAAAAAAGCTTACTGATTAAAGAAAAAAGCTCCGAGTACAGCAAAACTGTACTCGGAGCTTATAAAATTTAACAAATAAATCAGAAATAAAGATTATTCGTTGATAGCGATAACAACGCCTGAACCTACTGTACGACCACCTTCACGGATAGCGAAACGGAGACCCATTTCGATAGCGATAGGAGTGATAAGTTCAACGTCCATATCAACATTATCACCAGGCATACACATTTCTGTTCCTTCGGGAAGAGAAATTACGCCGGTAACGTCAGTTGTTCTGAAATAGAACTGAGGTCTGTAGTTATTGAAGAAGGGAGTATGTCTGCCGCCTTCATCCTTGTTAAGAACGTAAACCTGACCCTTGAACTTTGTGTGAGGCTGAATTGAACCGGGCTTTGCAAGAACCTGACCTCTTTCGATTTCAGATCTCTGAACACCACGAAGAAGACAACCGATGTTGTCACCTGCTTCAGCATAGTCAAGAATCTTTCTGAACATTTCGATACCTGTGCAAACAACTTTTCTCTTTTCTTCTGTAAGACCAACGATTTCGATTTCTTCACCGGTCTTGAGCTGTCCACGCTCAACTCTACCTGTAGCAACAGTACCACGGCCTGTGATTGTGAAAACATCTTCTACGGGCATAATGAAGGGAAGGTCAGCCTTACGGTCGGGAGTGGGAATGTAGCTGTCTACTGCAGCCATGAGTTCCCAGATGGGAGCAACAGCAGGATCGTTTTCATCAGAACCTGTATATTCGAGAGCCTTAAGAGCAGAACCCTTGATGATGGGTGTGTCATCGCCGGGGAATTCATACTCGGAAAGAGTTTCTCTGATTTCCATTTCAACGAGTTCGAGAAGTTCTTCGTCGTCAACCTGGTCGCACTTGTTCATGAATACGATGATATAGGGAACGCCTACCTGACGAGCAAGGAGAAGGTGTTCTTTTGTCTGAGCCATAGGACCGTCAGTAGCAGCGATAACAAGGATAGCGCCGTCCATCTGAGCAGCACCGGTGATCATGTTCTTGATATAGTCAGCATGGCCGGGGCAGTCAACATGAGCATAGTGACGGGTTTCTGTTTCATATTCAACGTGAGCTGTGTTGATCGTGATACCACGAGCTCTTTCTTCGGGAGCCTTATCGATGTTAGCATAATCAACGAAGTCAGCGCCGCCCTTCATAGCGAGGGTCTTTGTGATAGCAGCAGTAAGAGTTGTCTTACCGTGGTCAACGTGACCGATTGTACCAATGTTAACATGGGGTTTGTTTCTTTCAAACTTAGCTTTTGCCATTTGGAATATCCTCCTTTTGGTAAATCAAAATTATTTAGCTTCTCTATTTTAGCAAAGTTCTTGCACAATTGCAAGAGCTTTGCTGTAATTAAAAGAGATTTTACAAATTATTTTTTGCTGAGTGCTTCAGCAATTGACTTGGGAACCTGAGCATAGTGGCTGGGTTCCATTACATACTGACCTCTACCCTGTGTCTTTGAACGAAGGTCGGTAGCATAACCGAACATTGAGGACAGGGGCACATCAGCATTAACCTGAGTTGCACCGTTACGGTTTTCCTGATCACGGATCATACCGCGGCGGGAGTTGATATCACCGATAACTGTTCCGAGATAATCATCGGGAACTGTAACAGCGATCTTCATGATGGGTTCCATAAGAACGGGAGCAGCCTTGTGCATAGCATCCTTGAAAGCCATTGAGCCTGCAAGCTTGAATGCCATTTCTGATGAGTCTACTTCGTGGTAAGAACCGTCATAAAGTGTAACCTTAACATCAACAACTGCATAACCGGCAAGAACACCGTTTGAAAGAGCGCCCTTAACACCGGCTTCAACTGCGGGGATGTATTCCTTGGGAACAACACCACCGACAATTTCGTTAACAAATTCGAAGCCTTTTTCGGGGTTGGGTTCGATTCTGATCTTAACATGACCGTACTGACCGTGACCACCGGACTGTCTTGCGAACTTGGTATCGGAATCTGCAGCCTTTGTGATTGTTTCTCTGTATGCAACCTGAGGTGCACCGACATTAGCTTCAACCTTGAATTCGCGAAGCATTCTGTCTACGATAATTTCAAGATGAAGCTCACCCATACCTGCGATAATGGTCTGACCTGTTTCTTCATCTGTATAATACTTGCATGTGGGGTCTTCTTCTGGGGCCTTCATAAGAGCAACACCCATCTTTTCCTGACCTGCTTTGGTCTTGGGTTCAACGGTTACTCTGATAACAGGCTCGGGGAATTCCATCTGTTCAAGAATAATGGGATCCTTTTCGGAGCAGAGTGTGTCACCTGTTGTGGTATTCTTAACACCAACAACTGCACAGATATCACCGCAGTAGCACTGTTCAAGGTCCTGTCTGTGGTTAGCGTGCATCTGAAGAATTCTGCCGAGTCTTTCTGTCTTGCCCTTGGATGAATTGTAAACACTTGTGCCTGCAACTGCAATACCTGAATATACTCTTGTGAAGCAAAGCTTACCAACAAAGGGGTCGGTAGCAATCTTGAATGCAAGAGCAGCAAGAGGAGCATCGTCTGAAACTTCACGGGTGATTTCATCACCTGTATCGGGATCTGTGCCCTTTACAGCACCGATATCAAGGGGTGAAGGCATATAATCGATAACTGCATCAAGGAGCTTCTGAACACCTCTGTTACGGTAAGATGTACCGCAAACAACGGGAACCATATCGTTAGCTATGGTAGCCTTTCTGATGCAAGCCTTGATTTCCTCAACACTGAGGTCACCTTCTTCAAGGTACTTTTCAAGAAGTTCTTCATCCTGTTCAGCAACATGCTCGAGAAGCTCGCCACGGTACTGTTCAGCAAGTTCCATCATATCTTCGGGAATTGCAACAACTTCTGTGTTAAGTCCTTTATCATCATAGTACATAGTAGCGTTCATTTCTACGAGGTCGATTATGCCCTTGAAATCAGCTTCAGCACCGATGGGAAGCTGAATCGGAACAGCATTACATTTAAGTCTGTCCTTCATCATGGCAACAACATTATAGAAATTTGCGCCCATTATGTCCATTTTGTTAACGTAAACCATTCTGGGTACACGATATTTGTCAGCCTGACGCCAAACGGTTTCAGACTGAGGCTCAACACCGCCCTTTGCGCAAAGCACAGTAACGGAACCGTCAAGAACTCTCAATGAACGCTCAACTTCAACTGTGAAGTCAACGTGACCGGGAGTGTCGATGATGTTAACGCGGTGATTTTTCCAGAAACATGTTGTAGCAGCAGAAGTAATTGTAATACCTCTCTCCTGTTCCTGTGCCATCCAGTCCATAGTTGCGGCACCATCGTGTGTTTCGCCAAGCTTATGGTTGATACCTGTATAGAATAAAATTCTTTCGGTAGTGGTGGTCTTACCTGCGTCGATATGAGCCATAATACCGATATTTCTTGTAAAATCAAGTGATACCTGTCTAGGCATAATGTCCTCCAAAAATAAACTTCTGATAGAATAATTCCGTGTAAATAATTACCAGCGGAAATGTGAGAATGCCTTGTTGGCTTCTGCCATCTTGTGGGTATCCTCGCGCTTTTTGAAAGCTGAACCTGTCTGATTTACAGCGTCCATAATTTCATTAGCAAGTCTTTCTTTCATGGTTCTCTCTGAACGGTTACGAGCATAGAGAGTAATCCATCTGAGACCTAAAGTCTGTCTTCTTTCGGGACGGACTTCCATGGGAACCTGGTATGTTGAACCACCTACTCTGCGTGCTTTAACTTCGAGTAAGGGCATAACATTTTCCATGGCTGCCTCGAAAACTTCGAGGGGTTCCTTGCCTGTTTTCTCTCTGATGATGTCAAAAGCGTCGTAAACAATTTTCTGTGCAACGCCTTTCTTACCATCATACATAACACTGTTGATAAGTCGTGTTACAAGTTTTGAGTTGTAAAGCGGATCGGGCAAAACATCTCGTTTTGCTATATTGCCTCTTCTTGGCACTTCGCTTCCCTCCTTCATAGTAATGATATCATAGGTACTCGAGTGACAAATTCCCGTTGCGCCAATGAAGAGGTTTATTTTTCATATATAAAACTCATCATTGGTGAAATAGCTTCAACCTGCAAGAAGATTTTGTCTAATCGACACAAAAGCCGAATTATTTTTTCTTCGCTTTTGCTTTCTTTGTTCCATACTTGGAACGGCTCTGCATTCTGCCGTTAACACCCTGAGCATCAAGTGTTCCGCGGATGATGTGGTAACGCACACCGGGTAAGTCCTTTACACGGCCGCCTCTGATAAGAACAACGGAGTGTTCCTGAAGGTTATGACCGATACCGGGAATGTACGCTGATACTTCAATACCGTTAGTAAGGCGTACTCTGGCAAGTTTTCTCAGAGCAGAGTTGGGCTTCTTAGGTGTGTCAGTCTTAACAACTGTGCAAACACCGCGCTTCTGGGGTGAGTTGTGGTCAGTAACAACATTCTTATGGGAGTTAAGACCTTTACCGAGAGCGGGAGCCTTTGACTTCTTCTCAAGAGACTTTCTGCTGTTGTGAACAAGCTGGTTAAAGGTTGGCAAGCTATTGCACCTCCTTAATATAGAATATATATCCACAAGGGAAACATTTATACAAATATTTCCCTTATCGAACAAAATTTCTTCGCACAATTAGGTATTTTAACACTAATTATACCGTTTTGTCAACACCTTTTACAAAGTTTATGCATCATTTTCGTTCAAATTATCCAAAGAATATTCTTCAGCCTCTGTTTCTTCGGGTTTATTGACATTAACTTCAACATTTGTGTAGCACTTCATACCTGTTCCGGAGGGGAGAAGCTTACCGATAATAACATTTTCCTTAAGACCTACAAGGGGGTCAACCTTACCCTTGATAGCAGCATCGGTAAGAACTCTTGTTGTTTCCTGGAAGGAAGCAGCGGAAAGGAATGAATCTGTTGCAAGAGATGCCTTTGTGATACCGAGAAGTACGGGCTCGCAGGTTGCTTCCATTGCTACATAGCCTTCTGCTTCAGCCTTTGCTCTGACATCGGCATTTGCCTTTTTGAATTCATACTTGTCAATAACTGCACCGGGAAGCAGGTCAGTCATACCTGCTTCAACAACCTTGACCTTACGCATCATCTGACGCACAATAACTTCAATGTGCTTATCGTTAACATCAACACCCTGTGTACGGTATGTGCGCTGCACTTCACGGATAAGATAATTGTGAACAGCTTCAACACCGAGGATTTCAAGAACATCATGGGGATTTACGGAACCTTCTGTAAGATTCTGTCCCTTAACAACGGTGTCACCCTCCTGAACGGTTCTTCTGTAGCCGTAGGGAATGGTGTATTCTTCTCTGCCGTCTTCACCTGTGATTACAATATTCTGCGCACCCTTCTTTCCTTCTGCGAAAGAAACAGTACCTGCAATCTTTGTAAGGATAGCCAATGTCTTGGGCTTTCTTGCTTCGAAGAGCTCTTCAACTCTGGGAAGACCCTGTGTGATATCGGCTGTGGTTGTAACACCACCGGTATGGAAGGTTCTCATAGTAAGCTGTGTACCGGGCTCACCGATGGACTGCGCAGCGATAATACCAACTGCTTCACCGATTGAAACGGAACGACCTGTTGCAAGGTTTTTGCCGTAGCACTTCTTACATACGCCCTGTGCGGCTTCACAGGTAAGAAGAGAACGGATTGTAACCTTCTTATAGCCGGCGGCAACAATCTTCTTTGCATCTGTCTCTGTAAGCATATGCTCATTATCCATAATAAGCTCACCGTCTTCAGAAACAAGATTATCAAGAAGATATCTGCCTGTGAGTCTTTCAACAAGACCTTCAATTACATTATCTTCATCACCGTAAACATCTGAAACTTCAAGACCCTCTGTACAGCCGCAGTCGTTTTCGCGGATAATAACTTCCTGAGAAACATCAACAAGACGACGGGTAAGGTAACCTGAGTCAGCAGTACGAAGAGCTGTATCGGCAAGACCTTTACGCGCACCACGGGAGGAAATGAAGTATTCGATAATATTAAGACCTTCACGGTAGTTAGCTTTAATGGGGATTTCGATTGTCTGACCTGCTGTGTTAGCGATAAGACCACGCATACCTGCAAGCTGGTTCAGCTGTGATGCACTACCACGGGCACCTGAGTGAATCATCATATGGATGGGGTTAGTCAGATCGAGGTTATTCTTAAGCTCGGCAGATACCTTGTTGGTACATTCTGTCCATACCTTAATGACAGCTGCAGAACGGTCGGAATCACTGTAAAGACCTCTGCGGTAATACTGCATAATAGTATCAATCTTTGCCTGAGCTTCTGCAAGATATTCCTTCTTTGTTGAAGGAATTGTTGCATCGAATACGGATACTGTGATACCGCTTCGTGTGGAATATCTGTATCCCTGGTTCTTAATCTTGTCAAGAACATCGGCAGCAACATTTGTGCCGTGAACAGCAATACATTTTTCAATTACCTTACCGAGACTCTTCTTTTCAATAAGGAAATCAACTTCCAACGCAACCATACTTGCAGGATCTTCGGGATTTCTTTCAACAAAGCCTAAATCCTGAGGAACAGGTCTGTTGAAAATAACTCTGCCGAGAGTTGTGGGAACAAGTGCGGAATATGTTTGTCCGTCAACTTCTTTTGTAAAACGAATCTTTATGGGAGCGTGAAGACCGAGGTCACCCTCTTCATATGCCATAACTGCTTCGTTTTCATCTTTATATACATGACCGGCACCGGGTTCGTTATCTCTCTCTATTGTAAGATAGTATGAACCGAGAACCATGTCCTGAGTGGGAACGGTTACGGGTTTACCGTCTGAAGGCTTGAGAAGGTTGTTAGCTGCAAGCATAAGGAATCTTGCTTCTGCCTGTGCTTCTGCGGAAAGGGGCACATGAACAGCCATCTGGTCACCGTCGAAGTCTGCGTTGAACGCTGTACAAACAAGGGGATGAAGCTTAATAGCTCTGCCTTCAACAAGGATGGGCTCGAATGCCTGAATACCGAGTCTGTGAAGTGTGGGAGCACGGTTAAGCATTACAGGGTGATCCTTGATAACTGTTTCGAGAGCATCCCATACCTCGGGACCTGCACGGTCAACCATTTTTCTTGCGTTCTTGATATTCTTTGAGATATCAAGCTCAACAAGTCTTTTCATAACAAAGGGCTTGAAAAGCTCAAGTGCCATTTCCTTGGGAAGACCGCACTGATAAATCTTAAGTTCGGGACCTACAACGATAACAGAACGACCTGAATAGTCAACACGCTTACCGAGAAGGTTCTGACGGAAACGACCCTGCTTACCCTTAAGCATATCTGAAAGAGATTTAAGAGGTCTGTTGTTGGGACCGGTTACGGGTCTGCCGCGTCTGCCGTTATCAATAAGAGCATCAACTGCTTCCTGAAGCATTCTCTTTTCGTTTCTTACGATAATTTCGGGAGAACCGAGTTCAAGAAGCTTCTTAAGACGGTTGTTTCTGTTTATAACTCTTCTGTAAAGGTCGTTAAGGTCACTTGTTGCAAATCTGCCGCCGTCCAGCTGTACCATAGGACGGATATCGGGAGGAATTACAGGGATAACATCAAGAATCATCCATTCAGGTCTGTTACCTGAGCTTCTGAAAGCTTCAACAACCTCAAGTCTTTTAAGAAGCTTTGTCTTCTTCTGTCCTACTGCAATTTTAAGCTCTTCGCGTAATTCTTCGGCAAGTGCCTCTACATCAATTTCAGCTAAAAGCTCTTTGATGGCTTCTGCACCCATTTTTGCTACGAATGCATCCTCATCATACTTTTCAACCATATCATCATATTCTTTGTCGGAGATGATTTCATACTTCTGTAAGGGAGTTTCACCGCCGTCAATAACGATGTATTTTGCGAAATAGAGAACTTTGTCAAGATCTCTGGGAGATATATCAAGCATAAGTCCCATTCTTGAGGGAATACCCTTGAAATACCAGATATGTGAAACGGGACAAGCAAGCTCTATATGTCCCATTCTTTCACGGCGAACCTTTGCCTTGGTGATTTTAACACCGCAGCGTTCACAGGTTTTACCTTTATAACGGATTCTCTTATATTTACCGCAATGACATTCCCAGTCCTTTGTGGGTCCGAAAATTCTCTCACAGAAAAGACCGTCTCTTTCAGGCTTGAGTGTGCGGTAGTTTATTGTTTCGGGCTTTTTTACTTCACCGTAAGACCACTCTTTGATCTTATCGGGTGAAGCAAGTCCTATTTTAATGGCCTCAAAATTGAGTTCATTATAATTTTCTTCTGTATATCTTTTAACAGTTACTGCGCCTTCGCTCATCTGTCAGCAGCTCCTTCTATATAGAATTGGAAAAGTGTTATCAGAATTCATCACTATTATAATCGGGATAGAATGTTGTATCGCTTGCTGAGTCAATACCGAAACCGTCATCATATTCCGCAGGAACAGTGAACAGGTCATCATCGGGATCTGCTTCTTCAATGGAATAACCGTCTGCGTTTTCAGCGTCATTTACAGAAACAAATTCATCTGAAACAAAGGTTACATCATCATTATCGTCATAATCCTGCTTGAGGTCAATTTCAATACCCTCATCATCAAATACGGAAACATCAAGTGCCAGTGACTGCAATTCCTTAACAAGAACCTTAAAGCTTTCGGGGATACCGGGCTTGGGAACATTAAGTCCCTTAACGATAGCTTCATAGGTCTTGACTCGACCGACAACATCGTCGGACTTAACCGTAAGAATTTCCTGAAGAGTATATGCTGCACCGTAAGCTTCAAGTGCCCAAACTTCCATTTCACCGAAACGCTGACCGCCGAACTGAGCTTTACCGCCCAAGGGCTGCTGTGTAACAAGTGAGTAAGGACCTGTGGAACGGGCATGAATCTTATCATCAACCAAATGATGTAATTTAAGGAAGTACATAACACCTACTGTTACGGGGTTATCAAACTTCTGACCGGTTCTGCCGTCGTAAAGATCAACCTTACCGTCTGTGCGCAAGCCTGCCTCTTTAAGACATTCAATAATATCTGCTTCGTGAGCACCGTCAAAAACAGGAGTCATAATCTTCCATCCGAGTTCTCTGCATGCTCTGCCGAGGTGAACCTCAAGAACCTGACCGATATTCATTCGGCTGGGAACGCCCAGGGGGTTAAGAACGATATCAAGCGGTGTACCGTCTTCAAGGAAGGGCATATCTTCCTGAGGAAGAATTCTGGAAACAACACCCTTGTTACCGTGACGGCCCGCCATCTTATCACCTACAGAGATTTTTCTCTTCTGTGCAATATAGCAACGGACAACCTTGTTGACACCGGGGCTTAACTCATCGCTGTTTGCTCTTGTGTAAACTTCAACATCAACGACGATGCCGTATTCACCGTGAGGCACTTTAAGAGAGGTATCTCTTACTTCTCTTGCCTTTTCGCCGAAGATAGCTCTGAGCAGTCTTTCTTCTGCAGTAAGCTCGGTTTCACCCTTGGGAGTTACCTTACCTACAAGAATGTCGCCCGAATGAACCTCTGCACCGACACGGATTATACCGTTTTCATCAAGATCTCTTAAAGCATCATCACCAACATTGGGAATATCCCTTGTGATTTCTTCAGGTCCGAGCTTTGTTTCTCTTGCTTCGATTTCATACTTTTCAATATGAATAGAAGTATAAACATCATCACGGACAATTTTTTCGTTAACGAGAACGGCGTCCTCGTAGTTATAACCTTCCCAGGTCATAAAGCCGATAAGAGCATTCTTGCCGAGAGCGATTTCACCATCGCTTGTTGCGGGACCGTCTGCAATAACATCATTGCATTCAAGTCTGTCACCAACATTAACAATGGGACGCTGATTTATACATGTGCCCTGATTAGAGCGCATAAATTTAAGGATTTCGTAAGTATCAATTGAACCTGCATCTGTTGTAACTTCAACAGTATCTGCAGAAACCTTTGTTACCGTACCTGCATTTTTACAAAGAACACAGACACCTGAGTCAACAGCAGACTTATATTCCATACCTGTGCCGACTATGGGAGCATCTGTTTTAAGAAGCGGAACTGCCTGACGCTGCATGTTCGCACCCATCAATGCACGGTTTGCGTCATCGTTTTCAAGGAAGGGAATCATTGCTGTTGCAACAGAAACTACCATTCTGGGAGATACATCCATATAGTCAACATGGGCAGCATCTGTTTCAAGGAATTCATCTCTGTATCTTACAATAATTCTTTCATTCTTGAAGTAACCGTTTTCATCAAGAGGCTCGTTACCCTGTGCAACACTGAATTCATCTTCAACATCCGCAGTCATATACTCAACCTCTTCAAGCACTCTGCCTGTTACCTTGTCAACCTTACGGAAGGGGGCTTCAATAAAGCCGTACTTGTTTATTCTTGCAAAGGTAGCAAGATAGGAAATAAGACCGATATTTGGACCTTCGGGCGATTCAATAGGACACATTCTGCCGTAGTGACTGTAATGAACATCTCGAACCTCGAAACCTGCACGATCTCTTGAAAGACCGCCGGGACCGAGAGCAGAAAGACGACGCTTATGAGTAAGCTCTGCAAGAGGGTTAGCCTGATCCATGAACTGTGACAAGGGTGATGAACCGAAGAACTCCTTGATAACAGCAAGAACAGGTCTGATATTTATAAGAGCCTGAGGAGTTATTTTTTCAGTTTCCTGAGTGTGAATTGACATTCTTTCTCTTACAACTCTCTCCATACGGGTGAAGCCTATACGGAACTGGTTCTGGAGAAGCTCACCGACTGAACGGATACGGCGGTTACCGAGATGGTCAATGTCATCAAGGCTGCCAACACCGTGCGCAGCACAGTTGAGATAGTTGATTGATGCAAAAATATCATCAATGCTGATGTGCTTGGGAATAAGGTCATCACATCTTTCGGAAAGGATATCTGCAAGAGATTCCTTGTCTTCGCCTGCTTCATCAAGAACCTCCATAAGAACTTTGAAGCAAACCTTTTCGTTGATTCCAAGCTCTTCAAGCTCTTCTGCAGTAAACTGAGGAAGATACTCACCTGCATCAACCATGCCGTTGGAAATAACCTTTATAGCCTGTCCGTCAACATCAACATATGCAACGCTTACGCCTGCCTGTTCAATTTCATAAGCAAGCTCTTTTGAAATCTTCTGACCTGCCTGTGCTACAACTTCGCCTGTTGCTTCGGAAACAACATCTTCAGCAAGAACCTGTCCGCGGAGTCTGTCTGCAATACCAAGTTTTTTGTTATACTTATATCTGCCTACTCTTGAAAGGTCATAACGGTGTTCATCAAAGAAAAGACCGTAAAGGTGAGACTGTGCTGTTTCAAGCACGGGAGGTTCACCGGGACGAAGCTTTTTGTAAACCTCAAGAAGAGCCTCTGCTGTGTTCTGAGAGGGATCTTTTTCAAGAGTTGCCGTAATTCTGTCATCATAGCCGAAGAAATCGCTGATTTCTGCGTTTGAGCTCAAACCGAGAGCTCTGATAAAGGTTGTGATAGGCAGCTTTCTGTTTTTATCAATTCTTACATAGAATACATTATTCTGGTCTGTTTCGTATTCAAGCCATGCGCCTCTGTTGGGAATTATGGTGGTGGCAAACAATTTTTTACCGGTCTTATCACGGCTCATATCAAAATATACACCGGGAGAACGAACCAGCTGAGAAATAACAACGCGCTCTGCACCGTTGATAACGAAAGTGCCGCTTTCAGTCATCATCGGGAAATCGCCCATATAAATTTCATTGATTTTTATTTCGCCTGTTTCTTTATTGAGAAGACGGGCAGTAACTCTCAGAGGAGCAGCATAGGTTGCATTTCTTTCCTTGCACTCTTTTACAGAATATTTAGGCTGAGAATCCATTCTGTAGTCGATGAAATCAAGAACAAGATTACCTGTGTAATCCGTTATTTCATCAATATCTCTGAACACCTCTCTGAGTCCGGTATCAAGGAACCACTGATAAGAATTCTTCTGAACCTCAATAAGATTGGGCATCTGCATAACCTCATTGATTTTCGCAAAACTCTTTCGGTATTTCTTACCGACTTTTACGGGCTTTACATTCACCATAAAACCATTCACTCCGTTCTTAATAATTACGTACAATGAAAAACATTACCAAAAGAACCAATGTTTTATACAAAAAATCCTGCTTGACATTCGCTGTTTTTAGTACTATAATAACACCAGCAAAAATCATAAGGATATTCGTATCCATTATAATGCAGTATAATATATTACACTATTAATCAGTTATTGTCAATAGGCATAACTGATTATTTTTATGTTTTCGCACATTTTTTTACTGCATACACTCCCCTCCCGATTCATATATTTTAATTGATATATCATACGGGAGGTTTTTATTTGAAAACTTTTGCAGAAGAAAGATCTGTTCAACTCGGAGAATATATCGTTGAACATAAGGCTACCGTTCGCGCTGCGGCAAAAATCTTCGGTGTATCAAAATCAACGGTACATATGGATGTGACCGACAGACTGAAAAATGTGGACTCAGCATTGTTTTCTCAGGTTCGAGAGGTGCTCGATCAGAACAAAGCACAAAGACACATACGCGGCGGACTTGCAACAAAGGAAAAATATAAAAAGGAAAAAACTTAAAATGTGGGCCCGGAAACTACATCGGGTGTGATTGACACCGGGCAGAAACTCTTGTATAATGTCTTTATAATAAAGACAGCTACAGGAGTTTTTTATGTTAGAAAATATTTTCAAAAAAAAGAAAAAGAAAGAAAAAAAGAAACAGGTGGAAACCTTTCTTTCCCTGTCTGCAAATGAAGTTGAAGTAAAAGCAATAAATTTTGCAATAACAAAGGATGAAAACGGTGAGCCTCAGCTTGAAGTAAGAACTGCCGATGTATGCGAAGCACTTCACTATGAGCACATAGACTTTGAATTAAAAACCTCACTGAAAATGGTCCGTGTGAAAGCAAAATTTAAAAAGGCTATAAATGAAAAGAGATTCAAGGTATATATTTTTGAAATAGAGGATTATAATCAGTATTTTATTTAACAGCAAAAAACAGTCTGCATTTTAGCCGAGTGTTCGTAAGGACACTCGGCAGTTTTATTTGCTTCGCGAGTGTTATTGCTCCGCAGTTCTATTGTGCGTTGCACAGTGTTATTGACCTTCGGTCAGTTCTGGCAAATAAAATATCAGTGAAACTGAAAGTTTCAATATCACTATTGCCGAAGGCAATAATAACACTCTGCCGACAGGCAGAATAACACTAAACTATCCTAAAACAAATGGCGCACTTACTGCCCACAAAAAGTGAAAGTGCGAAAAAAACGAGAGGCAAATGCAATATATTCGCATTGCCTCTTTTCTGCTATTGATAAATCTCTTGTATTTTATTTTTGTTGTTCCTAAAAACATCTTTATGGGATACCGGCTTTTACGCCAACTGTTTTTTATGTTAATTTATTTTGCTTTTTTCAGCTTTTCTTCAATCACAGGCAGCATACCGTAGGCTGTGACACCTGCTATAACCACTGCAAATCCGACTATTGCGAGAGGTCCGGGAGTTTCACCGCAGACTATTGCAACGGGAATGGGATTAAATATGGGCTCTATTGTGAGCAAGAGCGAGGATTCTATTTTGTCTATCTTCTGACATCCCTTTGCATAGAAGATGTTTGCAAGACCGTACTGGAATATACCTAGGACCAATACCCAAAATATTGTTTTCGGTGAAAAATCCATTCCTTTATCAAAGAACATAAACGGAAAACAAACAACGAAACTCAACACATTGCTCAGGTACATTCCGCCCATAGAATCCATTTCCTTGTCGTTGAACATAATTATCTGTGCGGCAAAGGAAATTCCCGAAGCGACACCTAAAATATTCCCTGCGATGTGCGTTACATCAAGCTGATCGGCAAAGGACAGAAAACAGCCGCCGAAAACAACGAGTACTATTATAATCTGACTGATTTTAGGCTTAAGCTTCTGAAAAACAACACTGTACAGAAAAACAAAAATCGGGGCAACATACTGCAGAACAATGGCTGTTGCAGCAGTTGTCATTTTAATGGACATCATATACAAAAGTCCAGTAAGGCTCATAAAAGCCGCACCGACAAAGGTTTTCTTATTATACTTCAGACTGAAGCTTCTGTTGTATATGCCGAACATAACAATACCGATAAAACAGCGAGCCGCCATAATTGAAATGGAATTCCACGGGATAGATTTAACACACACTCCCGCAAGTCCCCACAGCAGTGCCGTTGCTATAATCATTATTCTGCCGTAATTTTTCTGTGAATTTACCTTAAACATATCTGCCTCTGAATAATATAATTGCCACACTATTTTATATTTGCAGCAATACTGTTGTCAAGGGAAATTTGATATACGGACAACAATAAAAGCACCTCAATGTACATTCACACATTGAGGTGCTCATCTCTTTGAGTTTAGTCAAGCTCAAATGCGCCTGTGTAAAGGCTGTAATATGTTCCCTTCTGAGCAATAAGGTCTTCGTGGTTACCTCTTTCAATAATTCTGCCGTGGTCAAGCACCATAATGGCATCTGCATTTCGTACGGTGGAAAGTCTGTGAGCAATAACAAAAACTGTTCTGCCCTCCATAAGAGCATCCATACCTCTCTGAACAAGAAGCTCAGTTCTTGTATCAATTGAAGATGTTGCCTCGTCCATTATCATTACGGGCGGATCGGCAACTGCGGCACGGGCGATTGAAAGCAGCTGACGCTGTCCCTGTGACAGATTTGCACCGTTTGATGTAAGAGGTGTGTTATACCCCTCGGGAAGTCTTGTGATAAAGTCGTGAGCATTTGCAAGCTTTGCAGCCTTTATACATTCCTCATCGGTTGCATCAAGCTTACCGTAACGGATATTATCCATAACCGTACCCGTAAACAGGTTGGTATCCTGCAGAATGACACCGAGACTCTTTCTGAGGTCTGCCTTTTTTATTTTATTGATATTGATTCCGTCATAACGGATTTTTCCGTCTGCAATATCATAAAAACGGTTTATTAGATTTGTGATTGTTGTTTTACCAGCACCTGTTGCACCTACAAATGCAACCTTCTGCCCGGGCTTTGCATAAAGTGAAACATTATGAAGAACAGGCTTGCCCTCTTCGTATTCAAAATCAACATCATCAAGAACGATATCGCCTTTGATCTGTGTATAGGTAACAGTGCCGTCTGCAGAATGGGGATGCTTCCATGCCCACATACCCGTACGCTCTTCACATTCAACAATTTCACCGTTTTCCATACGGCAGTTGACTATAGTAACATAACCGTTGTCTGTTTCGGGCATCCGGTCAAGAATTTCAAATATTCTTCCCGCACCCGCCATTGCCATTGCAATGGAGTTTATCTGCTGAGAAGCCTGGTTTACAGAGCCTGTAAACTGCTTTGTCATACCGACAAAGGATGCAACGACAGCAATACTTAAGGGGGCAACTATTGAACCTGCCGTAAATACATTTTCAAGTGAAACATTGAGAAGCTTTCCGTCTGAAGCAATCAGAAGACCGCCTACGAAAGCTGTGAGAACATAAAGGATGTTACCGATGTTATTCATAATAGGTCCGAAAATATTAGCAAAACGGTTTGCACTTTCAGCATCCTTGAATAACTGTTCGTTTACTTCATCAAAGCCTTTCTTTGCCTCTTCTTCGTGGCAGAAAACCTGTATGACCTTCTGACCGTTCATCATTTCTTCAACAAAACCCTCTGTTTTTGCCATAGACCTCTGCTGGCGCATAAAGAATTTAGCAGAATTACCGCCGACCTTCTTCGTGACAGTCATCATAACGAAAACACCAACAAAAACAACAGCCATAAGAGAAATACTGTAATACATCATTACACCCAGCAACACAACAATGGTTATAGTCGCTGAAAAAATACTCGGAATTCCCTGAGAAATGAGCTGACGCAGAGTATCAGTATCGTTTGTGTAATAGCTCATTATATCTCCGTGGTTATTTGTGTCAAAATATTTAACGGGAAGAGTCTGCATATTATTGAACATTCTCTTTCGCATATTATCAAGAAAACCCTGTGTTACAATTGCCATAAGACGAGCCTGAAGATATGCGCCGCTGATACCGACAATAAATATGCAAAGCATTGTTATAACAGACTTTAACACATCTGCACTCACTGCATCCCAGCCGCTTTCAAGACCTATGAGAATATAAGAGGTTATAGTTTCAATATAAACAGCAGGCATAACACCGATTATTGCATTTATTATAATACAACCGAAAATAATACATATTTTGCCCGGATAGTCCTTAAAAAGCAGTCCTAAAAGTCTTTTTACGCTTTTGATATCCATTTTCGGTGCGGGTCCCTTAGGAGGCATTCCCTTTGCCTTATTCATTGTCGTCACCTGCCTTATTCTGAGAATAATAAACTTCCTTGTATATTTCACTTCTCACAAGAAGCTCATCATGTGTTCCGACATCAGAAATACAACCGTTATCAAGAACAACTATCATATCCGCATCCTGTACGGAGGATATTCTCTGCGCAATGATAATTTTTGTTGTATCGGGAATTTCATTTCTGAAGGCTTTTCTTATAAGAGCATCTGTCTTTGTATCAACAGCAGAGGTTGAGTCATCAAGAATAAGAATTTTCGGCTTTTTAAGCAAAGCTCTTGCTATGCAAAGTCGCTGCTTCTGTCCGCCCGAAACATTCGCACCGCCCTGCTCAATGTGTGTTTCATATTTATCGGGGAAACGCTCAATAAATTCGGCAGCCTGCGAGAGCTCACATATACGCTTGATTTCTTCTTCATCCGCATCAGCATCGCCCCAACGGAGATTTTCAATTATTGAACCCGAAAAAAGAACATTCTTCTGCAGAACAACAGAAACCTGATTTCTTAAAGCGGTAATATCATAATCTCTGACATCAACACCGCCGACCTTAACACTTCCCTGACTTACATCATAAAGGCGGGATATAAGCTGAATAAGGCTTGTTTTACTTGAACCCGTACCGCCTATGATACCAACAGTCTGCCCCGAAGCTATTTTCAGATTAATATCTGCAAGAGCATACTTTTCTGCATTTTCGGAATACTTGAAGCTGACATCGGAAAATTCAATGCTGCCATCCTTAACCTCGCAAACAGCATTTTCTTTGTTTGTAATATCACTTGTTTCATCAAGCACCTCAACAATTCGCTTTGCTGATGCAACAGCCATGGTAACCATAACAAAAATCATAGACACCATCATAAGTGACATAAGTATCTGCATTGAATATGTAAGCATACTTGAAAGCGCACCGACATTAAGATATGTGCCACCCGAGGACACAATAAGCTTTGCGGCAAAGAAAGAAATAAGAAGCATCCCCGAATACATTGAGGTCTGCATTGCAGGTCCGTTGAAAGCAAGAATTTTTTCAGCCTTTGTAAAATCGTTTCTTACATTCTCTGAAACAACACCGAACTTTTTAATTTCGTGCTCTTCTCTTACAAAGCTCTTAACAACACGAATACCCTTTATATTTTCCTGAACAGAGTTATTAAGACCGTCATATCTCTTAAAAGCAGTCTTAAAAACAGGCATTGCTTTGTATATAACAAGACCTAATGCTGTTGCAAGAAACGGAATAATTCCGACAAATACAAATGCAAGCTTTTTTCCTACGAATGCCGCCATAACGGAGGAAAAAACAAGCATCAGCGGAGCGCGGACCGCTGTTCTGATTATCATCATATAAGCCATCTGAACATTGTTGACATCCGTTGTAAGACGGGTAACAAGAGAAGATGTACTGAAACGGTCTATGTTCGAGAAAGAAAATGACTGAACCTTATAAAAAAGGTCGTGGCGCAGATTTTTTGCAAATCCTGCTGATGCTGTAGCAGCAGTCATACCCGCAAGCGCACCGAAGGACAGCGACACCACTGCCATAACAAAAAGCAGCAAGCCGTATTTCACAATAAGATTCATTTCACAGCCTGCCTCAATGGAATTAATAAGCTTTGCAGTTATCATAGGAATAATACATTCGCAAACAACCTCACCAATCATGAACAAAGGTGTGAGTATTGCAGGCTTTTTGTAATCACGGATACTGCGTGCAAGTTTCTTTAACATTTTTCATCCTCCCGTGTCTGCTTTTATGAGCGGAAACACCGCCCTTTAAATGCAATAAATTTACGCCAATTGTTTTTAATACTAATATTATATAATATCACAAAGTATTTTTTTCCACAATAGCAATATTCAACAAACTAAAAAAAAATAGCACATTGGATTTTTTACTTATTTAATCTAAAAAAGCATACCCGAAGAAATACTGTTCTTCGGGTATGGCGGCTATCACCTTATTATCAGTTGAGTGCTGTCAGATTAAGGGCATCATCCGTCTGCATAAACTGAGGATATTTTTCATTCATCCGGATATTGGGCTGATTTTCAGCTTCAATAAGCCAGAAAGCGAAATCGCTGTACTGTGAGCCGTAGTTTGCTGCAACATGAGGTGCACCTTTAACAAACCATGTATAATCCTTATAAAGAGCGGTCGAGGCATCAATTACCTTATCGGCAGAAACATATTTACTGTCAACAGAAGAGAGATATTCCTCAGAAAGAGTTTCTCCGAGATTTGCAACTGTTGCAAAATTTGAAGTAAGCTCAGTTTCAAGAACCATATCACCGTTCTTGTTTGCTCTTTCATAAACGGGTACAAGACCTGTATCATAGTTTGAAACAAATGTAATTTTCACTCCGTCTGCATAGGCCTTACGGAATGTTTCTTCTGTTGAACATACAAAAGTCTTGGTTTCGGCAAGAGTTTCAAGTAAAACTGCATATTCTTCCTTGCAATTACCGAAAATGGTTTCAACAGCAGAATCAAAATCTTCATCGGGGCACATAGCCCAGAAGCCTGCAAGTGTTGCAAGACAATCACGGAGCACCATATCATTAGCCTTTTCGAAATT
The DNA here is from genome assembly GCA_045589395.1 of Acutalibacteraceae bacterium. Taxonomy (GTDB): domain Bacteria; phylum Bacillota; class Clostridia; order Oscillospirales; family Acutalibacteraceae; genus RUG806. Next base: position 14,705 of record JAZNOZ010000055.1, on the reverse strand, counting down.
ATCTGCCACAAAATCATTGAGAATATCAACAACAAAATCAAGCACACCTATACCGTCAAACAATCCGAGAAGAACATTGAGGAAGAAGTTGTTGTCTGTAACGCTCTTTACAAGATTTACAAGTGTATCTGTGTCAAAAACAATTCTGGCATTAAGAGCGTCACCTACAACATATGTTCCGTTCTGTGCACCTGAAAGGAATACCGCAGAATTGATGGAATCGTTGCCGTAGTAATACATATATGCACTGGTTACCATACCGCCCATTGAAGCACAGATGATATTTACTTTATCTTTACCACTGTTTTTCTTTGCAGTTTCAATCATATCGTTCAGCTGAGAAGCCAGAGTTTTCGGATCTTCACGCCAGTCATATGTAAAGAAATATGTGTTTTCTGCACCGTATTTTTCAACAGCTGTTTTGGCAATACCAAGCTCTGCATCATCAACCAGCTGAGAAACAAAACCGGGGTAATTGGAAAGAGCATCAGGATACTGCACCATTGAAACAGGCTCAACGGATTCACCGTTTTTGTCACACGCAAGAGGAGATAAGATATCGTATGCTATTTCAAAGATACCGTCTGCAAGAGCATCCTTGTCAAAGCTGAACATCATCGCAAACATAGACTTAAAAAGTCCACCGACAATTTTACCAATATCAACATTAAGCGCCAGAGAGCCGTCATCATATGTAAGAGAGCCGAAAGCAATGCCTCTTACAATAACCACAGGAGTGTTATCATAGTCTGCTGTTGCAGTATTATCTGCAGCAAATGCAGGAATTGTTAAGCCGAAAAGCATAATGCAGGCAAGAACCAAAGAAATTACTTTTTTCATATTTTTTCTCCTAACAAAAATTAAAGCTATCAATAAATATTAAACATCAAAATTTTATTTATGTCAACACAAAAAAACAATCTTAATCCGATACGCTATTCAGTCTGCATTTCAGTTTCTTTTATCTGTAATCATAAGGATTATTATATTTCGGCTTAAATTCTATCCACACTCTGACATTGAATTTCGTACCGCAGCGGGGACATTTTGTTGTGTGCTTCCCTTTTACTCTTGCAAGTCTGAGTTTAGCATTACAGTTAGGACAGTTTTTGTATATATGCTCTTTATCCTTAAGCTTTTCTGTTTTTTTAGAAAGAAACGGCAGCACCTTTGCCCTTATCTGCAGATATTTTTCATTTTCAAGAGTTCTTTTATATGTGTTTTTTGAAAGTATACGGAAAAATGCAACTATATATAAAGCCGTGTTAATTCCCGAAAACATTGCATACAAGAAATGCCAGGGCAAGAATCTTACAAAAAAGCAAAGAATCCAGAACACGAATGCCAGACCGAAAAGAAATCTTCCGAGCTGATCAAAGCCGTATCTGCCGTACATAAATCTCATTATTTTTTCTCTGAAACTGTTCATTATTATCTCCTTCAGCATCCGTAGTCATTATAATAGTAACTGTCATCATAGCAAAAGCCTCTTCCCAGACAGCTGCATATTGAATCAAGAATACAGCACCAGAAGCACAGTTTATTAAGCTTTAATCGCGGTCTGCCGTAGTTAACGCTTCTCTCTGAATATACATTTGCTGCCCGTGACAGTCGCGAATAGTATTCTGCATACACTATATTTTCAGGCTCTCTCTCAAAGGCAATTTTGGCATGCTCAAGTGCACTTATACGGTTTCCTACTCCGTAATATGCAACAGCACTCAGATAATACCAACGGGCTGTTCGGTTTTTTACAGACGATAAAACATTAAGCGCCTGCTGATAACGGCGGTTATCAAGAAAAATTTTTGCACTGTTAAGTCTTGATTCATCGGATGAATCGGAAGATGTGTTGTATGATGTATAACCGCCGAAGCCCTCAAAGGGATTATATCCTCCGCCGAAAGGATTATACCCTCCTGCGAACGGATTGCCTGTATCCGACCTCGAAGCAGATGAAGAATATCCCGTGTGCTGATAAGCGGTACCGTCCTTTATCTTGTCATATGCTGCATTGATTTCACTCATTTTCTGAGCGGCGGCCGGGTCATTCGGATTCAGGTCCGGATGATATTTTTTTGCAAGCTTTCTGTATGCTTTTGTTATCTCTTCTTCACTTGCCGTGGGAGAAACACCTAAAATTTTATAGGGATCCGACATTATTTCTTTTTCCTCCTTCTCAGAGCGGCTTCATACTGAGTCCACACGCCTGAGAATAAAATATTTTCAATTATCTCTTTATCCTGTGTTATTTCAAGGTCATTATATTTTTCAACACACTCAGCCATAAGCATTTCAAGAATTTCACCGTTCATTCCCGACGGTGTTCTTACAAGCGGATTATAGCGTTCTTTTTTTATATCTTCCTTAACATCGAGCACTGCATCAAGAATGTATATGTATTTTCCCAAAGCCTTACCGAAGTTGAAAAGCTTTTCTCCTCTCTCATCGGGGAAAATGGCGAATATTTCTCCCATAAGGTCCCCGAAAATATCTGCAGGGATATCGGGATTGAGCACATTTGCCTTTTCAACCTGAGAAAGCCTGTCAAGACATTTTTTAATTGCTTCGCACTGAACGGGATATTTCTCTGCTATCCTTTTTGTTTCTTTCTTAAAAATCTGCATATTCACAAATGCAGAATATGATTTATCGTCATTCCAGTCGTCAAGGAATTTATAATAAGCTAAAGCTATATTCATATCTGCGGCAAATTCGGTTTTGCTGTTCATAAGAAAAACTTTTTTCTCCAGAGGATGCAGCTTGCATTTCCCCTCAATAACCTCATACTTCTCATTTTCAACAGCACTCAACACAAGAATGAGCAAAACAAGGTCATATGTCAGTGTCAGTTTATTAACTTTTGCTCTGTTTTCACCAAGCTTTTTGCACAGACCGCAATAAAGCCCTTTATATCGGGCTCGTTGTTGAACATTAAGCTTTTCGGGATTTGCAACAATATAACCGAACAATTTTTACCACCTTAATATATAAATCTTCACTTAAAACAAACTTGAATTTTACCACATTTAACCTTTATTTTAGCATATTTTAATATTATGTGCAATATAAAGAAAAAAACACCGCATAAAGTGTTGATTTTTTTTCAAATTAAAGTATAATAAAAGCCGTATAAAAATTTGGAGGTCAAAAAAAATGTTAGTATCAGCTTCTGAAATGCTCACAAAAGCAAAAGCCGGCAAATATGCAGTCGGTCAGTTCAACATCAACAACCTTGAATGGACAAAGGCCATTCTTCTCACAGCCCAGGAATTAAACTCCCCCGTTATCCTCGGTGTTTCCGAAGGTGCTGCAAAGTATATGTGCGGCTACAACACCATCGTTGGTATGGTAAACGGTATGCTTGAAACTCTCAATATCACAGTTCCCGTTGCTCTTCACCTTGACCACGGCTCATATGACGGAGCTTATGCTGCAATGAATGCAGGCTTCTCCTCCGTTATGTTTGACGGTTCTCACTATGCTATTGATGAAAACATTGCCAAAACAACACAGATCATCAAGGATGCATCCGCAAAGGGCGTTTCTGTTGAAGCAGAAGTTGGCGCTATCGGCGGTGAAGAAGACGGTGTTGTTGGCAGCGGTGAAGTTGCAGATCCCAAGGAATGCAAGCAGATTGCCGACCTCGGTGTTACAATGCTTGCTGCAGGTATCGGTAACATCCACGGCAAATATCCCGAAAATTGGGCAGGTCTTAACTTTGATGTTCTTGCTAAGATTCAGGAAGAAACAGGCACAATGCCCCTCGTTCTTCACGGCGGCACAGGTATCCCCGCTGAAATGATTCAGAAGGCTATTTCCCTCGGTGTTTCAAAAATCAATGTTAACACAGAATGTCAGTTAAGCTTCGCTGAAGCTACAAGAAAATATATTGAAGACGGCAAAGACCTTCAGGGTAAGGGCTTTGACCCCAGAAAGCTCCTCGCTCCCGGCGTTGAAGCTATCAAGGCTACAGTAAAAGAAAAGATGGAACTTTTCGGTTCTGTAGGCAAAGCGTAAGATGACTTTTCACGAAGAAAAAGCAGAAAAATTCTTTCTTGAAGGCTATAACTGCGCACAGGCTGTTTTTATGGCTTATTCCGACTTAACAGGCATAAGCGAAGAAACAAGTGCAAAAATCTCCTCCTCTATGGGAGGGGGGCTGGCAAGACTCAGAGAGGTTTGCGGCGCAGTAAGCGGAATGGCTCTTGCCGCAGGTGCTGTTTACGGATACAATAATCCCCAGGATGCACATGCAAAAAAAGAGCATTACGAATTTGTTTCTTCCCTTTGCTTCAAGTTCAAAGAAGAAATGGGCTCATACATCTGTAAAGAGCTTTTGTCTTTGCCTGAAAACACTCCCTATTGCGCAAAAGCAGAAGAAAGAACTCAGGCATTTTACAAAAAACGCCCTTGCGTTGAATGTGTAAAATACGCTGCAAGACTTCTTGATGAAGCCATCAATGAAAAAAAATAACAAACGAACAAAGGGGCTGCAAAAAACAGCCCCTTTAATCATAACAAAAAAGGCTTTGACACTAATTAAACAAGTGTCAAAGCCTTTTTTCTTATTTTGTAAGAGTAGCAGCCATAACTGCTTTTATTGTGTGCATACGGTTTCCGGCTTCCTTGAAAACAACGGAATTTTCACTTTCGAAAACTTCGTCGGTAACTTCCAATGCATCAAGACCGAACTTTTCACCGATTTCCTTGCCGATAACTGTTTTATGGTCGTGGTAAGAGGGCAGACAATGCATAAATATTGTATCCTTGCCTGTTTTATCCATTACTTCCTTGTTTACCTGATAAGGAAGAAGCTCATTTATTCTCTGCTCCCAAACTTGAGCAGGCTCACCCATTGATACCCAGATGTCTGTGTAAATAACATCGGCACCCTTAACAGCCTCTTCAACATTTTCTGTAAATGAAAGAGTGGCACCGCTGAGTGAAGCAAAATCTTTGCATTTCTCAATCAAAGCAGAATCAGGGAAATACTTTTCGGGAGCACAGGCTGTAAAATTAAGTCCCATCTTAGCACAGCCTATCATAAGTGAATTACCCATATTGTATCTTGCATCACCCATATATACGAAATTGATACCCTTGAGATGACCGAAATGCTCCTTTATTGTGAGGAAGTCTGCAAGAATCTGTGTGGGGTGGTATTCGTTTGTAAGTCCGTTCCATACGGGTACAGAGGAATACTTTGCAAGCTCCTCTACGATTTCCTGTCCGAAGCCTCTGTATTCAATACCGTCAAACATACCGGAAAGAACTCTTGCAGTATCTGCAATGCTTTCCTTTTTACCTATCTGTGAAGCTACAGGATCAAGATATGTTGAACCCATTCCGAGGTCATTTGCCGCAACCTCAAAGCTGCAACGGGTTCTTGTGCTTGTCTTCTCAAAGATAAGCGCGATGTTTTTCCCTCTTAATGTATCGTGAGGAATTCCTGCTTTTTTCTTAGCCTTAAGTTCAGCCGCCAAATCTATAAGATAAGCGATTTCTTCGGGAGTATAATCCAGAAGTGTTAAAAAATCTCTGCCGTAAAAATTCATAATTTACACCTCGCAAGCTTTTTTGAGAATATTAATTGCTGTTTTAAGTTCATCATCGGGAATATTGAGTGCGGGAAGAAGGCGGACCTTGTTTTTTGCCTTGATAACAAGCACACCATTGTCCATACATTCTTTAATAACTGCAGAAGCTTCCTTTTCGGTTTCAATACCGAGCATAAGTCCCATTCCGCAAACAGATTTAACTCCGGAGGCACCGCTGAGCTCATTGATAATATACTGTGACTTTCTTTTAACACCGTCAAGCAATTCTTCATCAATTCTTGAAATAACATTAACCGCAGCAGCACAGCTTACGGGATTTCCGCCAAAGGTTGAGCCGTGGTCGGAAGCACCGAGAGTATTCTGTGTTTTCTCTCCCATCAATGTTGCACCTATAGGCAAACCGCCTGCAAGTCCCTTTGCAGTTGACACAATATCAGGAGAAATACCGTAATTCATATAAGCATACAGACTGCCGCTTCTGCCGTTACCGGTCTGCACTTCATCGCAGATTACAAGCAAATCGTTTTCTTCTGCTGTCTTAGCAATAGCCTGAACAAACTCCTTTGTCAGAGGAAGAACACCGCCCTCACCCTGAACACACTCGAACATAATTGCCGCACATTTATTTTCCTTTACCTTGCTTACAAGGTCATCAATATCATTTGCCTTTGCGTAAACAAAGCCTTCCGTAAGAGGCAGGAAATCCTTATGGAAAACATCCTGACCTGTTGCAGCAAGAGTTGTTATTGTTCTGCCGTGAAAGCTGTTTTCAAGAGTTATAATTGTGTTATATTCCGCACCTTTTTTATCGGCTGCATATTTTCTTGCCGTCTTTATTGCACATTCATTTGCTTCTGCACCTGAGTTTGAAAAGAAAACCTTTTTCATTCCCGTTTTTTCACAAAGCAGCTTTGCAAGCTTTATACAAGGCTCCGAATAATAAAGATTAGATGTATGCTGAAGCTTACCGAGCTGTTCAATTACGGCATTTTTCCATTCATCATCGGACATTCCGAATGAATTAACAGCAATACCCGTGCTTAAATCTATATATTCCTTACCTTCGCTGTCTTTTACGCGTGAGCCCTTGCCCTCAACAAGACAAATCGGGAAACGCGCATATGTATTTGCAACATATTCTTTATCAGAATTAAAAATATCATTCATTTTTTTATTCTCCCGTAAACATTGTTCCTATACCCTCATCGGTGAGAGTTTCAATAAGAATTGAATGAGGAACTCTGCCGTCAATGATAAACACTTTTTTTACGCCCCATTTAATGGCGTTTGTGCAGCACTCAACCTTGGGAATCATACCGCCGTTGATAATACCGTCCTCAATAAGCTTTGGAGCTTCGCTTATTTTGATTTCCGAAATAAGAGTTGACGGATCATCCTTATCTCTTAAAATGCCGCTTATATCGGTCATCGAAATAAAACTTTCCGCATGCAAAGCACCCGCTATTTTAGCTGCGGCAGTATCTGCATTTATATTATACACATTGCCGTCATCATCACAGGCAACAGTTGAAATTACGGGAATATATCCCTTTTCGAGGACATCGAGAACAGTTGTTACATCAATATCCGTAATTTCACCTACAAAGCCCAAAGCCTCATCCTTGACTGTTGCTTTTATCATATGTCCGTCAAGCCCCGAAAGACCTATGGATTTACCGCCCTTTCTTTCAAGAAGTCCCACCAGACTTTTATTTATTTTACCTGCAAGCACCATCTGCACGACTTCGGCGGTTTCTTTATCCGTAACTCTCAGACCGTTCACGAACTGACTTTCCTTGCCCATTTTATTGAGCATTTCCGTAATTTCGGGGCCGCCGCCATGAACAAGCACAACCTTAACACCGATAAGGCTTAAAAGCACTATATCACGCATAACGGAATCCTTCAGCTTATCGTTAATCATAGCGTTACCGCCGTATTTAACAACAAGTATTTTACCTGTGTACTCTTTTATATAGGGCAGTGCACTTACTATTACATGCGCGCGCTCTGCATTTGAAATATCCATATTAAATTCCCCTTTTATATCAGGTGCGGTAATCTCCGTTTATTTTAACATAATCATATGTGAGATCGCATCCCCATGCTACGGTATTATATTCACCGTTATTAAGATTTACCACAATATCAATTTCTTCCTGAAGAAGAATTTCCTTTGCCTTTTCTTCGGAAAATTCTATCCCTGCACCGTCCCTGCAGACTGCGATTTCACCCTTTGAGGATACAAAGGATACATCTACCTTTGAAACATCGGTATCTGCACCCGAATATCCTATTGCACATAACACTCTGCCCCAATTTGCATCTGCACCGAACATTGCAGCCTTGACAAGCGAAGAACAGATAATGCTCTTTGCAATTTTCTTTGCATCATTTTCGGTTTTTGCACCGTTCACCTTACATTCAATAAGCTTTGTTGCTCCCTCACCGTCACCTGCAATTTTCTTGCAAAGATAAACAGTTACACTATTAAGAGCCTGCATAAAGGCCGTGAAATCTTCACCCTCACAGGTAATTTCTTCGTTACCTGCAAGACCGTTTGCAAGAACCGTTACCATATCGTTTGTTGATGTGTCACCGTCAACACTTACCATATTGAAGGTGTTAGCTATATCGCTTGAAAGAGCCTTTTGGAGCATTTCGCTGCTTATTGCACAGTCGGTAGTGATAAATACAAGCATTGTTGCCATATTGGGATGAATCATACCCGAGCCCTTTGCAATGCCGCCTATTATACATTCCTTACCGCCAACGCTGAACTTAACGGCAATTTCCTTAAGGCGGGTATCGGTAGTCATAATACCCTCGGCTGCAAGCTGAGAATTATCTCCGAGTCCGTCAACAAGCTCTTTCATACCGTTTCTTATGGGCGTGTTATCAAAGGGCATACCGATAACACCTGTTGAAGCAACAACAATATCCTTTTCATCGATTGAAAGTGCTTCGGCTGTGATACGGCACATCTCCTGTGCCTTTTCTATACCGTCTGCATTACAGGTATTTGCGTTTCCCGAATTGCACACAACAGCCTGTGCTTTACCGTCTGAAATATTGTTTTTTGTTACTGTCAGAGGTGCCCCCTTTACAAGATTAGTCGTGTAAACAGCAGCAGCATTTGCTCTGACTTCACTCTTTATAAGTGCAATATCCCGTTTAGTTCTGTTTTTACGGATACCGCAATGTATTCCGTTTGCGGTAAATCCCTTTGCGGCACAAACACCGCCGTTTATTATATCCATAGCTTTTCTCCTGATTATTTTCTCTTACTTACAAGCAAAGACCTGATGTTCTGTCTGCTCCGACGGCAATATTCATACATTCTATTGCCGCGCCCGAAGCACCCTTGCCAAGATTATCATATCTGGCAACAAGCAGAATTCTCTCTTCGTTTCCCAAAACACTTATCTGCATATTATCTTTGTATGACAACGCATTTGATGCAAAAAATCCGTTCTCATCTGCATTTTCAACATATTTTACAAAAGCATTATTATACTTTTCTTTATATAAGCTTTCTATATCCCCTCTTGTTTTACCTGAGAGAAGCTGAGAAGAAAAAAGAGGAACGGTTACCTCCATACCGCTGTAAAAGGATGAGACCACAGGGCAGAAAACGGGAGCCGAGCTTATCCCCGTTACCGAAACCATCTCCTTGAGATGCTTATGCTGCTGAGAAAGCGCATACTGTCGGGGAGAATCCAGAAGCTGTTCTCTGCTTTCATTTTCGTAAGCGGCTATCATACTTTTTCCTCCGCCCGAATATCCGGTAATTGAAAAACATGTAAGCAGGATGTCCTTTGAAATAAATCCTGCTTCAACAAGAGGATAAACCAGAGCGATAAATCCGCTTGCATGACACCCGGGAACTGCAATTCTCTTTGATGACAAAAGCTTTTCTTCGTGTGCTTTGGAAAGCTCGGGAAAGCCGTATGCCCAGCAGGGATTCGTTCTGTGTGCGGTTGAAGTGTCAATAATTACTGTTTCGGGATTTTCTACGAAGGAAACAGATTCTCTTGCCGCATCATCGGGCAAACAAAGAAAAGCAACATCAGCAGAATTTATTGCACTTTTTCTGCAGACAGGATCTTTTCTGTCTTCTTCGCTTAATGTTATAAGCTCTATATCCTCACGGGCAGACAGTCTGTCAAAAATACGAAGACCTGTTGTGCCTGCTTTTCCGTCAATGAACACCTTTTTCATCAGCCAAAAACTCCGTTATATAATCTATCTGCTTTTCAACGGAAACCTTACTTGTCCCGCCCAACGAAATACGCTTTTCAACGCATGTTTCAAGGCTTATTGCTTCGTAAAGGTCGTTTTCAAAGTTTGAATCAAAATTCTTGTATTCTTCAAGTGACATTGTTTCAAGAACCTTTTTATTCTCAATACAATATGCCACAATCTGCCCTACCGTTTTATAAGCACTTCTGAAAGGAAGTCCCTGCTTTACAAGATAATCGGCAAGGTCGGTAGCGTTTATAAAGCCGTTCTGTGCAGCTTTATACATATTTTCTTCAATAGCCTTCATTGTTGCTATCATGGGAGTGAATACTCTCAGACACTTCTTGACTGTTTCAACACTGTCAAAAATTGCTTCCTTATCCTCCTGCATATCCTTGTTATATGCAAGAGGGATACCCTTAAGAGTTGTAAGAAGCGCCATCAGGTCACCGTATACTCTGCCCGTTTTACCTCTGACAAGCTCTGCCATATCGGGATTTTTCTTCTGAGGCATAATGCTTGAGCCTGTTGTGTAGGAATCATCCAGTTCAACAAATTTGAATTCCCAGCTTGACCAGAGTATGATTTCTTCCGAAAACCGGGAGAGATGCATCATAATAAGAGAGAAAGCAGACATAAGCTCAACACAGAAATCTCTGTCAGACACACCGTCAATGGAGTTGAGCATAACTCCGTCAAAGCCTAAAGCCTTTGCTGTCATTTCACGGTCTGTGTTATAAGTTGTTCCTGCAAGCGCACAACAACCCAGAGGAGAATAGTTCATTCTTGCCTTTGCGTCTTTAAGTCTTCCGATATCTCTTGTAAACATCATAGCATAAGCCAATAAATGATGTCCGAAGGTCACAGGCTGTGCACGCTGCAGATGTGTGTAGCCGGGCATAATGGTTCCCGCATACTTTTTAGCCTGTTCATTTATAACTTCAATAAGCTCAAGCACAAGCTTTATAACTTCCTCGGCTTCATCACGCAGATAAAGTCTTATATCAACTGCAACCTGGTCGTTACGGCTTCTTGCGGTATGAAGCTTTTTACCAACATCGCCTATTCTTTTTGTAAGCTGTGCCTCAACAAACATATGGATATCTTCTGCATCCATATCTATCGCAAGCTTGCCGCTGTCTATATCATCAAGAATAGTCTGCAAACCGTCAATGATTTGCAGACTTTCATCCTGAGAAATTATATTACAAGCGGAAAGCATGGCGGCGTGCTCCATAGAGCCGGTTATATCCTGTTTATACATTTTGCAGTCAAAGTGTATTGACGAATTAAAATCGTCTGCCTCTTTGTCAAGAGCCTTTGAAAATCTGCCTGCCCACATTTTTTCCATAGCCATATTCTCCGTGTACTTTATCTTTATTAAAGATTGTTTTTAGCCTTCATCTTTGCATAAACCTTGGTGGGAAGACCGTAAAGATTAATAAATCCTGCTGAATCAGCCTGATTGTAAACCTCATCTTCATCAAAGGTGGCAATTTCGGGATCATAAAGTGAATAGGGAGAAGTTACGCCGGCATTTATCATATTACCCTTGTAGAGTTTGAGTGTTACATCACCTGTAACTGTTTCCTGAGTTGACTTTACAAAAGCAAGTATTGCCTGTGTGAGAGGAGTAAACCACAAAGCGTTATATACATTTTCTGCAAGCTTCTGAGCTACTAATGCTTTGTAATGGGATGTTTCCTTATCAAGACAGATAGTTTCAAGAACCTGATGTGCTTTATAGAGAATTGTTCCGCCGGGAGTTTCATACACACCGCGGCATTTCATACCTACAAGACGGTTTTCAACGATGTCAAGAAGACCGATACCGTTTGCACCGCCCAATTCGTTAAGCTTTGCAACGAGTGAAACGCTGTCCATTTCAACGCCGTCAACAGCAGTGGGGATACCCTTTTCAAAGTGAATCTTTACATAAGTGGGCTTATCGGGAGCCATTTCAGGTGAAACGCCCATTTCAAGGAAGCCTTCCTTGTTATAAAGAGGCTCGTTTGCGGGATCCTCGAGGTCAAGACCTTCGTGTGAAAGATGCCAGAGGTTTTTATCCTTTGAATAGTTTGTTTCTCTTGTTATCTTAAGAGGAATATTGTGAGCCTCTGCATATTCAATTTCTTCTTCACGGCTCTTTATATCCCATTCTCTCCAGGGAGCGATGATGGGCATATCAGGTGCGAAAGCCTTTATTGCAAGCTCAAAACGAACCTGGTCATTACCCTTACCTGTGCAGCCGTGACAGATAGCATCTGCGCCTTCTGCAAGAGCGATTTCAGCAATACGCTTTGCAATGGGGGGACGGGCAAAAGCTGTGCCGAGAGGATAATCCTCATAAAGAGCACCTGCCTGAACACAGGGGAAAACATAATCTTCAATGAATTCCTTTGTGAGATCTTCAATATATATTTTTGAAGCACCTGTTTTGATTGCCTTTTCCTCAAGACCTTCAAGCTCACTTGCCTGACCTACATTACCCGACACTGCAATTACTTCACAATTATTATAGTTCTCTTTAAGCCAGGGGATGATTATAGAAGTATCAAGACCGCCTGAATATGCAAGAACAACCTTTTTGATTTTTGACTTATCCATTTGTTTTTCCTCCAAGTTGAATTAATATTCATTCGTTGTGCATAACTATACACCCATTAATTATATTTGTCAAGCATATTCAAAAATAATTTTACATTTCTGTCCAATTAAACAGAATAACACAAAACAAGTGTTTTATTTTGGTACAAATGCACATAAGCTGTTATTAATAATTATAATAATGATGTTTATTACATTGTATCAGACCGTTTTCATCCGAAAAATAACTTCGTTTTATATGTTTTTTTATGCATATTTTAATTGCATAATTGCATAAAAATTAATTTTTCACACATCTGAATTATAAATGTTCAAAATTTCTTCATTTTTTATTAAAATATGTATGGATTTTAATTAAAATCTATGTTAAAATACACGATTATAAGTTATTCTTACGAAAAGAGGCGACCCTTTATGTGTGAAAACTGCTGCAAAAACAGTGATTTGACTTTACTTGACGGTGTTCTTGAAGAATTTGCATCGGTCAGAGGCTCACTGATTACGATTTTGCAGAAAGCACAGGAAATTTACGGTTATTTACCTGTTGATGTAATTTATTATCTGGCAGAAAAAACAGGTAACACCCCTGCTAAGGTTATGGGTGTTGCAACCTTTTACACCCAGTTCCGTTTAACTCCCGTAGGCAAAAATCTTATTATGCTCTGCAAGGGCACGGCTTGCCATGTAAACGGAGCAGATGCTGTTGAAAAGGCTATCTGCGACTATCTTAAAATCAAAGACGGCGAAACAAGTGAAGACGGTCTTTTTTCACTCAAAACCGTTGCATGCCTTGGCTGCTGCTCACTTTCTCCCGTTATGATGATAAACGAGGATACTTTCGGCAGCCTGACTCCCCAAAAGGCAGTTGAAATATTACAGGAAATCAAGGCAAAGGAGGAAGCGTAATGAGAATAGTTATCGGTGAAGGCTCCTGCGGTATTGCGGCAGGTGCTATGAAAGTACATTCGGCAATAGACGCTTTCTCACAGGGAAGTGTAACAATCGGCATAACAGGCTGTATCGGTATGTGCTTTCTTGAGCCTATAGTTGATATATATGAAGAAAATGAACTCGTTGCAAGACTTGTTAAGGTAAAGACAAGCGATGCAGAAAATATAGTAAAGGCAGTAAAAGAAGAAAATCTGTCTATAGTAGATTATCTTAAAATTCCTGATGAAGACAATTCATTCCTGACTCAGCAGACAAGAATTGCGCTTAGAAACTGCGGTATAATTGACCCGGAAAATATTGAATCATATAAAGAAAATGGCGGTTATGAGGCACTTAAAAAAGTGCTGACTTCAATGACACCCGAAGAGGTTATTGATGAAATAAAAATTTCAGGTCTTGCAGGCAGAGGCGGTGCAGGCTTCCCTACCTGGTTCAAGTGGAATGCCGCAAGACAAAGCGAGGGAAACGAAAAATATCTTATCTGCAATGCCGATGAGGGCGACCCCGGTGCATTTATGGACAGAGCAGTTATAGAAAGCGATCCGCATAACCTTATTGAGGGTATGCTTATTGCGGCATATGCAATAGGTGCAAAGTATGCCTATGTTTATGTAAGAGCGGAATATCCCCTTGCTATAGTAAGACTCGGGAAAGCCATTGAAGATGCAACAAGAGAGAATCTTCTCGGTGAAAACATACTCGGCACAGACTTTAGCTGTACACTTAAAATCAAAGCAGGTGCCGGTGCATTTGTGTGCGGTGAAGAAACCGCGCTTATCGAATCTCTTGAAGGCAAAAGAGGTATGCCCAGACTTAAACCTCCCTTCCCTGCTCAGAAAGGCTACGAAAACAAGCCTTCAAACATAAACAATGTTGAAACCTTTGCAAATGTTTCCTGGATAATGCTGAATTCAGGTGAAGCCTTTGCTTCAATGGGCACCCAAAACAGCAAGGGTACAAAGGTTTTTGCTCTCACGGGCAAAATCAGACGCGGCGGTCTTGTTGAAATCCCGATGGGACTTACTCTCAGAGATGTTATTTTCAACATAGGCGGCGGTATCAGAAACAACAAAAAATTCAAGGCCGTTCAGCTCGGCGGCCCCTCGGGCGGATGTATTCCCGAAGCACTCCTTGATACCGTTATAGACTATAAGGCATTGTCAGCAACGGGTGCAATTATGGGCTCCGGCGGTATGGTTGTCATGGACGAGAGTACATGCATGGTTGGCATGGCAAAGTTCTTCCTTGATTTTACCGCAAAAGAGTCCTGTGGAAAGTGCGTACATTGCCGTATCGGAACCAAGCGCATGCAGGAGATACTTACACGTATAGTCGAGGGCGAGG
>JAZNOZ010000054.1:0-11810 GCA_045589395.1 Acutalibacteraceae bacterium | reverse complement strand
AATAGTACTTCACATCATTTACAGTCTTATATGTTCTTACTCTGACATAATATGTCTTTGCAGAAGTAAGACTGCTTAAGGTTGCTTTGGTTGTGGTGTTGCTTGTTATGGTCTTGGTCTTTGCATTTGTGAAATCCTTTGATGTTGAATACTGAATCTGATAGCCGGTTGTCTGTGTTGTTTTTTTTGTAACTGCAACGGTTATACTCTTTGTTCCGGCAGTAAGTGAAGCGACAGTAGTTTTCGGGGGATTAATCTTGAATGTAAGTGTCTTTGTGCCTGTGTAGTTACCTTTCATTGTTACGGTAACCTTATAGGTACCTACATTCTTTCTGCCCGAAGCGTATGTTACGGTGTAGTGTGTGTCCTTGGTAAGCTTTGTTCCGTAGGAATTTGTTACGGTAACGGTAGGAGTTTTTACATATCCGTTATATGTGTAGCTTGCGGTTGAAAGCTTTACTGTACAAGTTGAAATATTAATCGGCTTGATTTTGAAGGAAAGTGTCTTAGTGCCTGTGTAGTTGCCTTTCATTGTTACCTTAACATTGTATGTTCCCACATTCTTTCTGCCCGAAGCGTATGTTACGGTGTAGTGAGTATCCTTGGTAAGCTTTGCTCCGTTTGCATTTGTTACAGTCACCGATGGAGCTCTTACATTGCCGTTATAGGTGGTGCTTGTGTAGGAAAGCTTTACGGTACACTTTGAAATATCCATAGGCTTGATTGTGAAAGAAAGTGTCTTAGTGCCTGTGTAGTTGCCTTTCATTGTTACCTTAACATTGTAGGTTCCCACATTCTTTCTTCCCGAGGCGTATGTTACGGTGTAGTGAGTATCCTTGGTAAGCTTTGCTCCGTTTGCATTTGTTACAGTCACCGAGGGAGCTCTTACATTACCGTTATAGGTGGTGCTTGTGTAAGAAAGCTTTACGGTACACTTTGAAATATCCATAGGCTTGATTGTGAAAGAAAGAGTCTTAGTGCCTGTGTAGTTGCCTTTCATTGTTACCTTAACATTGTATGTACCTACATTCTTTCTGCCCGAGGCGTATGTTACGGTGTAGTCTGTATCCTTCACAAGAGTGTTTCCTGCAGCATCCTTAACAGTAACTGTAGGAGTTCTTACTTTTGCATTGTATGTAAGAGTGGTTGCAGAAAGCGTGAATGTCTTGGGATAACTGATAGTCTTAGTGGACTTCACATCACCGCAGAGAGTACAAGCTGTTACTATGCTTCCGTTCGTTGTAAGCGTTGCTTTTGTTGTGTTTGTTTTGTAGGTATGGTTGCTTGCATTTACAGCGATATTACCCCAGCTGTCAATATCCGCAATAGGCTTAGCACCTGCTGAATCTTCGCTGAATTTGCCGCAGGAGCACTTATAGTATGCATTCTTTCCCTGTGCCGAACAGGTGGGAGCCTTACTTTTAACCTGAGTAAATTCACAGGTGTGATCATATGTATAGCGGAATGTCATAGTCGTAGCTGAACCGACTGTAGAAGAAACCGTTGCTGTATTCCCGTTGACTGTTACAGTCAGTTTTGTTGAATCGGGATAACCTGAATCATTTGTTGCAAAAAGATAGTTTTCTTTTGCAGTAACAGAAATAATGAGTCTGTATTTATGACCTGCTTCAAACTTTGCATCATTTGCAACCGTTTTACCTGCTGTAAGATCATACCAATAGCATTTTTTGAACTGTATACCTGTACCGGCAACAGAGCCTATCACATCAACAGTATTTCCTGCAACGGGAGCATCAAAGCCGTCTGCTGTAACAGAGGAAATGCCTAAATAGGTCGTAGCAGCAAAAGCATAGGAGAAGCCGGCATTATCGCCTCTGTTGCCGCTGCTTTCCTTGGCATCCAGGCCGTTTACAGTCGCTCTGTAATAAAGAACATCGTTATCTGAGGGATCATAGTCTATTTCATAGTTTTTGCAGGGCTCAACCTCAAAATGTACGCTGTAGGCGTGACCTGCCTTGAATGTTTTGCCGTCACCCCGGGTAAGCTTTGCCTGCTGCGAAGCCTCTGCATATGTTGCACCTGCATTAATGAGAGCCTCTCTCTCGGTGTTGTCAATCCAGAACATATCAACAAGCTTGTAGCTGTCCGCACCGCATACTGCATCATAATCGGGTGTTTTTCCTGCAACAGGACCTTCTACACCTGTGACATCCACATTGTAAATTGACTGTATTACAGGTAATCCGAAGCTGCAGTCAAAGGAGGCTGTCTCTCCCCTGTATCCGCTGCCTTCATCCGCCTGCTTGCCGTTTACCGTTGCGGCATAATAAAGATAATCCTCTGCGTCATAATCAATTTCATATCCTGTCTGAGGCTGAACCGTAATGCAAACCAAATACTCGTGACCTTCCTCAAAAACCTTACCGTCACCTTTAACGAGCTTTGCCTGAGCAACAGCATTCACATATGTCATACCGCCGCTTATGAGTTCACTCTTTAATGTTTCGTCCAGCCAGAACAAATTGATAATATCGTAGCCTGCTGCTGCGGGGGCAGCTTCATAGTCGGGCACCGTACCCGCAATGGGAGTGGATATGCCCACAATATCAATATTGCTGATAAGTTCTGAAGAAACATAGAATTCACATTCAATACCACGGACATAATCTACCGAATAAGTATCACAAATTGTGCAAGGAATTCCGTTGACAAGAACCTCAGCTACATTTTCTCCGTGAGAATCTGTTTTAAACCAGTAGCCGTTTTCAAATTCTGTTCTCAGCCAGAATGTAACTTTATAGGTTTCATTTGTTTCAAAGGCGGTTGTATAATTCATTGACTCATAGTTGTTGCCGACCTTATGTGACCAGTCAATTGTTCCGTTAAGGTATACACCGTCTGCAAGAATATTACAGTCATTATCGGGGAATTCGCCCGGTCTGGGGATTTTAAGACCTGTGATTTCAACAGTATCAATGGCAGACATAGTGCATTTATAGTCGGCAGTAACTACCTTGTAATCCGAGGATGTGTTACCCGTCGGTGTTGTTACTGCTGCAGTCTTGTAGCCCATTTCCGGTGTATCTGAGGTCAATTCATATATTCTTGCAGATACACTGTTACTAAAAACAGCAGTTCCCGTGGGCATTACATAAATACGCGCACGGTATGATTTGCCGAGCTCGAATGTGTCGGTCTTGCTCATCTGCACTTCAACCGGTGTTGAGCCTGCATTTATCTGCCGAAGCTCATACCAGACAATTCCGTTGACCTGTTGACCGTCAACAATTTGTTTTGAAACTAAATTGCCGTTAACATAGTCTATAGTGTAGTCAGGTGTGCTACCTGCAAGAGGAGTACGCAGATTCTGGACTCCTATGACACTTATTTCGGTAGCCGCATTTGCTGTCAAAGACAATGCAGACAGCGCCATCACCAATATGAAAAATAAAACTAAAAGCTTCTTTTTCATAAAAAATTCTCCTTTTACTCTTTTTTTGGGTATAACTCCCTTGCATACATTATAGCGTAAGTACAATATAAAAAAATCACCCCTCAGCATCCGTAAGGGGTGATTTAACGCAAAAAGGGGGTGATATCACAATTATTATTCTGAACAAGAAATATAATCACAAATTTATTTGCTTAAAAGTATTCCGTTTGCTTTTTCAATAAGCTCGCTTCTGTCTTTGACCGAGAGCTTATTGAAAATATGAGATGTATGTGTTTTTACCGTATTTTCCGACAGACAAAGCCTTTCGGCTATTTCTTTTCGTTTGCAGTTATCAAGCAAAAGCGTCAGAACTTCGATTTCACGGCTTGTCAGAGCTTCTGACGGCTGCCAGAGAGCAATAATATCTTCAAGCTGTTCGGAGAGAACAAGATTATCTTCCTGTGTTTGTGTTGGTGCTGTGTTGTCGGCAGGAGCTTGCGTGCTTAGCTGAGCAGCTTCCTTTTCGGCTTCAGTTTTTTCTTTTTTCAGTGCATCAAAATCCTTCATTATGCTGAACAGGAAAAGAAGCATTATTTCACTCACGATATATGAAATTGAAAGAAATTCAAAGTCAACGGAAATAAGCTGCTCGAGAAGCCATATCAGGATATTTAAGAAAACAACACTTATAAGCAGGGAGGCATACTTGTGAGAAGTGATTTTCTTTTTGATTATCACAAAAGCCACCATTGCAAGCATTGATGCAAAATAGGTGAACAGATAGAAGAAATATATAATATGATATTTGCCGTATATCTTTACAAGTCTTGCCGTGCCGTCAATTATTTCGAGGGTGACCTCCTTATAGTATAGGTCACAATATCCGGGACTTGCCGCAAGAATAAAAACAGCTGCGCTTATACACAGCAATACTGCGGTTACGCCCTTGGGAATTCTGATACGGCATATGTCTGCAAGGGACATAAACATACACAAGGGGAGAAATACCGAGCCGAGGTAGGAAACTCTGTTTGCTAAAAGTGCTTCTTCAAGTATACGCGAAACGGAGATTGAAAAATATCCCACATTTACAAGAAGCACGCTTATAAAGAGCAGAAACAGCCAGGTGTCTTTTTTCTTCACGGACACCAGATACCCTATAACCAAAGCAAGTGCAACTACGGCAGTTATACCGTAAATTATACTGCTCATAATAAAACTTCCTTTTTATATAATAAAATCAGTTTAACACAAAATTCATATTAAGTAAAGCATATTGCTGATTTTAAGATTTTGTTTTATTTTTCAGCAATAAAAAGCCTTCATATCGTCAAGCCTTAAAAGCATCGGGGCGTAGCCGAGTGCTGCGCCTGTGTCTATATTTATCCAGGTTTCGGAAAAGCACGCTCTTCGGGTGTATTTTTCACCGAGAAAAACGGTTGGCGTGTGTCCGAAAATCACTGTTATTCCGTTGTCAAAATAGTCTGTATATAAGGTAGGTCTGGTCCAGAGCAATTCGTGGGGAGTGTATTGTGACAGCTTTTTATCCTTGCTGAAATTTCCCAATCCCGAATGGCACAGAATAAAATCTCTGTCATTTACGCTGACAGCCTCAAATAAGGATGCTTCGCGCAGATATTCGAGGATATATTTTATTTCCTCTTTGCTCATTGCCGAAAGTGCTTCTATGGTGGGCATACCGCCGTTTGACTGCCAGGTTGAGAGTATGTTGAGCTTGGTATTACTCAGGGAGGAGATTGATGCATCCGTGATTTCATCAAAAAGGAAGTCACACGAAAGCATCATAGCCTCGTGGTTGCCGAGAATAAACTCAACATTATCCTGCCTCATACACCATTTAAGCAGCTTTATGCCGTCCTTGCCTCTGTCTATAACATCACCGAGGATATATAAGGTATCAGCCTCAGAGAAATTGACGGATTTCAGCATATCGCTAAACTTTTCCAAGGGATAACCGTGCAGATCGCTTGTTACATAAATCATTCAAGCCGTCCTTTCTACATTTCAACTCTTTCATCAATACAAAGGCTCAGGTTGTTTGCATACAGGTGTGATAAATCAGAATAGCACAGACACACGGGAGCGGTTATGCCGTTTTCATTGTTCTGAAACTCAATAACCGTAACTCCCGAATGGGCATAGTCAAACGACGCCCACATTATATGCACGGGAATGTGCAGAAGTGTTGAAATCCACGCTCTTGAAAATGCCGCGTGACAGAATAAGGCTACCTTTTCATCATTGCTTCTGAGTATCCTGTATACGCCGTTTTCCTTTTTGTAGCCTAATTTTTCGAGGAAGTTGTCGCCGTTTTCTTCTATGTATTTTACAGCCTCTTCCATTTTGCTTTCCTTAAAGCCATCTGCCTCAAAGGCTCTGTCAAAGGGGAGATTTATGTTTTTATCGGTTCTGAAAACAGTATTCGGCAAAAGTGACACGGATTTTCTTTCACCGTCGGGATATGTTGTGATTCTCTCGTCACCTATTTCGTGTGCCCATTGTTCAATGTGCATTTCTTTTGAGAGAAGCTTACACAACGGCTCGGCAGTTTGCCGTGCTCTGAGCAGAGGAGAAGAAAAAACCTTGTCAATCTTTGATTTATAAAGTCTTTCACCAACAGCCTCGGCTTGCTTTTGCCCTTTTTCGGTCAACGCCCCGTCAGCACCGGGCTCACCGTGACGGACTATATATAATAACATATTGTCACCTCTGTTTTATGAATATACAAAAAATTGCCCGATACAGACAGCTTAAAAATTTTGCTGCAAATTCGGGTTACGATTGGTAGGGAACGATGCCCACATCGTTCCGTTTTACGGGAAATGTATCTTCCGTTGCACACATTTATTCCCCCGATGAACATTAATGGGATGTAAAAAGATAGAATTTGCCTCAGGCGGAACGATGTGGGCATCGTTCCCTACCAAGTTAAAACCTTTGGTTTTATCGTAAAAACAAGAGTCTGAATGAGCGGTCATTCTTGTCCCTGATATAACTGAGGCGCACATCCTTACGGAGTGCGCCTCTTTTCGGGTAATTGTTTACAGTAATTTAGAGAAGCCGTGATAATTGACAAGTGCATCTATCTTTTTATCTGCCTTGCACATGGGGCATTCGTGAGGAAGATAGGAATTGTAATCATCAAGGTCCTTGGGGGTGAAAACGGAGCGTACAGGTAAGCCTGCACATTCCTCAAGTGTTGAGAAGATAGAGGCAATGCCCGATACTGTTCCGCCGTAGTATTTAACTGCTTCAACTGCAGCTTCTGCAGTTTTACCTGAAGTAAGAGATACACCTAAAATCATAACATTTTTGCCCTCAATCATAGGAACAATGTTATCTCTGAAAAGGAAGAGATTTGCACTTGTGACCTCGGGAGTTACAACATAGATTGATTTGTGTGCATTCATACTGATGAAGTCTGCCTTTGCAAGAGCATCTGCAAGATATGCACCGATAACCTCCGTGCCGTCTATACAAAGGATGGTATCAACCACGGTGTCTGTGTAGTAATAGGAGCAGATTTCCTTTGCAACAGCCTTTGCTTCGGAAACACGCGCTTTCTGGGTTACAACATCTATGTAATAATTACTGTGTCTGTTGCTTGATGCAAAGTGACCTGTTGCAACACGCAAATGCAGGTTCTGACCTTTTGTGGCAACTTTAACTATATTTATATCAGACATATTTTATCCCTCCGGAGTTGTATTTTGTTCATTATACAACATTTTTTAGTGTTCAGCAATAGTTTTTTGTAATATTTATGCAAAAATAGCAAACATTTTTTAATGTAAAAAAGCTTCATAAGCTGAGTAAACAGCTCTTAAGAGCAGCCCAGCTGTTTACCTCCAGATACTCTCTTTGTCTTTCGTCAGCAGATATTTTTATTTTCTTGTCGGCTTTTATGTTGAAATATACTGCGTGCATACCTGCATTGAGCGCACCGTTTATGTCTGCATTTAAGCTGTCGCCGCAGTACCAGCACTCTGACGGAAAAAGACACGCAGAATTGGAGGCTGAAACGAACAGCTCGGCGGAGGGCTTCGGGAAAATGAAATCTGCACTTGTCAGTACAAATTCAAAGCTTTCGCAGGGTATCCACCTTTTTAATGCTAAGGAAAGTCCCTCACCGCTCATTGCATTGTTACTGATAACCGCTGTGCGGATGCCCTGTTCTTTCAGAGAGGCAAGAAGCTCGGGGACACCGTCAAAAACTGTTCTTTCGGAATTGTATCTGTCAAAAATCTCTTCAAGCTCAGGAAAGGACTTATTGAATTTAAGTCCCGAATTGTGTGTGACATATTTTAGTGTTGACAATAAGGGCAGCTCGAATGAAAAGCCGTCGGACTTTGGAAAAGAAGCTTTTACCTTGTTTTCAAACTCATTCCAAAGGGAAATCAGAGTGTTATCGTCTGTTATATCGGGATTGAGTGCAGAAAGACGCACTTGTTTAAGTCCGTCAGGAGCATTGAATTTACCGTCATTAAAAAGTGTGCCGCCCACATCGAATAAAATCATTTTCGGTTTTTTGTTGCAGATCATTTTTACACCGCCTTTGAGTTTCCTGATGATTTCCTGATGTCGGGAAATCATTCACCGCTCTTATATTATATAACTGTATAATATCATTTTTTGTCGCATTGTTCAACTGTATAAAAAAAGAGAAACCTGAAATAATCAGGTTTCTCCTGTATGCTTGCTTTACTGTTTTATTACTGGCAGAAATCAAGGAAGCCCTTTGCACCGAAGATGTTGTATACTGCTTCGTTGCCTGAAGCCATAATGCCGTTGAAGAATTTTGTGAAGCCGCTTTCTTCTTCATCGGGGCCGTATACACCGATTTCGATAAGCATCTGACGGAATTCTTCCATAAGAGCATCGTCCTTGTCGCGGTCAATCTTTGTGTTGAGAGTCATTGCGATAACTTTGTCATAAAGAGCCTGCTGAGCTGCTGTAAGAGTATAGCCTGTTTCTTCCATATATCTTTCAAGATCGGGGATATAACCTCTCTTGAGGCTCTTGAGGTTTCTGGATTCGTTGAACTGAGGATAGTAGAAGCCGTCTTCCTTGAGGTTGTCGCAGTCTGCAACTGTTTTAACATTGCCTAAAGCAAGGTCAAGTGCAAGAGAAATAGCAACATTGTTGTATTCAAGCTCATGCTTCTGTTCAAAGAAGAACCATGAGGAATCCTTGTAGTAGGAGCCTGAAATGTCGATTGACTTGTCGGGAGAGAGAACTCTGCCTTCTGTGTCTGTGAACTTGTCGCCTGCTTTAACGAACTTTGTGCCGGGGACGGTTGAAGAAATGTCTATGATTTCATCACTGTTTGTTGTTGCAGCGTGGTTCATAAAGCCGAATGCCTTGTAGTCTGATGTTTCTGTACCGTATGAAAGACCGTAGCCTGCAATGAAGGAGAAGCCGATGTAGTCATCAAGCTCTGCAAGAGTATCCTTAAGATTGGACTGAGCTTCATAGTAGTAGTCTGTCTGGTCGATAACACGGGCACTTGTGAGGTAGTTGTTTCTTACTTCTTCATAGTTTTCTGTGGGAACCAAAGCTACGAGTGAGGGAGCACCGAGGAAGATTACTTCAACGAACTCACCGAGAGCCATATCTATGAAGTCACGAAGAGCTGCCTTTGAGAAGAAGCGGAGAACGAAGTTGATAAGATAACCCCAAGGCTCACCTATCATATCTGCAAGAAGACCGTTATAAAGAAGGTCTGCGGAATTGTCAACATAATTGAGTGTTACAAGGTCATAAACAACATCACTACCCTGCCAGCAGCCAACAATACTTACAACTCTCTTGACATCCTGCTTAGCTTCTTCCTTGTAGTGATAAAGATATGCACTTACAACGGAAGCACCCATACTCATAGGAACAAGGATAACGGAATCTGCACCGACTTCGTTTTCTTCAATGATAGTGTCAATGAACTTATCAAGGTCGTTTACATTGTTCTGGGTGTAGGAGAAAGCATTGTAGTTGAAGCAGTAGAGGTAATCTTCATAGTTTGCACCGAGAGCAGCTTCTGCAACTTCAGCACAGGGGATTGAGCCGTAGAAACGGTCCTTAGCTTCGCTTTCGCCCTGAGCATTTGTGGGATACTGAGAAACGGGCATTGTGTATCGGGGAGTGACAACTCTGTTGTTGGGCTTGCCGTTTTCATCTATAAGGTTGTTTGCGAAAAGCTTTTCGATGAGTGTGTGTGCACTTTCTTCCTTAACCATATTGGTTCTGAAGAAAAGAGTACCGAGAACACCGCCAACAACGCTTAAAAGAGCCTTTACGGTTTCGCTGTCCTTAAGAGCTTCTGCAAAATCAACGGCAAAGAGGTTCCATCTGTTGGAGTGCTTGCCGTCTGCGATAAGCTGAGCATAGTTTTCATAGTCCTGAAGTGTGCCGTTTTCAAAAGCACCCTCCTGAGTGTAGCTTTCATCAAAAAGATATGAGAAAGACTGACCGATACCTGTTACGAAAACAATGAGGCTGTTTCCGTCAACAAAAGCACTTTCGAGTGAGGAGCTTGTTGTTACGGGTACTGTAGCTTTTGCTTCGCTTGCTGCAAAAGCAGGCATAGCGAGGGTGAAAAGCATAACGATTGCAAGGATAACTGAAATAATTTTCTTCATTTCTTTTCCCTCCGGATAATTTTTCTATTCTATACTACCATATTAATATTAACATTGCAAGGAGAATTTGTTAAAAATGAAAGTAAAAGCTGACAAAAAGCGTGATAATTATACTTTGTACGATAAAATTTCCCACAACCAGCCCCGTGCCGTTGTAAAAGCTGAGGACGCCCATCTTCTTTTCTTTTCTTTCTTTTCGTTTTTCTGATGTGAAAAAATAGAGCACACAGGGGAGAGTGTATACAAATGTATAAAGGAAGATAAGCTCGGTGGGAGTGAGCTTACCGCCGCCGAAGAAGAAACAGAAAACAAAGTAAAGAAGACTGAAAAGCAGAAGCGCGGCACTTAAAATACGGACAAGTCTTTCAATTTTTCTGCCCCTGAACCATTCGAGAGCGCATTTTTCGCACAAGGCATAGCAGGCAGTTATGAAAGCCGAAGCTGCAGCCGCAGTTTCGCTTCCCATAAAGATTAAGATGAGAGGAAATGCAGACCAGAGAGGTCTTTCAAGCATTTCGTATGTACGGTCGGGATATTTCTTCCCCTTTTTTTCAAGCACAGCTCTTACGGGGTAAATGAGTGCAGACAAAAACAGCATTGCTGTTACCGTGATACCGCCTATGTAATCCTTATCCCCGTAAAGAGGCAGTAAGGAGAGGTCGGCTTGAGTAAGAAGCTCTCTTATTTTATCGGAGCAAAGCCCGAAATAGAGCATCATACCGCCGCCTGCAACGGCACCGAAGATGTGCTCCATAAGCTTCCAGCCCTCTATCATATGCTTTTGGTTGAGCTTTTTGAAGAATTGGCGGTTTTTTGTTCCCTTAGTGGACAGCTTATATAAAATAAGACCTATTGAAAAGCCTGCACCGCCGGATAAAAAGCCTGTACCGACTGCACCGAGTGTCAGAAAATCCTTATTTACAGCCGAGAGTATAATTATGCCGAGAATGATAAGAACATTTCCGCCCCATTCCTCTTCTCTGTCGAGCGAAAAGTATATTTTCGGAAAGCGTTTATTTGCTTTGTCATAGGGGGAGTTGAAAATTTTGGGACCGACAAGGGTAAAAACGGGAATAAGAAGAAAGAGAACGGTGTATTCAACAGGGGAGTAGTATTCACCCGACAAGGTGCCTATGAGCATTGAAAGCATACCGCCCGAGAGCGAAAACCAAATGCCGCCCTTTACGAAAACACCGATAAGACCTATATGGAATTTGTTTTTGTAGCCCTCTCTTTCGGGGTGGAGAACGAAGCCCAAGGTCTGTCCGTAGGTTTCTGTGCCGCCGTAGAAAACGGACAGTGCGCCCACTGCGGCAAAGAACAGATACAGATATGAAAATTCACCGTCGCATATAAAAAATGCAAGGCAGAGTCCGAGAATTGCACCCGGCAGTAATGCGCCCTTTTCTCCGCCGATAATACAACCGCGCATACCCCAGCCGTATGAAACGGCAAAGGCTGTGAAAATTACTGCAAGGAAAAGCATAATAATCTCTCCTTAGGGTGACGGTAATAATCCGAACCGTGTTTTTTATCGGATGATTTCCGCCACTTCTTTGTTAAAATCCTCGTCAATCCGAAAGGATTGACTTAGGTTTCCTTGAATTGCCAAAAATCCTCTCGATAAAAAATCTTCGACCTGAAATCAAAGAGTTTTCAGATGATTTTTGGATGTTGAGGGTGCCGAAAGGCTGACGCCTTTCAAAGCCGAAACGCCGAAAAGCGCTGAAAAGGCTTGATTTCAGGCATGGTTCGGATTG
>JAZNOZ010000053.1:0-46276 GCA_045589395.1 Acutalibacteraceae bacterium | reverse complement strand
GTTGTGATTATCATCATATGTATAGGTGTATTTGTTGCCTGCAGCATCTGTTGATGACTTTAAGTCAACACCGTTATCATAATATGTAAGATTTGTTTTCTGCTCTGAATTTGAAGAAACTGCGGTTGCATTGCCGTTGTTATCATATTTATAGGTCTGTGCAACATCCTTTATGAGCTGAATGTTATCAAAATATGCATTATTTGCCTGATATGCATAGCGGCAATAAATGGTCATATTTCTCGGTGTTGCATCGGGATACTTTGTTGATGCAATCGGAATTGCAACAGATGTGTATTGCCAGCCTGAAACTGCCGTGTTGAATTTTGCGGGAGTTTTTATTTCCTCAACGATTTCGCCGTCTGATGTTGTGTAGCTTACAAGAATTCCGAGCTCAAATGCGGCATTTTCGTGGTGTTTAGAGCTTACTGCATTAGCTCTGCCCCAACCGCTGAGGATATATGTATCATCCTTATCACCGTAAAGGGCAACTGTCTGATATACCTGTTTTTTGGTCGCTGTATCACCCTGTATTCTGACAGAGTGCGAACCGCTGTAATAATATGAAGTGCTTGAAGAATAATAATCCTCTGATGCGGCAGTCCAGCTTACGGGCAAATCGGAAGACAGTCTTTCGAAGCTTGCATTTTCAATAAGGTTACAGCTGTTTGCCGTGGCACTCAATTCAAACTGCATACAGTCAAAATATGCCGTTCCTGTTGCATTTCTTAAAACAAGATATGCCATTACTTTTGTTGCACCATCGGGAATGACTGCACTTACGGAGAGTCTGCGCCAGCCGTTTTCTGAAAGTGTTGATGCACTTGTTAGCACGGGGGAATAGTAATTACTTTTTGTACCGTCTGAATTTGTTATGCTCATCCATAAATATGCACCTGTGCGTGCACTTTCATGAACCGTCGTGATATCCTTGCATTTTACATAGGCAGAGAAAGTATATGTTGAGCCGAGAGAAAGAAGTGAAGTATCAACAGACTGACCTAAAATACCGTAACCGCCCGGGGCTGTTACATTATTTACCGTTATCGCAAGGGATTTTGAGCCTATATATTTATATGAGGAGCTTGCGGCAGTTGAAATCGTGGCATTGCTTACATATTCAGTCCAGTTGCTTGTTGCTTCACCGTTTATACCTTTTATCTGATTTACAACATTTTTACCAAGACTTGCAGAGCTTGACACTCTGTTTGCCGACTTAAAGCCGTTGCTTTCTTTAGAGGCAGTATAGCTGTATAGGCCCGCACCGTAATTAGTGCCGCCTCTGGTTTTTAATTGCTGAGATACGGTTCTGCCGAAATTATCAAACTGATAGGTTGTTATTAAATCATCATTATTGTCGAATTCGCCGTCTGCACCGCTTGTTGTTATTTTTGTTGTGTTGTACTTTGTGCGGTCGAATTCTATTTTTTGTCCGAGGGCTGTGCCGGGGGAGTCTGCTATGCCGCCATATTCGGTAACGGCAGTCACTCTCTTGCCCTTTGTAGCTGAGGTATAAGTAAATTTAACTACATATCCGCTTGATGCAATGGCTTTTATTAAGCAGCCGTCATCATCATATTCATATTTTGCTTTACTTGAGTTTGGGAATGTTATTGTTGATACTTTTCCTATGCCTGCGTATGAAATGCTTGTTACTCTTGAAGAGGGATCGGTTATCTTTGTGAGATAGTTATCACTTGAATATTCGAATGTGTATACATGACCTGCCGCATCCTGTACGGACTGCATCTGTGTACCCGTGGAATCGTAGGTTGCTTTGAATACGGCAACATTGTTGGAGTTTGTTATGTTATACAGATTACCCGACTGATTGAAAAAATATCTTGTGTTTGTATCGTCTTTTATGTAGTACTTCCAGTTGCCTGTGCCACCGGGAATAAGAGTAAGCCCTAAACCGTCCTCATCAACATATTTTGTTGTGCCGTCTTTAGTGTGCTTATAGAAATAATGCTCCGTTCCGTCACCATCCATATATACATACGGATAATCTGCAGCAGCATCACCGGTTAAGCCGTAAAGTGATGAGGGGCGTACAGTCTGGAAAACATTAAGCACACAGCCGCGGCCGACTGCGGTTAAAACATCTTCTCCTTTACCGGCAACAAATTTTGTGCCTGCGGCATAGCCGTTATATACAAACTCAATACCGAGTGAGCCTAATTCACTGCTTATGCCTGCAAGAGGGAATGAGTAAACAAGGTTGCCTGTATAATCATTTATATATGCAGTTCCTGCATCCTCAACACCTATGGTTGTATATGTCCAATAGTCTTCAAGGCCTTTGTTGTTACGGTAGTTTATTAAAATAACGGGATAATATGATGAGCTTATATCACCGTTGTTTTCCGAATAAAATCTGGCATTTGCTGCCGTTGCACTGCTTTCGGTGTGCTGCTTTAATAAAATGCCGTAATTATTCTTTGTACCCTCATACCATTCTTTTACTGCCTTGGTTATGTTAAAATATTTCCAGATAACTGAAGTGTTACCGGAAGCTCTTTTGGTCATAGTATTGAAATCGTAAACAATGCTGTCATAGGAAGGCTGAGTGTTCCATGTGACCTCAGAGGCAGTCCAGCTTTCTGTTATGATATGTGCATCAACATATTGAGTATCAGAACAGGCGTAGCTTGTTTTGTATTCAGCAAGCTTTAAGTCTGCATCAATAACCATATCACCTTTGTTAAGTGTGGGCAAATTAATTTTAAGCAATGTTCTGGTTGTACCGTATTCAGATAAATCTCTGCCCACAAGAAAAGAGCCGTATGCAGATCTGTTATCATTTGCATATGCAGAAGCAGATGCAACATAGGTCGAGGTGGTGGTTTTGCTTGACTGTCTTGTTCTGATCTGCGGATCAATTTTAACGGGGAAAACAGTTTCTTCGCTGTTTATCCATTCGGTGTCTGCTGTTACGGTAAAGGTATATTCTTTATTGCCTGACTGCTCAAGAGAATATTCAACAGCATTTGAATAATTTTCTTCAGCATCATACATAAAGGGGGCAGGAATTGAAAAAACCTCTTCCTTTGTATCTTCTGCAAAAACTGTAATACCCGATTCTTCATTCATTTCGAGGTATACATTTTTTGTCTTTATAGTAAAGCTGAATGAATATTCATCAGCTTTTTCATTTACAATTATATTCTCCTTTAAGCTGTTACCGATAAGGCTGTATTCAAGAGAAATGTTTTTATCAACATTTTCGTAAACAACGGTATCGCTTCCTGTTTTTTCAACAAGCTCTTCATACGGAGAACCGCTTTCAAGCTTGATTTTTTCTTTGAGCTTTGATTTAACAGATTTGTCCTTTGAATCCTTTGCATTATATCCCCACGATAAGGAATATTTGTCCTGTGATATAGTTACAAGCTTTTTCTTGTCTGCTTTTTTAGCAAACTTTACACTGAATGAGTTAGCTGTGTTCGAGTAACCGTCATAATCCTCGCTGTCTTTTGCATCTTCTTCGGATAAGGTGTTATCTATATCTATCCATTCGCCGTTTTCTTCATAATGTACATCCTGTGAATAGCTTGCAGCCATCATAGAGCCGTCATTCATTATATAGTGCTTTACATTTGCTTCTCTACGGCTTTTGTCTTCACCGATAACAGTTAATTCCTTTTCCTGTTCATCGGCTGTTTCGTTTTCTGATTCTTCGTTTTCGTAAATTATTGTTTCTTCTTCAAGTGTGTCGGAGATGCCTTGAGCAGCTGCCGAAAATACACTCTGCGGAATAAGCTGAACAGTCATTATAACTGCAAGAATAAGCGATAATAACTTTAAAATTTTACGCTTCACTTTTATTTCTCCTTTTTTTGTTTTTGAGCATAGTTAAAGATTTATTTTTTTATAATCAAAAATATCTCAATACCACATCGGAATCACCGCTTTCTTTTTTCCAGGGTAAATTATATAATTCCCATTCGGTAATAAAGTGTCAAAAAAAAGAAAAGTAACGCACAAAATTTTAATAATTTTCTATGCTCTCTTTTATCAGCCGTCTGACTTTTAAGCAAAGTCTGTAATGCTTTTGTTTTACGGCACTTTCGCTTTTATTTATAATGTCGACAATTTCTTTGATAGATTTGTTTTTATGATGAAAATATGTAAGAATCTGTTGTTCTTCAAGAGAGAGTTGTGAAAATATCTTATCTGCCATAAACATTATATCTGCATCTGAAATCATTTCATCAGATAAATCCGGGAATACTGCCAACTCTATATTATCAATGTCTTGTGACGACATGCTGATGTTCGATTGTTTTTGTTTGTTTATCTGTGAATACTTTTTTTTGATAATATTATTTGCCACAGCATAAAGCCATGCTTTGGGATTGTCGGGTGCTTTTTTGTTGTGAACAGCACTTATAAAAGCAAGATAAACATCGGAAATGACATTATCAATTTCATCAGGACAGCTTCTCAGCTTATATTCACACAGCCGCTTTATACCGATGCAATTCTCTTTCCATATGTTTTCGCAAAAAATGCTTTCACCGTTAAGATTTTCCACTCCCACACCCCGTTTTTTGTTATACCAGTAAATTTAAGTAAAAGGATTATTATATATATCCATATAAAGTAATTTATTTTGAATAAAGACAAGGGACAGTTGCTAAGTGTCGTTGTTGTTAAGAAGAATAAGACATAGAGCTCCATCCTCTGTTTTATTGTGTTATTATTACACTTTTTGATATAATTCTTCAAAATGATGATATCATACACAAATATATCTTGTCAACAATATGTTTACACAAAAAGTATTTACAAAAGAAATACTATCGAATAAAATCATATATAGTAATATCAAAAAAATAAAATTTAAGGAGCGGAGATATGCAGAATGATTTTGACAAACAAATAAAACGCTATATCAAAAAAATAAAGCGTAATATGAAGCTGTTGCCAAACAGCAGCAAGCAGCTTATGTCTGATATTGAAAACGATATTTTTGATTTTGTTGAAAATGAAAATGTAACAGATTTTGAAAAGGTATTGCAACGCTTCGGCTCTCCCCGTGATGTTCTCACTGTCTTTACCAAGGAAGAGGATGCGCAGGTGCTGTTAAAAAAGCTCAGAAGCAGAAAAATATTATTGGGTGTGTTGATTCCCGTGTTTCTTCTTATCGTTTCTATCATCCTTGTTTTTATTGTTGAATTATTTGAAGCACAAGGAGGATATTATGTTGATAGTATAATTATGTAATATTGTTGGTAATGAGGACAAATAAATGTGAAGGAGAAGCATATGCAGAATAATTTTGATAGGCAGATAAATCGCTATATGAAAAAAATAAGGCATAATATGAAACTGTTGCCTGACATCAACAAGCAGTTTATATCCGATATTGAAAATGATATTTTTGATTTTGTTGAAAATGATAATATAACAGATTTTGAAAAGGTCTTGCAACGCTTCGGCTCTCCCTGTGATGTTCTCACCGTGTTTACAGATGAAGCAGATGTACAGATATTGTTAAAAAAGCTCAGAAACAGAAAAATATTGTTCGCTTTTTTAATTCCTGTGCTGCTGTTACTTGTTTCAGCACTTATTGTTTTTGTTTTTGAATGTTTTGAGTCGGAAGGATATATTTTTACATATCATTCATTCTAAATTAAGGAGATTTTTGCAATGAAAAAAATAATGTCTTTATTTGTAATTTGTATTTCTTTTTTTAATGTTTTTGGTTTCACAGTTTCAGCCTCTACCGAAAGTGTAGAACAGATTAAATATTTTGAAGACGGTTCATATATGATAACCTATGTTGAAACTTCCTCAATGAGAGCGTCGTCAGAGAAAACTGCTTCTAAATTATCAAAGTATTATAATAGTAATGACAAGCTTTTATGGAGTGTTACTTTAACAGGTACTTTTTCTTATACGGGAACATCTGCAATATGCACAGCAAGCTCAGTTTCTTCTCAAATATATGATTCCTCTTGGAAAGTTACCGAAGCAGTTGCTTCAAAATCAGGCAATAAAGCAACAGGCAGTTTTGTTGTAAAAAAATATGTTTTGCTTGTTCCTATTCAGTCTAATGATGTTAACCTAACATTAACTTGTTCTGCAACCGGAAATATAACATAAAAATTATTCTTTACAATTTGTTGCATTTTATGTTAATATTATAAAAAACGGAAAGATTAGGTTTTCTTTTTGGGACAGAATCAGGAGAATTTTAAGCGAGGCACGGCAGAGCTTTTAGTTCTGCATTTGCTTCAGAAAGAAGATTTATACGGCTATCAGATCATCCGCTATTTTGAAGAAAAAAGCGGGGGTGAGTATCTTATGCTCGAAAGCTCTCTTTATCCCATACTTTATAAGCTTACTCAGGCAGGATTTATAACAGATTATGTAAAACAGGTCGGAGTGAGAAGAACAAGGCGCTATTATCATCTTGAAGATTCGGGCAGAGAGTATTATAAAGAAATCCTCAATGATTACCTCACCGTACAAAGAAGCATAGACCTGATACTCGACCGTGAAATAAATATTGAATAAAAAATATTCAGGACAGAATGGGGACAGCTGACAGACCTCTGTTTTCTTTTTCAATATCACATCTGTAACACCGCTTTATTTTTTTTGTAAATTATATGATTCTCATCCGGCAATAAAGTGCCGGTAAAAAGAACTGTAACGCAAAAAGAGCCTCGTTGAAGTGTATCAACAAGGCTCTTTTTATGTTCATTGTTTGGGTAGCGTTTATTTGAAACAACTGCAAAGGCCGTCAAAGCCTATGTCTATGTTGTTCTTTTTTGCAAAATCGGCAACAGCCTTTTTTGCCGCTGTTACTGCCATTGCTGCACAGTAAAGCTTTAATCTCGGCAGGTCGTTTTCGGTGTTGTATATAACGGCATTTGCGTTCATCTGCATAATATCCCTGAACGGCTTGTCTGTTATAACCGTACAAACTGTTTTTGCACAGTCTTCAATTTCGGGAGATTGTGAGCAATTGTATTGCGCTTTTTCTATGAAGTCACCGTTAACAAATACTGTAACCTCAATAAATTCTTCTGCATCAACGGGACTTACCTTGCCCGTACCCATATTATTATTCATTACACATTAAACCTGAACAGAACGATATCTCCGTCCTGCATAACATATTCCTTTCCCTCGGAGCGTACAAGTCCTTTTTCCTTTGCGGCTGCCATAGAGCCTGTTTCCATAAGGTCGTCAAAGGAGATAACCTCGGCACGGATGAAGCCTCTTTCAAAGTCGGAGTGGATTTTGCCTGCCGCCTGAGGTGCTTTGGTGCCCTTTGTGATAGTCCACGCTCTGACCTCGGGCTTGCCTGCGGTGAGATAGCTCATAAGACCTAATAAATCGTAGCTCTTTTGTATAAGTAAATCAAGACCGCCCTTGTCTATGCCGAGCTCTGATAAGAACATCTCTTTTTCTTCACTTGAAAGCTCTGCAATCTGTGCTTCAAGCTCTGCGCAGATGGGAAGCACCTGACTGCCCTCTGCATCTGCTATTTCTTTTACCTTTGTGAAGTATTTGTTCTCGCCTATATCGCCCGAGAAATCTTCCTCACTCATATTGCATGCATAGATAACGGGCTTTGAAGAAAGAAGAGCAACCGTATCCATAATTTCTTTTTCTTCCTTGGTCATTTCAACGGCTCTTGCACACACTGCATTGTCAAGCTCGTCCTTAAGACGGTTGAGGAATGCAACATCTCCTGCCAGGGATTTGTCACCTTTCATCGCCTTTGTGTCGCGGTCAATTCTTCTCTGGAGAATTTCGGCATCGGAGAGAATAAGCTCAAGATTTATTGTTTCAATATCTCTTGCAGGGTCTATAGCTCCGTCAACATGCATAATATCATCATTATCAAAGCAGCGGACAACATGGATTATTGCGTCAACCTCTCTGATGTGTGAAAGGAACTTGTTTCCGAGCCCCTCGCCCTTTGATGCCCCCTTGACAAGTCCTGCAATGTCAACAAATTCTATTGTTGCAGGGGTAATTTTGTCGGGTGAATACATCTGTGCCAATGCATCAAGTCTTTTGTCGGGCACCGCAACAACGCCTACATTGGGTTCTATTGTGCAGAACGCGTAGTTCGCAGCCTGTGCTCCTGCATTTGTAAGTGCATTGAAAAGTGTGCTTTTGCCTACATTCGGTAAGCCGACTATACCTAATTTCATATTTTTTACCTCTGTGTTGTTTTTCGACTTAATATACTAACACATAATTTTATTTTTTTCAATATTTTAAAAGGTGTTGACTAAATTTTTCCTACGATTTATACTAATAATGTCAAATTTATTCTTATGACGGAGGGAATTTTTATGGATTCAAAATTTCACGGTGTATTTCCGGCTCTTTTAACTCCTTTTAATGCAAGCGGTGAAGTAAATTATGATGCACTTAGGGAGCTTGTTAAATTTAACCTTGATAAAGGGGTTAACGGCTTCTATGTCGGTGGCTCAACTTCCGAGGCATTTCTTATGTCAAACTGTGAGAGAAAAAAGGTGCTTGAAACAGTTTGTTCCGAGGTAAACGGCAAGGCTGCAATTATTGCCCATGTCGGTAATGTAGGCGAGGATCATGCACTCGAGCTTGCAAAGCACGCAAAGGAAACAGGTGCAGATGCAATAAGCAGTGTTCCGCCTTTCTATTACGGCTTTACTTATGATGAAATAAAGAATTATTATTTTGATCTTGCTGATGTGGGTCTTCCCGTTATTATTTATAACTTTGTTGCAGCAGGCGGTGCTAAGCTTTCAACGGAAAACTTTAAGGAATTCTTATCAGATTCCCGTTTTATCGGTGTAAAGCACACAAGCAGCGATTTCTTTATGCTTGAAAGACTTAAGAATTTCAGAAAGGATGCAGTTGTTTTCAACGGCTTTGATGAAATATTTATTTCCGGTCTTGCAGCAGGAGCTGACGGCGGTATCGGCAGCACATATAACTTTATGGCTGAAAAATTCATACTTATTGAAAAGCTTTTCAGAGAGAACAAAATCGCAGAAGCAAGAGCCGAACAGGTTAAGGCAAACAATATCATAGAAGTGCTCTGCCGTTTCGGTGTAATGGCAGGTGAAAAGGTGCTTTGCAAGTATCTCGGTATTGACCTCGGTAACTGCCGTAAGCCTTTCAGAGCATATACACCCGAGCAGGAAGAAATCCTTATCAAAACATACAACCAAAACAAATAATTTGTTAATTTTTTATCAAAATGTTAACGAAATATTAACAAAATGATAGCTTTGATTACAAAAAAAAATGATTTTTTCAACATATTAGCTCGTAGTGTTTGATAAAACGCTATGTGATTGTAACAAATTTGACAACAATTTGTTATAATTGTAAATAATGTTAGATTGCTTAAATTTTGCTTGAATTTTATAACTATTGGTGTTATTATAATGATGCAAGGTAATACTTGCTAATTATATTTGAAAGCGAGGTGCCCCAAATAATGGATAAGGTAGAAGTAATCCTTGATAAGCTCGTTAAGTTTTTTAACGAACTCTTCGCATTCATCGAAAGAGCTATGGAAAAATTAGGTCTTAACGAAGAAGAGACAACAACAGAAGCATAATTCGTGTTTCAGAAATTAAATTTTATTATGAAAGTGAGGTGCCGCACAATGGCTGAACTTCAGGAAATGCTTAACAACTTCGTAGCAGTTCTCAAAGACTTCTTCAACGTTCTTAAGAACTTCATCGCTGACATCACATCCACAAATCCCATGCCTTGGGAAGGTGAAGAATGGGCAACAAAGGCTGAATAATTTTATTTAGTTTGTTGATTTATTCTCAATTTTTGATTACTTATTTTTTGAAAAGAGGTGCAACAAATAATGGAAAACTTCTTTAACTGGTTTGAATATGCTATCAGCAAGCTTCTCGAAGCTCTTGAATCTATCAAGTCTTTCTTCAACGATTATTTTGGTGAAGAAGAAACAACAGTTGCTTAATTTAAGTTCCTGGTGTTGATTTAATAATTTTTGAAAAGAGGTGCACACTATGGATTTTGAAACAATCAAGAAGATGGTTGCAGAAGTAGTTGAATTCTTTAAGCAGGTTCTTGCTGAAATTGAAAAGATTTTCGGTATTTCTTTTGATGAAGAAGAAGTAGAAGAAACAACAGTTGCTTAATGATTTTTACTATTAAGAATTATGCATAATTAAAAAAAAGTCCCTTAACAGGGGCTTTTTTTTGTTGGGTACGGCTTGTAAATATTTACTTTTTTCTCTTAAAAATGTATAATAAGAAAAAATTAACCTCGGTGATTTTATGACGGATATATGGACTTATCTTAAAAGCTGCAAAAGCGATATCGTTTTGTATGGCACGGGAAACGGTGCTGATAAGATACTTGATGAATTAGAAAAGAATAATATTGCTGTCAGCGGTGTTTTTGCAAGTGACGGCTTTGTTCGTGAACGCTTTTTCAGAGGAATGAGGGTTATTTCTTTCAGTGAAGCAAAAGAGAAATTTCCCGATATGACTGTTTTAATGTGCTTCGGCTCAAGCAGACCGGAGGTTTTAGAAAATATTAAAAGAATATCCGCCGAATGTGAGCTGCTCGCACCCGATGTGCCGGTGTACGGTGAAAATGTTTTTAATATTTCATTTTACGAAAAGCATATTGAAAAGCTCAACCGCGTCAGAGAAATGCTCGCTGATGAATTATCCGTTAAAACCTTTGATAATCATATAAAATATAAGCTTACGGGGAAAATCAGATATCTGTATGACTGTGAAACAGACAAGAAAGAGGAGAGCAATTTAATCTCTTTACCCGAAAATGCCGTGTTTGTTGACCTTGGTGCTTATAACGGAGATACCGTAAAGGAATTTACGGCAAAATGCCCGTCATATTCTCAGATTTTTGCTGTTGAACCCGATAAGCGCAGCTTTAAAAAGCTTAATGAAAATACGGCAGAGCTTGAAAATATAAGCTGTATAAGAGCGGTTATCGGAGATAAAAATGAAGCTACCTTTTTTGACTCAAAAAAGGGTAGAGGCTCGCACGAAGCTTCTCAGGGAGAAATGATACCATGTATGACTGTTGATACAATTCTCGACGGCAAAAGAGCTGATTTTATTAAGATGGATGTTGAGGGCAATGAGCTTAAAGCAATTTCGGGTGCTGAGTATACTATAAAAACACACAAGCCGAAAATGCTTGTTTCCTGTTATCACAGAAGCGAGGATTTGTTTACTCTGCCGCTTAAGATATGGGAGCTTAATCCCGATTACAGAGTGTATATGCGCCATCTGCCGTATATTCCTGCATGGGATACAGCTTTTTATTTCGTGTGAGATTGACTTTTTTCGCATTACAGTATATTATATATATGTAATTTATTAAATTCGGAGGCTCTCCTTTATGAATATAAAAAAGCTTTTACCTCTTTTTATGATTATTATAATTGCAATGGTTATCGCATTTTTTGTTTCTTATAAAATAACCGTTGCTCTGCGAACATCGGATGAACCCGTAACCGAGGAAACAACTGTTGCAGAGGAAACAACCGTAAAAACCGAGGAAACAACCGTTTCAGGCTCCGCAGCAGTTGAGCTTACGGAAATTCCCGTACCCAAAAAGGTTAATATGCCTGCAGACGAAAGCTGGAGTCTTGTTCTTCTTAATGCATACTACAAAATGGATTCCTCATATGAGCCTCAGCTTACAGAAGTTGTTGAGGGAACAGGGATTTATCTTGACAGCCGTGTTGCGGAAAAGTTTATTCAGATGTATAATGCGGCATTGGCAGACTCGGTAACACTTACCCCCGCTTCGGGTTATGTAAGCCTTGACAGACAGACAAGAAATTATGAAAAACAGGTTGAAAGCCTTATGGATTCCGGAGTCAGCGAGGAGCAAAGTAAGATTCAGGCTATTTTCTATGTGCTTCCTGAGGGCTGCAGTGAACATAACTACGGACTTTCAATAGACATCGGTTGGATTGCAGACAGTTTTGCAGATTCCCCTGCATATGATTGGCTTAAAAAGCATGCTGCAGAATACGGCTTCATTGAAAGATATACAGCCAACAAGGAAGAATATACCCATTATCAGGCTTCGCCATGGCATTGGAGATATGTGGGTGTTGATGCCGCAAAGGCTATGAAAGCCGATAATCAGTGTCTTGAAGAATATTTAGGAAAAATTAATTAACAAATTATTGCAACCCGCTTTTTTCAGCGGGTTGTTTTTTTGGTATATGCTTACTGTTTTTCCTGTATTTTGCCTCTTGTCAGGGGAGTGAATGCTGTGTTATGCTCTTTTTTGTGGTAATGATGGCAACTCTGAACACAAGCAACTTAAGCTTTTCTGTTGCATTTTCGTCTTCGGTTGGTAGGGAACGAAGCCCACTTCGTTCCGTATATAGCAAATTCTAAGCATTTTACAAAGATTTCAGCATTATAACTGACAAAAATGTGTGCAAATAAAAGTTTCTTACCCCTCAGGCGGAACGATGTGGGCATCGTTCCCTACCATTCGTAACCCGAAATTGCAGCCAAACTCTTAAATGGCTTGTGTCAGGTGCCATTTCCACAGAAAGGAAGAGAAAAATGAAAAATCGAACGCTTAAGGCACTTTTGGGGGCTTGTCTGGCGGTAATGTGCATTTTTGTTTCGGCAAAGGTTATTACGGCACAGGCTGCGTCAGAAGCTCCTGAAAGTGCGGCTACAGTCAACACACAAGGCGGAAGGCTTAATGTCAGAAAAGGAGGCTCGCTGAATTCGGCAATTATTACTTCCGTAGCCAACAAATCAAATTTAACGGTATATTCCGTTTCAAACGGTTGGGCAAAGGTAGGCTATGCGAAAGGAAAAATCGGCTATTGCAGTACATCTTATCTTAACATCAATTCATCTTCTTATCCGATGAAGGTCAGTCTTACAAGTGGACACCTTAATGTCCGAAAGGGAGCAGGCACTTCATACGGCGTCAAAGGCTATCTTTATAACGGCGAGAATGTTGTTGTGTTGAGTGTAAAAGGAAACTGGGCAAAGATAGTTTATCACGCGAATAAGACGGGATTTGTACACACATCCTTTCTTAAAGCTTCATCTTACAGCTCAGGCAGTGCAAAATCCGTAAAGCTTAATGTCGTTGATTACAAACAAACAGACAGCCGTTGGAATTGGGTTGTGCTCGGTTCCTCGGGACAGACTTTAGGCAGAATAGGCTGTACAACAACCTGTCTTGCAATGACAGAGAGCTACAGAACAGGCAGCACAATAACTCCGAAAACGATGGCTTCAAGGCTTTCATATAATTCAGGCGGTTCCCTTTACTGGCCATCAAATTATGTGACATCCATTTCATCGTCAGGCTATCTTGCAAAAATAAAAAGCCTGCTGAACTCAGGTAAGCCTGTTATTGTAGGCTTTAAGAAAACATCGGGAACAATGCACTGGGTTGTGGTTACAGGCTATGTAAATTCGGGTACTTCTGCCGCTGATTTCATTATCAATGACCCCGGCTCAAATACGAGAACTACCTTAGCGCAGTTTATTGCACAGTATCCTGTTTTCCATAAGATAGCATACTATTCATAAAAATACGGACCGCAGATTTCTTTTTCTGCGGTCTTTACTTATGTTTCGATTTGTGATACCATAATTGTAAAATACAAGATACGGAGAAGTACTATGGCAAAACCGCTTGCAGACAGAATAAGGCCCACAACGCTCGATGATATTTACGGGCAGAAGCATCTTTTTTCTGAGGGTGCTGTTTTGAGGAATATTATTGAATCGGGAAATATTCCCAATCTTATCTTTTACGGCCCATCGGGTACCGGTAAAACCACCGTGGCGCGTATTATAGCAAATGCAACTAATAAAAGTCTGCATATTCTCAATGCAACAAATGCTTCATTGAGCGATGTTAAGGATGTTATTTCTCAGGTCAATACCATTGCCGCAAGGAACGGTATTTTACTGTATCTTGATGAAATTCAGTATTTTAATAAAAAGCAGCAGCAATCACTTCTGCAGTATATTGAAAACGGAGATATAACCCTCATTGCATCAACAACCGAAAATCCTTATTTTTATGTTTATTCCGCTGTGCTGAGCCGTTCAACTGTTTTTGAGTTCAAGTCAATCGCTCCCGAGGATGCAAAGGGCGGAATTGAAAGAGCCTTCAATGAGATGTCAAAGGAAATCGGCGAAGAGCTTGAGCTTGAGGACGGGCTTACGGAATATATTTCATATGCCTGCGGCGGTGATATGCGAAAGGCGTTGAATATTGTTGAGCTGTGTGTTTTAGGGGCAAAAAAGGCGTCCGTTGATGCCAAAAGATTTGTTGCAATGAAAAGCGTTAAGGAAATCTGTGCTCATTCAGGAATGCATTTTGACAAAAACGGTGATGAATACTATGATATGCTTTCCGCTTTTCAGAAATCAATGCGAGGCTCGGATGCGGATGCAGCAATACATTATCTTGCCCGCATTTTAGAAGCAGGGGATCTTGCATCTGCTGCAAGGCGGCTTATGGTGTGTGCTAATGAGGATGTGGGACTTGCATACCCTATGATTATCCCTATAGTTAAGGCAGCAGTTGATACGGCATTGCAGGTAGGTCTTCCCGAGGCGAGAATACCGCTTGCAAATGCAGTTATTCTTGTGTGCAATTCCCCGAAGTCAAACTCTGCATATATGGCTATAAATTCTGCTATGGCTGATGTGCAGAACGGAAAGGCTTTTCCTGTTCCCCGACAGCTTCAGAATAAGCATTTTGACGGGGAAGACAATCCCGTCAAAGGGCAGAATTACATCTATCCGCATGACTATCCCAATCACTGGACTTATCAGCAGTATCTTCCCGATGCTATAAAGGATAAGGTCTATTATGTGCCCGGTGAAAATAAGAATGAGCAGGCAGCAAAGGAATACTGGGAGAAGATAAAAAAGAACAAATAAATTCCAGCCCATTGTTTTTGCAAAAGAAAAACAGGTACAGCTTGCTGTACCTGTATATTCTTCTACTGTTTTTACTTATCTGAGATCGCCTGTATCGGGATTGGTAACATCCTGACCGCAGTTGCAGTCGGGACCGCAGGAGCAGTTAGGACCGCAAGGGCAGTTGGGGTTTGTGCAACCGCCATTGTTGCCGTTATCACCGTTATCACCGTTGTCATCGGTGGAAGGTTCATCGGAAGAACCGCCGCCGAGGCTGTCACCGAGAGAATCACCAAGACCGCCGAGGCTATCGGTGATACCGCCGAGAGAATCTCCACCAAGAAGGCCGCCGACTGTATCCATAATGCCGCCGAGATCAAGGCTGCCGCCAAGACTGTCCATCATACCGCCAAGATCAATACCGCCGAGGAGACCTGTTACTGTATCAAGAATACCGCCGAGATCAAGATCTTCACCGGAAAGAGATACGAGAACGGGAGCTTCATTAGCATCCTTGTTGAGAACAGTTGCGGAAACAGTAAGAGTTGCTGTTAATGCAAGCATAAGAGCTATAGTTACAGCTAAGATTTTTTTCATGGAAAATCCACCCTTTCTTGATAAAAAACATTAATGCGTTTTTATACATATCAACTATACTACACAATATCCCCAAAAGTCAACAATTATTTTAAATCTTTGAATAATTGTATATTTTGCACAAATATTATTAATAATACTTTAATAATTTGGAGCGTGATTTTTGTTGAGTTCTAAAAACGGTAAAAATAAGAAATCATATGATGCTAAGCCTGCGGTGTGGCATTTTCCCGGGAAGGAAAAA
Organism: Acutalibacteraceae bacterium; assembly: GCA_045589395.1. Lineage (GTDB taxonomy): Bacteria > Bacillota > Clostridia > Oscillospirales > Acutalibacteraceae > RUG806. The sequence continues at coordinate 30,525 of JAZNOZ010000053.1, read as the reverse complement.
ATAGAAAGTGATGTTCTGGGAAGCTACACCGGAACCTGTACCGGATTTAACGGACCTGTTTGTGAAGAGGATCTTTATCCCGTGCAGGATGCAGACGATTTATGAGTCAGAGATGCTGATGCTGTGCAATTAAATGCATATCAGCATCTCTTTCTGATTTTTATGCAATATCATAATCATATTTTTCTGAAAGGAAAACATCCTTCAGAGAAAGCTCACCCTTGATTATAGCCTGAGTTGTGTCTGTGTGGCTGACAGAGTAGCTGGAATATACATAGTCAATATATTTTATAGTTTCTTCAAGCTCTGACTTGAGGTCTGCATCGTCTGTTGCCTTGAGATATTCGTTTGCAAGAACATACATTATTTCACAGGTTTCTATTGTGAAGGATTCTTCATAAAGAACAGTTGCATATTCGTATGCCTTTTCAAGGTCGCCCTCAAGCATATAGAGAATTACTGCTTCTCTTGCGCTGTAGATATATTCACCTGAATTTTCAACGCAGCTTACTGCTGTTTCAAGTGCTTCCTTAAGCTTGCCTGCTTTTCTCTGCTCAAGTGCAACAATCATATTGCAGTAGTCATCTGCAATGTTGATTTCGAGAAGCTCCTGTGCAAGAGCAAGTGCCTTGTCAAAATCTTTTTCTGCAACATAGTTATCGATAAGTCCGTAGCCGTAAATAAACTTAGCATCGGGAAGAGCTTCGGCAAAAGCTGAAATGTACTCAAGCATCTTCTTTGTGTCACCGTCTGAGAAGCCTTCGATAAGATATTTATAGTATTCAACAAATGCCTTGTCATACTTGTTTGATGTTTCCTTGATAAGAGCATCAAGGTCAGCAAATGCCTTTTCCTTATCAATTGCTGTACCGCTGTTTGCATAGTCATAATAATAAGGATAGAAAGCTTCATTAGCGGCATCCATAGCAGCATATACAAGTGTAAGCTCTTCGTAGAGGGCCTTGAAGTCAGCATCGGACTGTGCGAGGTCATCCTCTGTCAGCTGCTCGGTTGCAAGAGTGTTTGCGTTGTGAATATCACCCATTGCGTAAAGAATTTCAACAACCTTACGGGTGAGATCTGCCTGCTTGAGCTCAAAGGTATTGCAAAGCTCGGTGGCTGCAGAGTAATTTGTATTTGCCTTTGTGAGATTGTTTTCCTTTTCAGCCTTAACAGCATCAAGACAGTATTCAAGGATAGAAACGAGAGCTGCTGTCATTTTATCTGAAAGGTCAGCATCAATATAGGCGGACAAATCGTCTTCAGATGTTTTTCCGTCTTCAAATGCTTTGAGGGCAGCCTGATATAAAGAGCCTTCATATTTTTTTACGGTTGCCATATCATCAACTATTGCAGTAAAGTCCTCATGCATAGGAGATTCGAGCATTTCTTCTGTCATATAGCTTGCAAGGATATATTTCGCTTCATATGCAAAGGAATTGTTATACATTGAAATCGCGATTGTTTCAAGAAGCGACTGACCTTTTGCTCCGAGTGCTGCAAATGCAGAGTAAGCTTGCATATAAGCAGTAACAACTTCCTTTGTTTCCTCTTCGGTCTTTGCTGTTTTTTCAGCAATTATACCTGTTGCAATGCTTTTAAGTGCATCAGTTACCTCTGTGTGGAGGGATTCGGGAACATCAAGCTCATCGAGAAGAGTAGGGTAGTCGGGTTCTTTATCGGAATCTCCTATTGCATCTTTAACGGCATCAAAGGCTTTGTTGGCTATTGTGTCTATTTGGTCAATAACCTTGAGGAACACCTTTAATTCGCCTGTTGCGGGAGAAGCAATCTGCTCGGCTGTAAGATTTTTGTTCATATATGCATAAGCATCTGCGAAGCCTGTGTCTTCATATGTGAGAAGAACAATTTTTTCGTGAATTGTTTGTTCATAAGCCTTGAAAAGCTCGTTTTCTCCGCAGTATTCAAGTGCATCTGTGTAGCTGTCTATAGCGTCTGCGGGTTCACTGCTGCTTTCGGCTGCAACAAGACAGCTTACAAAGTTGCTGAAGTTCGGTACAGCAAGAGTTGCAACAAAATATGCACCGAGGGGGAGAATTATAAGAAAACATAAAACAAGAGGGATTATGATGGGGAGCTTGCTTTTTTTCTTTTTCTTGTCTTCCTTTTTGGTTTTCTTGCCTGATTTTGCATGAGCATAAGGATAAGGCTTTTCGTTTTCTTCAGTTTCCTCTGCCTCTTCCTCTTCTTCAACAATTTCTTCAAGCTCCTGAATAACGGGAGCAGACTGTTCTTCCCTGACGGTTTCATCATAAGCTGTCTGGAAGGTATCCTTTAATTCTTCGAGCTCTTTTTTTAAGCTCTCATTTTCGGTATCGGGAGTGAGGTTTTCTTTCTTTTCCTCTGACATCGTACATTCCTCCATAAAATTTTTTACACTACATAATAACATTTTCGGATGTTTTTTGCAATGCTTTTTTTAATTTAATATATTAATATTAAATTAGTATTGAAAAACCGCCCCGAAATGATTTTTTTCGGGGCAGTCTGTGAAAAATTTTCTTATTTTGAAAGAAGCTGTCTTATGGGGGATATCCTTAAGAGAATTGCCGCAGCTATTGAGGTGAATATACATTCGGGAAGCATATACTGAGCGTTGTATATAAGTGAATAAAGATAAGGACTCATATTTTCAGCCCACTGTCCCCAGATAACAACACCTGTTATGTAGTGGCAGACAAAGCGGAGGGAAATCATAATTGCAATGCCTGAAACTGCTTTGAGAATATATGTATTAACATTGCTGCTTTTTTTCCCGATGTTTATAAAAATACCTGCAAGACCCAATACGGAGAAGGGGACTATGTAGTCAAACAGTGCGCATATTATCTGCGTTGAAGCTGTTGTGCAGTAGACGAAAACATTTCCGCTTAAAATGCCCTGCAAAAGCTGGAAGAGAGAAAATGCAAGGCCTACAGACAGACCTGTTTTTATGCCGTATTTTATGCCGACAAGCATAACGGGAAGCATACTCAGAAGCGTAATTCCGCCGCCCATGGGCATATGGTAGACTGTTACAAAGCTTAAGACTATTGACAATGCCAGAAGCATTGCGCATTCCGTGAGCTTTATGAGTTTGGGGTTTCTTGTTTTGTTTGTGCTCATGATGTTGTACTCCTTATACGAAAATGTGAGAAAACGATTCGCCGCAAGGCGAGCGTTTTCGTTTAGTCCATCGCCGAGGAAAGTCTGCTTTTAGTTCGGCGGGACATAAAAAAATCCGTACTCGGACGCACGGATTGATGTTTTCGGTAAAGAATACACTTTACTGCTATTCATAACTCCCTACGCCGGTATTACCCATTTCAGGTTCGAGGGTTCGGAAAACTCCGTCTCAGCTTTTTACAGCACCCCTGTTAGATTTGTTTTTATTGTAGCATAAAAACACGGTTTGTCAAGAATTATTTTCCTGCATTATCAGCAATATTCCGTTTTTTACGCTGATTTCGGCTGTTGTGTCAGTAATACTGTTGCTTACGCCGAGGGCAAAATCTCTTTCGAGAACTCCGTTTTTAAGCTCGTATTCAAGTCCTGAAAGTGAAACTCCCTCACTTTTCTCGGTCCAGGAAAAAACAGATACGGTTGCTCCTTTTTTTGCTTGTATACGAAGATTAGTATCCTTGATTGCGGTGATAATGAAGTTTTCACCGTATAAAAACGCCTTTTTGTCCTTTTTTGCAAGAGATACAATAAGAGAGTAGTTTGCAAAGGAATGGTCGGGTCTGCCTCCTAAGCCGCCGTAAATATGAAATTCATCACAGTCGGATTTAAGTCCCTCTTCGGCTGCTGCGAAAAGGTCAGTTACATCCTTTTTTACGGGAAGTCTGATTATATTTTCACCTTGCGGAATTTGTTTTGAAGAATCAAAATCTCCGATTATTATGTCGGGTTTTATATTAAGCTCCTTGCATTTTTCATATCCTGCATCAGCGGCTATAACAAAGTCCCCGTTTTGTATATCTGCGGCAGTATTGTCATACACTCCCGCACCGAAAATTATACATCTTTTCATAATTCTTTGCCTGTTATAAGTGAATAAAGCTCTTTTGGGGTGTCAACAACAAAATCTGCACCTGCATTTTCAAGCTCGTTTTCTTCTGCGAAGCCGTAGGATACACCTATGCTTTCAACACCTGCGGTTTTTGCTGCATCAATATCAAAATGTCTGTCGCCTATCATTACTGTTTTTTCCTTTGATGAGCCGAATTGCTTTACCGCTTCACCTATAAGCCAGTCCTTTTCAGAGGTGTGCTGTGAAAAATCGGGACAGCAAAGGGCTGAAAAATACTGCTTTATACTGAGATGTTCAACAATTTTTGTAACAAAGGGCAAAGGCTTGCTCGAAACGATGCAGACTGTATAGCCGTCAAGCTTCAGCTTGCTTATTACCTCTTTTATATCGGGATATAAAACGGTTTCAAGAAAGCCTTTTTCGTTGTAGCGTTCTCTGTAGCATTTTATTATCTCTTTAACTGTTGCTTCATCCTTTTTGTAGTGCTTTGTGAAGCTGTCAAAGAGGGAGGGACCTATAAAGGTACGCAGAATTTCAGGGGAAAGACGCGGCAGCTTCATTTTGTCGGAGGCATAGTTTATGCAGTTGAAAATGCCTTCGCTGTTGTCTATAACTGTGCCGTCAAAGTCAAAGAGAATTAAATCCTTATCCATATTTACCTCTTAAAAAAGTGTTTTTACGGCATTGAAGATTCTTTCGCTTACTTCTTCTATAGTGCCGTCAGCATCAATATAAACGATATTTTCTTGTGTCTTTATAATTGAAAATACCTTATCAAACTGGTTGCTGATTCTTTTTAATGTTTCGGTGTTTTCAAATATTTCGATTTCCTCTGCTTTTCTGTTTGCATTTATTCGTTCAATGCATTTTTCGGCAGACATAGTAAGAAAAAGCACAAGGTCGGGCTTTCTGATAAGCGGACAGTTATAATGCATTTCCATAGCCCAGTCAAGGTCAGTGTCCATTCCCTGATAGGCAAAGGTTGAATAATAGTATCTGTCGCTTATCACGGTGCAGCCCTTTTGGGTAAGAGCATTTATGCCGTTATCGCTTGTGTTATGAGTGATTCGGTCTGCAAGAAAAAGTGCGGCACTTGCCCACGGGTCACATTTGACTTCACCTGAAAGAATGCGCCTTATAAGCTTTCCCGATTCGTGAGAGGTAGGCTCTGCGGTTATCTCAACGGGGACATTATTTTCACGCAGTCTGTTTGCAAGAAGCTGTATCTGAGTGGATTTTCCTGTGCCGTCAAGACCTTCTATTACAATAAAACGACCGTTCATTTTATTTCTCCTGTTTTAGTTTATACAAGTTATTTGCCAGAGAAGCTAACTGCTCCATTGTGAGAGCTTCTGCTCTTACGGTGGGAGAGAGCCGGCTCTCCTCAAGAGCCTTGGTGATTTTATCCTTTGAAATACCCATTCCCGATGAAATTCCGTTTATTGCGGTTTTTCTTCTTTGGGAGAATGCGGCTTTAACAACGCTGAAGAAAAATTTTTCATCAAGAAGCTCAACTTCGGATTCTTTTCTGATGTCAAGTCGCATAACCTCGCTGTCTACCTTAGGGGCAGGCGTAAAGCTGTTTTTGTCTACCTCAAATAATCTTTTCGCCTTTGCATAATAGTTCACCGCAACGGTGATGGCTCCCGATTCACGGCTCCCTACGGGTGCGCAGAGCCTTTGGGCAGCCTCCTTTTGCACCATAACAGTTATTGCTTCAACAGGCAGACGGCTTTCGAGAAGATACATTATAATAGGAGAGGTGATATAGTAAGGGAGATTTGCGCAGATATACACCTTTTTGCCTGCAAAATGAGTGTTTATAATGTCAACGAGGTCAGTTTTGAGCACATCGGCATTTATGACCTCAACATTACGGTAGTCTGAAAGAGTCCGGGCAAGTACGGGAATAAGACGGGTATCAAGCTCTATAGCAACAACCTTTTCGGCAATTTTTGCAAGCTCCACCGTCAGCACACCTATACCCGGACCGATTTCAATTACTCCGCAACCCGGCTCAATTCCCGAAAGTCTTGCCATTTCGGGGCAGATGTCGGGATTTATTATGAAGTTCTGTCCTAAAGCCTTAGAAAAGGAAAATCCGTGACGGGACAGTATTTTTTTTACGGTATTGATATCTGTTAAATTCATAATTTACTCAACAATATAATTTTTATAAATTTCGTATGCCTTATTCCACTTATCGGTGTTTTCAGGTAGATACTCCTTGAGATTTTCGCCCTTTGCGATAATTTTTCTTGCTTCGTTTATATCAGCAATATCGCCCGCACTCATAAGCTGAATGGCAATATTTCCGAGAACTGTTGCTTCAATGGGACCTGCATATACCGGAACAGCACAGGAATCGGCAGTCATTTTGCAAAGAAGCTTATCCTTTGTGCCGCCGCCCATAATATTTATCTGTTCATATTTTTTGCTTGTACAGTCTTCAATTCCCTCGAATACATTTCTGTATTTAAGAGCAAGGCTTTCGTATATACATCTTACAATCTCGCCTACGGTTTCGGGAACATACTGATTTGTTTTTTTGCAGAATTCCTTTATTCTTGAGGGAATATCTCCCATTGCAACAAATTCGGGTGCATCGGGGTCAATAAAGCATTGGAATTCCTTGGAGGCAAGAGCCATTTCCTCAAGCTCGGCATAAGAATATTCCTTGCCCTCTCTTATCCACTGACGGCGGCTTTCCTGAATGAGCCACAGACCGCAGATGTTTTTAAGGAAAGCGGTGGCATAGTTGTAGCCGCCTTCATTGGTCACATTGAATTTTCTTGATTTTTCATTGACAATGGGCTTTTCGGGTTCTGTTCCGAAAAGTGACCAGGTTCCGCAGCTTATGAATGCAAAATCGGGTTTTTCGCTCGGGACTGCAGTTATTGCCGACTGAGTGTCGTGTCCTGCAACAGCGATAACATCAACACTTTCAACACCGAGCTCTTCGCAGATTTCGGGGGATAATTTTCCTATTACCGTGCCCGGTTTTACAATATCTGCAAGGAGAGAGTCGGGAAGAGATAATTTTTCTGTTACCGTTTTGCTCCAGCCTCTTGTGTTTATATCAATAAGCTGTGATGTGGTTGCTATTGAATATTCGCTCACTTTTGTACCTGTAAGGAAGTAGTTGAGCAAGTCGGGCATAAAAAGGAGCTTATCTGCTTTTTCCAAAAGCTCAGGGCGGTTTATTTTAAGGCTTAAAAGCTGGAAAACAGTATTGAAATCCATAAACTGAATTCCCGTGATGTTATAAAGCTCATCCTTTGAAATATATTTTTCGGCTTCCTCTATCATACCCTGATTTCTTTTGTCGCGGTAGTGAACGGGGTTTTCGAGAAGATACCCCTTTTTGTCGATAAGACCGAAGTCAACGCCCCAGGTGTCAATTCCTATGGAATCAAAACCGCCTGCCTGCTTTGCTTTTAATATGCCTTGCTTTATTTCGTGGAAAAGACGCAGAACATCCCAGTAGAATGTTCCGCCCACACTTACGGGGTCATTTGAGAAACGGTGCACTTCGTTAAGTGTGATTTTTTCACCGTCAAAGCTGCCGAGAATTGCTCTTCCGGAGGATGCTCCGAAGTCAAAAGCGAGAACTCTTTTCATAATGTCAATCTCCCTTTGAAAAAATAAGTATTACATAAGAATTGATGAGGCAATAAGAAATTGTCCCGAATAATAGGTTATAAGATTAAATGTATCAAGCGAATATCTTTTTTTGCCCAGAGGAATATGCTCTTTTTTTCCAAACAGATAAAGAGCTACTCCGCAGTCCGAAATCATAAAGAGGATAACACCTATGACAAGTATAAGTCCCTTGAGAATGCTTTCGGCCTGTGAGAAATCCATATAAAGTATACCGGCACGGCAGCCCAGACACACCATTGCGGAAATTATAAGCATATAGGCAAAAACTGCAGGACCCGAGCCGGAAAAGTCGATTTTTATTTTTCTCTGTACAAGAACTGCCGTGAGAACTGTAAATGCCCACGGAATGAGAAGCCACAAGGTGTTTATATCAAGCGGCTGCTTTACAATATATGCACTTATGTACAGAATATGGGCTGCTGCAAAGGCTGCAATTCCGGGAAGTCCCGGCATACCGAAAAGGGTATATTTGAGAAGCCAGTCGCCTAAGAAGGACATAACAAGACCTGCAACAATAAGCCAGGCATATGGGGAATTAAGCTTGTTTTCATAAACGAGAAGATAAATACCCGTTACTACGAAAATTGAGGATGCGGCAAGCTTTTCCTTTAATGTTGTGTTCTCCTGAGTGTAGCGGTAGGCAAGAAGTGCCTGCGCGCCCATAAGCATAAAATATATAAGCGGTGACATTATTTAACAACGCCCTTTTTCAGAATGATGTTTGCATAAAGTGCGCTTTCACTTGTTGCAATAACGGCATAAGCCTTTTTTGTTCTGTCGTAGAACTCAAATCTTTCAATCTGAGAAATGTTTGTTTCGCCGTTGTTTTCTGTGATTATTTTTTCATATGTGTCCCAGATTTCGGGTGTGGGATCGCCCTTTGTTGTTGCCATAAGCATTGCAGGAGAGTCAACATAGGTGTCAAGGGGAATGAGCTTGAGAACTGCATCGAGAATTTCGGGAACTCCGAGTCCGTCACAGCGGATAAGACGCTGTGCACAGGAAGCAGCGGGGAAGTTGCCGTCGCCGATAACAATTTCATCTCCGTGTCCCATTTCACAAAGAATTTTAAGAAGTTCGGGGGAAACCAAAGCGGGAATACCTTTAAGCATTTTAATACACCTCGTAATTTTTTTTATTTTTAATCTTCAGGCGGAATACCGTCTGTATACTGACTGTTATAAAGCATTGCATAGAAGCCGTCTGCTTTGAGAAGTGAGTCGTGTGTGCCCTGTTCCACAATCCTGCCTTTTTTCATTACAAGAATGTTATCTGCATTCTTTATCGTGGAAAGGCGGTGGGCTATAACAAAGCTTGTTCTGCCCTGCATAAGTGTGTTCATGGCATTCTGTATCTGCAGCTCAGTCTTTGTGTCAACCGAGCTTGTTGCTTCATCGAGGATAAGAACTGCGGGGTTTGCAATAAGTGCTCTTGCAATGGTGAGCAGCTGTTTTTGCCCCTGAGAGATATTTGTGCCGTCTTCTGTCAGAAGAGTGTCAAAGCCGTTGGGCAGGGACATTATATAGTCGTAAATATGTGCCGATTTGGTGACTTCAATGAGCTCCTCTTCTGTTGCATCGCTTCTGCCGTAAAGAATATTTTCTCTTATGGTACCCTTGAAAAGCCATGTATCCTGTAATACCATACCGAAGTTTGCGCGCAGAGAATTTCTTGACATTGTGTATATGTCTTTTCCGTCAAGATAAATGTGACCGCCGTTTATATCGTAAAAACGCATAAGCAGATTTACTATAGTGGTTTTACCTGCTCCCGTGGGACCTACTATCGCGGTAACGCTGCCGGGCTTTGCGGTGAGGTTGAGCTCATCAATTAGCGGTATATCCTCAACATATCTGAACGATACATCCCTGAATTCAATAAGGCCTGCCGCCTTTTCATCCGAATCGTTGTCGTGACAGTCGGGGACTTCCTGCTCTTCATCAAGAATAGCAAACACTCTTTCTGCTGATGCCAACGAAGACTGGATGTTGTTTATAATCTTTGAAAGGTTGATAATAGGAGAGGAGAAATAGGATGAATATGAAAGGAATGCCTGAATGTCACCCAGTGCAACGGAGGAAAATCCCGAAACAACACCGCTGTGCATATTTATGTAGAAATAACCGCCGAGAAGGCACAGGCTTACATAATTTATATTCTTTATGAGCGTGAGAACGGGATTGAGTACCCCCGAAATCATATTTGCCATAAAGCTGTTTTTTGCAAGACGGTAGGTAATGCCTCGGAATTCTTCAACGGATTTGCTCTCATGTCCGAACATTCTGACTATTGTGTGACCTGCATACATTTCCTCTATATGTCCGTTGAGGTCGCCCATTGTGTCCCAATAACGCTTGAACCATTTTTTCGATATTTTTGAAACCTGATATGAAACGATGCCGGAAACAGGAACAAGGCAGATTGCAACAAGAGTCATCCATATATTGCCCGTGCTCAGCATCATTATAAGGCTGCCTATTACCTGAACTATGCTTGTGAGTATTGTTACGATACTGCTCTGAAGGCTTGAGCTTACATTTTCAATATCGTTTATCATCTTGGAAATAACCTGTCCCTTGGTGTTCTTGTCATAATAACTCAAGGGTAAAACGGATAATTTCGAGTTGAGCTGCTCTCTTAAACGGCAGACAAGCTTCTGTGAGAGTCCTGCCGAGGTATATTGCTGAATAAACATAAACAGAGAAGACAGCAGATATATTGAAGCCAGTCTGATTATTATTGTGTATGTGCCTGAAAAATCGATGGTGCCGCCCGTAAGTCTGCCCTCAATCTGTTCCTGAAGAATGTTTATGAGGTCCGCGAGATACTGCGGGGAAATAACAGTACAGACCGTGTTGAGCATTGATGCAATACACACTATTGCCATCGAAACTGCCTGAGGCTTTATAAGTGAAAAGAAGCGGATAACCGTCCCTTTCATATTTTCAGGCTTCTGCTCATCCTTGGGCTCATTTCTGTAGGATGCGTATTTACTGTTATAGCTTGTTTCTTTCAGGGAGTTTATTTTATTCCTGCTCACTTATTTCCACCCCCTCAAGTGCTTCTTCGGATAACTGGGTAACAACTATTTCACGGTATGTGCTGCAGGTTTTCAGAAGCTCGGTATGCGTGCCCTGACCTACAACATTACCGTTGTCGAGAACTATAATTCTGTCTGCGTTTATAACCGTGCCCACACGCTGGGCAACAATGATGATATTTGTGTCTGTAAGATTTTCCTTAAGAGAGGCTCTGAGTCTTGCATCCGTTGCAAGGTCAAGAGCTGAGAAGCTGTCATCAAAAATACATATCTCTGCACCCTTTACAACGGCTCTTGCTATTGCAAGACGCTGTTTCTGACCGCCCGAGAAGTTTTTGCCTGCCTGAGAAACAAAGCTTTCAATGCCGTCGGGCATAGCGGCAACAAAGGATTTTGCCTGTGCGATTTCGAGTGCGCGCCAGATTTCGGTGTCGGTTGCATCCTCCTTGCCGAAGCGGATATTATCTGCAATGCTGCCGCTGAAAAGGAATGCCTGCTGAGGAATTACCGCAATACGGTTCTCAATCTCCTGAGAGCTTAGCTCCTTAACATTTACCCCTGCAACAAGCACCTCACCTTCGGTTACATCGTAAAGACGGGGGATGAGATTGACAAGAGTTGTTTTTCCGCTTCCCGTGATACCGATTATTGCAGTGATTTCTCCGGGATAGGAGGTAAAGCTTACATCGTTAAGAGTAAAGGGTTCTGCTTGTTTCTTTTCTGCATTAGCTTGCGGGGCTTTCTTTTTTACTTTGAGTGTGCGTTTCTTTTTTGCTTCTTTTTTCGGCAAGGGCTTATGCTTGAAGGTTACATTTCTGAATTCAACCTTGCCCTTATCTTTTTCGTCGGGAGTTATCGGATTCTCGCTTTCAACAATATCCGAAACGGCTTCCATTATAACCTTGATTCTCTTTCCCGAAATTGAAGCCTTGGGGATAGAAACCACTATACTGACAACGGAGGTAACTGCAGTTATAACAAGCGAGAAGTATGTTATGAAGGCATACATATTGGGGATTGCACTGAGTATTTCTTCTTTCTGGGTTGAGGGGTCAAGTGTGTTCGCATCGGATACGCTTATGTAGACTATAACACATATCAGAGAATATAAGCCAACGGTGATTACGGGAAGAAGCCCTGCCATAATTCTGTGCGCCTTGAGGGCTATACCCGTAAGCTCAAGGTTTGTTTTTGAAAAACGCTCATCCTCGTATTCGGTTTTGTTGAAGGCTCTGATAACACGGATGCCGCTTATTTTTTCTCGCATGGACTGATTGAGCCTGTCCACCAGCTTCTGTATTTTTGCAAACATCGGTACGATTATAACGATGAGAACAACTGCGAGTGCAATGAGAACAGGTATGCTCCATAATGCAATTTTTGCAAGCCGCGGATTCATATAGAATGCCATTGTAAGACCGCCGACAAACATTATGGGAATGGGAATGAGTGACTTAAGTGTGGATAAAACAATATCGTGCACCTGACGGACATCGTTTGTTGTTCTTGTTACGAGAGAAGCAACACCGATTTTGTCTATATCACTCTGAGAAAGGCGGGAAACCTTTTCAAAAATAAAGTTTCTTAATGTTACGGCATATCCTACTGAGGTTCTCGTTGAGAAATAGGTGTTCAAAATGCTTGTGATGATTCCGAGAAGGGTAAAGCCGAGCATTATAAGACATATTTCAATGAGCTTTTCCATATTCTTTGCAAGGATACCTTCACTGAGAATATTTCTTGTGTACACAGGAATGAGCAGCTGCATGACCGTATTCAGTGTTGCAAATATGATTGAAAGCACAAGGGGTTTTGAATGCGGTTTGAGCATACTTAACACTTTTTTCATTTTTTGCCTCCGTGATAATTATGAAATACACATTATAATAACATATAAAATCTTAAAACACAATAAAAAAACAAAAAACAGTAAAATTTTCTCTGTTTTATACTAAAAAGGAAGCAGAAAATTTCATTGTTCGCTGAGTGTGGGAATATGCTGTTGCGATGATAAGAAAAAAAGAAAAAATCCCGAAAAAATATGTTCTTTCTCAGGCTGTTTTTGTGTAAATATACAATTTATTTCTTTTTGCCTTCAGGTGCTTGTTTTTTGTCGCTTTTTGACGGATAATATTCAGTAGTCTTACTGAAGAAAGTAGTTAATTAAAATGGTTTTTTCCAGTCTTATTTTTATTCTTGTGTTTCTTACCTTTAATCTGCTGTGCTATTTTTTTGTTGACAGCATAAAGGTTAAAAATATAGTGCTTCTTTTGTTCTCTCTCGTTTTTTATGCGTGGGGGGAGCCTGTTTATGTTTTTATTCTTATAGTGATGTCGTGGTTTTGCTGGGTATTTTCACGGCTTATTGACAAAACTCAGAAGAACGGCGTAAGGCGTTTTGTTCTGCTGTGTGCCGTTTTGGTATGTATTGCTTCTATAGGTTATTTCAAGTATGCGGGATTTATTGTTGAAAATATCAATGCCCTTGTCGGAAGTGAGCTTTTTGCCGTGCCTGAGGTTTCTCTTCCTATAGGTATATCCTTCTATACCTTCCAGCTGCTTACTTATGTTGTGGATGTTTACCGCAAGGAAGTTCCCGCACAGAAAAAATATTGGTGTGTGCTTTTATATGCAGGGCTTTTCCATCAGTGTGTGGCAGGGCCTATTGTTCGCTACGGTGACATTGAAGAGCAGATAATGCACCGAAAAGAGGATATTGAATCAGTCAGCCGCGGTATCACAAGATTTACCTTCGGTCTTGCAAAAAAATCGGTGCTTGCCAATTCCTGTGCCGCTGTTGCGGATACCTTGCTTTTATCCGATGCTGCTATTGCAAACAAGGATATGCTGATAGAGAATATTCTGTCCGTTCAGAGCAGCTCCGCGCTTACCTTATGGGTGGGAATGGCTTTCTATATGCTTCAGATTTATCTCGATTTCTCCGCTTATTCGGATATGGCAATAGGATTGGGACTTATCTGCGGCTTCAGATATAAGGAGAACTTTGATTATCCCTATTGTTCGGGCAGTGTGACAGAATTCTGGAGACGCTGGCACATTTCTCTGGGTACATTTTTCCGCGATTATGTATATATCCCTCTCGGAGGTAACAGAAAGGGAAAAAGCAGAACATATATAAATCTGTTCATCGTGTGGGCTCTTACGGGTCTGTGGCACGGTGCAAGCTGGAATTTTGTTCTTTGGGGACTTTATTTCTTTGTTTTCCTGGTTATTGAAAAGGCTTTTCTCGGAAAAATCCTCAAAAGAGGTATTTTCAGCAGAATATATCTTTTAGCTGTTGTTTTCTTCGGCTGGATTTTCTTTAAATTTACCGATATGACTCTGCTTATAAGTGTTTTCAGAGGTATGTTTGCACTTAATTCCAATGAATGGTATACATACGAAAGCTTGTCATTTGCAAAGGATTATATTTTCTTTTTCCTGATATGTGTTCTTGCCTGTACTCCTGTTTACCGAAAGCTCGGTGAAAGAGTTAAAGTCAAGGCGCAGAGCAACAAGCTATTCTCCGTTTTTTATAATATGTCCAATGTGCTGATTCCTGCAGTGCTGCTTGTTGTGTCCTGCCTTGCTTTGGTAGGCGATTCCTATAATCCGTTTATTTATTTCCAGTTCTGAGGCGGTGAGAGTTTGAAGAAGTATACAAAAGAACAGAAGTTCAATATAACAAAAATTGTTGTTACCGCTTCGGTATTGCTTGTAATGTCGGTGCTTTCCCTCATTTTGCCTTTGCGTCCGAGCGTTTCGGAAACAGAAAAGAGAGAGCTTGCCCGCTTCCCCGATTTCACTCTGACAGCTTTGCTTGACGGCTCTTATTTTTCAGATATTTCTCTTTGGTTTTCCGATACCGTTCCGTTCAGAGATTATTTTGTGTCCGCAAACTCCAAAATTCAGAATCTTCTCGGCTCGTCAAGAGTGCATCTCGGCTTCTCCGAGGGAGAAAAGGGGGATGAAATTCCCGATATTCCCGGTAATGTTCAGCCCGAAACAACAACCCAAGCTCCCGAAACACAGGCGCCTGTAATTCAGGAAACAACAACCGAAGCTCCCGTTACAGATGCGCCTGCAACCGAGATTATTGAAACAACCTTACCTCCCGAAACAACTTTACCCCCTGAAACCACTACCTCTGTGCCTGAAACCACAACTCACAGCTCAACAGAAAGTACAACACATTCACAGGCATTCAGCAGTATATATATCCATGAAAATGCCGGCTATGAATATTATCATTTTAATCAGGCAGCATCTGACGGATATATATCGGCTGTTAATCAGACTGCTGATAAGCTTCTCGGTAAAGCAAATGTCTATTGTATGATAATACCTACAAGTATTGATATTGTTCTTCCAGAGGCTGTAAGAGCCAAGCTTTCTGTTTCCGACCAGAGCAAGGCGATAAATTATATGCTCGGTTCAATGAATGCCAATGTCAGAAAGGTCAATATTTATCCCACTCTTAAAAATCACTCGGGTGAATATCTGTATTTCAGAACAGACCACCATTGGACTGCTCTGGGTGCATATTATGCATATACGGATTTCTGTGCAGCGAAAGGTATTTCCGCTTTGCCGCTGAATTCATACGGAATGCTCAGCTTTGAAGGCTTCCTCGGCAGCTTTTATACGGATTCGGGAATGAGTCCTGCTCTTTCGGCAACTCCCGACAGAGTTGATGCTTATCTGCCTCCCTGCAATACCTTGATGACTGTTTATGATAAAAACGGCAATCCCGGTGTTCATCCTCTTATATATAATGTCAGCAACAATGCCGCATCAAATAAATACGGCTGCTTCATTTTCGGGGACAACCCCTTTACCATTATAGATAACACCGATATGGCATCGGGAGAGAGCTGTCTTGTTATAAAGGAATCCTTCGGCAACTGCTTTGTGCCCTTCCTGGCTTCTCACTATAAATATGTTTATGTTATGGACTTCCGTTATTCTCCGTATACAATTATGTCGCTTGTTGATGCTTACGGAATAAATGATGTTATTTTCTGTAACAATACCTCTATGACAAGAAGCACGGCTATGGTAAATACACTTCAAAATCACATAGGTTAACAATACAAAACGGACCTGCTGTTTCCATTGATGACAGGTCCGTTCTATTTTTGGTGGTTAAATTTTTATTCCGAGCTCTTTGATTTTGTCCTGCAGCTTAAGGAAATCCTCAAAGCATTCGCCTTTTTTTCTCGGGTCTCTGAGAAGCGCCGCGGGATGGAAGGTGCCCATCATAAGTGTTCCGTTTTTATTATAGAAAATGCCGTGCTCCTTGGTAACCTTGAAATCGGGGGAAATAAGCCGCATTGCCGAAATTCTGCCCACGCAAACTATTATTTTCGGGCGCATAATTCGCACAAGCTCACGAAGCCACACAAGACATTTGTCCATTTCCTCGGGCTTGGGGTCGCGGTTTTTCGGCGGTCTGCATTTGAGCATATTTGCTATATATATGTTTTCTTTTCTGTCGAGCCCTATACCGTTGAGGTATAAATCCAGAAGCTTGCCGCCTCTGCCCACAAAGGGTTCTCCCTGTAAATCCTCGTTTTCACCGGGTGCTTCACCTATAAACAGAATTTCGGCTTCCGGATTTCCCGTGCCGAAAACAACATTGTTTCTGGTTTCGCATAGCGGACATTCCTTGCATTCAAGACATTGCTTTTTAAGCTCAGTTAAGTCATTTATCATCCGTAAAATACCTCCTTTTCAGGTTTTGTATATAATATACAAAAGTTTATACAGAAAAATATTTTAAATTAACGCCGAACCGACTTGAATTTTATTTTTTTTAGTGCTAAAATAAGAGGCACATCGGCGCTGTTCGGTATTATTATATACGGCTCGGACTTTTATGTCAAATATTTCATACTGCACCCGCGAAAAAAGTGGTGTAAAACTATTGACTTGTTATACTCTTTGCTGTATAATACCTCTGTAATAGCGTTGCTATTATTCAGTATATGAAGGCATAAGCCTTATATATAAAATATCAAAAAGGATGGTCCTAAAAATGAAAATTGCAAAAAAAGTGCTTGCACTCGTAATGGCTCTTGCAATGGTTGCCGGCTTTGCTTGCGTTTCCTTCGCAGCTCAGAATCCCACAATCGTTGCTACTGCTGCTGAAGAAGACAACATGATCAAGGTTGTTATTACAGCTAAGGATGCAGTCGGTATGGCTTCTTTTGACGTTGTTCTTGAGTATGATGCTGCTGTTCTCACATACAGCTTTGCTGATAACGGCGCTGACTCTGTTCAGATGAACAACACAAAGAAGAACTCATTTACCTATGAAATAGGTGACACAGAAAATGCTTCCGGTAAGCTCAATGTTGGCGGTTACTTCAAAACTAACCTCAAAACAGCTGCAGAAGCTGCTGCTGATGCTAAGCCCGGTAAGGATGTTGCTATCGACGACAAGACATTTGATCTTGTAGTTGTATACTTCGAGCTTGTTGATGCTGAAGCATACAAAGCAGAAGTTAAGGTTTCCGGCGGTTTCGGTATGGGTGAAAACAAGGATGATGCTGAAGCTAAGACTTTCAAGGCATTCACTAAGACTGTAACATTAAAGGAAGCTCCCGAAACAACAACAAAGGCTCCCGTTGAAACAACAACAAAGGCTCCTGTTGCTGACAAGGAAACAACAACAAAGGCTCCCGTTGCTGACAAGGAAACAACAACAAAGGCTCCCGTTGTTGACAAGGAAACAACAACAAAGGCTCCCAGCAAGCCCGTTACTAACCCCGACACAGGTGATAAGGACACAGGCGACAATATGGCTCTTGCAGCTGCTTTCGGTGTAGTTGCTCTTGCAGGTGCTGCATTCGTTATCACAAAGAAAAGAAAATAATTGTTAATTAAAGAAAAGCATATTTGCAGTTTTAATTAAAGGTTTACGGCGTTATCCTCCCGGATAACGCCTTTTCCTTTTATATTAAACGCAATAAAAAAAGGCAACACACTTTCTTTTGAAAGGGTATTGCCTTTAGTAATACAGAGATTAAATTAATCGGAAAGTATTACACAGGTTTCGGCAGGGATAATCACTCCGCCGTTGATTTTTTCGCCGCCTGTAACAACGGTCATTTCATTCATATCCCAATTAAGCCAATAGGTTATTTCCTTTGGATTTTTGTTTGCAATGACCGCAATTCTCTTTTCACCCTCAAGGTATCTCATATATGCAACACAGCCGAGAACTGCTGAAAGGGGGATAAATTCCCCCGTTGTGAAGGCTTTTGTGCTGCGCCTGAAATTACCTAAGAATTTCTGAAAATCAAGAATTTCGGTATTTTCTCTGCCCCACGGATAGAAGCTTCTGTTGAACGGATCCTTGCAGCCTGTAAGTCCTGCTTCGTCACCGTAGTAGATGCTCGGAATACCGGGGAGAGTATATATTACAGACAGAGCCATTTTCAGAAGCTTTATTCCGTGTTGGAGATTGCTTTCAGGGATTTGTACATTTGCCTGCCAATCGCGGTTTTTACCCTCGCAGTTTATTCCCGAGAGGACAGTGAGTATTCTTTCGGTATCGTGTGTGCCGAGGTGGTTCATCATTGTGTGCAGTGCTTCGGGCGGATAATTACGGCAGATTTCAGTTATTCTATCCATAAAGCGTTCTGCAGAACCTGTGAGAAGAAAATTAATAAGGGTATCTCTGAACGGATAATTCATAACGGAATCGAGCTGTTTGCCCAAAAGAAAGCGTCTTCTTCCGCCACCGCTTATTTTGTTGCTTGCGTCCTCCCAGACCTCGCCCAAAAGGAATTTATCCTCACCGTTGCGTTTTACGGCTTTTCTTATGTTGTCAAGAAACGCATCGGGTAATTCATCGGCAACATCAAGTCTGAAGCCGTCTGCACCGAGTTTCAGCCAATAATCAACAACTCCGTTTTCGCCTGTTATAAATTCGGTATAAGAGGGGGAGGTTTCGTTTACTTCGGGAAGAATATCTATTCCCCACCAGCTGTTATATTTGTCGGGATAGCTTTTGAAGGAATACCATGAATAGTACGGTGAGCCTTCGGACTGATATGCACCTGTATCGGGGTAGCGGTTATACTTATTAAAGTATATGCTGTCTGCTCCCGTGTGAGAGAAAACACCGTCAAGGATTATTTTTATTCCTCTTTTGTGCGCTTCATTGCACAGAGAAATAAAATCCTCTTTTGTGCCGAGCAACGGGTCGGGAGTTAAATAATCAGCTGTGTCATATCTGTGATTGGAGTGCGATTCACATATGGGATTGAGGTATATAAGGCTTACACCGAGGGATTTTATATAATCTAATTTGCTTTCAATGCCCTTGAAATCTCCGCCAAAATAGTCGTTATTCCGTATAACTCCGTTTTTATCGGGCTTATAATGGGGGAGGGCATCAAAATCAGTTCTTAAAATTCTGTCTGCGGGGACATCTGCTTTTTTTTCTCCCGAGCAGCAGAAGCGGTCGGGGAAAATCTGATAAATTATTCCTCCTTTTACCCAATCCGGAGTTTTGAAATCCTTTTCAAAAACAGTGAGCTGCCATTTCCGTAATGAGCCGATTACACCTTTTATGCCTTGTTCCTCTCTGCCTATGGGAGAGTGTCCCCACGGAGAGTTATATGCAAAGCGGTAAAAGAGCAGAGCAGGATTTTCGGGACAGTAATCCGTATACCACCATTCTGTAATGCCGTCTGTGCTTTCCCATGTCATAGGTATGTATATATCGTTTTTATTATCCTCGCTTACAATAAGAAAACAAGCCGTTACACCGAAATTTCTTGGTAAAACAACTCTGAGCCGCAGGGAAGTTCCTGCGGCTGTGGCTTTTGTTATTGATTTGTGACACTCATTTGTCGGGTTAAAAGGAGAGAAATTCATATCTGCCTCTTATTTTTTTGCAGGATTTGCGTGCCATATATCTCTTGCATAATCGTTTATTGAACGGTCTGCGGCAAATATTCCCGCACCTGCAATATTATGAAGAGACATTTTATTGAAAATATCCTTGTTGCAGAAAAGCTCCTCGCATTTTTTCTGTGCAAGTCTGTAATCTGCAAAGTCGGCAAGAACCATATAGGGGTCGTGATGCTTGATTGTTTCGCCGATTTCGGGGAAGGTTTTTGAGTTAAAGGTGTGTGAATTGATAAAATCTATCGTAGCTTTAAGCTCAACATTGTTCTGGTAATAATTTACGGGGGAGTAGCCGGCCTTTTTAAGCTGATTTACCTCGGGAGTGCTCATGCCGAAAATAACAATGTTGTCCTTGCCTACCGCTTCAAAGATTTCAACATTTGCACCGTCCATTGTTCCGAGAGTAACGGCACCGTTTATCATAAGCTTCATATTTCCCGTGCCGCTGGCTTCCGTGCCGGCAAGAGAAATCTGTTCACTTATATCAGCTGCGGGCATAAGCTTTTCTGCTGCAGTTACACAGTAATCCTCAACATAAACAACCTTTAGATATTTGTTTACCTGCGGGTCATTGTTTATCATATCCGCGAGTGCTAAAATGAAGCTGATTATCTTTTTAGCCATATAATAGCCGGGAGCAGCCTTTGCACCGAAGATATATGTGTGAGGGATATAATTTCCGTTGGGATTGTTCTTGATTTCAATATACTTTGTGAGAATATTGAAGGCATTTAATTCCTGACGCTTATATTCGTGCAGACGCTTTACCTGTACATCAAACAGGGAGTCTGTGTCAAGCTTTATGCCTGTTGTTCTGAATATATGCTTTGCAAATTCTTCCTTGTTGTGACGCTTAATTTTGCCTAACTCCTCGAGCACAGCAGCATCATTTTCAAATTTACGAAGATTCTTAAGCTCATCGCCGTTAAGAATGAAGCCGTCACCGATAAGCTTTGTGAGGTATTTGGTAAGCTCGGGGTTAGCCTGACACAGCCATCTTCTGTGAGCAATACCGTTTGTTACATTTGTAAACTTTTCGGGGGTGAGGCGATAGAAATCGTTAAATACACTGTCTTTGAGAATCTGTGAGTGAAGAGCGGAAACACCGTTTATATGGTGGCTTGCTGCAACACACAGGTTTGCCATTCTGACAGTACCGTCTGAAACGATAGCTGTTCTTTCAACATAATCTGCATCGTGTGTACATTCCCACACATAAGCACGGAAGCGGTTATCAATTTCCTTGATAATCTGATAGATTCTCGGAAGCAGACGCTGCATAAGCTCAACGCTCCATTTTTCAAGAGCCTCTGCCATAACCGTATGGTTTGTGTATGCTATTGTGGAAGTAACAAGATTCCATGCATCATCCCAGCCGTAGCCGCATTCATCGAGAAGAATTCTCATAAGCTCGGGGATTGAAAGAGTGGGATGTGTGTCATTGATATGAATGGCTATTTTTTCGGGCAGGTTTGCCAGTGTGTTATATCTGTGAAGATGATGTCTTATAATATCCTGAATTGATGCGGATACAAAGAAATATTGCTGTCTTAAACGAAGGCTTTTTCCCTCGGGATGATTATCTGCAGGATAAAGCACCTTGCTTATTGTTTTTGCCATAGCATCTCTTTCAACCGCCTTGAGGTACTGACCTTCATTGAAGAGAGCCATATCCATACCGGGTGCTTCTGCTGACCAGAGGCGGAGAATGCTCACACCCCTGCCATCCTTACCGGCAACATACATATCGTTGGGGATTGCCTTGATAACATTAGCATCCTTTATTTCTACCTGATGGTGTCCGTTATCCCAGCTGTCGCACACATTACCTTCAAAGAGAACATTGACTGCGCTTTCCTCTTTTCTGGTAAGCCACACTTCACCGCCGGGAAGCCAGAAGTCCGGCAGTTCTGTCTGCCAGCCGTCAACAAACTTCTGTTTGAAAATTCCGTATTCATAAAGAATGGAATAGCCTGTTGCGGGATACCCTTGAGTTGCAAGTCCGTCAAGATAGCAGGCGGCAAGTCTGCCCAGTCCGCCGTTGCCCAATCCCGCGTCGGGTTCGCAGTCATATAATTTATCAAGCTTTATATCGTACTCTTTAAGTACCTTTTCAAAGGTATTTGTGAGATTAAGGTTATAAAGATTGTTTTTAAGTGAACGGCCCATAAGGAATTCCATTGAGAGATAATAAACTCTTTTTGAATTCGCTTCATCTGCTCTTTTAGAGAAATCGGCACGGCACTGTGCCATAAGATCCTTAAGGATCATTGCAATAGCCCTGTAGAACTGTTCATATGTTGCATTTTCAGCACTAACTCCGAAGAAATGGAGAAGTTTTGCTTCGAGAAGTTCTTTTGCTTTGCTCTGTGTAATCGTTATTTTCATACAAAACCTCCAAAAAGATTTAAAAAACATAGCGTTTTTCATCCTTATGTTGTACATTTTATACTATTTTTGACCTGAAAACAATAGTAAATAAAAACTATTTTTAAAAAATATATGTAATTGATGAAGTTTAGTTGACTGAACAAAAAAAATCCCTTTTTTTTAGTAATATTAACAATAAGTTTTGTATTTATTTGCTTTTTTATTCATAAAAAAAGACCGAAAAGCTTTTTTGCTTTTCGGTCGGAGGATGCATTATCAGAATTCTTCGGGTGCAGCGGGAGAGTCAAAGTTTTCTGTGACCGGGTTAACATTATTTATATGCTTTTCATAGTTGTTGCCCGATATCTCATTGAAGAATTCTGCCATAGTTGTCTGATAGTAGGGCTGCAGGAATATAATTCCGATACCCAGAGTGAGGATTGAAAGTAAGAACCAGCCTGCAAAGCTTAATCCGAGCAGGAAAAGCTCTTTTTTGTGTCCTTTCATCATTTCTTCAGACATCCTGAGTGCTTCTGATGCCTTGATTTCGGGATGCTCGGCAAGAATATAGGGAGCTGCGAAATAGCCGAGGCTTTTTATAATTCCTGGGATTATCAAAAGAAGTGACCATAAAAAGGTGTAAAGCATTGTAAGCAGTCCGAGAACAAGAGTGTTGCCGTAATTCTTAAAAGCGGAAAAGAGGTCTTCTATTCCCGGCTCGGTTCTGTTGATGAGGTTAAGGAAGAAGCGTGCGGCACCTACTGTAAGTGTGCCTGTAAGCAAAAATGTTACCAAAGAACCGATTGATGCAAAAGGACTGTAGGAAAATGCTACTGAAAATTCGTTTGCCATAATATCCTGAGTTGTGTTGAAGGTGTTTATCGCCGTGCTGACGGAGGTTCCCGCACTCAGAATTGCCGTGGTTAAAAAGCTTACAAGAAAAGCCTTCCAATAGTTATTCTGCAAAGCTGCTTTTGCGCGTGATTTGTAGGTTGCATTGCTGATTTCCATAATAAAATCTCCTTTTTTTAAGATAGCTTTCAATTTTTCAGGGTAGTATCTGAGAGAGAAAGTTTAATCTGTATGCTTTAGTGATAATATAATTATACTGCATATTTTTATGACCGTCAATAGCGGGCGGTATTTATTTGTATTTTATACGGGATTGCGGTTGACACGCTTTATTAAAAATTGTATTATATTATATTGAAAAGTAATATACCTTTAAAAGGAGAACAATATGGCAAAGAAATATAAAATAATTTTATCTGCATTGCTGGTTGTGCTTATAGCCATTGCGGCAGTTTTAATTTCAGGTGTGATTGATATAAACACAATGGTGCATCCTGAGGAAACAACATCGGGCAACAGCGCACAGACAGATGATTATACGCAGACATTTACCACAGATATAACGGCTGCTTTGCCTTTGATGTCAACAGATATTGACAATGTTTATTTTACGATGACAAAGCAGGGCGATGTTAAGTTTTATAAGGTTCAAAATGCCGTGATTACCGAAATTCCCGCTACGGGCAGCTTTGATGTAACAGCCGCTTGCAGCGGTCAGCAGATTCCCGCAAAGATACATTATCTTGAAATTGACGGGAAAACAATAGGCTACGGACTTTATACGAGTTTGCTGTATGAGGGAATATATCTTTATGATTACGCCTTTTTCAAGGTAACCGAGATGTTTGAGTCTTTCAAGGGCTCTGACGGTACACTGCTTATGATGCTTGATATTGAATCGGACAGATTCTATAAAGAAGACAAGGTATACAGCGAAATATTCTATCTTTATCCCGATCACACAACAAAGCATTTTCTTTCAGAAGATCAGAGAACAGTTGATATAAATGCCCGTGATAAGGCAGACTATAAGATGTTTACGGATGACATTCTCCGGCAGGGAAACAATAAAAATGTTCTTTTCTTCTCATCAAGATATTATCTTATGTATGAAGAAAGTGAGTATGTTGATATCTTCACAAGCGGCGGAAGCGGCACCAATGTTGACAATATAAGATACCTTACCGATGTTGCAGCACTTGTTTTCTGGCGTACGGACAAGGGAGTTTATTTCTTCGCAAATCACAGCGATGACACAGGCTTTTCACTCTGCCTTTATGCAAACTCCGAAAGAACCGTTATAAAGTCTTTTATCGGTGATTATGATGAGGATTATATCCGTTCGGGTAAATATCTGCTCAACAAGAAAACGGGCGAGATTTATAACTGTTTAGACGGCACAACAAAGCAGCTTGTTTATTCCTGCTTCAAGGAAGGCTTCAAGCCCGATAAATTCGTTATGAATGAAAGCGGAACTGTTTGTGTTATAAGAGGCGCCAATACAGAAAATGTTGCAGCGTGTGCTGTTATGAATTTCAAAACAAACGAAATAATTGCATACACGGATGAGGTTTTCTCCTATTATGCAAATTCTCAGGTGCTTGAAGACGGAACAGTTGTAATATCGCTGGCAAACGGTGAAAGTGCTTCGGCATATTATCAGCTTGTAACAAAAATAAACTGATATTTTAATTAGAATTACTACCGTCATTCCAATATTAAAACAAAAAAGTCCTGCGGCAGTCGGTTAAAACTGCTGCAGGATGTTTTTTTTGCTGTTTGTTTTATTCAAACTTTGTTTCTCTGATTATTTCTCTTGAAGCTTCAACTGTTGCAGGACTTATTTTTTCAAGTCCTACTGCAGCACGGAGAATTGTTCTTGCATCAGAAGAAAGGATTTTCTTGTCTGCATCTGTATCTGCTGCAATAGTCTGTGCAACCGCTATGTTTTCTTCAAGACCTACAGCACATCTGAGTGCAAGGCGGGCATCTGCTGCGGAAATCCTGCCGTCAAAGTCAACATCACCTAATTTGATTTTATTTCCTGCCTTTACCATTGCAAATGAATCGTAAAGTGTGTTTTTGCCGTTCTTGTCAACAGTATAAACATCAACCGTAAGCGTGTTGCCGTTTATTGTGTAGGAGGTGTACATAGGAGCGTTTGTGCTTACATTCTTATTGAAGAGCTCATTTTCAGTTACGGTTACTTCTTTGGTAACACCTGCATTGCCGCTTGTAAGTGCGAGAGTACCGAATGCACCTACATATGTTTTATATGCTTTGCCGTTTATTGTTTTGTTAATAACAGGTGTGTTTTCCTTGGCATTGTCAAGGAGAATTTCAGTTCTGAGGTAAACTGCTTCGTGTCCCTGAAGAATGAGGTCAATATCATAGCTTTCTATCATTGCGGAAAGCTGTGCAAGAAGCTTTGAATCACTGTCGGCATTGCCGTAGAGTGGTTCATGAAGAACAATGATTTTCCACTGTGCGTCTTTGCTTTCATTAAGGTCCTCTCTTAACCATTTAAGCTGGTTTGTTCTGAGAGTTCCGTCTTTATTGAGGTCGTTTGTGTTAAGCACTGTAAAATGTGCATTGTTATAGTCATATGAATAATATAAGCCTTTTTCACTTATCTGTGTAGGAGCATTGCCGCCGAAATTAAAATACTTTGTCATAATGTCGAATTCTGCGGTGTCGCTGTCAGATGAAGTGTACATAAGGGGAGTATCTGTAAGAATGTCTGAAACACTGTTGAGTGCCAAGCCCCACTGCTCGCCTGTTGCTGCGTTATATGTCATATCTCCGGTATGTACAATGAAGGCTGCTTTGGGGGTGGTTTTAAGTGCTGCATTAAGTGTTTTTGCCCAAATATCGTATTCCTTTTGTGTTGCGCCTGCAGTGTTTGAAACCTGAATAAAGGAGAAACCAGAGGAATTATCTGCGGTTGTGTATGTGCCCTTATCGCTCCAGAAGCCTTTTTTTGCATCGCCTATTCTGTATGAATAAGCGGTACCGGGTTTAAGACCTGTTACGGTTATGCTGTGCTTTATTACCTTTCTTTCATAATTGAAAACACCGAAGGAGCCTAAGTCGTAGCAATAGTTAAAGAGAGTTGTTTCTTCGCTTGTTGCCTTTATGTTTTTGTTTACGGTTGCTTTGCCCTTGAATCTTGAAGTTCCTGCTTCAAATATTTCAATATCGGAGCCTGTAACGCTGTATTTTGTGTACCAGCTGATAATAAAGGAGTCTGCTGCATTTTCACCCACAGACACGGTGACATGAGAGGGAAGCTGCATATCCTCAAGGGTGGGAGTAACCTTGGTTTTGCCTTTATATGTGTAGGTTACATTGTAGTCCTTATCTTCATCGTTACAGATTGTGTCGCAAAGCACATAAAGCTGGTCAGCGGCAGCCATCTTATCCTGTTCGCTTATAAATTCTGCAATGAGGTTATCTATAAGCTCATCAACGGTTGAGCCGTAGGGGATAAGACCTGTTTCAAGAACGATCTTCACAAGGTTTGTGAGAGAAATATCAGTGGAGTAGCCGCCGATAAGGCTGAGCAGCTTAGTAACAAAGCCTGTGACCTCCTGCATTGTGATTTTCTTTGTTCCGAGATCATCAAATATGCCTGAGTTTATAATGCTTGTTATCGTGATGTAGCAAACCTGAATAAAGGTTGCAATGTCTGTTTCATCTTTATCAATAAGAGTGTCAAGGTGAAGGTCGGTATTAGCAAGAATCTCATCAATGACAACATCCTTTACAACATACTGAGCCGCTGTATCAAATACAAGATTTACAAACTCAACGCTGTTGCAGCTGTTTAGTACATCGAGCATAAATTTGTCATCGGAGAAATCTTCGTTGCCGACATACATAGAAACAACGATTGAAAGGAGAAGATCGCCTATTGTGCCGCCCGAATTTTTATTGCCGAAGCCGAATGTGTCAATATGCTTTGTTGAGGGAACCTCTGAAATCTGAGTATTTACAACATTTGTTATTGCACTTTCAATAATTGCGAATGTGTAGTCGGGGTTGTTTATGTATTTATCCATTACCTGCTTGTCTATATCCTGCAGGAAAGCCATAATGGTATTTTCGGTAAGAACCTCGTAACCTGAGAAGGAAAGTCCTCCGTAAATAAAATCACTGATAGTCTGCTTGATGTCAAGCTCCATGGTTTCTTCAAGGTAACCGATAATACTGCCTGCAGCTCTTATATCAAGGAAAATATTTCCTACCCCTTTTTTGATTATCTTCATAAGATATTCAATTGCTGTTGAATACTGCTTGGGAAAGCCTGTTGTTACCCTGTAGGGGGTGAAATATTCATTGCCTGTGTCGGCTGAAATAACGGGCGTGAAGCTGTCACATTCCTTTTGTTCAAAGGTTACTTTAAGAGAGCCGTCTGCCTGCTTGTCAAAGAAGGTTTCTCTGTATGCAAACGGATACTGAGTGAGAGAGGGGGTGATTACAGAATAAAGAGGTTCACCGGCATCAGAATAGGTTATGTCTATATCGCTTGTGTGCTGGTGGCCGCTGAATACATAATTTATGCCTGCATCTGCAAAAACCTCCTGCAGAATATATCCTTCGTCAATAACAAAGCCCTGCATAATATATTCGTGAAGATAGTTTTCTCCCGACATATTCCAATGTGTAAAAGCAATGGGAGTCTGTCCGTTTGCTTTTGCGTCTTTTGCTTCTTTGAGTACCCATTCAAGGAGCTCTTCACCGATTGCACCTGATGTTTCTTTTTCATCAACACGGTCTTCGGTTACATCAGCTGTATATTTCCCCGCATCTATCATGATAAGGCGGTAGCCCTCTTTTTTGAGGTTAATTGAATATGAAAGCGCACCTGCCTTGCCTGTATCGTATTCAGAGAAGGTATGATATGCTTCGTTATAACCGAAATCTGCATAGATTTCTGCAAATTCTGCAGCATTAACTGTTTTTGCAGCTTCCTTACGGTCATTTACAAAGCTTGCTGCTAATGGGTTGTTTATGTCGTGGTTGCCGTTTACAACATATACCTTAAGACCTGACTCTTTTTCAAAGGCTCTGAGTCTTTCGGCCAATGCGATATGACCTTCATATTCGCCGTTTATTGTAAGGTCACCTGTGATTACAACATATTTAAGACCTTTTTTCTTTGCATCGTTCTCAAGTGCGGCAAAGGTTGAATCGAGAATAGCATCAAGATCATCGTAAACACAGTTTGAGCCTTCCATATGAGTGTAGAAAGCTTCGCCCTTGTTACCTGCCAGAGCTTCGGAATAATAATGGATATCCGAAAGAGTTGCAAGGAGAAGGTCCTTATCTGCCTGTGATGATTTTGCTGAAGCAGCGGGCGCAAAGGTGAAAATCATCGCAATGCAGAGAAGAACTGAGAGTAATTTTGCAGAGAAAGAGTTTTTTGCATACATAATATTTTACCTCCCAAGGTATATATATAAACAATTATACCAAAAGAATTATAATATGTAAAGAAAAAAATGAAAAGATGTCAGAGGTAAAAATGAAAACAGGATTGCCCTTGTCTGAGGCAATCCTGTTTGGTGGTATTTGGTTCTCACATACTTATAAGCAGATATCGCATTATTTATTTGTTCAAGCTGTGTTATTGATAATAATATTCTGAGTCAACCCAATACTTATTATAATTAACGGTTGTAACTGTGTTATCAACAAATGTTATTGTAATTTTTTTAACATCTATACGATGAACACTGCTGTTATAAATAACAGAATCCCCATAGAAAGAATCTGACTTCTTTGCATCAATGCCTTCGTTGATTGTAAGTGTACACCTATAATCATCCCAGATGTCGCAATAAGCAGGATCACCGTATTTGTTTCTGTATTCTGTTTCCAATTCTATGTATTTGATATCTTTATTAGTGTTATTTCGAATTGTCATCGTGGGAGAAACTCCGTCAAGGAAATTTGTTTCCCATTCAACAGCAGTGATTGTTATGGGTTGCTGACTAACAATTTTCACAGAACATGTAGCCTTATAAGTTTTACCGTTATATGTAATTGAAGCAGTAATGGTGCAAGTTCCTGTTTTAACAGGAGTAATTTTGCCCTTTGATGAAACCTTTGCAACTGCTGTGTTGCTGCTTGTCCATTTTACTGTTGCAGTAGACGGATTTGCAGTTGCCTTAAGAGTAAGGGAATCATAAAGACCGATATTTGCCGATTTCTTATTAAGAGTGATTGAAGGCTTGCTTACCTTAACAGTAATCTTCTGGCTTATTTTGTTTGAAGTTACTGTAATAGTAACAGTTCCAGCCTTAACAGCTGTTATGACGCCGGAAGTGCTTACTTTCGCAATAGATGTGTCGGAAGATTTGTAAGTAATCTTTGTGTTACTCTTTGCACCGATTTTTAATGTATCGCCAACAAACAGATTAGCAGAAGTCTTAATTGTTGGCTTAATAGTAAAGGCCAGAGTTTTGGAACCCGTGTAATTGCCTTTCATCTTCACTGTCACATTATATGTACCTACATTCTTTCTGCCAGTTGCATATTTAACGGTGTAGTGTGTATCCTTTGTAAGCTTTGCTCCGTTAGCATTTGTTATTGTAACGGTGGGAGTTCTCACGTTTCCGTTGTATGTAACACTTGTAGCAGAAAGCTTAACGGTACACTTTGAAATATCCATAGGATTAATCTTGAATGAAAGTGTTTTTGTGCCGGTATAATTACCAATCATCTTGACGGTAACTTTATATGTACCCGCATTCTTTCTTCCGCTTGCATATGTTACGGTATAATGCTTATCTTTAGTAAGTTTTGTTCCGTATGCATTTGTTACTGTAACAGAGGGAGTTCTTACCTTTCCGTTATATTTGACACTTGTTGCTGAAAGCTTTACCTTACAAGTGGAAATATCAATAGGCTTAATTTTGAAAGAAAGTGTTTTTGTGCCGGTGTAGTTACCAATCATCTTAACGGTAACCTTATAGGTGCCGACATTCTTTCTACCGCTTGCATATGTTACGGTGTAATCTGTATCCTTTTTAAGTACATTTCCTGCAGAGTCCTTAACCGTAACGGTAGGAGTTCTTACATAGCCGTTATATGTAAGGCTTGTTGCCGAAAGGGTAAATGTTTTAGGTGAATACAAAACCTTATTTGTCTTGACATAACCGCAGACTGTACATACTGTTTTTGTTTTTCCGTTTGCAGTAAGTGTTGCTTTTGTTGTGGTTGTTTTATATGTATGTGTTATAGTGCGGGTTGCACCGCAAATATTACAGGTTTTATCACAGGAGTTGGAATATTTATGGGCGCAATGATTATAGTGAATTGTTGCAGATGTTAAATAATCATTATAAGAATCTATATCTATTTTTTGCCACTGTGTTTTTGTTCCGGCGTAATATACATCCTCAAGGTTTTCGCAATCGTCGAATGCATTTTCTTCAATATATGTGATTGATGCAGGTAGGGTTATACTATTAAGATTTAGGCATAATGAAAATGTATACTCAGGAATATTTGTTACTGCATCAGGAATTATTATACTTTCAAGACTTATACAGCCTGCAAATGCCCAGGAACCGATATTTGTGACCGAGTTTGGAATCGTTATTCTTTTAAGGTTCAGGCAACCTGCAAATGCCCAGGGA
>JAZNOZ010000052.1:0-9494 GCA_045589395.1 Acutalibacteraceae bacterium | reverse complement strand
CTCGATAAAAAATCTTCGACCTGAAATCAAAGAATTTTCAGATGATTTTTGGATGTTGAGGGTGCCGAAAGGCTGACGCCTTTCAAAGCCGAAACGCCGAAAAGCGCTGAAAAGGCTTGATTTCAGGCATGGTTCGGATTGTTACCGTCACCCTAATCAGATTAATTATTTCTCACACTCATATGTAGCATAAGCGAGTATTGTGCCGTTTACAAAATCAACACCCATTAAAAGGAGAGTGTCTTCGTAAACCTCTATAAGGTAGCCCTCGCTCATATTCGGGTCTGTGCCTGACCAGAGCACCTGATAGTCACCTGTTACTCTTGGAGATGAAACGGAGGAAACATGAACAAAGGTTGCGCCGTCTTCACCGTTTTTGGAAATATTGAGGTCGGGGTTAAGGCTCTGCATATGGTATGCCCAGTGGGAATGTCCGTTGAAGAAGAAAACATTATCGTACTCTCTGAGAAGATTTCTAAGGCGTTTTTCATCGTTTGCACCGGGAGTATAGAACAGAGGATATGACCAGCCCAGACTGTTGTTAAGGTTACCCGTGCTCATAAGAGGATTGCCGTTTGCAGAGGTTAAGAAGGTGTGGAAGAAGAGATACACATTCTTGTCCTTATGCTCCTCAAGCTGTTTTTCGAGCCAGTCAAGCTGAGAATTTTCAAGAAGAGCATTGAAAAGCTGTCCGTAGTTGTTTGAGGTCTGATTAAGGAAAATAAATATATCTCCCGAAACGCGTTCCTCGTAAACGAAGTCCATACCGTTATCAGATACATTTATGATACCGTCAGCCTTTTCTTCTCCGTAAGCACCGGAGTTCATATATTCAAGCCAGTTTTCTTTTTCATATTTTGCTCTCAGGTCATGGTTGCCGGTTGTGGTGTATACGGGGAAATCATATCCGGAGGAAATTTCGTTAAATGCCATAAATGCTTCCTTTTCACCGTCTGTTGAAATGTCACCGGGCATTGCAACGATAGATACTTCGGCTTCATCAAAGAAATCGAGTGCACGGGCAAAGGAGGTGTCTGCAACATCCTTTCCGTCACCTAAGTCATAGCGGTTGAAATGCAAATCACTTATGCTGCCGAAGGTGTAGATTTTATTATCTCTGTCTATAAGCTTTTTTTCGGGAACGGGGATGATTTCAAGAATTTCACCGTCTGATTCAATAAGAATGTTTCTTGCGTTGTCGGGAATAGCTGTGTAGTCGGGTAAATCAAGCTCTCCCTCACCGAAGTATGTTGTTATACTTGCAAATTCGCTGTAGGGAAATTCGGTGTCACCGAGAGTTACGGTAAGCTTTTCAAAATCCTCATCTGCCCAGAAAAGCTTATATTCACCGTCAGCGGTAGCTTCAAGACTGATTACGGCATCTGCCGAGCCTGCATCTTCATTTGCAAAATCAATCTCTGCCTTGACAGCTTTATTGTCTGAAAAGCCGGGAATATCAGCCGAAATGTTAAAAAGACTGAAAAGAGTTGCAAGTAAGGTTGCCATTATTCGTACAAGCAGTGAATACATAATTTATTCTCCTTTTAATTGTTTTTTTTGGGGTGACGGTTTAATCAAGCAATATGAATATATCTTATTATATAATACTTGCTTTTTTTGATAAAATCAACATTTTTTACCGGTAGGGAACGATGCCCGCATCGTTCCGTTTGCGGCAAATTCTATCTTATCTGCAAACATTTCAGTATTATATCTGACAAAAATGTGAGCAAATAAAAGTTAAATATCCCTACGGCGGAACGATGTGGGCATCGTTCCCTGCCAATCAAGGACAAAAAATTGCAACAAACTTTTTAAGTTGTCTGTATTGTATACTGCTATTATTCCAGAGTCCATTCAACAAAGGCTCTGAAGGAAAATTCCGTGAGTACGGTTGCGTTATTGTTGTATATACGCATTTTTTCGGCGATATACTTTTTTGAGAGTTCTCTGTTTTCAACATTGCCCGATAAGAGCATCAGACAGTTTTCTAAGATATCGGACATAAGAATGTACTTGTCTATCCATTCCTTAAGCTCTCTGTATATCCCGTCAGACCTTTTTGAAATACGGCTGACTGTAAGATGTACCCTTGCAACATATTCCGTCAGTACCTTTATTGCATCCGGGAAGTTACCCGTTTCAAAGCACATAAGAGCCTCGGAAAAAACAGAGTTCATTATATAGGAGTTTTCTGCTTTAAGACAGGAGGTCCTGAAATGCTCGGAGAGAAGAATAAAATCATCCTTCTCTTCTTCGGGGATAATGTAATTTACAGCGTGGGTAAAAGCCTCTTCCGGCTCATATTTAAGGGGATTCCACAGATAAAGAGCTATAGTTATAAGGGGGATTTTGTTGCACTCGAAATATTCCATACAGTTTGAAATAATACCCTTTGAGTGCAAAAATAAATCCTTATCTCTGCCCTTTATCGGAGCTATGTGCATTTCCTTGAACATTTCGGCATCGTTTACGGGGTAGTTATCCCAGTAAAGAGGCTGCTTGCTCGTTGAACGCTCGAATTTTATCGCGTCCTCACTTTTAAGCTTTTTGGAGCAGATGTCCTCACCCGTGAAGAAAAGGGAAATACCCTCGTTAAGCTCTTTGCCCAATCGGGAAATATAATATCCCGAGCAGTCGCCGTAATATTCCAGAGGACAAACGGTAAGCGTGGAGCCGATACTCTTTATAAACGAATAATAACGCTTGCAAAGAGAGATATGTGCATTTACCGTTTCAGTGTATATTCTGCGGTCTTCCTCATAGAAAAGCTCAGAGGGGATATCGTCAAGCAACAAACCGAAAGACTTTATTCCTATTGAGTGAAGCTGTTCGGTTTTTTTACACAGGATGCTGAAATCCTCTTCGGACGAATACTGCATACTGTAGCCGGGGGCAATACAGTAGCAGAAGCTCATGCACAAATCGTTACTCAGATCGACTAATTCTTTAAGCTGAGAAAGCTCCTTTTCGGGGTAAAGCTCTCGCCATTTTTTTCTGTGATACAAGTCATCCTTGGGAGCGTAGTAGTGGGTGTTTTCACCGTAGGAGGCTAAAAGACGCATCATTTCGGGACGCTTTTCTGCTTTCCACGGAGTACCGTAGAAGCCCTCAATATAGCCTCTTATTTCAAACAAAGGATAGTCGAGAATTTCACCTATGGGGAATAAGTTAAAGTCCCGCATTCTCTTTATTGCAAAAAGAGCATATAAAAAGCTTTTGTTGCCCGAGCAATGTATCTGAATTTTCACCTTTTTGTCTTTTTCGGAAATGAGAAGCTTATACTTCTCATCGGTCACTCTCTTTGCCTCGGGTATATATGTAAGCTCCTTTGTTTTAGTGACAAGAGCTTGTATTTCGATATTTTCATTTTGCCCCTTGTCGGGGAAAACGATGTCGATTTTCTTTGTATCAAGCTCAGGGTCAATGTATGTACATCTTATTCCCGTTTCATTTTCAAAGGAGAAATCACGGGATTTGTTTATTTTCTGAAAGAAAGGATATGTCATACGCTTAAATCCTCCTCAGGGAGAGTTCTTGCAAGGTCATATGCCGCCTTTGCTGCACCGTAAACGGGCGGCACCTTGAGCAGCTTTATTTTTATACCCTTTTTATGACCTCTGAAAGCAGCTTTAAAATGATATGTAAATATTTCATCGTGCTGGAAAACACCGCCGTAGAGATAAATATGCTCTCTTTCTTCATTTTCTCGCTGAATTGCCTTTACGGTGGCGGCGAATTTCTGTGCCTGCTTTCTTAAAATTCTTCTTGCAACCGAGTCGCCGTTCCTCGCACATTCTGTTACTTCCTTTGCAAAGGAAGCAATGGTTTTTCTGTCTATAGTGGGGTTATAGAACTTGTCAACAAGCTCCTGCAGGGAAGCACAGGAGAAAAATTCAAGCAATTTATCGGATAAATCCGTCTGCTCGGTTGAGCTCTCTGCACCCGTAACGGCAGCCTGTATGGCTTCGAGTGCAATAGCATACGCGCTGCCCTCATCACCTAAAATATATCCGTAGCCGCCCTTTGTGACAACCTCGCCGTTTTCATTGAAGCACGCCGCCATAGAGCCGGTACCGCAGATGCCCACGATACTTTTTTCATCATCGCTTGCAGCCTTCAGTGCAATATATAAATCCGAGTCCATTCCGATTATATCGGCACGGATAATGCCCTCGGCAAAATCGTTTATTTCCTTTTCGCTTGCCTTGCCGAAAAGGGCAGACATACCGATAAACACCGCGCGGAAGTGCACAATACCCGTTCTGCAGTAGATGTCAAAAAGCAAGTCCTTCATATTCTGACGGGCTTTTTCAAGTCCCTCCGAATAGTAATTTATGCTCTTTCCCTCAAAGGTATAAACTATTTTTTTCTTGTCATTCATAATTGCGGCAGTGGTTTTTGTTCCGCCGCCGTCTATGCCGAGATAAAACATAAGCATTCTCCTTGAAATTTGCTGCAAGTTGAGTCTTCATCAGGTGGGGCAATGATGCCCACATCGTTCCCTGCCAAAGCAGACCTTTGGTTTTGTCAAAAAAACGGGTGATATCCACCGCAAATACATTTAAGCTGCTTGCGTTGGAATATCACCTCTTATACTTAATCAGAATTTGTTTCGGGCTGATTTTCGTTTTCGGCAATACCCGTCTTTGCCTGCATTTCAGCAAGCTTTTTTGCCTTTTTTTCTTTTCTCTTTTTGAAGTATACGGGAATTTCGCCGTAGAAATCAACACCCTCAATAGGTTGGGGATGGCGGGTATATTTTATTAAGAACACAATAAGAAGCACAGAGCAAACCAAAACCAGAACAAGGGAAACGAGCTGTGAGGTTCTTATATTTGTGTCCCCGATATAAAGACTGTCTGTTCTTAGACCCTCAACAATAAATCTTTCTATGCCGTACCATATGCCGTAGCAAAGGAAGGTCTGACCGCTGAATTTACGGAATTTCTTTGTGATTATGTAAAGCACAAGAAAGCCTAAAAGACACCAGATTGACTCATACAGAAATGTGGGATGAACGGGAGCTGACGGGTCCACTGTTGTGTCAATACCGTAGTCAACTAATTTTTGCAGATAAGCTTCGGTTTTAACGCTGTACATACCCCATGGGAGGTCTGTGTTTGTGCCGAATGCCTCCTGATTTGCAAAGTTACCCCATCTGCCGATGCCCTGACCGATAAGCAGACTCATACCGCCTATGTCAAGAAGATTGCGGATATTTACCTTTTCAACCTTGCACACAATAACCGCCGCAATAAGACCGCCTATAATACCGCCGTATATCGCAAGACCGCCGTGCCATATCTGCGGAATTTCCGTCAGATGCTTGCCGTAGTAGTCCCATTCGCTGAACACATAATATGCTCTTGCGCCTATTATGGCAGCAAATGAGCCGTAGATAAGAATATCAACCATTTTGTTGAGGTCAATTTTCCACACATACGCAGTTCTGCCGCCGAAAAGCACGGCAAGAGTCATACCGAAGGCAATAATAACACCGTACCAACGGATTGTGAGAGGGGATTCCATAAAGGGAAGATTGATTTCACAGAAAACCGAAGATACATTTATTGCTTTATCGAGAAAGGAAAAATAAACCTCGGTTTTATCGGGACAGAATGTCATATTGAATTCTCCTTAATATTTGAGTGAAGCGGATGAGATTACTCGTAATCGTCTTCATTCTCCCAGTTGTGCCATACTGCCTGAATATCATCATTGTCTTCAAACATTTCGAGCATCTTACCCATAGCGGTGATATCGTCACCCTCAAGACGGGTATATGTGGAGGGCACATATTCAGCCTGAGCTGAAACAACAGTATAGCCTGCCTTTGTGAGTGCTTCGCCGACATCTGCAACAGCGTGTACATCTGTGCGGATATCGAAAACACCCTCATCGGGGATAACATCGTCTGCACCTGCTTCGAGAGCATCCTCCATAATCTTGTCCTCGTCAACATCCTCTGCATCAACAAGAACAACACCCTGACGGGTAAACATAAACATAACCGAGCCCTGCTGTCCCATATTTCCGCCGTATTTGTCGAAATAGTGACGCACATCGCCTGCTGTTCTGTTTCTGTTGTCTGTGAGTGCTTCAACAACAACAGCAACACCGCAGGGGCCGTAGCCCTCATAGATTATCTCTTCATAGTTGTCTGCATTAGTGTCGCCTGCAGCCTTTTTGATGATTCTTTCAATGTTATCGTTAGGAACATTGTTAGCCTTTGCCTTTGCAATAACATCCTTGAGCTTTGAGTTACCTGCGGGATCAGGTCCGCCCTCTCTTACTGCAACTGCGATTTCTCTGCCGATTTTGGTAAAGATTTTAGCTCTCGCATTATCGGTTTTTTCCTTTTTTCTCTTAATGGTACTCCATTTGGAATGTCCGGACATAAAAAACTTCCTTTCAGTATTTTTAAACAATTTTTACAACATAAAATTTTAACACGAAAATCCTTTCAAGTCAATATGTACATATATATATTATACTTGATTTGAGGAAGAAAAACTGTTATTATAGTAGAGTAATATCCCCAATGCAAGGAACTTAAGAATTTTGCTGTAAATTCGGTTTACGGATGGTAGGGAACGATGCCCACATCGTTCCGCATGAGGCAAATTCAAATTTTTTATGACCAATTAATTGTCACAAAAAAACTGAATGTATGCAACGGAAATTACTCTTCCCGCAAAACGGAACGATGTGGGCATCGTTCCCTACCAAAGCAGACCTTTGGTTGCATCGCAAAATCTGAAAGGATTAAACGGAATGCTCAAGTCAAACTGCGAAATGTGCCGCAATTATGAATACGATGAAGAATATGATTCCTATATGTGTTCGGTTGACCTTGATATGGACGAGGCTGAGCATTTTATGAACTATTCTTTCAGAGCCTGCCCGTACTACACACCGGGCGATGAATACACAATAGTCAGAAAACAAAACTGAGGAGAAATATATGAAAACAGATGTTGTTATTGTAGGCGCAGGTCCTGCAGGTATATTTACCGCACTCGAAATGCTGAGAAACGGAAGCAAGAAAAAAATTATAATTGTTGAAAAGGGCAAGGCTATAGAAAAGAGAAGCTGTCCGAAAAAGAAAACAAAGCAGTGTGTGAACTGTAAGCCCAACTGTCATATAACCACGGGCTTTTCGGGCGCAGGTGCATTTTCGGACGGTAAGCTGTCATTAAGCTATGAGGTCGGCGGAGATTTGCCCACTCTCATAGGCGAAATGTACGCTCAGGAAATGATAAATTACACCGACTCAATTTATCTTGAATTCGGTGCAGACACTCACATTGAGGGCATCAATGCTTCCGAAGAGGTTAAAAATATAAGAAAACGCGCAATTCAGGCAGGACTTAAGCTTGTTGACTGCCCGATAAGACATTTAGGTACAGAAAAAGCACAGGATTTGTATTATGCTATAGAACAGCATCTTCTGAATAACGGTGTCGAAATAATATTCGACTGTGAATGTACGGGAATATTGCTCGACAATGAAAATGTTAAATGCCTCGGTATAGTTGCAAAGGAAAACGGCAAGGACGAATTTACCGTTGAAGCCGATTACACAATCATTGCAACGGGCAGAAGAGGTGCAGACTGGCTCGAAAAAATCTGCGCACAGCACAATATCGCACATCAGCCGGGCACGGTTGATATAGGTGTCAGAGTTGAAGTCAGAAACGAGGTTATGGAAACCGTAAACAAGGCTTTGTATGAATCAAAGCTTATCGGCTACCCGAGACCCTTCAAAAATAAGGTACGCACCTTCTGTCAGAATCCGGGCGGCTTTGTAAGTCAGGAGAATTACGATAATGACCTTGCGGTTGTAAACGGACATTCGTATAAGGAATTAAAGTCCGACAACACAAACCTTGCAATTCTCTGCTCACACAATTTCAGCACACCCTTTAATCAGCCGATTGAATACGCACAGAAGGTGGGCGAGCTTACAAATATGCTTGCAAACGGACACATTCTCGTTCAGCGCTTCGGTGACATTTTAGACGGAAAGCGCACATGGGCAAAAGAGCTTGCACAGTCAAACTTACGCCCCACTCTTCCCGATGCCGTTCCCGGTGACATAACTGCCGCCATGCCCTACAGAGCAATGACAAATATCATAAACTTCATTCAGGCAATGGACCATGTTGTTCCGGGCTTTGCATCATACGAAACCCTGCTTTATTCCCCCGAGCTTAAATTCTATTCAAACAGAATCAAAATGGACGAACAGCTCAACACAAGCGTCAAAGGACTTCACTGCTTAGGAGATTCCTCCGGCTGGACAAGAGGCCTTATGATGGCATCGGTTATGGGCGTTATAATGGGAAGAATTATTGCGTCGCGTCCGTAAGGACACAACGCAAAGTTTTATTCGCCTGACGGCGAGTGTTATTGCTACGCAGTGATATTATGCTACGCATAGTGATATTTGGCTGCGCCAAGTTTTTAAGGCGAATAAAATAACACTGGAACCGAAGGTTTCAATATCACTATTGCCGAAAGGCAATAATATCACTCCGACGCAGTCGGAATAACACTTAATTTTAGAGGTGACATTTATGGCAGTCAGTATTTTGAGAGATAAAGCAAAACAGTTCGCAAAAGATATTATTTTTCTTTGCCGAGAAATGAAAAATAATCGAAAAGAATCAGTTTTGATAAATCAGATACTCCGTTCTGCAACCTCTGTAGGGGCAAATATACACGAAGCTCAATATGCACAAGGACCAAAAGATTTTATATCAAAGTTAGAAATAGCACAAAAAGAGTGCTATGAAACAGAGTATTGGTTAGAGCTTCTTTTTGAAACTGACTGTATAACCGAAGAAAAATACAGAAAGTTGCATAATGATTGTGGTGCTATCAGAAGGATGTTGATTTCTTCTTTAAAAACTATAAAAGAAAATAAGGTAAAAGAGGCACAGGAAAAATGAGCGGATACAGTTTTAAGTGTGACCACATATTTTATGTGTTTTTCAGAAAGCACTATTGTCCGAAATGCTTGGGTAAATTGTCCCGAAAAACGGTTTCTCACGCTGTTAACTCTGCATCACCTTTAGCTAAAAAATACGATTTTAATGTTGCGGATATTTCTGTAAAAGGGGATATATTATTTTCGCACATTGAATTTTATTGCAATGAATGTAACAGATACTATACTGTTAAAGAAGCTAAGAACAACAAATTTTAACAGTATACCGCGAATAAAAAGAGCCGACACAGATTTTTTTCCGTGTCGGCTTTTGTATTTTTTTTGCAGACACCAAAGGTTAAAACTTGTAGGGAACGATGCCCACATCGTTCCGATTGCGGCAAATTCTATCTTTTGTTGCAGCCAATTTTTGTTTTTGAAAAAAAACAAACTGTGTACAAATAAAAAATATGTACAAATAAAGTTACCCATTCCTCAACGGAACGATGTGGGCATCGTTCCCTACCAACCAAAAACGAAAATGCAACGAAAAAGCTTA
>JAZNOZ010000051.1:0-26381 GCA_045589395.1 Acutalibacteraceae bacterium | reverse complement strand
AGTATTTGCACCGAAGTACAGAAGAAAAGAAATATATGGAAAATTGAAAAAAGACATCGGAGAAATACTGAGAAAATTGTGTGAACAAAAAGGCGTAGAAATAATAGAAGCAGAAGCTTGTAAAGACCATATACACCTTTTGGTGTCGATACCACCTTACTTAAGTGTAGCACAATTTATGGGATATCTCAAGGGTAAAAGTACATTAATGATTTTCGACCGACATGCAAATTTGAAATACAAGTACGGAAGCCGACATTTTTGGTGTAGGGGGTATTATGTAGATACAGTCGGTCGAAACAAGAAAGTGATAGAAAATTATATCCAAAATCAATTAGAAGAAGATTTTGCAAGTGATCAGATGTCACTTAAAGAATATGTAGACCCGTTTACGGGTAACAAGAATAAGTAAGCAAAAAACAAACAGCCGCACGAGAGCGGCTGCTTGAGATAGTAATGCGATGTCAAACCTCTGTGCCGACTTTTAGTCGGCGAGCCAGTAGGCGGCCCTTATAGGGCCTGTACAAACCACCAGTTCAACTGGTGGTTATGATTGTCGAAAAAGTCCAGTATTAACTGGGCTTTTTTTGATTAATGTGGTATAATGAGTAAGGTGATAGAAATGTTGGAAGAAAAAAGAACAGGACAAAACAGAAATGACGGCGAGATCGTAAGTTTAGATGCATTGGTGCCGAAGTTTCACATATTGAGAAAGATAGACAGATCGATCGATTGGAGAAAAATATATCCGATCGTGGAACATAAATACAGTAAGATCGGCAGACCGAGTGTATATCCGGTGGTGCTTGTAAAAATGGTAATGTTGCAGCATATCTATGGTATCCGCTCGTTAAGACAGACTGTAGCCGAGATTGAAGTAAATGTTGCATATCGATGGTTTATCGGGTATGGACTGACCGAAAAGATACCGCACTTTTCAACGGTGAGCTACAACTTTCTGCATCGGTTCGACAGTGAAATGTTTAAGAAAATCTTCACCCTTGTGCTCAATGAAGGAATCGACAGCGGATATGTAAAGCCGGAAGTCATATTTGTAGATTCAACACATATCAAAGCAAATGCAAACCGCAAAAAACAAATGAAAGTACATGTACCTGCAGCCGTAAAGACA
Organism: Acutalibacteraceae bacterium; assembly: GCA_045589395.1. Taxonomy (GTDB): domain Bacteria; phylum Bacillota; class Clostridia; order Oscillospirales; family Acutalibacteraceae; genus RUG806. Next base: position 25,249 of record JAZNOZ010000051.1, on the reverse strand, counting down.
TACGAAGAACAGCTTCACAAGGAAATTGATGAAGACAGAGATGATCACGACAAGAAACCGCTGAAGGAGAAAGAAGAAGCGGAAGAAACGGTAGAAAAAACTGTATCAACAACCGACCCCGAAAGCGGATTGTTTCATAAGGGAGAACATCAGAAATGCTTTGCATATGAAGCACAGACCGCTTGTGACAGGAACAACTTTGTACTTGATGTAGCAGTGGTACCCGGTAATGTACATGACAGCGTTTCATTTGACGAGCTCTATGATAAAGTAACAGCAAGATTTCCGCAGATAGAAGTAGTAACGGCAGATGCTGCCTACAAAACCCCGTGGATATGCAAGAAGATAATTGATGACGGAAGAATCCCGTCCATGCCGTACAAAAGACCGATGACCAAAACAGGATTCTTCAAAAAGTATGAGTATGTATATGATGAACACTATGATTGCTATATCTGTCCGAATAACAAAATATTAAGTTACGCCACCACAAACAGAGAAGACTACAGAGAATACAAAAGCAACCCGCATGATTGTGCAAACTGTGCAATGATAAACCAATGCACGGAAAGTAAAAACAAACAAAAGCTTGTGACCAGACATATCTGGGAACATTACATAGAAATGGCAGAAGACATCAGACACTCAACATTAGGAAAAGAAACTTACGCAATGCGAAGTCAGACAATTGAACGAGTGTTTGCCGATGCCAAAGAAAAACACGCCATGCGGTACACAACCTACCGAGGGCTGAACCAGGTAACAAACTGGGTTCGGCTTAAGTTTGCTGCGATGAATCTCAAAAAAATGGCAATGTGGAAGTTCAAGGACGAGAATTTCCTTGATTTTCAAGACTTTTTGGCCACATTTTTCAATTTCTTCAACTTCCCAGATAAAAAACCGTGTCTCGCTTGATCGCGAAACACGGTTTTTCGACAATCTGCGGGTGAAAAGGTTTAATAAACCTTTTCACCCTGAATTTTGGGTAGGTAGTGTTATTTCCCACCACCGTTGTTGGTGCCGTTATTTCCGCCACCGCTATTTCCGCCACCGCCACCGCCAGTTGCAGGAGTTGCAACAATAACAGAGGCGGAGTCTTTAGAAGTCAAGTTTATAGCTTTTCCATCAAACTCCACTTCTATTCCAACTTTTTTCATTTAATTCACCTCCTTATGACTTGGGTTTATAACCTAAATAGTTAATAAGTCCAAAAGCATTTTCACAGCCAATCCTATGCGGATTTTTTCTATAAACATCGCTCAACTCAATGATATCCAGTTCTTTAAATAAACTTTGAATTTTTGAACAACTAAAAAAATTCCTATGATCGGTTGTTTGATTGTTTGGCTTTATAGAAAGAGGATCTCTTTCTGACAAATCAGTTAGATAAAAGAATCCTCCTTTACACAAACCATTTTTAATCTTATTAGATAAAAGAATGAGTTCAGTATCGTTTAGATATGATAAAACTAAAGAACATATAATTAATGAATATTTTTCACGAGGAATTTCAAAAGTATTTATATTGTTTACAAAAAAAGAACAATTGGAGCTATGGTACTTTTTGTTTAGCTTTTCTATAGCTACAGATGAAATATCCACACCAGTTACAGAAAAACCTTTATCTAAAAGAAAATCTATATTTTTTCCCAAGCCTACACCTAATTCTAAAGCTTGACCTGGAACGAGAATATTTTGCCAATCTATTAATAATCTATCTGGTTCAATTTTATATATAAGGTTTCCCTCTTGATATATAGAGTTATATGCCTTTTCTATATCACCAAGATTTTTTAAATCACTAAAAATATACTCTCCCTCTAAAAAACCGAACTCAAACAATTTGTTTATTAATGAAATTAACTCTTCTTTTACATACACGTTAGGATCAAGACCATTTAATTTATTAATTACTTTTGAAACCTTAGAGCTTATTTTGAATTCAACAAGCAAATTATAAAGATAGGTGTTTCCATGTAAATAGTGATGTGAGTTCCATTGATAAAAAAACACTCTATCTTCGCTTTGACTAATTGAAACTTTATTCGATAATGTTAAATTCATATCTGAAGAAAATAATCGTTTGCTTTTATACCACGTACCAATAGATTTCCATCGAAGAGTGTTTCTACTGGTTTCGCATAACCGATAAAATATAGTAGGCGATATTAAGGAATCAGCAGGTATCCATGGAAAAAGTACCTCTCGCATAAAATTATTTACATCTATTGATAATTTGTTATGTTTAAGGCTATCAATCCACGCAATCGAATTTCCCAAAAAATATTGTGGCTCACAAGGATACTCCAATCTATCAAGTTGATAATTTGCCCAATTTCTATATAGTTCACTACTTACGTCTAAATTTAGAATATTTAGATTGAATGTAAATGAAGTATGGCTCTTTGAAAGCTTTAACAAAAACTCATAAGTGTACTGACGGTCGATATCTTCTTCTTGTGGGAATCCTATTATCATAGGACAGTGTATAGATATTCCATTTTTTTCGTATGTCGAAACAATAGATTCTATTAAACTCAAATTAAAATTTTCATCAAATTTATTCATGAGTTTAAGTACCTTATAAGAGCCGGATTCTAATCCTATGCGAAGTTCTCTTAATCCAGCTTTAGCTAGCAATTCTGGCAGACCATTCTCAAGCAAACCATAATCCGCTCGACATCTAGCTTGCCATTTAAAACCAGTTTTTGCATTAATAAAACTAACAGCTATATTTCTCAACTTGTCTGGTGATAACGCTTCATCTATAAACCACAAATAGTTGCATTCTTGAGACAACAAATTAAGACTAGTAGCTTTTCTATTGAAAGTTTGTTCAGAATAACACAAATCTCTATTACGGTATTTTTTGTTAATACCACAAAATGAACACTTATCCCAATGACATTTTATATATGGATCAAAATGAATATCATAAACTTTCTTGTTGGTGTTTTTTTCGTTATGCATCCTTTTATAAATTGAATAATCATTTGTGAAACAAGGTTCAGAGAAGTTAGTCTCAATTATTTCTTTGCTGTCATTGATAAATAAAATATTAGGAACACAATCAATGCGTTCATTCTTCTTCAATGAGGAAATTAATTTTCCTTCTGTTTCTTCGAATGAGTCAAGAATAATACTGTCAATTATTTTGAAAAGATATTTGTTTTGCTTTAAAAGTGGAATGATTTTGTTCATCGAATAGTATTCCGATGAGTGCCTTGATAAACAAATATGAATTTGTGGATTAAATTGCTTAATTAATAAAGATAAAGTTGCAAAATAATAACTCATTTGACCATAAAGGAATAATATATCTGGATTATTTTCTTTAATTATAGGAATTATTTCTTCAACAACAAAATTATAGTATGGATTTTTTTTAGGATTAAGGCAATTGTTATAAATTTCATATGAATTGTTTTCATTTAAATTAAATCCATTTTGTATGTTTAGGTTAAAAGGAAAATATTCAAAATCTGAATATAGTTTACATAATATCGAAATAGTTTCTAAACACGAAAAAAACTCTTGGGGAGTGTTAGCTTCATAACAGAGCTTTTTAGGTGCTTCAACTACTTTTTGTACAAAGAGCTCACGATTGGATAAAATAGCCTTATATTGAGGACAAAAGCTATAAATGTTAGACTTATTAAAAGATAACACATCTATTAGTTCATTAATTTTTAATACAGAAAAATGTTTTGACCAAAAAAACGAGTTTGCATCAATAAAGCAGTTAGACACATTGATTTTTGAGCAAAAGAACTCAGGATCAGGGTCAAACATTTCGTGATATAGCCCTCCAATAGAATTGATTTTTAATACCTTCATTTTGCACCTCATTAATAGATAATTAAATATTATCCTGTATTTTTATTTACAATAATTAGGTATTATTGTAAGGTGAACAAGTAAAAACAACTGATGTTAAAATCAAGCAATAGGCTTATTGTTTTAATTACATTCGTTCGTATAAATATTTTGTATTTAAACTTTTGTTAAAAAAAATTCCCCGTTAGAATCGCAGGTTTTCTGCTTTCCCAACGGGCTTTTTGGTTTAATGAAAAATGAAATAATTCAATAACACTCTGAAAAATTTTTTTGTTTATTTTTGAAAAACAAGATTAATATTTTTTGTGTTTTTTTGAAAAAATAAATTTTTTGTGTTACTTTTTTGTGTTTTCGACACTATATATTATAAAGAACAATTTTTAGCAGTTTTTTATTTGGCCAAATTATAAAAAACTTGTCACGATTGAACTTTAAGGCTCAATGTGACAAGTCGGTTTGCATTTTTATTTTTCCTGCAATCATCAGGACAGTTTCAATAACAATTGCAGAAAAGAATAAACTTATGAATTGCGGTTTATTAAATTTTAACAGTAACAATATCGCTGTAAATATCATCACTATTATTGTTATACATTTAATTCTGATACTTTTTCTTTTTTCTTTTGCTACAGGTTTTGACGGAGAATCACAGGGACATAGAAATAAAATAATTAATGAACATATAACAGAAATACTCAAAATGATATTGAAATTTATTCTATCGGCATAAATGTTCATTATTTTAATTAATGTTATTCCTGTCAGAAAATATACGGATGAAATTATAAGACAGCGATTTTCGGTATTTGCATGGTAGCCTCCGGCATATCGGCGAAGAAATGCAATACTTATAAAAAACACTATGCTTTGAAATGGAACACCGAGAAGTGCCCCTATTATAAATGAATACCCAAAGAAAAACAGATAATTGAGTATTAAAAATAATACATATTGATACACTTCCCGGTATTGTAAAGCTTCTGTATTTTCAGTATTTTTCATAAGTAAATTGGTTAAACGACAAGAAATTTTACTTATCATTTTCCTTCTTGTTCAAATACTGCTGTGCTTTTGCCGGAACTTCAGGCTGATATGCTAATATGCTTGTAATTCCGTTTAAATTTGCCTTTAAGATTTTAGCTGAAAGCTTATCTATTAGTTTTTTTGCATTATTTGACATAAAACATTTTCTCCTTTCATAGATTTACTTTAAATTTAAAGAATTTTGTCATTTTTTACAATTAAGTGTGATAAATGCAGAAAAATTAATGATATCAGAAGAAATATATTTTTTCAGCGAATAATTTCGTTGTAAATAAATTAATTAGTTTAATGAGGTGTTTTAATGAAAATAGCAATATGCGATGATGTATTATCTCACAGAGATACCTTAAGACCTTTTGTGATAGAATTTTTTCACAGTAAAGAAATTTCCACAGATATCAGTGAATATTCATCCGGTACTAATATTCTGGACAGTGAAGAAAACTTCGATATAGTTTTTTTGGATATCGAATTAGGTGATATGAGCGGTATTGAAATTGCAGAAATACTGAAAGAGAAGAATCCTAATTGTATTATAATAGTGGTGACTTCTTATACAGATTATTTGGATGCTGCAATGGACCTTCATGTGATGCGGTTTCTGAAAAAGCCTGTGGAACAGAAACGAGTTTATTCTGCTCTCGAAAAAGCATTACAGGAAATGAATGAAAATCTTATTATGCTTTCAACTAAAGACAATCAGATAATAAGAGTAAGAAGCCGTGACATAATTTATGTTGAAGCAAATCTCAAAGCGGTTACAGTTTGTACAAATAAAAAAACATATACGGTAAAAGAAAGCCTTAAAAAAATCAAAACAATGCTGACGGCTTCAATTTTTGCCGTGCCTCATAATAGTTTTATTGTAAATATGAATTATATTTCTAATTTCAAGAGAGAAGAAATTACGCTTGATATCCCGACAGGGGAAGTAAAGATTCAGATTTCCAATAGGAAGCAACCTGAATTCAAGAGAAGATTTTTAGAATTTATTGGTGAGGGTGAATGAGATGTTTAAAGTATTTATTGATATTTTAATGTACATTTTTGAGTTTTTGTTGTTGTATAATTATGCGGATTCTTTGTTTTATTCGCAAAAAAGGCGTATGATAAAAATAGGCTCGATGATAGGAATAAATGTTTTGCTGTGCATTTTGTATCAATTTGGAATCAGTTATTTAAATGCAGGAGCAATTTTTTTGCTATATACAGTTGTTTTTGTTAAAGTATTTGATACAAAGCTTAAAAATGCTGTTTTTCATTCTGTTATATTTATGAGCATAATGATAGCTTCTGAATTGGCTGTAATTAGTCTATGCACATTATTGTTTAATGATTTTAATGCAATGCATTCAAATCTCGGTGCATATATTTTTGTTGTTGTATCCAGCAAATTAATTTATTCTTCGGTTATTATGGCAATAAAAAAGTTTTTTGCTGCGAAGAAAACTAAGGAGACAAAAGACAATTTTTTTTGGATTCTATTTTTACTGCCATTAACAAGTCTTATAACGGTTTTATTGTTTAGCTATATTTCATATGACTATAATGTGTCTGATGTTAGTAGTATTTTTATTTCAACTGTTTCAATATTGCTATTGTTTGCAGACATAATAGTTTTTATTATTTATGAGAGGGCACAAAAAAATTATGACGAATTATACGATATAAAAACTATAAGTTTTCAGCAAGAGCTTGACAAAAAGTATTTTGAAGTAATTGAACAGACAAATGATGAAATCAGGCATTTTTCGCATGACATAAAGAATCATTTACTGCAGGTTAGGTATATTGACGACATTGAAGAAACACATAAATATCTTGACAGGTTAATTTCAGATGTTGAAAATATATCATATGTCGGAATAAGTGATAATAAAATGCTGAATCTCATTGTCAGCAAATACATATCAATTTGCGATAAAAAAGGAATAAAATTTACTCCTTCGGTTAAGCTTGCAAATTTAAGTTACATCAATGATGTGGATTTATCTACATTACTGAATAATTTACTTGATAATTCTGTTGATGCGGCAGAAAAATCAGAAAATTCAGAAATTGAACTGTATGTGTTTTCAAAAAACAGCAGATATGACGGAGTAATAATAAGGAACACTTGTATAACTCCGCCTGAAACAATCGGTAATAGACTTATAACTTCAAAAGCAGATAAGGTATATCACGGATTGGGGCTTAATATAGTGAAAAAAATAATAAAAAAATATGATGCCTTATATGATTGGAAATATAACAGCGAAAGTAAGATTTTTGAAACAGATATAGCAATTCCAAAACAGCATAGAAAAGGAAAGAGCAACAATGGCATACAAACTTAAGTCTTTCGGGAAAAGAGTATACAGACGAAGAAAAGAACTTGGAATAAGACAAAAAGAGCTTGCAGCAAAAATCAATATTTCAAACAATCATCTGTCAAATATTGAAAACGGCAAAGCGGCACCCAGCTTCTCGATATTTCTTGATATATGTTCTGCGCTTAATGTCAATCCATCTTATCTTATTGACGGAAGTGTGTATTCTGTTGACAGTGAAATTGCAGAGAAACTTAACAGAAAATCGGAAGAGAATAAAGAAATAATATCAAAAATAATTGATTCATTCCCCGACAAATAAAAGTAAAACAGACACAACTCCCGTAGTCAGTTTTTAGGCTGATTACGGGAGTTGTTCTCTTTTTTTTGCAAAATTTTCCTACATTTATTCCCAATTTTTCTGCACTTGTCATAAATTATTGAAAAATTGTTAAGAAATTAATATCTTTAGAATAAAGATATAAAAGGAGGATTAGAAGTGAAAAAAGCAACTGTACTTTTATTGATTTTAAGTTTGGTTTTTGTTTTTGTTTCTTGCAGGGCAACAGAAAATGAAGAAACAACCTTATCAGAGGAAACTATCTTAACAGAAGAAAATGCTTTCCAAACAACGGAATCGGAAGAAACAAGTGAAACTGTTTCCGAAACTGTCGGCAGTGTTGAAACGAGCACTTTGGAAGAACAAAGTACCTCTGAAGTTTCAGATACCGTAACAGAGAAAATTGAAAGCGAAACAACTGAAATTTTCACTAACGAAACTCCGGCGGAAGAAACTACTGTTAACGAAGATCCTGTGACTGTAACAGATAACAAAATAATTGCCCCTGATTACAGTCTTGAAATTCCTGAAGATTTTGAAGTAAAAACCGATGGTAATGCTCCTCTGCTTGAAAATAAGCAAGGAACCATACAGTTCAATATAATGGATAAAACAAAAGTTGTAAAAGACTTTGATGCTTATGTTTCTGATACATATAAGGTTGCAGAAGCTTCAGGTATAGCCGAAAGCAGCATTGAAGAAATAACACTTAAAAACATCCCTATGAAGCGTTTTTCAATGGCAATGACAAATGACGAGGGTGAAGCTCTTGATTCCTATGTTTATTTTCTGAGTATTAATAATAAGGTTCTTATGGTAACTCTTACCTCAAAAGACGGCGGACTTGACGATGTTGCTTCTGCCGATAAATTTGTGGAAGAAATTGATTTTCAGAATTACTAATAATATCAGGGATATAAATTGAACTGCGTATGATTATACCGTTTTTTATGCATTGTATATGAATCATATAGTTTGATTTGTAGATATATTTTTTAAGGAAAGGATGTGATACCAATGGCAAGTATGTGCGAGTGGGCAGGTGAATATCAAAAATGATTAAGGGTATGGTTTGATAAAAGCCTGCTCACGCTGACCGTTCTCACATAACTCCATACCCAATGTCCGAAAATTATGAAGTTGAAATTTAACTCTCCGAAAGGGGAAAATAAAACAGTTTATAATTTCGGAAAAAAATAATAAATGGAGGAAATGCCATGAAGAAGTTCAAAAAAATGATGGCTGTTCTTTTATCGGTTGTTATGGTATTCGGAAGTGTTTCCGTTGCCGCTACGGCTGCTTACAGCCCTTATCTCGACAATGCAATCACAGGACAGTATAATTCTATTGATAAAGCAGAACTGACAAGCGCACAGAAGGCATCGCTTATTCTTGATGACCTTGATGATATGCTTGAAAAAGAGGATATCCTGCTTGATATCCCCGTTATCGGCACAATAGATTTAACATCCATTGATGCAGCCCTTGATTCTATTTACGACATTACAGGCAACTGGCTTTTCGGAAGCCTTACTGTCGGTGACCTTGTTGTGCTTGAAAACAACAGATCTGCTATTGCTTCTGTAAGAAGAGCATCTGCAGATAAAACAGACCTTGATGTTATAGCAAGTCTTGTTACTTATCTTTCAAACTGTGCTCCCACACTCCTCGGAATGTTTGAGGATGATTTCAACTGGGGTATTGTTCACGGCTTCCTGCCTCCCGAATTCCGAATGATTATCGACGATTTCAACGGTTGGCTTGATGAACTTATCTGGGACCTTATTCACCCGGTAAATGATGAAACAATGCCTGAAAACCCCACCCTTGATTATTTCGTTCAGTTCCTTTGTGATAATCAGCTTGCAGGTAACAGAACAGAAATTATGGGCTTTGAAGGTGTTATGGAAGGCTTTGAAGTAAATATCGAAAGCGATTCAGCTTACAGCATAATCGAAGAAGGTATTTACGAAGCTCTTAATGCTTTCATTATTCCCGTATTAAACGGTGACCTTAAAACTGTTATCAGAGAAGCAGTTGAATCCAATCAGGCAGACGGCGGCGAGCTTTATCAGCTCATTGATGTTAACTATGTTATCACAAGATATGAGTTTGACGAAGACCTCGGACTTATGGAGCAGATCAACGATGTATTAAAGCATGCTGTTGATGAAATGCTTCTTCCCGACCAGTTTGATTGGCTCAGCAATGCTGAGGGTGTAGAAGAAGGCAAAACCAATGTTCAGACATTGACAGATAATCTTGTCGGTCTTCTCAGAACGATTATCGAAGCCGGCGGCGAGGTTGAGAATGTTTCCCAGTATTCGCTTAAGGAACTCGGTGACTACATTGCCCGTGTTGCTGTTGAACAGTTTGTAAAGCACCTCGATTTTGATGAGGGCGATACAATGGAAAAGATAGCATACGAAGGCCTTCGTGAGCTTGTTGTAAGATTTATTCCCGAAGCAAACTATCCCGACCTTAATGAAGCTCTTTATGAAAACGAAGAAGCTGTGAGTGTAGCATACCGTGATGCTGTTATCGAAATGGGTGCAGATATAGCTTGCTATTATCTTAACGCAAATATCGGTCTCAACTGTCCCATAAGCTCCACTGCTGATGAATTTATCTCTGCTTTCATTGACTGGTGTATGCCTTATATCAACGGTCTCTTTGATGATACCGAATTTAAGACAAAAACATCCGGTTGGGATAAGCTTGATGCTATTTTCTGGCAGTTCATTCCCAAGGAATGGATAAATTACACAGCAATGTTCAATAACGGTAACGGCACAGCCGGTGACCTTACTGTTAAATCCCTTATCAATTACATTTTTGATACCGTATTTGCAATGGATATCAACGGTCTTTTCGTATTCTTTGACCACATTGATGGCGGCGCCCTTAATGCTCCTCTTCGCGATGTTCTCATTGATTTCGTAGGCGGTGTTCTCAATACGGCATTCTATGTAACTGATTCAAACGGCAACAAGGAAGGTATTGTTGACCTTGATGAAATTACTGTGTTTGAAGATATTATTAATCCTCTTTCAAATGCAAACGATATTATCAGCGGTCTTCTGAAATCTCTCGATCAGCGTCCCGAACTTCAGGAAACAACCCTTAATCTTGTTGTTATGCTGATGGGCCTTGCTGATCCACAGAGCCTCGGTGACCTTGAAATTGACCTCGACAGCAGAATTAACTGCACATCAGGTTCCGTGCCCTCGGATACCAAGATGAGAATTACAAATTACTCTGACGGTATTAACTCCGGCTGGCTGCCCGTTGGTGCAACTGCTATTGATCAGGATAAGATGTATGAAATTGAGCTTGTAGCACTCACAAACAATGCAGGTCTCACAGCTTCCGTTCCTGCAGGCACAAAGATAGCCGCAAATGCTTATTATGATGTTACGGTTTCAGGTGCTGTTACAGCCGCAACCGAAGCTAGATTTGACCTTTCATACTATATCCTTGATGAAGACGGTGCAAGAATCAACAACGGTACTCCTCTCGTTAAGTCCGTTTATACACATCTTTACACCGCTTCAAGTAACTATGACCTTACAAGTGCAGAAGTTACTGCAAACAATGTAACTTTCGAAGACTTCTCAACTTATCTTTACACAACCGATGTTTACAATGTTTCATTGTTCTCAATTCTTGCTACTAACAAGAGCGGTCTTGTTACAAGTGCGGTTGATGTTAAGAGAGCCATTGTTACAGGTACATTGCCCGCAGGTATTGTCGCACATGCTCCTGCTGACGGTTCTATCGTTCACATTGACGATTCTTCCGCAACAAGTGCAACCTACGGTACTGTAAATCCCTATATTTCCACAATAACCGATCCCGATGCTGAACAGCCTTACGGAATTTATGATGTAAACATTCAGTTTGAGGTTCAGGGCAAGGGCTTGTTCGGAAATACAACAACAGGTACATCAGAAGCAAGAAATCATAAGATTGTTATTTATAACGATTTCGGTCTTCCCGGTGTTCTCGGTGATGTAATGGATGCAAACAGACAGAGAGTTGATTTTGCTGAAGATGCAACAACAGAATGGAACAACTATCTCAATGCTGTGTCTGCCGGTTTTGCTCTTCTAAACGGTAACCCCGACCACGAAAAGATGTTTACTGATGTGGATGCTGAGCTTGAAGGCGTACAGAACGACTACTATGTAAAGGTTGAAGCTATCAATGCCGCAGTTGCAGCTCTTGATGCAAAGGCAAAGGCAACAGATTCTGCTAAGCTTGCAGCTCTCAATGCTGAAATCGCAGAATATGAAGCAGTTGACAGTGATAACTATATCCTCTTTACCTATGACCGTTTTGAGGACGCTTATGACAGAGCCGCTTCTCTGGCAAATTCACAGGTTGCTCCCGAGGGCGAGGAGGACACATTTGTAGCTCCCTCAATCCCCGTATTTGACCTTGTGTATGCAACTCAGCAGCTTAACCTTTGGGGCTCTCGCCTTATTCAGAAAGCAACAAACAAGACACAATTAATTAATCTTGTTGATGAAGCAGAAGATTTAATTGAATCAGCATATACTGCAGAATCATGGGCAGCTTTCGAGATTGCTCTTGATGCGGCAAATGATCTGATTGCAAGCAATACAGCACTTCAAACAGAAGTCAATGATGCTCGCATTGAACTTATGAAGAAGATGAATGGTCTTGTTATTGCCACTATTACTGTTCCTTCAGGAAAAACTACGGTAATAGACTACGATAATAAGCTTATTTATGGACTTACAACAGGACTTAGTACATCTACAATTACATCCTGGATTACACCGAATACTGGCTATTCAATAACAATAACTCCTTCTACAGATTCAACAATCGGCACAGGTTCAACGGTTGTTGTAAAACAAGATGCAACTGTAGTTGAAACATATACTGTTATTATCTATGGCGATGTTGATGGTGATGGTGAAATTTTCGCTGATATAGATGGTATGTATATTATGTTATATCTCGAAGACACTTCAACTATTGCAAACAGTGCGGCATTAATAGCAGCTGATGTAAATAATGATGGCGCAATTGACATGATTGACTATGAGTGTATTTTGATGGGTACTGTATCACAGATACCTCAAGTGTAATTCGTTGATCTTTTGAGGAAGTGTTATGACTAACATTTTCTCACCGCAGGGTACTTTTGTACCCTGCGGAATATTTAATCTTTAAACAGACAAAAATTTGTAATTTTAGATATACTTTTTTTATTCATCCGTTATGCCTAACATATAATCAGCAGATTTATTAAAAAATTTACAAATGCTTATAATTTCATCTGTTGTTGGTTCGGATGCCTTACATTCTAATCGTGATATTTTTCGTTGAGACATAAATAGGATTGCTCCTAATTCTGTTTGAGTCATATCTCTATCTTCTCTTTCATTTCTTAATCTTTCATGAAACTGCATAAAAAACAATCCTTTCTGTTTTTTTGATAAATATACCATAGACATTTTTTGTCTATTGACATCAGACGAATTTCGACTATAATATAGATGTAACCGGTTATATTTGTTTCATATTTTAAATCTGGAAGTGATGATTAATGATTATTCGTTTATTTGCACTTTAGTTTGTAAAACATGTTAGTGTTTTATTACTTATTTTTTTTTTGAAAGGATTTGCTTGTATGGGTAAAAAAAATAATAAACAAAAATATTTTAGACACATACTGATAGTAAGTGTTATTTTTGTGCTGATTTTAATGACAACTATATTTTCATCTGCGGCGACAAAAATTACTTTGACTGTTGCAAATGTAACTGAATGGCCTACTGCTGTAGGTGAAATGTATGTTGGTCAGATTGTCGGTGAGCATATAACAATTACAGGTGGCGAAGTCAGGTATGATGCTGATGGTGATGGTGTTTTGGAAGATACAGAAATAGTTCCTGGACATTTCGAACATTTTAATGCAACATTATCTATTAGTCTTGCTTCTGATGCATCAAAAGCAAATATTAAATTTGTTCCGGATGATAGTACCGCGTATTCTGGATTTAATAAGTTAATGTCAACAGATGTAACATATGTTGTTAAGAAAACAACTGCCGTACTTATGGATGAATCCAATCCTCCTGTAGCAACACCTATAAAAGAAGGACAAACGCTTTCCGAATCAATTATTTCGGGCGGTACAATGAAAAATCCTTATAATGAAAAACTTAATTTATCTTCAAAAGTTTGGTCTTGGGTTGAGCCGACACAGGTAATAACAGAAAGCGGAGAATATCTTGCTAAATGGGAAGGGGACACGAGAGCTTATGAAGCCGTTACGGATTATATTTATGTTGAAGTTGAAAAAGATCAGAAAGCAACTGCATTAAAAACAATGCCTGTGGTTAATTTTGACTATAATCCTAATTTAACATGGGAATCATATGATTTTGTTGATGCAACTGCTGTTGTTGTTAATAGTGACACATATGTCTCTGGTACATTTTCAGTTGTGGAGAGTATGATAAATACAGTACCTAGAGCAGGTTCATATGAGATTGAGGTAGCTTTTACCCCAGATGATACAGATAATTATGTTGGTTTTACGGTATCTGTTCCTGTAACAGTTAATGCTCTTCCCATTTCTTTCGGTGAAGATTATAAGGGTACTGCAATTGATGAGCCCTTTGAAGTTGAAGTTGCGTATGGTTCAAAGGTAAGTGAAGTTTTATTCCAGGCAAAAAAACATCTTAATTATCCCACTCCCTCTGTTGTAATGATTGAAGATGCAAATTCATTAGCAGAAAACGGAAAAGTATATAAAGTTTCTGTTTTGAATTATAACAACAGCAATTACACAGGTACTTATGCATATGTAAAGGCAATATTCAAAACAACTGAAATTACTTCCGCAATAAAAAATTCAATAGGTTCAGGGCTTAATAAGTTCTTTATTGACTGCGGAAGCTATAGTCCCATGGGTACATTTACCGTTTATTGCAACGGTGAGGAAATTGCCGAAGTAAAACGCGGTGTTTCGTTTGACTGTGAGGTTTATAACGACGAGGGCGGCACATATGAAATCACAGCAAAGTACAATCCTATTGAAAATGATTACTTTATTGTGTCCGATGCGTTATGGAGCATTACCGTTGCTCCCGTGAGACATATTAAGGTTGCAAACACAAGCTCAATGCCCTTCAAAGTAAACGGCAATTCAGGTCACACCGCAACAATCAGAACAGGTGACACAATCGTTATGGAATACACAATGCCCGAATTCGCATATTGGGTAATAAAGGACGGTAAGGGCAAAACAGTTACACTTGACGGTGTTGATGTGAACGAAAAGAAAATCACCTTCACAATGCCCGATTACGACCTCAAGTTCTCCGTAAAAACTCCCGCACAGCTTGAACAGGAAGAAGCCGAAGCCAACTGTGACCACCTTTGCCACAGTGATAATGCATTCTATCAGGTATTATGGAACATCCTCAGCATTATCTTCCGTCTCTTTAACATCCAGCAGTATTGTGATTGCGGAGCAATGCACTATGATGCTCCCATCTTCGGATTTATTTCCTGATAGCAAATAAACTCCGATAAATGTTTGCTTCTTGTTTTCGTGTTAAACCTAAGCACTGACTTGTCCTGACCGCAACTCAGTTTTTTAGCTTAACAGTTTAACACAATTTCATCTCCTTTTTTAACGCACCCCCTCCGACACCTGACCATTCGGAGGGCGGTGTGTTTTTAAACGGAATCCACCTCACATAATATTCCCCTATAACAATCCCCCCTGACAAAATCAGCACACTCCGATTTTGCCAGGGGGGATAATTCATTCATTTTTTAGTATGTCAATACATAATGCTAAATTTTTTATTAAAATATTCTCAATTTATTCCCATTTTTTCTTCATTTGTCGTAAAGCGTTGATTTTTTTCGTTTTTTGTAGAATAGTGTAATTAATAATTTCTATATGTCGTGTTACAAAACTAACAACATTCCCAAACAGGGCATATAATAATTATTAAGCCTTATTTACTAAAAAATCATAACAGAAAGGGCAATACTTATGGCAAAAACAAATCTTACTCCTATCCCTGTTACGGAAAATAATGAACAAGAGAAATTTATGCTGTATCCCACAAAACTTTTTAATGACACAAAAAATACAGATGACTTCGAGCAAGTTTTTTTTGCAATTGCTTCCCGTGCATATATGCGCGGTCTTGTTATGGGAATTTGTGATGAATTTAAGAGACCCGTTGTCCTTTTGCAAAAAAAACATTTAAACGATAGTGATGAGTGCAAAAATTGTAAAAATGATGAAAATACTGATTTTTGCTGTTCAGGCAAATTTTCTCGTCTTGAAAGTGCTCTTTTCTATGACCATTGGGCGATGTTATGTAAAAGAATTCGTCAAGATGAAAATAAAGGAAAACCGACATGCTGCAAACAAGACGAAGGTGTTGCTGAATTTTTATTGGATAATATAAAAACACTTAAACCTGGAAAAACAGATATCAATTTAGGAAATGAAGTAATAACAGCAGAAATTACAAGAGATAAGGTTGATAATTCGCATATATGTATACGCTATGAATGTCCGATTTCCCATTATGATGAGATTGCTGTAAATATAAATGTGAACGGAATAGAAGGTGTAATGATAATAGGACAGCTTCTATTTGATACTAAAGATAATGAGCGCAAAGAAAGATTTAATAATATCGTTAATTCTTATTATGATGACAACGAAGAAGAAAAATCAAAATTGGCTTATGAAAAAGTAAAAAATGAAAAATGCCTATCTAAAGTAATAGATGATATTTTTACATGTGTAAAAAAACTTGAAACAGCTTTGTTAAAAGAATATGAGTATAGAATTGATAATAATGCAAAAAATCTTCAGGAAAAAATGATAAAGACATTTAATGATTATTATAAACAGAAAGAAGAAATTGAAAAAGAAAATATTGATAATGTAAAAAAGTGTGAAAAGAAATATGAATTGCTAAAAACAGCACTTTTTACTTCTCTTAAAGAATTTTGTGAGGCAACAATGTCCGTAACGGAATTATATTCTTCTGTGCCGAAAGGACTGTATTTTAATAGTGAAAACAACATAGCAAGAATCAAAGGCGATATTATAGGAGATTACAAACAGTTTTTTAGAATGCCACCAAAGACCATTAAGGATGAGTTCGTGTCAATTGGAAACGGGTATTATGAATTTTGTAAAAGATTGGATGTTATTGAAGAAAAATATGTCAGAATTATAATGAAAACTGACATAATAAATGAAGCAAATAAAATTTTCAGCGGTTTTTTACAGTTTGTTTGTCTTTATATAACGGAACTTTTTGCTCAATATAACGGAGCACAAATGTCTGAATATACAAAAATAATGCGACATGAAATGGGACAGTTAAATGAAGCCGTTTTGATAAGAATAAATACTTTTCAGGAGGCTGTGGAAAAACAGGATGAAGATTATTATACCTATTCATTTATTACAGAATGTAATCATGTCATAGAGGATTATAAATCTCACGCACATTCAACAATGCTCAGATGCAATAGCAGCAGATATTTTACGCAATTACCGGATGTGAATAAAGAACTTTTTTATCCCTATGAAAGTTTTCTATATAAATGGCGTTACATATATGAAAAGGCAGCAAGAAGTAAGAATGTCGATTTTAACATGATGCCGGTACAGTTTTTTGATTTATCCCGTCCCAGAATGTATGCGGATAAATCTATGATTGAGCAGGTAGCATATAATCTTACAAATAACGCCATAAAATATTCAATTCCCGGAACGATCATAAGCATTGATTGCAAACTTAATGACCAGAAAGATGAGTATCAACTTATTGTAACAAATTACGGAAGAACGCTTCGTAAGGATGAAATAGACAGAATATTTGATTACGGTTTTCGTGGCAGTAATCACAATGAAGCAAACGGTTCCGGTTTAGGGCTGTATCTGTCAAGAGAAATCGCAAAAGAACATGGAGGTAGTCTGACTGTTGAAACTGAAAAAGTCAGTGATTATGATGTTTCTTGCTTATATCTATATTCCGAAATGCCTGAAAAATTTCAAGTTGCCGAAGTAAGAGAAATTATAGATGAAGAACTAAACAGACTTAAAAAGAAGGAATATTCTTTTGAAATAAAAAAACCTAATTTTACCAATCAATCATTTACCCCATATCTTATTAGACGATATTTGAGTACGGGAACAATGAGATATCAATTTATTTTATCTATCCCATATGATAAAAATTTAAGTTAAAGAAAAGGAGGGTAATAAAATGAATATTTTAGTTTTGGAAGATGATCCCATAGCTTTCAGTTTGATTGATTATTTAACAGAACTCGGCTATAACGTATACCATGCACAGAGTTTACTTGATGTTGCATATTTTTTAGAAGAATCTCCCGGATTGGAATTTTTTGATAAGTTTTTGTTGGATGTTGCGGTTCCAAAAGAAAAATTTTCTGTTTTTAATAATGAAGAAATTGAATACGGCAAAAAATACGGATTCAGTGGGTTTGAGTTTGTTGAAAAAAATTATAAATATTTAAGGCATAAAAACATAGCTTTAATAACAGCATATAAGATAACCTTATTCAATAAATTTAGAGAGAAAAACGACCGAGAAGTGCTTGAAAAGCTCACTATTATTGATAAAGGCTCAGATGATTTTATTGTAGAATTGTTGAGTTTTTTGAACAGTTAAAGAGGTAACATATGTGTAAAGATAATGATTATTCATTTGACAGAGACCGGTTTAATGCATATTACGGTCTTGAAGAACACCTGAAATCTTTTCGGGATATTCCCCTTTATGAAAAACTGTGCTGTAGTTGGGAAGTAGATAAGCAGAGATATATAAATAATATTTCCGTAAGTGCACAGCGTTTCCCACATTACAGTGACCACGGAGAAAGCCATTCAAAGGCAATTATAGCAAATATAGAGTTTATTCTGGGTAAGAAGAGAATTAAGCAGTTATCGGTTGCCGATACATGGCTTTTACTTCAATGTGCCTATGCTCACGATATCGGAATGAGCATAAGTGCAAAGGACCTTATAAGTCAGATGGCAGCAGATAATAATATTTATAATAAAGTCAAAGCAATTTGTCTGAAAGAAGAAAGTGCAAAAGAGGCATTTGAATTTATTCAGCCTTTGTTTGAGTATTATCTTTATAATAAGAAAAAAGAAGACTGTCCGGAGGATGACAGTGATGACTATCTTGCAAGAACAAGTATTTCTCAGCGTCTTGATGCAAAAGCACAGTATGATATTTTTTCATCGAATGATTTTGCCCGTTGGCCCATAAAGCTTATAAACGCTTTTACAATTATTCTTGAAAACTATGTTCGTCCTCGACACGGTGAATTTTCTGAAAATATTTTATCTGAAGATTTTGCACAGATTTGTGATAACGGTATTGTTCCCATAAGGCTTCGTTATCTTGTGGCAAGAATATCTTCTTTTCACATGAAGGACAGAGAATTGCTGTTTGAGGAGTTTCCCAAGGAAACACTCGGAATATGCAAGGATTATATGAATCCCCGTTTTGCTGCAATAATGTTAAGACTGGGTGATTTGCTTGATTTAGATAACGGCAGATTCAATCAGGCACAGCTTAACATTCTCGGTGACAGCCCCTATGTAACACTTATGCATCAGTTCAAACATGAAGCTGTTACTCATTTTTTGGTGACACCTCTTGAAATAAGCATAAAAGCTAATTTTACAAAAAAGACAGCAGAAGCATTGATTCGTTTTGGAAATACAAGCGATATGGCATCTGAAATAGATGACCATGCTAAAATGCAGCTTTGTATGAAGGCATGTAAATCTCTCCATGAGTGGCTTGAAATGTTAAGAGAAGAACTTGATTTTTTCGCAAAAAATTGGCTCAATATTGTTCCCAGAAAATTTGAAGGCTCCTGTCCTAATTTTGTTGAACCGGAACTGAGAATTGACGGCAGAATTATAAATAAACACGAGTTAGGACTTAGTTATCAAATCACAACCAAGCGTTCTGCTGAAATAATTGAGGGTGCAAGTTTATATAAGGAACCTCAATATACATTTATCAGAGAGGTTTTGCAAAATGCTTTGGATGCAACCAAACTCAAAATGTTCCGTGACATAATGGCGGGATTTTATCCTGAATTTTATGACAGTACCGGTAAACTTCGTTTTGATGTGATAAAAAGACTGACACCTGCGTGTTTTGCTGAAAAAATTAAAGACAATATTGGTTCATACAGAATAGAATATGATATCAAATCTGACGAAGAAAATAAAACTGTTACCGTGTCTATAAGAGATTACGGTATAGGAATTACCTATAACGATTTGACAGGAATGTTAAAAATCGGTAATTCCAACAAAACTGAGTTTAATTCAGAATATGAAAAAATGCCTAATTGGTTAAAACCTACGGGAAGCTTCGGTATAGGACTTCAATCAATATTCTATGTTGCAAAAACCTTTAAAATATTATCAAGACCGTATTTTGAAGCTGAACATGAAAAACCGCCGCTTCGTGAAATGATTTTTCATTCTGCAAGAATGGGTGGTGAAATTGAGGTTTCCTTATGTGATAACAAAACTACAGAAGAATTTGGTTACGGTACGGAAGTTCAAATTGTTATTGATTTTAATAACAGTAACGATAAACTTTTGCTTTATATCAATAACGATGAAAAAGAATATATGTTTGATATATTCTGTGAAAGAATGGAGCAAATATGTATAGGATTTATTAATTACCTTCAGGATGTTTATTCGGATTTTATTATTCCTTGTGTAAAAAAAGAAGCACCAATAACTGTTACGCAAAAAAAATGTGATAATTTACCGATGAAATCGGTTGTTAAGAAAAACTTTCTTGATAGAACATTCGGTAGTTTTTGTATTTTAAATGAATACGGTGTAATTAAAAGGTTCAGTGACGATTTTTCTCACGGCTTTTCCTGTTGGAACGGAAAATACGGCATACTTATAAAATATAAGCCAAACTGTGATGTAACAGGTAACAGAAGTAAGGTAAAGTTATTTTATAAGGGAATAAAAATTGAAAGCAAACGAATGAAAAAAATAATACATATTCCGTTCTTTGATGCAGAAATTCACATTTTTTCTGAATATGCAAGCGCTATTCTTCAGATAAACAGAGAAGATTTTCTTGCTGAAAAAATAAGTGAAATTGCATCGAATATTCACAAAACTCATTTTTGTTGTTTACAGTTTATTCTTAACAAGAATAATTTAATTCTGTATAAAGAAGAACTGGAAAGTATATGGATAGTTAATTCTGATGTTGAAAAAAAAGAAAATATGCTTCTTTCAAAATCGTATCTTGCATTAATGATGTTTTTTATTTCAAATAATGACAAGAAAAATTTTGCCTTAAAGGATCAATTGATTGATTTATCTTATATTCTGAAAAATGATGTTGAATTGAGTGACAGGCTATCTTATTATGTAAAGTACAATAATTTTTTACGGTTACGCACTATTGATAAAAAAACTGAATATATTCAATTTGTCGGAATGTTAATTGATAATTTTGAAAATATTTATTTTATTGCTAATAAGGCATTGCCGTACAATGATTTGTCACTTCAATATTGCAAAAACATTACGGATGATTCATCTGTACATATACTTGAAGATTATTTTTATAATTATTCACAGTTTGCAGCAAACCAATTTAAGATATTGATTGTAACAGGTTGGAGTGATCCGATAATTGTTTATAAAATCTGCAGAAGAAACGGCAGCATTGTTCGTTCTGAAAATGAGGATTTCTGGACCTTGTGTGTGCAGTTATATAAATCTGCATTAAGAAATAACAAAGGTGAAATAAAGAAACAGCAATTCAGATTAGTTTTTCCGTCAAAAGCAGAATTTGAAAAAATATCTGTATCAAAACTCACACAGGGAATAGAGCATAAGGAAATAACAAAATTTGACAGTTATATTATAGCTCCGTTGTCTTTATATGAGCTCGAAATTATAGTTAATGCATGTGAGGGTGAAAAAGACAATATTAATTGTGTTGTGGACAAATGTTTTTCCGAGGATTGGTTGGGAAAAAATCATTCTCTTATTGAACATATCAATAAGTATCATATCTGCAAAAAGAACAGCCGAAACTGTTCTGCACAGGAGACAGACTGTGAAACTTACCTTGAGTACAAGCGTTTCTTAAAAACTTTTCTCGAAAAACTGCTTGATTAAGTAAAATGTAAAGGAGTATTGCTATGAATGAAGTTGCTGCAGCATTAATAAGTTTGGCTGTGTCAACTATAGTTTCAATGATTCTGAGTATTTTGGTTTATATTCAGAACAATCATAAGCATTATTCAACAACAATATCAAAAGAGCGAATGGAATGGGTTAAAGAAACAAGAAAATTTGTCGCAGACTTTCTTGCCATTTGTGAGAAATATGATACTCTTGATGAAAAGAATTCACTGGAGTATTACAAACTCAAAAATCTGTTGCTGTTGAATCTTAATTCAGCCGAAAAATATACAAACGACGCAATTATCCGTAATGCAATAGAAAATCGGGGTTTTGCTGAAGTAAAATCAGCATTACCCCAAATCAGAACTGCATTTGCAAGTATATTTAAATCTGAATGGGACAAGGCAAAACTTGAGTCAGGCAGAAGTAAATATTATGTATTCTGGCTCGATAAAAGAAACCACGATTTAAAAAAATACTATTTGGATAATCAAAATAACACTATTATTTAACTTGTTTCTTATCTAAGCTAAACTGTATCAACACATTTGTCGAAGTGGAAAATCGGGTACGAACTATATTTGATAATCTTAGAGAACCGATGAAAACAATAGTATTTTAAGTGTGGATTTAAGGATATAACAAGCACCTCGTCCCTTATATATTCATTACATACCAAGCTTTATATTTTGTGCTGTAAAAGGAATTAGGGTTTCTCTTTTTGGCAAAAGTTTCATATGTAACATAAACATCTATACCATATTCACTGTCCACATCAAGTATAATACAATTTGCTTGATTGTTTGTTATATGGTCTAAACCTCTGCTGTTCCATGCGTTATAATCCAAATATTGACTTTTAGCGTTACCAAATAAAGTTAGCTTGGGATTTAAAACATCCAAATAATCGCTGTTTCCACCGGTTTTTCTGCCGTGATGAGGTGCAATTAATACATCAACATTGGAAACATCATCTTTATGATTTTCTAAAATATAATCCCATGTTTTTTCTGCCGAATCTCCGGAAAAGATTATTTTTTTGCCATTAGCTTTATAAAGAATTACATAAGAACAATCATTGTATTCTTTAGTCTCGTTAGCCTTATCAACTAAATTCTGAGTCGGTGCTAAAATGTATAATCCGTCTGCTCCTGATTTTCCATCTTCGGTTTCATTGTAATATGCCCCTTTACTTCCTGCCAACAAATTCAAAACTTTTGGGGATTCTTTCGATTTTCTTATCTTTTGATAAAAGTCCCAATCTTTTTTGTCATATTTCCCCCAATCACTATCACTATTCATTACCTTAGTATTTTTGGTATCCCAAAAGTTAAGCACTGAAAAGTTATCAAATAAAGATGCAATACCGTCCATATGGTCCATGTCCGGGTGCGTGAGGATAAACCTAAAGATCGTATCAACACCAAAATCTTTTAAATATTCTACAGGATTTACCGGATAGTCTTTTTGTCTATGATTTCCTGATGCACTTTCAAAAATAGAAACAGCATTATACCCGTTTGAAATATCTATTACCGTATTGTGCCCGGAAGGGTGTTGAATTAATGCACAATCTCCCTCATTTACATTTAAAAAATGTATAATTCCCATTACAAAATCTCTCCTTTGTTTTCTTTTTTGTATTTTTCTACTCTTTGGCTTATATAGGCTGTTTGTTTTCTGTAACTGAAAAGGAATATTATTGATAATATCACAAACAGAAGTATATAAATTATATTTTCACCAACTACCGTTAAAAGCAAATCATGCAACACTATTTCATATATTTTAACGATTGCTAATGAAGAGAAGAGTGCAATTAATGTTCTGTAAGTGTTATTTGTCTCACTTAAAATCTTGATTGTTTCTTGATTTTCTGATGCATCTACATAATCACTATAGTTCGAAAAAATCAAAAATCCTTCTTTTTTCTTTGTAATTTTATTCTTTATTTTTATCTTTTTTAAGAATTTCTCAATAACAAGTGAACCTATCCTGCTTATAACCATACCAACAAAATAGTAAATGAAAATATTTTCAAGCATAGATTCTGAACCTATATTAAATTTTGTTGTTTGGTTTAATGCAAAACAGAATATTATTCCGGGTAATAAATTATTAAATATGTTGTATGAAGTGATTTTTTTTGCAAAAATTTTTATGGTTTCTTCCATTACTATTACCTTCTTTATATTACAATTTTGAGTATATTACATAAAATCTCACTAGCATAACATAACTTTATTTATGTTGTTTTTCAATAAAATATGCAAAAATGTAGTGTTTTTCGACAAAAACGCTTAATTTATGCTAACTTTTTTCACAAGACAAACCTATATACCCCCTTGTAACTTATATTTCAGGTAAGGCGGGATGTTTAGTTGTTGGAACTTTTTCACAAGTTACATTTGTTGCAATTGCGCCAATCCGCTGCAAAATAATTGTATCATACTGGATTGTCCGGTTTGATATTTTACAACAATATAAGTACAAAAAACGAACATTTTGACAAATAAATATTGATTTTATATAAAATTGCGACAAATTTTTGTTGCAAAATAAGATTGTTAAAATAGTCGAATACTTAAATATGTTTATATGCAAGGCTTTTCGGTATCATTGCGATTATTGTTTTATGGTTGTTGCGGAATTTCGTTAAAGATTGCACTTTTCCCGTATTAAGTATAGTAGAGCAGCAAGTGAGAAACTCTGTTATTGATTTTGATTTCCGCTTGTTACTCTATAATGGTTGTTTTTGCGAAAATGTCCCTGTTATATATAATTGAAGAATTTAATAACCGCTCCACACACACATAAGATTTTAGGAACATAAAAAGCAATATTCCAGTGTAGGAATACTACATTAGATTTCCTTTGATAATCGGTCCATAAAAAATATTTAACAATCCGGAACAATTTCATATCCCTAATTCCCATTACTATATAGATGGATAATTATATAGCACTTGTCAATTTTTGACGGGTGTATTTTTATATCCCCAAATTTATTTAGAAAGGAGTTTTTCGATGACTTAGCACAAACCACAATCTGAGCCGGAATGGCTCAACAATGGTGCCACTTTTTTGCATCACTTTGTCCACAAGGAAAAATGTGACACCACTTCTGATGCCATAAGAAAACAATCTTGCAAGAGAATATAAAATCTTGCATAAAGGATACTACAGCCACCCTGTACTATGAATGGCTAATATATCGAAAAATAAAGGGGTTCAAGGGCACCCTTATCTGCGGTGAAGGAAGACAGACGAAGCACTTAATTATCTCATGGATGTCTGTCCTATACCGTAGCGTAGCGAGCATTGGATTTTGGTACCACAAAATCCGTTTCGGGGAAAGCCACCCCGAAAATCAAAACAGAAAAGAGGTGAAAATTTTATGAAAGAAAACAAAAAGACGAAACTTGTTAAAGCATATTTCACCGAAGAAGATTACGA
>JAZNOZ010000050.1:0-3144 GCA_045589395.1 Acutalibacteraceae bacterium | reverse complement strand
GTTGTGATTATCATCATATGTATAGGTGTATTTGTTGCCTGCAGCATCTGTTGATGACTTTAAGTCAACACCGTTATCATAATATGTAAGATTTGTTTTCTGCTCTGAATTTGAAGAAACTGCGGTTGCATTGCCGTTGTTGTCAATTTAACTGCTATAACGGTTAATTTAAAGAGAATAGCGGCACTTTCTGCAAAGAAAACACCGCTAAACTCATCAAATTTTTATCTTTTTGGGAAATTTTACAAAAACAAACTTTGGAACATTTACAGAGAAAGGTTTTTGTCTTTATTTGCTGCTTAAAACCTTACTTTTCAGTGGTTTCTAACCGTCCCCTGTCTTATCCCTTAACGCAATATCTTTTGTAATTTTTTTAGAATGATAGCTCGACTAATTTGATAATTTGGGGTTGCGTTTATCATGTTTCCTAATGAAAAAGATAAAATATTATTCTCCAGTATAACATTACTACTTCCAACTGCACCTTTGATTGTTTCAAGAGTCTGTTTGCTTATAGAATCTGTGCATACTGAATTAGCATAATATATGCCCATAGTTCTATCCCGACAACCATCCTTGCGATGCTTAAGGTAATTTTTCAAATTAACTCGCCCGGAAAGCCCTAAAAAGGAGCCAATTTGACCACCATCAAGTGTTGTTGCCTCGTTCTTGTTTCTGTACACATGATAGATCCCATTATTAACACTAAAACCACAAGTATATAACGATTGAATAATGTAATTATATGATTCAAGTGTTAGCATCTGCTTTCCTTTTTGTGAATAATCAACTCTAATAATGTAAGGTTCTGAGGATATCGGATATTGAATTTGAACACGCTGTTTTGAATATAATTGCATAGCATTCTCAGAACATGAAGCGGTAATGATTGGTGCGGAAATATCTCCACATTTTCCAACAATTACTGCGGGAATTTTGATATCTGAGAAATCTTTTTTTCCACAAAAATCATATGAAAAGTCTTTGTCTATCAACATACAATCATTGTCTGGATCAAAAAGCATGTATGATATGTAATCGTGTGACCATTCAAAAATGCTATCGAACAAATCGAACAAACTTAGTACATTTTGAGCACTTATTGAATCTGTTATTTTATCAGCATAAATTCTTAAAGAGCAATACATTGATACTCTCCTTTAGCTAAATAAACGACTAATCTTAGCGGCCCACCCGACAACTTTATAGGAAGCACCGGGATTTGCATTAACCATTGATATGCACTTAGTAGTCATTTGCTTAACGGTTTGGCTCTTGCTAACAACTTCAATTAACTTGCTCGAACCATTGCGCGCTATACCAATAACATCTGGCATCCTTCTTCCAGATAGACCTGCCGTGTTCAAGGCTCTGTTCAATGTGATTTTTGAATATTTGATAGGGTTCAGTGCCATTTTTCCTGCTTCTATATTTGATGCGGCTTTGTGCAATATAGTTCCTGTTTTTTGTGCAGAGCCGATAACTTTAATAGCACCTGTTGCCATAGAAAGGCCTGATGTCGCAGCTCCGGTTGCACCTCCGATTAATGTTCCTGTCATAAAACCGGCACATGCACCATCTAATGCACCTTGCCAACCGTTTTCAATAGCACCTGAAACAGCGCCCGAAACAGCACCTGAAATTCCTCCAGATATAGCACCCGTTAATGCTGCCCCAGCAATTACTCCAGCAGCCCCACCAGTACAAATTGTAGCAACTGCCAATCCTGCAATTGCTACAGCACCAATAGCCACTTTCGCCCAGTTAGGCAGGGACCAGTTACCATTAACATCAAAATTATTAACTGGATTATTTGCACAATATGCAAAAAGATTATAGCTTAATGGTGTGCCATCAGAACCCAAATATGCAATATCATCCGCATTCAACCATCTACCCACCTGCGGATTATAATACCTACTGATTACATAGTAAAGCCCCGTTTCATTATCATAGCAATAACTTCTGTAACGCACAGAATTAAGCATTGCAATATGAGTTGAACTTGTAACTGTATCCCCGTCACCATTTTTAATGGAGATAATATTACCCCAAGCGTCATACTCATATGATGCACGGAGAGCGCCGTCTGCGTTGTAGATACCTATAACATCGCCCTGTGCATTTGTGGTTACATAGTAGCCGATAAGGGTTGATGCATCACCGTTATAGTAACGGATTGCGGTGAGATAACCGTAAGAATCGTAGAGATAGAACAGCTGCCTGCCGTCGGGCTTTTCTTCGTATACCAACTGCCCGTTTACATAGCGGTAGGTTGTTTCGTTACCGTTTACGGTCTTTGTTGCACGATAGCCGTCTGCATCATATGTGTAATTAATTGTATTACCGTTACCTACATACTTCTTAAGCTGTCTGCTATTCCATGTAAGAGTATTGCCTAAATAGCTTGTGGGATTACCTATTTCATCATAAGAAATGGTTTCTGATGTTGAATAGCTGTTATTTCCGTCAAGGTCAACACCCGTCAACAGGTTATTCCAACCTGTTTTACCGTTATTTCCGTAGCGGTATTTTACAGTTTTCGTAGCCGTACCGAGAGTTTCCGTTGTGTAAGCGTACTCGGTTTTCTTTGTGATATTACCGATACCATCATATTCAAACTTGGTGCTCTTATTGCTCGTTTTGTTGTTTTCTCTTGTGAGCTGATTTAGGCTGTCATATGTATATGAACGATAGGCTTTATCATTTTTAGTTCCGAATGAATCGGGATTATCGGTTGTGTATCTTTCGCCCTTAGTGATTTTTGTGATATTACCGATACTATCATATGTATAGTTATATGTGGTATTATCAACAGTTTCCCTTGCAAGCAGATTTGTGCGGTAGGTGTCTTCACCCTCTGCATTTCTGTCTGATGATTTATAGGTATAGTTGTAATTTATCGGGCGAGTAGTTGATATATTTCTGCGTGTAAGCTGATTTAATCCGTTGTAGTTATATGTTACATGACGGGATGCAGAAATATAGAACTGTGTGGGCAGGTTATCCTTTGCGAATGCTGCCGAGTTATCATTTGCATCAACCGCAGAATATTTATACTGAGCGGCAACAGACTTACCGCCGAATTCAAGATATATTCTTGAAAGATTATTTCTTACATCATAGGCAAATTCAACTGCACCT
>JAZNOZ010000049.1:0-57835 GCA_045589395.1 Acutalibacteraceae bacterium | reverse complement strand
GTATATCATCACGCGTCAGCGTGTATATCATCAGCCGCAGGCTGTATTTTACTTTCGTAATGATGATATACAAGACTTCGTCTTGATGATATGCAATTTCTTCGCAATTGATGATATACAAGGCTTCGCCTTGATTTTTTTGAGCATATATAATTTATTTGTTGCCAAATTGAGCTGTAAACACAAAAAAAAGAGGCAAAAGCAGTGGATTTTATTTCATCAACAACAATATTCCGTCTGATTGCAAGTTTTTGAAATCAGACTAACAAGCGCAAAATATGAACAATTTGTGTTTATTTACTAAATTACTTGAAAATTACAACAAAAAGTGTTAAGATTGACTAAAATATATCCTTGGAGATGATATGATGTTTAATAAAAAGGTAACCTCCCCCTCTGATAGACCTCAAGGGGCTCTTTCTCATAATGAGGGCAAGTACATAACTAAATTTGAATATGTATGTATTATGCTTGCAAGAATCGGCGGTATGTTCGGAACAACCCTTACGGGCACACTCGCTTCCGCCTTCGTTTATGAGCTTTATTTCGGACCTGTGGGTGTCAGCGCAGATGAAATCAAAAACATTCTTGCCATACAGACCACCCTTACAACTGTTTTAGGCATAGCAATAGGTGCTATTTCGGGTATTATTGTTCAGCAATGGAAAACCCGTTGGGGCAGATATCGCCATTGGTATATAATCTGTCTTATCCCCATCTTCGCACTTACCGCTTTATATTTCTATGTTCCCGAGGGATGGACCATACAACAGATGACTCTCTTCCGTTACGGAATAGCCTGCTGTCAGACCGTTTTCAATGCATTCAACAATTTCGGTCAGAATATCGTTCAGGTTATTTCTCCGAACCACAAGGAAAAGAAAAATGTTGCAACCCTTTGGCAGCTGTCATACTATATCGGCTACGGCGGAGCATATATCGCAACCTTCGTTTACGGTCTGTTCAGTGATGACAAAAACAAGATGTATATGACCCTTGCACTTGTTGCTGCAACAATTACAGCATTCGGCAATCTTATGTGTGCTGTTTTCTGCAAGGAAAGAATCGAGCTTCCCAAGAAGAAAAAAGTCAAGCTGTCAAAAGAGCTTTTCATTCTTTTCAAGGACAAGAATTACCGTGCTTACCATGCAATGCAATGGGTAAATGCATTTGCTATGCTTGGTAAAATGTCAACATATCTTGCTGCAATTACAGTTGGTTCATCAAAGAACCTTCTTCTCACCCTGCCTACTGCAATAGGTACTGTTGTGGGAAACCTTATCACAACAAAGCTCTCTAAAAAGCATGAACCCACAAAGCTGCTCAAATTCTGCGGTCCGTATTCTCTGGTTGCATCCTTTGTGCTTTTCGGAATCTGCTTTGTTGAGGCAAAAATGGGCGTCAGATTCTTCGAAGGATGGAACAGCATCTTCTTCTACGCATTCTACTTTATTTTCGGCATCGGCATAGGCATCCAGGAGCTTTCAAACTCTCACTTCAATGTTGAATTCCTCGACTATCTTGAGTGGAAATGCGGCGAAAGAATGGAAGCTGTTCAGGGTATTGTTCCCGGCTGGATCAACTCAGCCTGTGTATATTTAAGAGATCTTGCTGTTCCCTTTATGCTTGCATGGGCTGGATATATGTCCTCTGCAGAAGGCGACCTTGTTGTAACAATGCAGGCGCAGCCTACATATCTTGATACCTGTCTTAAGATTCTTGCTTTCCTCCTATTCGGTTACACTCTCGCTAATGTTCTCAAGGCTATTATCCTTAAAACATCCTACGATATTGAAGGAGAAAAGAAAGATCAGATGTACCGCGAGCTTGAAGTTATAAGAGTTAAGCGACACGAAGAAAATGAAGCTTTTGAACAAGTAAACTAAGCTTACGGAAAAGTTAAAGCGGAGGGACTGTAAAAATTTTTCGTTTTTTACAGTCCCTTTCAATAATGCTTGCAATAGGCTAATTATTTTGTTGTTGCCGTAATTAATATGCTGTAATTGGGACACACAAATTAAAATGAAATCTCGTTGAGCAAAAGGCAAGACATCAGATACTTCATATAAAACATTGTAACAAATTCCGTCTTTTCAAAAATATAATACAATTAAAATTTATCTAAGAACAAAATTGAAATATATAACAACATATGCTATAATTTTAATATTCAAAGGAACAAAGAGGAGAGAAAAAAATGCTGAAGCTATACAAGAAAAGCGAAGTGACTTTTTCACTTTTATGTATCGGTATATACTGTATTACAATGTCTGTTGCAGATAATATTTCTGCATTAATCGGCATTAAATCTGTGATTTCTCTGCCTGTTATTGCAATATTATCACTTATTCTTACCGTTTTCTTATTCAAAAACGGATTGTTAAATAAATACGGTCTTTGCAAGCCGAAAATTTCTTGCCCACGGATGCTTTTTTACATACCGTTGGCTGTGCTTCTTAGCGTAAATCTGTGGTACGGTGTAACTTTGAACTTTTCTCCTCTTGAAACCGCACTTTACATACTAACAATGCTTGGAGTCGGCTTTTTGGAAGAAATTGTTTTCAGAGGACTTCTGTTTAACGCTATGCGAAAAAACAGCTTCGCGCCTGCCGTTATCGTTTCAAGTGTGACCTTTGGTATAGGTCACATAATCAATCTTTTTAACGGCTCGGGAATGGATATAATTGAAAATGCCGTGCAAATCATATCTGCTGTTGCTGTTGGCTTTATGTTTGTTATAATTTATGTAAAAAGCGAAAGTCTGATTATATGTATTATCACACACGGACTTTTCAACTCCCTCAGTGCTTTTTCCCAAGAAACTGCAATCAGCACCCAAAAAAGAATCATTTCCTGTTTGTTTATTGTTGTTCTCAGTTTAACATATACAGCTGCAATCTCACTCATTAACAAAAATATAATCCAAGCGCATAAAAGGAAGTAATACAATGTTCAATTTTTTTGCTAAAGAAAGTGCCGATATAAACGGCAGATTTCATATAAACGGCTCTGACCATAATCACATAAAAAATGTACTGAGAATGAAGACGGGTGATGAATTTCTTATAAGCTTTGATTCATCCAGCCATCTTTGTGTTCTTGAAAGCATCGATGAGTGCAATGCAGTTGCAAAAATAATCTGCGAAAATTATCAATCAACGGAGCTTCCCGTACATATCCATCTTTTTCAGGGACTTCCGAAAGCAGATAAGCTGGAGCTTATTATTCAGAAATGTACAGAGCTCGGCGTTAATGAAATAACTCCTGTTGAAATGAACCGCTGTGTTGTGAAGCTCGAGGAAAAGAAAAAGAAAAGTAAAACCGAGCGTTGGCAGGCTATTGCCGAAAGTGCGGCAAAACAGAGCAAACGAAATGTTGTCCCCGTTGTAAACACTCCCCTGCCTTTTTCTGCGCTTATGAAAAAAACAGATGAATTTGATGTTTTCCTTGTACCATATGAAAGTGAAGACGGAATGAAAAGTACAAAACAGGCTCTTTCTAAAATAAAGCCCGGCTCAAAGATTGCTATTCTCATAGGTCCCGAGGGCGGCTTTGACGAAAAAGAAATTGAAATCTGCAGACAAAAAAATACTGATATTATATCTCTCGGAAAAAGAATACTCCGCACGGAAACCGCCGCTGTTACAAGTGTGGGAATGTGTATGCTTTACTGTGAATTGGAAGAAATCTTATGATTAATTTACCATCTCAATACGAAAACAGAATGAAAATGCTCCTCGGAGAAGACTTTGAACAATACAAAAAAGCAATAGAGGAAGAACCCGTAAAGGCATTCAGAGTAAATACTGAAAAATTATCTCTTGCTGATTTTGAAAAAATAAATCCTTTCTCAAGCGAAAAAATTCCTTATGTTGAAAACGGATTTTATCTTTATGATGAAAAAACAGGCAATCACCCTTTTCATCACGCGGGAATGATTTATATTCAGGAGCCGGGTGCTATGATGCCTGCCGAATGTGTAGACATAGAAGGAAACTGG
This sequence comes from Acutalibacteraceae bacterium, assembly GCA_045589395.1. Taxonomy (GTDB): domain Bacteria; phylum Bacillota; class Clostridia; order Oscillospirales; family Acutalibacteraceae; genus RUG806. The sequence goes on along the minus strand of JAZNOZ010000049.1, from coordinate 53,835 downwards.
AAAATTCTTGATATGTGTGCAGCCCCAGGAGGAAAAAGCACTCAGCTTAAAAATAAGCTCTCAGAAAACGGACTGCTTGTTTCAAATGAGATTATCCCCTCTCGCTGTAAAATTCTCACGGGAAACATAGAACGTTTGGGACTTAAAAACTGTATCACAACCTGTATGGACACCGGTCGTCTTGCAGATAAATTTCCGAAATTTTTTGACCTTATAATGGTTGATGCTCCCTGTTCGGGAGAGGGAATGTTTCGCAAAGAGGAAATGGCTGTAAGCGAGTGGAGTGAAGAAAATGTAAAAAAATGCGCTTTGCGTCAGGCTGAAATTCTTGAAAATGCCGTAAAGTGCCTCAAGGACGGCGGATATATAATTTACGCTACCTGTACATTCTCTCTTGAAGAAAATGAAATGCTCATTGATAATTTCCTTAAACTGCACCCCGAATTTGAGCTTGTTCCCGTTAAAGATGTTGTCCGCAAAAATACTTCAGACGGAATTTGCTTTGACGGATGTGAATGTAAAAATATAAGCGATGCCAGAAGATTTTATCCTCACAAAAACAAGGGGGAAGGTCAGTTTGCTGCTGTATTGAAAAACACGCTTCCACTTTCTGAAATCACAACAAAAAGAAAAGAGCAAAAAAAACAACCCGAAAAGATTGATAAAATTGTTTTTGATTTTCTTGATGACACATTAAAAAGCTACGACAAAACAGCCGTCAAGATGTATAACGGCAAGCCTGTTTATTTCGGCGCTGACATTGAAGTGGAAAAAGGTGTTGCATTCTCCTGCGGTGTGACAATCGGAGAAATAAAAAAGAACTATATTCTCCCCCACCATCAGTTTTTTATGGCTATGGGGAAAGACTTCAGAAGAAAAATTGAACTTGATACAAACAGTGAAGAAATTACACAGTATCTGCACGGTGAAGAAATTCCTGTTGACTGTGAAAAAGGCTGGGCGGTTGTAACTGTTAATAATTGCAGTGTCGGCGGAGCTAAGGTTGCAGACGGCAAAGCCAAAAATCATTATCCTAAAGGCTTAAGATTATTGAAATAAATGCACAATGCACCTCAAAAGCATCACACTTTTGAGGTGCATTTCTGTTTTTTTAATACTCTTTACTTATTAAGCAAGGGCATTTCTGTCATTCTGAGTCTTGCACAACCGTAGGGACAAAGCTCAATTTCTTGCAGTTCCGAAACAGGCTTTGTTGATTTAGGTGTTTTACGGCAAACAGTTTTATAGGGGAATTTAAGTCCCCAGTCAATTTGCTGCATTTTTACCTTTATTGTTACGGGTGGCGCATCCTGAGAAAACGGAATATCACCCACAGTTTTATGTTTTACTTCAAAATCTGAAGCCGAAAATCCGTAATTCCAGGGAGTTTCAGGTATAAACTGATAATCACAATACGGAAATTTGCGTTCAACCCCTCTTTTAACATATTCTCTCATTTGCTTTTTATATTTTATCGGAACAGAGAAAAGCAATGAACCCATCTGTAAAGTGTAAAGGTCGTTGGGGCGTTTTTTGAGAAACGGAACCACATCAAATTCCAATTCAATTTCTGTTTTACCTGCACTTATTGCAACTTCAAGGTCTTTAAGCTCTGCATCAGCACCGTTGACCTTAATATTTTTTGCAAATGACGGTATCCGGATAACAAAATTAAAATCTCTTTGTGCATCTATATAATAATGCATCTTATTTTCAAAGGGATAGTTTGTTTCAAGCTTTATTGTAACCCCCTTATCATTAAGCACAGACGGCAGCATAACAGAATTTATAACAGTATTTTCTTTATACATAAAGGAAGAAAGCGCAAACTTAGGCCAGCCTTGGTTGAAATTTGCGGTACAGCAACCGAAATTCGGTTCAAGTCCGAATGTGTGTGCATATGGTCCGTTTGTGCTGAACGGTGCCATTATCATCGTTTTCTGACAAGCTGTCTGATTTACCTGCTGAACATATTGATGTGTCCACATATCCTCGCTGAGAGTAGCAGGGAGCGCATTAAAGCCGAGCATTTCAAGTCTTTGCGCCCACTTATTATCTCCCGTATGCGCAAACAGCTCTTCATAGGAATACATCTGTTCAACAATTGCACAAAGCTCGGTGCCTCTTGTGGGATCAATTCCTGAAAGCACCTCATCACCCGTAAAGCCTTCAAATGCCGTACCGTTATAACGGTCTAAAATTTCACGCAGTTTCTCGGCATTATCGGTATATTTATCTCCCAACAATTCGTGAGAAACAGCCTCGCTTTTAAGCATCATTGTAAGGTTTACTATATGTGTTTTTCTCAGCCACATATGACTGGGCTTCTTCCATGAATCAACAGCCGTGTTATAGTCAAAGCCTTGTGCTTTTATGATTTTTGCAAGCTCGCAAATCCATTCCTCATTGTACTTTTCATAAAGGAAGTTTATTGCAATAAAAGTTTCAAACCATCGGTATTTTGCCCATCCGAACAGCTTGATTTTTCCGTCCTTAAGTAGTTCATAATAGTTTTTAAGTACTCTGTAAATAACATCAGGTATTCTTTCATCACCCGAACAGTCATAATAAACCTTAAGCGTTTTTGTTATAAGCTGCACAGCCCATGTGTCATATGTTGATCTTCTTTCTTTCTTGCAAGGACAAATCCAACCGTCTTCCTCCTGCGCAGAAATTATAGCATCAATATATTTTTTTGCAGTTGCAATCATATCTTCATTTTCGAGCAAGTATGCAAGAGGAATAAAGCCATCAAGCCAATAAGGTACTCGTTCCCATCCCTCACGATTTCCTCCGATCCATTTGCTGTCCCGGATATCAGGCCATATTTTATGAAGATTTCCGCTCAGTCCCTCCGCTTGTATTTCAAGCTGACGGCGAACCCAACCCTCGGGTTTAAGCTCTTTAGAAGTATAAAAATTCCATTTGCTCATATCTTTTCACCTCAGACAACACTTTCAATTTGCTCTGTTTTATTTTCATCGGAATCAAAACCTTTTTTGACAAGGAAATATAAAGGAAGCAATGCAAATACACACACAACACCTGCCCAAAGGAACATATTTTTTGCAGGTACAATAACCTCAGCATTTGCCTCATTTATTATTGTCTGTGCCGCACTTCTGCATGCCATATCTCCGATAAAGGGACCTATAACCATTGGAAGCAACACAACAAATATCATTCTTATCCCCTGAAAAAGACCTGCTTTTCCTTCGGGAATAAAGTCCTTGACAGCCGCACCGAACAAGATATTTACAAGAGCATTGCCCAGAACAACAGGTAAAATGCTTATAAGAATAACATAAATACTTGTGCTTGTTGAAAGCAAGAAAAAGCCTATAGTAAGAACAACAACACCTGTTATAAGACAAAAGCCTTTTTTCTCTGTTGAAAGCTTGAGAAGAGTTACAATACAGGCAAGGAGCACTACCGCAACAATAACAGCAGCTATTATTATACCGGGTCTTAAAATATTTTCAATACCGCCATTATCAGGAATAATAACATACTGAATATATGTAAGCAGGTACGGATAGAAAACCTGAAATGCAATAATTGCAAAGCAGAACGCTGCAAGTGCAAGATAAAGTCTTGCATTTGCTTTTATAACTGAAGGTCTGAAGCCGTAGAACAGGTCTGCCCAATAGTTTGAGGAGGTGCTTACAGCCTGTACGGTACGGGGCGGATCCTTAATAAGGAACAATCCTGCAACACCGCATAGGGTTACAACAATCCCCAGCCCCGCAAAGAAAAGCTTATAGCTGATAGTGCCTGCCTGTGCAAAGCTTCCCACACCCGTTACGGCAAGAGAAGAAACCGTACCGACAACCGATAAAACTGTTTCAACAACAGGTCTTTGTTTAGGCACGGTAACATCAGTTACCCAAGCCTGGAATGCAGCATCATTGCTTGTTGAGCCCATAAAGGTCATTACTATATCCATAAGAATAACAAACCATACCGTACAGCCGAGAATTTTCGCTTCGTCTGTAAGATTCAGGAGATTGGATACATTTTCTTTGGTAATAAAGCCGAACATTGCTGTAACAATACCCCAGAGAATATAACCTACTGATATAAACATCTTACGGTTTTTGAGCTTATCGCTGAGTGCTCCCATTATAAATGTTGTAATCACTGCAGCAATCGCGGAAAGCGCCACCATACGCGCTACTGCTGTTGTGGCTTCCATTGAACCGAGAATAGCCGATTGTGATACATCTGCATATATTTCGTTGGTGATAAAGGTGTTGAAATACATATTTTCAGTATTCCATGCTATACCACCCATAAAACAAAACAAAGTTATTATAAACCAATTCTTTTTGCTTAATTTTTCTTTAATCATGCTTTATCTTTTCCTTTTTTATATAAGGCTTATTGAGCATTAACCTGATAGGTTACATCTTCAAACTGCATTGTAACTTCTTCACGGCTGAAGCCGTCAATATCATATCTGTCGGAATAATAGTTGTATTTATTGATCTCAAATGTGGTATCGGGCTTACAGGTAATCATAGTACAGCCTCTTTGTGAGCCGAGCTTATCAATGCCCGAATATGCAAAATAATCAATACTGTAACCGTAGCTGAACAGAATCCCCTTATATTCAAAGGTTGTGTTATTAACATGGTCGTGCCCGTTGAACATCGCTTTCGTTGAGCCAAGCTCAAGCATTTTTTCAAAAAGCTCGTCCTCACCGAAGCCACAGCAAACCTGTCTGCCCAATTCACCGATTATACCTTCAACATATCTGAAATCATCAGTATCCTTGTAATCGTTTGTCTTGAACTCAGTCCAAGCATCATCCATTTCTACCAAAGGAATATGGAAAAATGCAAGTGTTTTTACAGGAACCGCATCTTTCCTGATTTTTTCGTTTTCAGTATTCATTCTCTTGATTTCAGCTTCATACCACTCAACCTGATTAGGATGAATATTATCATATGTACCCTTTATGCTTTCAATGAGATTATCATTTATATAAGCCTGTGAATCAATCAGAACCATTGCCTGAGTGATAATTCCCTCTGAATTTTTTACTTCAATAACATGATTTCCGTAGCCGTCAACAGCTTCGGGACCTGATTGGAACAAACAATATTTGTATTCTTTATTTTCGTAAAAACTTGAAACAGCTTCTCTGTCAAAATATGAATAGCACTCTGCATCGTGATTACCGAAAGTAACACTCCAATACACACCAAGGCTTTCCATAAGATTAGCAAATGCTGCAGCACCGCTGTAGTTATTAAATGTTCCTGCCATATAAGGAACGGGGAAAGCAATATCACCCGTTGCAATAACGAGGTCTGGCTTTTCCTTTGTTACCATTGTTGCAACTGCATTCATTGCCTTTTCATCAACGGTTTTTGAAAAACATCCGCCGCCGATGTGTATATCAGTAAGGTGCATCACCTTAAAATCACCGTCGGTTGTAAAATACCAATTTCCGTTTTCATCCTTTTGAGGAACAAGCTGATTTTCAATTTCAACTTTATTATAGCCGCTTCCCTTTTTCAAAAGATTCTGCAGAGATAAATAATTAGCACAAGTAAGTCCGATTACAACAACCAGAACAACTGAAATAAAAAATATTAAGCGCTTTTTTGTTTTTTTACACTTTTCTCTTGCCACGATACCAATCTCCTTTCAATTTACACTTTATAAAATAACACAAAAAGGGAATTTGTTCAAGCATAATAAAAATACATTTCTTTCTCTTAAGATTTCATTTCTGTCACTTTTACAATTGTTTTGATTTTTAACTTTACACAATTTTTGAAAGATGTATAATAAAAGAAGACAAACTCAAAAAAGAAGGCTTTTAACAATGATTATTTTGATAACAGGTGCTTCTCACACAGGAAAAACCGCTCTTGCACAAAAGCTGCTTGAAAAATACAAATATCCCTACATTTCAATTGACCATCTGAAAATGGGCTTGATTCGAAGCGGGCAAACAAATCTCACTCCCACAAGCAGCGATGAAAAGCTCACGGAATATTTATGGCCCATTGTACGGGAAATAATAAAAACAGCCGTAGAGAACAAACAGAATCTTATTATTGAGGGCTGCTATATTCCTTTTTCCTGGCAAAATGATTTTTCAAAAAAAATATCTTGATAGCATAAAATATTTCTGTCTTATTATGAGTGAGGATTATATAACAAATCATTTTGAAGACATAAAAAAGTATGCGAATGTTATTGAAAACAGACTTTATGATGATTGCACAATAGAAGATGTTATAAACGATAATGCAGAAATATTAAGGCAGGCACAGGAACACAAGGTAAATTATATTTTTATTGACAACAGGTACGAAATCAGTATTGATTTATAACTCCACTAAGCGTAGGTTGTATTTTTGTTTTTCCGTGCTTATAATATTTTCATAACATCCCAAAGGAGTAAAAGCGATGAATACATATATTACGGCACAGACAATAAAAAGACTGCGTGAAAACAAAGAAATGACACAAACTCAGCTTGCCGAGCAAATCGGTGTCAGCAGTAAAACCGTTTCAAAATGGGAAACCTCAAAAGGCTTACCCGATATTTCCCTTATTGAGCCTTTAAGCCAGGCTCTGGGAGTTTCGGTTATGGAGCTTATGTCGGGAGATACTGTTATCAACAAAAACCTTTCATCAAACCTTATCTTTTCAAAATTTTATGTCTGCCCCATATGCGGAAATATTATACACTCATCCGGCGCGGCACTTATAAGCTGCTGCGGTATAACCTTACCTCCTCTTGAAGCCGAAGAGCCTGACGAAGAACATAGAATAAGTATTGAAAATGTTGAGGATGAGCATTTTATTACCATTCACCACGATATGACAAAAAAGCATTTTATTTCGTTTGTTGCATTCGTGACATCAAACAGAGTACAGTTCGTAAAATTCTATCCCGAAGAAAATGCCGAAACAAGATTTCAGCTTCGCGGAAGAGGATATCTGTACTTTTACTGCAACAAGCACGGACTTATGAAAAAGAAAATATAAATCAACTGAAAAAAACATCCCTGATTTGCAAAAACAGCAAATATCGGGGATGTTTTAAATATATTTACATTAATTCGCAGATAAGATTTGAAAACTCTGTGGGATTTTCGATGCTCATTCCGCCTATAAGTCTTGCCTGATTGTAAAGAAGCTTTGCATACTTCGTCAGAGTATCCTTATCTTCTTCATATAATTTCTGAAGCTTTTCAGCCAAGGGCAAAGCGGCATTAATTTCGAGAACAAGCTCAGCCTTTACACCGTTGTTTCCGGGCATTGAATTCAACACCTTTTCCATTTCGGAGGAAAGCATACCCTCATTAGAAAGACAAACGGAATGATTCTTGAGTTTGTTTGTAAATCTTACTTCCTTGACACCGTTTTCAAGAGCATTTTTCATAAACTCAAACATCTCTTTATTGCTTTCATTCTGAGCATTGAGCTCTTCCTTTTCCTCGGCAGTTGTGAAATCGGCATCCTGTGCACAGATATTAACAAAGCTCTTTTCATCATATGTCATAAGTGTACGGACAGCAAATTCATCAACATAATCTGTGAGATAAAGAATTTCATAGCCCTTATCCTTAACAGCATCAGCCTGAGGCAACATATCAATCCTGTCTATTGTTTCACCTGCAGCATAATAAATTGACTTCTGCTCGGACTTCATTCTTTCAACATATTCCTTAAGAGTGGAATATTTCTTTTCGGCTGATGTTTTGAATATAAGCAGGTCAACAAGCTCATCCTTATGCATACCGTAATCGGAGTATACACCGAATTTCAATGAAGTACCGAAAGAGTCAAAGAATTTCTCGTAATTTTCTCTGTCTGTATTGAGCATTTTCTGTAATTCAGACTTGATTTTTTTCTCTATTGTTTTTGCGATAAGCTTTAACTGATGATCGTGCTGGAGCATCTCTCTTGAAATATTAAGAGAGAGATCTTCGCTGTCAACAAGTCCTCTTACGAAATTAAAGTAATCGGGTAACAGATCAGAGCATTTTTCTGAAATAAGCACACCCTTTGAATACAGCTGCAAGCCCTTTTCAAATTCCTTGGAATAATAATCATAGGGAGCGTGTGCGGGAATGAACATCAGCGCATTATATGTTGCCTGACCTTCTGTTTTTGAGTGAATAACACGAAGCGGCTCTTCAAAATCATAGAAAACATCACGGTAGAAGGTGTTATATTCTTCTTTTGTGATTTCCGATTTATTCTTTTTCCACAACGGAAGCATACTGTTAAGAACTGTATCCTCCTGTACGGTTTCGTACTCGCCCTCTTTACCTTCAACAGGAACGGATTTTTCTCTTAACATCCTTATAGGATAACGGATGTAGTTCGAATATTTTCTTATAAGAGCGGAAATTCTGTATTCATCAAGGAACTCATCATAGGACTGCTCTTCGGTGTTATCACAGATGGTAAGTATTATGTCAGTACCTGTATTTTCCTTTTCACAGGGTGCTATTCTGAAGCCCTCAACCCCTGAGGACTCCCAGCAGTTTGCTTCATCAGAGCCAAATGCTTTACTTATTACCTTAACATTTTTACTGACCATAAAAGCTGAATAAAAGCCTACTCCGAACTGACCGATAATTTCGACATCCTTATTATCTGCATTTTCTGCCTTGAAGACTTGAGAACCGCTTTTTGCAATAACACCGAGGTTATTTTCAAGCTCTTCAGCTGTCATACCTATACCGTTATCGGAAATGGTAAGAGTTCTGCTTGCCTTATCAGGAGTTATTCTGATGCAGAAATCCTCCTTTGCAAGACCTACGCTGTCATCTGTAAGAGAACGGAAATATAATTTATCTACGGCATCGCTCGCATTGGAAATCAATTCTCTTAAAAATATTTCCTTATGAGTGTAAATTGAATTAATCATCATATCAAGCAGCTTTTTTGATTCTGCCTTAAATTGTTTTGTTCTCAAAAAATTACTTCCTTTCAAAAAAATATATAAAACAAAGACAAAAGCTCCGGAAAATAATCCGAAGCTGTTGCCTGTACAAAGACCATACGAGAAAACGGCTTCGCCGAATTCTGAGGCGACCGTTTTCGGATAGTCCATCACCGAGGAAAGTTTACTTTCCGTTCGGCGGGACATAAAATCTTTTTGCTTTATGGAATAAAGCAAAAAATTCAGAGAAAGGGGGGGTAAATCGTAAAGGTATACATCCTTTACAGTATTAATATTACCCGTTCAGCCTTTAAATATTCTTAAATCAGTCTTCAATGGCAGCTTTTCTTGTATTTACATTGTAGAAAAACTCTGAGTCAAACTTCTTTTCTCTGTTATAGGTGAACACACCGTTCTGCTCCTGCTCAACATCAGTAAGCTGTGTATAGCAGAAACCGAGGAATTTCGGATTATCAAGCAAGGCGTCTGTAAGACCTTTATATCTTGCCTTATATTCCTCTTCGCTTTCGGGTGCATTGCCGTAGCCCCATGCATTTTCTGTCTGTGAGCTCCATTTGATTCCGCCGTATTCACTGACAAACACGGGCATTCCCGAAATATAATTCTGACGGTGATTGCAGTGATTCTGCAGCTCATCCTTTTCTTCAAAAAGCTTAAAGCGCTCGGCAAAGGTTTCGGTGTTCTGGTCATAATCGTGAACATCGAAAATATCGGTTTCAACATGATAGTTACCGCTTGTGTCTATACAAGGACGGGTATCGTCAGCCGACTTTGTTGCTCTGTATACAAGAGAGAGTAAGGGATCATACTGCTTACAGCCATTCATATCCCATGTTTCATTGAAAGGACACCAGCCGATAATTGCAGGGTGATTAAAATCTCTTTCAAGCTCACTCAACCACTCGGGAAGGATTGTGTATATAGCTTCAGCCCTTGTGTGGTCAAGGCCCCAGTTAGCATATTCGCCCCATACAAGATAACCCTCTTTATCGCAATGATAAAGGAAACGCTCTTCAAACACCTTTTCGTGAAGTCTTGCACCGTTAAAGCCGACTTCCTGTGAAAGCTTAATATCTCTTAACAATGCTTCATCGGAGGGAGCAGTATAGATTCCGTCAGGATAAAAGCCCTGATCAAGAACAAGACGCTGGAAAACGGATTTGCCGTTAAGCATAAATTTGTATCCGTCAAGCCATACATTTCTCAGTCCGAAATAGCTCTTTACCTTATCCTTGCCGAATGTAAGCTCAAGGTCATAAAGCCTGCCCTTGCCTACCTCCCAGAGATGTGTTTCGGAAAGCTCAATCACTGCACGCAAAGCCCCTGATGCATTTTCAATTTTAACAGAGCCTACTTCCCTGCCTTCATAAAAAGCCGTTGCGCAGAAATCTGCAGTACCTACAACATTTGCACTGATTTCAAGAGTGGAGGTTCTGTATTCGGGATAATATTTTACCTTGTCTATGTATTCTTTTTCGGTAAATTCAAGCCATACTGTCTGCCAGATACCGGTTGTTCTTGTGTAGTCGCAGCCGTGAGAATAGTATTCCTCGCTCTGCTTACCTCTAGGAATACGGGGATCTCTGGTGTCATCCTCGCAATAAATTGCAATTATATTTTCACCGTCATTAAGAAATGCAGTTATATCAAACTTAAAGGAAACATAACCGCCTGTATGCGTTCCGACTTCCTTGCCGTTCACAAAAACATAGGTTTTGAAATCTGCAGCTCCGATATGAAGAACAGTTCTCTTATCTGCATATTCTTCGGGAATGCTTACTTCTTTTCTGTACCATACACCGTACATAAAATCCTTATTCCCAATGCCGGAAAGGCTTGATTCAACGCAGAACGGAACAGTTATCTGCATATTGAATTCTTCCTTTTTTTCGTAAACCTTTCTTGCGATACCGCTTTTTCCGTTATCGTAACAAAAATCCCATGTACCGTTAAGATTCATCCAATCTTTTCTTTCAAACTGTGGCTTGGGATGCTCTGCTCTCGGAATTGACATAATAAATTTCTCCTTATTTAATAGAATGTTGCAACCTGTTCTTCAGGTGCATCAGTTTTAACTAATTCTTTTACATAGAAAACAGGACCTTTTTTTCCGTACAAACGGGAAAATCTGATGTCTATTTTTGCAGTAACCTTATACCATGCAGAATTCTCAGGCATTGCGGTATCGGAAATTTTGGCTACAAGACCGCAATATGTTATATCATCGGCACAGCAGGTCATAATGTGCCTGCCCAAAGCACAGGTTTTTTCAGGGAATTTGGAATCAACAGCTGCAAGGGCTGTGAATCTTACAGTTTTGTCCTTATACTTTTTCATTTCCTCAGTAAGGTCGCGGTAGAACAAAGCAAAGTCCTTGTCATTGACATCTATAACCGGAGCATCTATATCAAAAGGCAGCGGATCTTCTATTTCATCGGGAATTAATGTGCCGTCCTGATATTCATACAGAATATCGGCTCTTCTGCTTGTTCCTCTGACAATTTTGTGAAACTCCATAGTATCGGTTGCTGCGGGAATTCTGTTGAACACAACAACATCCGCATCCTGAAGCTTGTCCACAACAAGGCTTCTCATATTTGCGTTATATGTTATAAAAGTATTTGCATCGAAGAAAAGCATACTCTGATAAGGCACCCAGTTTTCGGGCATATTATCATAAAAATACTGAATGGGCCACATACCGTTATATTCAACCATAACCCTGACCGCATTATGCTTTTTTATAAGAGCATTCAACTTATTCTCACTGAGGTCTTCTTTTTCATCAATAACTTCTATGAAAACATTTTTTGCGCTGAACTTTTCGGGGATATACTCCTCTTCGCCCTCTTCGCATACAAGCACTAAAGTTCTTTCGCCCGAATTAAAGCGTTTGTCCTCCAGAGTATCCTGGATAAACAAGGTTTTTCCGCTTTCAAGAAAGCCCGTAAATATATAAACAGGAATCTGCAATCTTATTCACCTCTCAGGATAAAAATAAGGTTTTGATATTTTCTTCGTTAAGATTTGCACCTATTACGCAAAGTCTGCCCGTAACTCCGGCAGAACCACTTCTGATGTCTGCTTCACCGGGGATATAGTCAAAATGAATCCAGTTTCCGTCTTCTCCCTCAACAATACCCTTTGCACGAAGCACCATACCGTATTTTGATTCATTGCAGATATTTTCGAGTATTTCATCAAGAGCTTCTTTTGTGAATTTTTTTGTTGTTTCCGTACCCCAGCTTACGAATACTTCATCGGCATGATGATGGCCGTGCTCGTGATGACATCCGCAGGAACATTCTTCGCCGTGTTCGTGATGGTGTTCATGTTCGTGGTGATGCTCATGTTCGTGGTGATGTTCGTGGTCGTGATGATGCTCATGGTCGTGGTGATGCTCATGGTCGTGGTGATGCTCATGGTCGTGGTGATGCTCATGGTCGTGATGATGTTCGTGTCCGTGGTCACAATGCTCATGGTGATGATGGTGACAGCTGCAATTTTCGTCATCACATTCTTCTTCGTGCTCATGCATAAGATGATGAAGAGCAGTTTCAAGAGAATCCTTTCTTTCAATAGCTTCAAGAAGCTGCTTACCGTCAAGCTGTGCAATCGGAGTTGTAACAACAACAGCATCGGGATTTTTTTCTTTTACAAGTGCAACTGCAGTTGCAAGCTTTTCAGCAGAAACAACATCTGCATGGCTCATAATAATTGTGCCGGCGTGTTCTATCTGGTCATTGAAAAACTCACCGAAGTTTTTCATATACATTTTGCACTTTCCCGCATCAACAACGGTGGTAAAACCGTTAAGCTGAATTTCATCGCTGCCGATATTGCGGACAGCCTTGATAACATCGGAAAGCTTTCCGACACCCGAGGGCTCAATAACTATTCTGTCGGGAGTAAAGTCAGAAAGTACCTTTTTAAGAGCTTCACCGAAATCTCCGACAAGACTGCAGCAGATACAGCCTGAATTCATTTCCGTAATTTCAACGCCTGCATCCTTAAGAAAGCCGCCGTCAATGCCGATTTCACCGAATTCATTTTCGATAAGAACCAATTTTTCTCCGCTATAGCTTTCTTCAATGAGTTTTTTTATAAGTGTTGTTTTTCCTGAGCCTAAAAAGCCTGAAAAAATATCAATTTTAGTCATAAGCGTCTTCCTTTATAAAATTAATTATACTAATTTATTTTAGCACAAAACAAATAAAATACAAGAGAAAAAGTGTCTTTAAAAATAAAAATTAATATGTTAAAATAAACAGACAGAAAAGGTGACGGATATGAAAATACGAATTAATCACATCAGAATATTATACGGAACGGTTTGCTTATTAATAATGCTTGCGGTTTTTATGTTTTCCGCGCAATCTGGTGACTCCTCGGGTGCAGCCAGTATGACTGTAACTCAAAATGTTTCACAGCATTTTTTCCTTGGTGATATAAGCAAAGACACACTCGAATTTCTCGAACAGATAATAAGAAAGCTGGCACACTTTATTGAATATGCAGCACTCGGTTTCTTTGTGTTTGCATTTACGGATACTTTCACAATAAAAAGAAAAAAAGCGGTAATTATAAGCCTCGCTTTTTCTGCTTTGTATGCATTAAGCGATGAAATTCATCAGTATTTTGTTCCCGAAAGAGCTTGCCGGCTTACAGATGTACTGTTAGACTCCTTTGGCGCACTGTTCGGTATCCTGATGTTTATTGCAGTTTCTGAATTAATAAAAAAAATAAAACGAAAACAAAGCAAAATGGATAAAAATAAAGCTGTAAAATATATTTTAGAAAATGCTCGACCTCTTGAATTAGCGATTTATAAATATTTCTTTGAAAATGAATCAAACCAAGCTGTTATTGATGAACTCTTAAATTTTCAAAACGCTGACGGTGGATTTGGACATGCTCTTGAGCCTGATTTTTTCAATCCTAATTCAAGTCCTATTGCAACAAACGATGCAATAATCACTCTTTGCCGTGTAAATGCACTTGACAGAGATTCCGATATTGTAAAAGGAATAGTAAGCTATCTTGAATCCCATGATTCATTCAACGAAGATAAAAAGCGTTGGCTGTTTGCCATAGACAGCAACAAGGACTATCCTCATGCAATCTGGTGGGAGAAAAAGGGAGACGGCATAAGCAAATTTAATCCGTCAATTTCGTTAGCGGCATTTATGGTTTGCTACGGCAATCGAACTCCTCTTTATGAAGAAATTATAAAAGAGGGGTTAAAGCATCTTGAGAACGGCGAAGAAGTCAGCGGAGATGATGTGAATTGTTATTTGTTGACATACGAGCTTTTAACAACAAACAATATTAACGATTTAGTTGATTTAAAAAACTTTAAAGATTTATTATGCAAGGCTATTGAAAATTGCATTTGCAAGGATATAAAAAAATACGGTGTTGAATATGTACCGATGCCTTCTGTTATATTTACAGGAAAATACTTGGAGTTTATCACTCCCGAAATCAAAGCGTTAATTATTGCAGAAAAAGATATTTTAGGCAAACTGCAAATGAAAGACGGTGGATTTGATATTACTTGGAAATGGTACACTTCATACCCCGATGAATATGAACAAGCAAGAATATGGTGGCGTCCTCGCATTACTATTGATAAGCTTATTTTTAATAAAATTCAGATAGGATAACTATTACGATAATACCGACAAAAATCAGGTATATTGATAGATTCACAAAAGAAAGGCTTAACTAAAAAATAAAACAAGGATAGCTCTTTAATCGGAGCTATCCTTTGCTTTTTATATTATATGACAAATCCTATTTACGAAGCAGATTATATCTGCTCATTACAAGGTCAATGACGGTCTGTGTTTTTATCCGCATACCGATTTTTGAAATCACCTTGCGGACAGTTTCTTCGGTAAGGATGGGGATATAATCACACAATTCAGGATATTGAGCAAGCAGGTCATTGAACAATTGAATCAACAGATCGCCGGATTTCGGTTTCGAGGGATAACCACGGGCAATGAGAGCCATATTGTTATCGTAATTGGGAGCCAAGCCGAGTAACTTACCCGTTTTGGGATCACGCAGCAAACCGAAGTTATTGGTATGGCGATCGGGATTTGCACAAACGGTATCCATAAAAATGAGTCGGACATAATCGGGAATCGCTTGAGGACAAAGCCTGTGCAATGCTTTTATAACATCCGGATAATCCTCATTGTCCCCCATAAAGGCAGAGGCAGGTTCAAAATTGACAGAAGCAGCATCCGTAAAATCAAGCGAGCGGATGTATCCGTTTCCGCGTTCATAAACCGCCATATTCATACCGAGCTGAATACCCAGTTCACAGACAAACAATTCGGAAAACATTTCATCGTGATTTGCTCTTTTGTACATCCACCATCTGCCGCCATGAAGTTTCCAACATTTTTCAAAGCTACCGACATTTGTAAGCTCCGGTGTTCTTGAACGACGGCTGTTGGCGGCTGAGTTGAAGCTGTCATAAGTACCTTTCAGAGCAAGACCCGAAAAATAATCGTCCGTGAATTCAACATCCTTGTAAGTAAGGTCAGAACCGACAGAACGAATCCAGTAGTTGTCTGTGATGGTTGCACCGTTGACATGAATAACAGTAGAAATATCATCTTTTTCAGTCAATCGCAGTGCCTTTTTGAGAAGTCGGGAATTGGCACGATGTGAATCTATTGCACGCGTTGCGAGCCATAAATCCGCATCAGCTACCCGTTTCAGATAGAGAGGAAGCAAATTTTCATTTACCACAGACAAAGAACCATCCTGCCAAACGGCAACCAATGTGTTGCCGCTCAGAATTTCGTAATTTTTCTTATCCATTCCGTTTGCCTCCTTTTCAAAAACTTCTGTATATTATAGACTATTCTTTATATCTTGTCAATTTAAGACATTTAGTATGATAAAAAACCTGTGTTTAACTCATTTTTATTTATATAGTTTAGCCAAACCGCCTTCGCTTGTTTCACGGTATATACTGGAAAGATCTTTTCCTGTTTCATACATTGTCTGAACAACAAGGTCAAATGAGATTTTTCTTGAGCCGTAAAGGAAATTTGCAAGATTAACAGCATTAATAGCTCTCATTGCCGCTACTGCATTTCTCTCTATACACGGAATCTGAACAAGTCCGTTGACAGGGTCACAGGTAAGTCCGAGATGATGCTCTATTGCAATTTCTGCGGCATATTCTATCTGGTCAAGCTCCATACCGTAAAGCTCTGCAAGAGCTGCTGCTGCCATTGCACAGGCACTGCCGATTTCTGCCTGACAGCCGGCTTCTGCTCCGCTTATCGATGCATTTGTCTTTATAAGATTTCCTATAATACCGCCGGTTGCAAGTGCATGTAAAACATCTGTATCACTGAAATTTCTTTTATCCTGAGTATATTTCATTACAGCAGGAAGAACTCCGCAGGCACCGCAGGTGGGAGCTGTTACAATGTTACCCGAGCAGGATGCATTCTGTTCACTTACCGCAAAGGCATATGCACACACAATTCTGTTTTCGCGCGTCTGCTCAAGCTCATCCATATGACGGTGGTTATAAAGCTGTTTTGCTTTTCTTTGTACCTTAAGTCCGCCGAAAAGCTCACCGTCTGCCTGTAAGCCGTCACGGATGGCATTTTTCATACAACTCCATATATCATCGAGGTAATCCCATATTCCGGTCCCCTCAACCTCTTCAACATATTGCCATATTCTTTTGTTATTCTCTCTGCAATATTCGGCAATCTGAGAAAAGGTATGTAACGCATATACTTTTTCACGGCACGAGGCCTGTTCGCCCATAAATCTTATTTCTCCGCCGCCTACACTTGCAACAGTTATTTCATCAACAATATTTCCCTTTGAATAAACAACAAACTTCATTGTGTTTGGATGCGGCAGGTTTTTATGCTCAAAATCAAAAATTATTTCCGTTTCAACGGGAGAAAGTACTTCATTTATAATATAATCCGTTCTGTGTCCTTTTCCTGTTTTAGCAAGTGAGCCGTAAAGAAAAACAACAAACTTATCGGCTTGCGGGAAACGCAATTTTATTTGTCTTGCGGCTCGCTCGGGGCCCATTGTGTGAGAGCTTGAAGGCCCTACTCCTATTTTATATAGCTCTCTTAAAGACTCCATATAATCTGAATGAAAATTATCTGACATACTGTCACACTCCGAAAAAAATTCTGACAGTATTATAATAATTCATTTTCACTCATAAAATCAAGTGTTTATCAGAAATTCGGAAAAACAAGCACACAATCCTGCCGTACGACATCAGAAGAAATATTATTAACGGAAGCAATCTGCTCAACGGTTGAATGGTTTTCTTTAGCTATATCCCAAAGCTTTTCACCCGAATGGGCATAATAAATAACAATATTTTCATTTACATTATCTGCGCCTTTTTCGTTTAATTCAACAGAGCAAAGCATTTTCTGTTCTTCACAGCTCAGGATAAAACCCGAATACTTCATATCAACGGTAAAATTAACCTTTCCCCCATTAAGAGAAGCCGAAACTCCATCGCACAACAGAGAAATAAAGCACTCTGTGTCTGACATACTGTCAACAGGCAAAAGCTGTTCAAATGCATAGGTTCTTGTTATTATAACGAACTGTCCGTCTGTATTTTTAAGAACGGCATTAACGGTAAGTGAACCCGTTGCAACAACATTTCCGGAAGAGGTATCAAAAGAGTATCTTATGTCATCAACAAAAGAGTCGAATATCTCGCAAATATTTTCATCATAAGAATCTGCAGTAAAAGCCGGATGAAATCTTCCCTCGCAAGTTTTTATATATTTTATCATATCAACCGTACAGTAACAGGTATCAATCCCCCCGTCCACACTGTAGACATCATCTATATATATAATTTCATCATCTGTACCCGCAACCAGCACAAAAGGAATTTTCATATTCACATCCATCGCAACACTGTTCTCGGAATTATCCTTTACACTAACAGAGATATCTGCATTTTTTATACAGATGTGGCATTTTTCATCTTCCGTAACACCGTAAGCATCACATATTTCAGTAAAGCTTACAGGATATGACAGCACGACAATCTCTCCGCTTTCACTTATGTATGTTGTGTTTACCGCACATTTCCCCTTTATCATAAGTTTATTTTTTGCAGGCTTGATTTCTTCTACAGAAACAGCAGCATTGCTTTGCAGAACAGACTTAACAATTCCGTGTGAAGCTGATTTTACATTTTCATTTATACTCAGCTCACCGCATACAAAAGATGACAAAGAGCTACACTTATCCTGACAGATATGCTTTTGCACATATTTGTCATTTATTTGTGTCAAAATCGTTTTTTCACATATTCTGTACACATTAACCTTAACAACGGCAACAGCCCTTACTTCAACCCTTTTGGGACCGAGTGCCTTATAATTGAGAGTCCCCGAGGTTTGAACAACATCAACAATATCTGTTGCTTCAATCTCACTGCACTGAATAACCTTAGTGTATTTAACCTGCGTTTCATATACATTTATACTCTTATCATCACCGCAGAAAATAAGCTTTATCTGCGCTACGCCTGCAATACTGATTCTGTCGCCCGATACAGTTACCGCTTCATTCAAAGGAGATACTGAGCATTTAAGAATTTTGCTTATATCGGGATAATAATCGGGTAAAATCAGATCTGCTTCTACTGCCTGTTCTTTTATATCGGAAAAAACAGCAGCTTTTGTTTTTATCGCCTTGTTTTGTGTTTGCATTTATAACACTCCTTATATTTGTTTCCGATATATTTTTATGACAGCCATGTCCCGAATATGCAAAAAAAGAGCTTACCGTATGCCGATTTTCGGAAACTTGGTAAACTCTTTTAACAGTTATTTATACATCGTTAGAAATAATATCATCAAATGTTTCTCTTTTTACTGCAATATAATCCTTTTCACTGTCTATCATAACAATGGGAGGACGGGGTAAACGGTTATAGTTTGATGACATTGAATAGTTATATGCCCCCGTAGTAAGCACGGCACATATATCCCCTCTTTTTACGGTAGATGTAAGAGAAATGTTCTCCTGAATAAGATCTCCGCTTTCACAGCATCTGCCGGCAACGGTACAAAGCATATCTGCCTTTTCATTTGCCTTGTTTGCTATCATTATGGTATATGCAGAGCCGTAAAGAGCGTATCTGGGGTTGTCTGTCATTCCGCCGTCAATTGAAACATAGCATTTGTATCCGGGAATTTTCTTGAGTGTGCCTACGGTATACAGAGTCATTCCCGCATCGGCAACAATACTTCTTCCGGGCTCAAGCATTATTGCAGGAAGCTCAATTCCCAGCTGAGAAGAAAACCTTTTCATTTCTTCGGATAAAATTTTTATGTTTTTATCTATATCAATATGAGGATTGCTTTCGGTATAGCGAACACCGTAGCCACCGCCGATATCAAGTATTTTTGTTTTGAATGAATACTTAGTAAGCATATCCTTTACAAATGTAAGCATTATTTCGGCCGCTTTTATGTACACCTCTGAATCAAAAACCTGAGAGCCTACATGGCAATGAAAGCCTTGCAGGTCAATGTTTTCAAGACTTAAAGCATATTTTGTAAGCTCTTGAGCCTGACCTGTTTCAATAGCGGCTCCGAATTTTGAGTCAACCTTACCGGTTGCAACTGCTGCAAAGGTGTGAGGATCTATACCGGGAGTCAGTCTTAACAGCACCTTCTGACAAATGTTTCTCTCTTTTGCCTTTTTGTTTATTGCATCAAGCTCCTCTGAGTTATCGGCGACAAAAAAGCCGACACCGTTTTCCATAGCAAACTCAACATCAGAATCTGTTTTGTTGTTTGAATGAAAAAAGGTTTTTTCCATGGGAAAGCCTGCTTTTTTTGCAGTATAAATTTCTCCGGATGAAACAACATCAGAGCCCATCCCCTCTTCATTTATAATCGAATATATCCGTTTAAATGAATTAGCTTTACTTGCATATAAGGGCAATGCGTTTTCACCGAAGTATTTTTTCAGTGCATTGACATATATACGGCAATTCGCTCTGATTTTTTCTTCATCCATAAGATAAAGAGGTGTGCCGTACTTTTCGGCTAATTCAACAGTATCTCTGCCGGCAAAGCAAAGATGTCCTTTTTCATTGATACTTATATTATCACAAATCATTTTTTTCACCTTAGGGTGACGGTGGTAATCCGAACCGTGTTTTTTATCGGCTGATTTCCGCCACTTCTTTGTTAAAATACTCGCCAATCCGCAAGGATTGGCTGTGTTTTTGCCTTGAATTGCCAAAAATCTTCTCGATAAAAAATCTTCGGCCTGAAATCAAAGATTTTTCAGATGATTTTTGGATGTTGAGGGTGCCGAAACACCGAAAAGCACTGAAAAGGCTTGATTTCAGGCATGATTCGGATTGCTACCGTCACCCTATAGCAATGTTGATATAATTTCTGCGTAGCTTTTAGCAGTAAGGTCTGCCGGTGCAATATCGAATACTGTCTTGCAGCCTGAATCCCCGCGCTGCTTCATTTTGTATGCTGCGCGAGCATAACAGCAGAGTACACTCGATGTAAATTCGGGGTTTGAGTCAAGTGTCAGCTTATATTCAATAATGTGCTTGTTTTCTTTGTTTGCCCCCGTAACACCGCTGCGGATAACAACACCTCCGTGCGGAATCCCCGCATGCTCTCTTTGCATTTCCTCGGCAGATATAAATGTTACCGTTGTATCGTAATCGGCAAAATAGTTAGGCATTGTTTTAATCTGTTCTTCTATAACCGCTTTATCTACTCCCTCTTCAACAACAACGAAGCATTCTCTTGTGTGCTTCTGACGGGTAGTAAGCACAGGATTTTCACCTGCCCTTACCTTAGCCAAAGCATCTTCGACGGGAACAGTATACTGACGGGCATCAATAACACCGTCTAATCTTCTTATAGCATCGGAATGTCCCTGACTTACACCCTTACCCCAGAAGGTATAATCTGCACCGTCAGGAAGAACGGCATTGGAATAAAGTCTGTTCAATGAGAACATACCGGGATCCCAGCCGACGGAAATTACAGCAACATTCCCACCCTTTAATGCAGTTTCATTCACCCTTGCAAAATGCTCGGGAATTTTAGCGTGTGTGTCGAATGAGTCTATTACATTGAAATGCTCTGCTAAATACGGAGTCATTTCGGGTAAATCCGTTGCACTGCCGCCACAGATTACCATAACATCTATTTTATCTTTGTATTCAAGAACATCCCTTGTGTTTACAACCTTTGCACCTTCGGTTGCAATTTTTAAGGCTGAGGGATCACGGCGGGTAAAAACTGCAACAAGCTCCATGTCGGGGTTCTGCTTTATTGCATTTTCAACGCCTCTTCCGAGGTTTCCGTATCCGTATATACCGATTTTCATAATATTTACTCCTCTCCGCCTATCATATCCTGCATTGAATAAAATCCTGCAGGCTTTTTAATAAGGAATTCAGCGGCAACAACAGCGCCCTGTGCAAAAAGCGCTCTTGTGTGTGCTTCATGCTTAAGAGTTATTGTTTCATAATCAGTTGCGATAACAACTTCGTGCTCACCGATAATATTTCCTGCTCTGACAGCGTGAATACCGATATCATCCTTCTCCCTTTTTGCGAAACCGCTTCTGCCGAGAACAAGGTTTGCCTTTTCTCTAACCTGCTTCAGTGCATTGGCAATCATAAGAGCTGTTCCGCTGGGAGCATCAAGCTTTCTGTTGTGATGCTTTTCAACTATCTCAATATCTGCGTCAGGCATTGTTTTTGCCGTAATTTTGGCAAGTTCAACCAGCAAGGATACGCCTAATGACATATTTGCGGCAAGAAAAACAGGAATTTCCTTTGAAGCATTACGGATAATTTCAAGCTCTTCATCGGTCTGTCCTGTTGTTGCAATAACAACAGGAAGCTTTTTGCTTACAGCATATGCCATAAGCTCGGGAGTGCATATATGATTCGAATAGTCGATAATGCAGTCAGCTGCTTCGTTTACAAGCTCTAAAGACTTATAACAAGGAACACTTGTGTTTTCGGAACAGTTTATATCAACACCTGCAGCAATTTCAGCATCACGGTATCCTTGTTTTACTGTTTCATTCAGAACACTACCCATTCTGCCGCATATTCCGTTAAGAATAATTTTCATTTTGTATACCTCTTATCAGAAATTAAGACCTGCTTCACGCATAAGCTTGAGCATCTTTGCTTCGTTTTCTTCTTCCATAACTGTCAGAGGAAGACGGACTGTATTCTTGCAGTAACCTATAGCTGCAACTGCTGCTTTTGCGGGAATAGGGTTTACTTCGCAGAACAGGGAATTAACCAAAGCGAGTAAATCAAGCTGAAGCTTTGCACTTTCGCTTACCTTGCCCTCAAAGAATTTATTGCAGATTTCAACAGTCTTGCGGGGTAAAATGTTTGAAAGTACAGAAATTACACCTGCACCGCCCAATGAAAGGATGGGAACAATCTGATCATCATTACCGGAATAAATGTCAAGCTTTCCTCTTGTGAGAGATGCAAGCTCAGCAATCTGTGAAATATTACCGCAGGCTTCCTTAATACCTACAATATTTGGATGGTCTGCAAGCTCAAGAGCTGTTTTGGGAAGAATGTTACAGCCTGTTCTTGATGGAACATTATAAAGGATACAGGGCTTTTCGCTTGCATCTGCAATATCTGCAAAGGACTTTATGAGACCTTTCTGTGTTGCCTTGTTATAATAAGGGGTTACAAGCAGAACTGCATCCGCACCGACTTCACAAGCATGCCTTGTAAGGTCAATGGCATATGCGGTATCGTTTGAGCCTGTGCCTGCAATAATGGGAACGGCACCCTTAACTCTTTCAACGGCGAATTTGATACAGTCACGGTGCTCTTCATCCGTAAGAGTTGAAGCTTCACCGGTTGTGCCGCAAACAACAATAGCATTAACACCTTCTGCAACCTGCCAGTCAAGCAGTCTGCCGAAGCTTTCATAGTCTACGGTAAGATCCTCGTTAAAAGGGGTTACAATAGCGGTTCCTACACCTTTGAATACTGTACTTTTCATAATTTATTTCTCCTTAATAATTTTACAAAATAAAAAGCCGATTGCTTATAGCAAACGGCTGACAATACACTGATATTTCAGCATAAAAAATAGCCGTTTGAACGGCTACCAATACCATATAAGGATATAAAATCCAACAGTAAAGATAGCACTCCGCAATAAATGCGACAACTGAATAAATGTTATTTATTCCGCCAGATCAGCCTCACGCCGCAGCTGTCTTCGGCACCGACACCTTTCTTTTCCGCAACACCTTGCGCTCGGTTTACACGAAAAATACTCTTTATCAAGTGCGCCTCTATCGAATATAAAGTTACCACAACTTTCAACTGTTGTCAATAGCAAAAAATAAAAAATTTTTACATTATTTAATATCATATATTATACAGTTCCGGTTTTCTGTCATTAAAGACATTTATAGTCTTTCTTATACTGTCCGTAAGCTCAAAATCAAGCTCGGCTGATATTATTTCTTCTTTGTCTGCTGCTTTTGCAAGTGCCTCACCGAGAGGGCTTACTATCTGCGAGCCGCCGCCGAAAACCGTGTCATACGAAACGGCACAGGAATTACACAAAACCGTATACATCTGATTTTCAACAGCCCTTGCTTTTGAAAGTATGTCAAGCTGTCCTATTCTTTCTTTCGGCCATTGTGATACGATAAAAAGCACTTCTGCCCCCGATAAAGCAAGCTTTCTTGCAAGCTCGGGGAAGCGCAGGTCATAGCAGATGATAACACCGCACGGGATATTATCAATCATAAATGTGCAGACTTTATCACCGTTTGAAAAATATTTATGCTCATCCATAGGAGAAAAAAGATGTATTTTGTCGTATTCGGCAATCAGCTCTCCATTTCTGTTCACAACACAGCAGGTATTATATATACCGCCGTTTTTCCTGTTTGCAACACTGCCGCCTACTATATTTACATTATATTCCCGAGCAAGGCGCGACAGCAGCTCTGCCGTTCTTTGGCAAGCACTGTCACAGCAGGCTTCAAGATTTTCTCTCGGGAAAAATCCCGTGTTCCACATTTCGGGCAGAACAATAACATCACTTTTTTGAGTCTGAACAGCTTTCGCTATGAGCTTTTCTGTCTGAGAAAAATTGTATTGAGGTTCTCCCAAAAACATATTCATCTGTATACAAGTGACCTTTAATTTTTTCGGCATTCTTATTCTCCTTCAGCCAGCAATCCGAATCAGATATATTTCCTTATAATTTTCAAAAAACTCTCACCGTACCTGTCGAGCTTCGCTTTTCCGACACCGGAAACATCCAGAAATTCTACAGAATTTCTCGGCATTTTTCTGCACATATCAATAAGCGCAGCATCAGAAAAGACAATATATGCCGGAATTTTTGCGCCTGCGGCAATTTCTGTTCTCAAAGCCTTTAAGTCTGCAAGCAGTTTTTCATTGACATCAAAATCGCGCGCCTGTTTTTTTATCTCTTTTGGTATTTCTTTAATCTCAGCTTCTCTTATGCGCTTTAGCTTAACGCATACAGTACCGTTAAGAATCCTGAAAGAGTGGTTTGTTAATTTAAGAACGGGATACTGAGTTCCCGCACTTTCAAGATAAGAAAATTCAAGAAGATTACTAATCATCTGTCTTAAATGCTTTTCCGAAACATCCTTGAGTGTTGCGTAAGTATAGTGATTATCAAGACCAAACTGCAGAATTCTTGCATTCTTGCTGCCTCTTAATATATCGCAGACCATTTTTATACCGAAGCTCTGATTTGTCCCCTTTATACATTCAAGAATCAGCTTTGCCTCTCTTGTAAAATCAACAATTTCAAGGTTAGATGCACAATTTGAACAGTTTCCGCAATACCCGTGTGTAGGCTCACCGAAATATTTAAGTATATAATCTCTTAAGCATTCGCTTGTTGTGCAATAAAAAGTCATAAGCTTCAAAAGCTCACGGTCCTTGCTTCTTATAAATTCAAGCTCTTCTTCGTTAAGCTGTGCATTAGGCTCTGAATTATCTATCAGGAACTGATTAAGATGCACATCTTTAGGCGAATAAAGCAAGGTACATTCGGCTTTTTGTCCGTCACGACCTGCTCTTCCTGCTTCCTGATAATAGCTTTCTATATTTTTGGGCATATTAAAATGAATAACAAATGCAATATTTGATTTATCTATACCCATTCCGAATGCATTGGTGGCTACCATCAGTTTTTTGCGGTCAAACTCAAAATCCTCCTGATTTTGCCGTCTTTCCTCATCGGGCAAGCCTGCGTGATATTTTGTTGCATCAAAGCCGCTTTCACAAAGAATCAAACAAAGCTCATCAACATTTTTTCTTGTTGCACAATAAACAATTCCTGCCTGCTGCGAATAAGCTTTAAGCTTTTCAAGCAGAAAAGCAATTTTATCCTTAGGCTGAACAACATTAAAGGTAAGATTAGGTCTGTCAAAGCCTGTTGTTATGATATACGGATTATTGAGCCTGAGTACATTAGCAATATCTTCTTTTACTTTAGGTGTGGCAGTTGCGGTAAATGCACTTATGACTGGTCTTTCGGGCAAGGTATCAATAAAATCTCTGATTTTAAGATAACTCGGTCTGAAATCCTGTCCCCATTGAGATATACAATGTGCTTCATCAACTGCTATCATAGATATTTTTATTTTTCGGCTCAGTTCAATAAATTCGGCAACAGCAAGCCTTTCGGGAGCAATGTAAATAATTTTATATTTACCGTCTTCAATATTCTGCAATACCTTAAGATACTGCTTATATGTAAGCGAGCTGTTGACAAATGCTGCCGCAACTCCTGACTGAACAAGAGAGCTTACCTGATCCTTCATCAATGAAATCAAGGGGGAAACAACAAGCGTAACACCGCCGAAAAGCAGTGCGGGAACCTGATAGCACACAGATTTACCCGCACCTGTAGGCATTATACAAAGAGTATCCCTCTTACTTAGTATACTGTCAACAATCTCTGACTGTCCGCCGCGGAACTGAGAATGACCGAAATAATTTTTTAATACAGCTTGCTTATCCATTATTCCATTTTAAGCTGCTCTCCGCTGTCTTCCGCAGAAAGCACAGCACCTGCTGAGGGCAATGTTTTTGTGCGGTAACGGGAGGGCTTTACAAATCTGTCCTCGGTAAAATCTTCAACCTTTACAAGTCTATGCCCTTTTTTGAGTGTCATAACAGCAACGCCCTGTGTATCCTTTGTTGTTTTAGATGCAATGGAGGCAGAATTAAAGCAAAGATATCTGCCTGCTGTGGTCGAAAGAACAAACTCCTTATCTGCATCAATATATCTTACAGCTGCAAGAGGAGCTTTATCAGAATATGCCTTGATAAGCTTCTTTCTGTTTGTTTTTGTTTCATAAGAAGCCATATCTACCTTTGCAACCTTACCGTTTTCAAAGAAGAACAGCACATATCCTGTATATTCCTTAACAACAGCCATATAAACAGCGGTTTCGCCCTCATCCATACCGAGCACGGAAGCAACGAAATCACCCAATGCACTGGCTTTACACTCTGCAAAATCAGCGGCTCTTGTTTTATATACCTGATTCTTGTTTGTGAAGAACAGCAGTTCAACATTATTTGATGACTCAAGAGATAAAATAACTTCATCACCGTCTTTAAGCTTATGGTTATTACCCATACGCCACGACTGCGGAGTGATTTTCTTGAAATATCCGTCCTTGGTAAAGAACAGCATTACGGGATAATCGGGAATTTCCTCTTCGGGCTCATCAGCAGAAATATCAGCATCATAAATTATCTGAGTTTTTCTTTCCTTACCGTACTTCTTTGCAACAGCGGAAAGCTCTTCTATGATAATACGCTTTATTCTGTTTCTGTTTGCGAGAATATCCTCCATATCCTCTATTGATTTTTCAAGCTTTTCAATATCCTCAAGACGCTTGAGAATATATTCGCGGTTAAGATGCCTTAACTTGATTTCTGCAACATATTCAGCCTGAATTTCATCGATACCGAAGCCTATCATAAGATTGGGGACAACATCAGCTTCCTCTTCGGTGTTTCTGATAATTTTTATTGCCTTGTCAATATCCAGAAGGATTTTCTGCAAGGCTCTTAAAAGATGCAGTCTGTCCTTTGCCTTTTTAAGCTCAAAATAGGTTCTGCGCTTAACACATTCCGTTCTGTATGCTATCCATTCGAGAAGCAGATCTCCCACACCCAATGTCATGGGAGTGCCGCCTATAAGGACATTGAAATTACATGGGAAGGAATCTTCAAGGGTTGTTTTCTTATAAAGGATCTGTATAACCTTTTCGGCATCGGCTCCTCTTTTAAGGTCAATTGTTATTTTAAGACCTGATTTATCCGTTTCATCACGGATATCGTTTATTTCTTTAAGCTTTCCTTGCTTTACAAGCTCAATGACCTTATCAATAATTGCTTCACAGGTGGTTGTTGGAGGAATTTCTGTAATATCTATACAGTTATTTGACTTATCAAAGCTGCACTTACCTCTTACTCTGAATGAGCCTCTGCCGCTTGAATATACCTCTCTGATTTTTTCGGGCTCATATATAAAATATCCGCCGCCGCTGAAATCGGGAGCCTTGAGAGTATCCGCACAGTTGTGTTCAGGATCCTTTATAAGCTCAATAGTTGTTTCGCATACCTCTTTAAGGTTGAATGAACAGATATTACTTGCCATACCTACAGCAATACCCGAATTTGCATTTACAAGAATACTCGGGAATGTTACAGGGAATAATGTGGGCTCAGGCATTGTGTTATCATAATTGGGAACAAAATCAACTGCATCCTTATCGATATCGGCAAAAAGCTCCGTACAAATACTGTCAAGCTTAGCTTCCGTATAACGCGAAGCCGCAAACTGCATATTTCTTGAATATGCCTTACCGAAGTTACCCTTTGAATCAACATAAGGATGCAATAATGCCTCATTACCCTTGGTAAGACGGACCATTGTTTCGTAGATAGCCATATCGCCGTGGGGATTGAGCTTCATTGTTGCTCCGACTATATTTGCAGACTTTGAGCGGCCGCCTGTAAGCAATCCCATTTTATACATAGTATAAAGCAGTTTTCTGTGAGAAGGCTTGAAGCCGTCTATTTCAGGGATAGCTCTGGACATAATAACGCTCATTGCATAGGGCATATAGTTTGTTTCAAGCGTATGTGTTATCTGCTGAACTTCAACCTCACCGGCACCGAGAATATGTGCATTGGGGTTAAGGTCATTTATTGAAATATTGTTATTTTCTTCGTTTTTCTTTTTTCTTGCCATAATAAACTCAGCTCAAATCAGCCATTTCAATATAGTTATGACCGTTTAATGCTATATGCTCCTTTCTGCCCTGTAAATTGTCACCCAAAAGCAAATCAAACTTATCTGCAACTGCAGTGGGATCAAAGTCAGGCTCTATTTTTATAAGGCGCCTTGTGGCAGGGTTCATGGTTGTGAGCCACATCATATCGGCATCGTTTTCACCAAGTCCCTTTGAACGCTGAATTGTATATTTAGCGTTTCCGATTTCTTCAAGTGCCTGCTGTTTTTCTTTTTCCGTATAAGCAAACCAAGTCTGCTTACCGCTCGTTATTTCGTAAAGCGGAGATTCTGCAATATACACCTTGCCCTCTTTTATTATGGACGGCATAAGAGTGTAAATCATTGTAAGAATAAGTGTTCTTATCTGGAAGCCGTCAACATCGGCATCGGTACATATTATAACCTTATTCCAGCGCAGATTATCAATATTGAACGGGGGCACACCTTTAACATTCTTGCCCGATACCTCAACACCGCAGCCGAGCACCTTTATAAGGTCGGTTATGATTTCACTTTTGAAAACCTTGCTGTAATCAGCCTTCAGACAGTTAAGAATTTTACCTCTTACGGGGATAACAGCCTGGAAAGCGGAATCTCTTGCCTGCTTACAGGCTCCCAAAGCAGAGTCACCCTCTACTATGAATATCTCGCGTTCATTTACATCCTTACTGCGGCAGTCAACAAATTTTTCAATCCGGTTGAGCATATCCTTACCGCCCGAAAGCACCTTCTGTACATTAAGACGGGTTGCTTCCGCTCTTACACGCGAGCGCATATTGATAAGTATTCTATCGCAGATTTTATCCGCATCCATTTTGTTTTCAATAAAGTATATCTCTAGCTGCTGCTTGAAGAAGGCAGTCATTGCCTCCTGAATGAACTTATTATTTATTGCCTTTTTTGTCTGATTTTCGTATGATGTCTGAGTTGAAAAAGAGGAAACAACAAGCACAAGGCAGTCTTCAATATCCTGAAATGTGATTTTTGAATCTGTTTTGTTATATTTTCCGTTCTGCTTCATATAAGCATCTATCTGACTTACAAAAGCATTTCTTACTGCCTTGTCAGGTGCACCGCCGTATTCAAGAAAGCTGGAATTGTGATAATATTCCTTCATCTGCACTTTTTCTGAGAATGTACAGGCGGCAAAAACCTTAACTCTGTAGTCGGGCTTATCTTCCCTGTCACGGCCTGTCTGCTCACATGTCCAAAACTGTACGGGTGCAACTGCCCTTTCGCCTACCGTTTCATTTACATAGTCAACAATTCCGTTCTCATAGCGATATTCAAATGTTTCAAATTTGTTTTCCGAAATCTGATTTTTAAGTATAAACTTAACACCGTTATTTACAACGGACTGACGCTTCAATACATCCTGAAAATATTCAAGCGGTACATTTATATCAGTAAAAACCTCAAGGTCGGGACGCCATCTTATTCTTGTACCCGTGTCTTTTTTAGCATACGGCTCCTTTGTGAGTCCGCCGACATTTTCACCCTTTTCAAAGTGAAGAGTGTAGCAGGTGGAATTTGAATGTATTTCCGCATCCATATATTCCGAAGCATACTGTGTTGAGCAAAGACCGAGTCCGTTAAGACCGAGTGCAAATTCATAGCTGTTACCCGAATCGGAATCATACTTACCGCCCGCATAAAGTTCACAGAACAAAAGCTCCCAGTTGAATTTTTCTTCCTTTGTGTTATAATCAACAGGCATTCCGCGTCCGAAATCCTGCACCTCTATTGATTTATCAAGAAAACGGGTTACAACAATCTTATCACCGTAGCCTGCTCTTGCTTCATCTATTGAGTTTGAAATAATTTCAAAAATTGAATGCTGACATCCTTCAAGTCCGTCATCACCGAAAATAACGGCAGGTCTTTTTCTTACTCGCTGCGCACCCTTGAGCGACACTATACTGTCATTTCCGTACTCGGTTTTCTTTGCCATAGCTGCCTCCGTAATTTGATTATATAACTTTATCAAATATATATAATACACTATTATAATAAAAATAGTCAATAGCTGACAAAAAAATCAGTTTTATGTTTTTTTGACAAGGATAGCTTTCTGAAAAAGTAGCTTTTCCAAAATTTTTTGAAAAAAATAAAAAAAAGACTTGATTTTTCAAAAACATTGTGCTAATATAATCGGGCAACACAGGGTTGCAGTTCCTAAAATGAAAGGTTGAATCGTATGCAGTGGTATGAAATTCTTATGGGTGTTCTGCTTGTAATCGCATCTGTTATTATAGTTGTGGTTGTTCTTATGCAGCAGAGCCGTCGTGCAGGTCTTTCCGGCGCAATCTCCGGTGGTGCTGACACATTCTTCGGCAAAAACAAGGGTCGTACCATTGATGCAAAGCTTTCAAAGATAACAAAGATTGTTGCTGTATTCTTCTTTGTATTCACATTGCTTGCAACATTCTTCCTTGCATTTATGACCTCCAGATGATCCAGTAGCTCAGTCGGCAGAGCACCTGCCTTTTAAGCAGGGTGTCCGGAGTTCGAATCTCCGCTGGATCACCAAAAAAATCCGACAAGTTTCGACTTGTCGGATTTTTTTTATTCATTGCGAAGGCAATGGTATATCATCACCCAAAGGGTGCATATCATCGCCGTAGGCGTATATCATCACCGAAGGTGCATCTGCTTTCGCAATGATGAGATACAAAACTACATTTTGATGATATACAATTCCTGCGGAATTGATGATATGCACGGCTTTGCCGTGATTGATACTGACGAAACAGTAAGCATTGCGAATCAAAAATATATGTGCTATAATCATATTAATAAACAAGCCTATATGTGGGACAAAATGAGTCCGGATTTTCCCCGCGTATCTATGGAAGAAGCCTTAGCGTTTCTTCGAGAACACAGCGGCTCTGTGTTCTTTATGACAGAAAAAGGTGAGGACATATATTATCAAGGCAAAAAGTTAGTTGATTTCATTGCTGAAGCAGATGCGCAAACCTTAGCTGCAAGAATTGAGCAGGAATGGTACAACTCTTACAAATTAGGTGCACAGAATATGTATGATGCTGATGCATTTCTTCCTGATGACCTATATGTTTTTGATTTATCAATGAAATGGTGTGTTGTGTTTACTCACGAAACCACCTATGGGGAATCAGAAACAGATAATCCGATGAAAGCCGCAGAAAGCCGATACTGTATTGTCTGTAAAGTCTGATTATTTTCTTACAAAAGCAAACAGCAGCATAAAAGCCGCTTTTCAGGCGGCTTTCGGTTTTATTTTTTCTTAAAAACAATTTTCATAAAAATCTCAAACAGCATAACAGGCACAACTGTTGCGCCAAGTATTTCTTTGCCTGATAAAATACACTGCTCATACCAGTAATATGCGGTTGTGTAATCTGCAAAGAGGCTTTCTGCGAATAAAAGAATGAGCACTGATGCGGCAATCACGGTTATCAGCAGTAAGTAGCCTGTTATAATAATTATCCGTGATACTGTTGACATTGCACCGTAAATTGTTTTAATATATGTCATATCCACCACTCTCCGTATTCAATTATACAGAAAAGCTTTATTTTATTCAACGAACAAAATTTTACTCAGGAGCAATATTTATGAAAAAAGTCGGTATATCAACAGCATGCTTCTATCCGCTGGAAACCGAAAAATCCTTTGATATAGTATGCGAATCGGGATGCAGATGCACCGAGTTGTTTTTCAACTCACCAAGCGAAATTTCCGAAAGCTTTATAAAAGAAATAAGAGCAAAACAGCTGTATCACGGTATGGATATTGTCAGCGTACATCCGTTTATGTCCTTTGCAGAATCCTTTTATCTTTTTTCATCCTATGAAAGACGCTTTTATGACATTTTTCCGTTGTATGAACGCTTTTTTGAGGTTATGAATGAGCTTGATTCAAGAATTTTTGTTCTTCACGGCTCGAAAATTCCCGGTTCAATACCTGACGAGCTTTATTTTGAAAGATTTGCAAAGCTTATTGAAACAGGAAAGAAATACGGCATTTCGGTATGTCAGGAAAATGTTGTGCATCACCGCGCTCAAAACTATGAATACCTCAAAGCAATGACCGATTTTATAGGTGAAGACTTCGGCATTGTGCTTGACATAAAACAAGCAAGGCGCGCAGACACAAATCCCTATGATATAATAAATACACTTCATAAAAACATAAAGCACATTCACATAAGCGATTTCAATGATGCAAAGGACTGCATCCCTCCGCTTGCAGGATATTTTGATTTTGTGCATTTCTTCAAAACATTAAAAGAAAAAAATTATCAGGGTAACTATATAATCGAGCTGTACGAGCACTCATACGAAAACATACAGGAAATATTTGACTCATATGCAAAAATAAGCAAATTACTGATTGATTAATTTGTTTTTTTATGTTATAATTTATGTATATTTTTTTGAAAGAATGGTTTTATTATGAAATGTCCTTATTGTCTTTACCCCGAAAGTAAAGTTATAGATTCAAGACCTGCTGATGACGGACAGAGAATCCGCCGCCGCAGAGAATGCATACAGTGCGCAAAAAGATTCACAACATATGAGGCTATTGAAGGTCAGCCTGTAATTATCATAAAAAGAGATAAATCCCGTCAGGTGTTTGACAGAAATAAGCTTTTAAGCGGAATGCTGCGAGCCTGTGAAAAGCGCCCCGTTTCCATTGAAACTCTTGAAAATGCAATTGATGAAATTGAAAGCCAGCTTCAGAATTCTCTCGAAAGAGAAGTAACCTCTGTTGAAATAGGCGAAATGGCTCTTGATAAATTAAGATCCATTGATGAAATTGCATATGTACGCTTTGCTTCCGTTTACCGTGACTTCAAGGATATCGAATCCTTCCTCAACGAGCTTAACAGCTTGCGTCTGGATAAATAATTTTAAGTAAAAATATCATAAAACTGTCAGCTCTTTTCTTAATTATGCATTTG
The DNA here is from genome assembly GCA_045589395.1 of Acutalibacteraceae bacterium. Lineage (GTDB taxonomy): Bacteria > Bacillota > Clostridia > Oscillospirales > Acutalibacteraceae > RUG806. The sequence goes on along the minus strand of JAZNOZ010000049.1, from coordinate 20,555 downwards.
GTTTAAAAATAATATGAGCAACAAACTCTTTGGAAGAGTTGTCATACTGCCATTCAAACTCACCGTCGTATTTTTTAACAATACGACGGATACTTTTTATTCCCAAGCCGTGTTCACCGGTATCCGACTTTGTAGATTTAAGAACACTTCCCGAAATAACAGGTTTATCATCACATGAATTTGAACAAGTCAGAACATCGAAGCCGTTAACCTTGTTCACGAAAAAATCAATTTTCTTTTCGGTTGATAATTTTGCGGCTTCTACAGCATTATCCAAAAGATTCCCCAATAAGGTTATCAGGTCAGGATTGTCTATATATAGCAGATTTGAAGTTTTTGCTGTCACATAAAAATCAATGCTTTCTTTTTCGCAGATATAATTATATTTGTTAATAACAAGGTCAAGCATTTTATTTTTAGTATTGCCAAACATAGAGTGGTGTTTTATCTCTCCGTATATTTTATCAATATACTCACTGACTTCCGGGCTGTCTGCAAGACTTTTAATTGTTGAAAGATGGTTCTTTTCATCGTGTATAAACGATTTCAGCATTTCATTCTGTCTGTCAAGAATTGAATAATAAGCAGTATCTGAAGCGACACGGCTTTTTTCACTTTTCAGTTTATAAAGCTCATCCAGCTCTTTCAGAGACTTTCCGTAATACACATAAGTAAGCATTATGGAAATAATTATAACAAATATCATTACTACAGAAGCAATAGAAGTAATGGTATCTGTCAGAGGAATACTACCTAAAGCGGAAGTATAATTGTAAAAAGCAAATAAAACAACTATCAGACTGTTAGGTACAATGAAAAGATATGAAGAAACTCCAAACTTAGTTTTTTTACCGTAATTAAAATTAAGCTTTGTAGAAGTCAGAAGAAACACAAAAAATAGAATTTGGCTAGCTAATACATTAAGAGCATATACCCTCATATCACTCGCATAGTAAGACTGAATATCATTAAAAATAATTGACGATATTGAGACTACTGCAATACATTGTGAACTAAGCTTAAGAATTAACATACAAAGAGTGTTGCTCAAAGCTGTTTTAATATTGCATTTATAAAACATCAAGACAATAAAACTGATTACACAAAACATGCCTAAATCAATAAAAACACTTTCTCTTATTGCAAACACAACAAAGCGTTGGAAATAAAGCAGATATGCAACCAACGCAATAAAATGTACTTTGATTCTCGGTTTGAACATTTTTTGGTAAAACCACAATGTAATAAGCAATTCTGAAAGAAAGACAACCGCTGAAATCATATTACTAATGTCACGATAAATCATTTTAACGACCTCCGAAGAATTTCAGGAAATAACCTCTGAAAGGAGCCTGTTTACGATAAGCAACAGGAATATCATATCCTTCTGCAAGAGTCACAGTATCTCTCTGATAGTTTGTTATATGCTTCATATTAATAATAAAGCTTTTGTGGACAGGATAAAAGAAAGATGCGATAAGCTTACTTTTCCAGAAATCCATTTTATTTTCTGATGTGTACTCGCCTTTTACTGTAACCACTCTTGTGTTTCTGCCTACAGTTTCTACAAAAATTATATCATCAGAGAGTATGTTGATCGAAGAATTACCATTTTTTAAGAAAAATGAAATAATGTTATTGTCTATGGTTTCAAGTGCCTTATCAATACCTGCCTCAAGCCTCTTTTTATCAAGGGGCTTTTTTATATATCTGAAAACATTCAAATCCATAGCATCATCTAAATATTTATCATAAGATGTAACAATGAAAATGACAATATACGGATTGATAACCTTAAGCTTTTCTGCCACCTCAATTCCTGAATACCCATTCATTTCTATATCCAAAAAAGCTATATCATAAAACTTTTCAGAACGGTACGCTTCAGCACTTTCAGTAAAGCATTCAAACTCAGTTGCTATCCCTTTAGCAGAAAAGATTTCGTTAAGTTTAGTTTCTATTTCCTTAACCCATAAAGCCTCATCATCGCAAATTATTATTTTCATTGTTTTCACCTGCCTTCTATTCCTTTTTAATTATAACAGAATCTTATTTTACGGTCAAATAAGAAAGTGTGCAGTTTTGACATCAAAATGTGCAGTTGTGTTTTTACGGTTGATTAAGCGATAAAATATAGGTTTAATTTAATTACACGAATAATTTTAATTCAGGAGGAATTATTATGAAAAAAACCATTATAGCACTAACCCTTGTTGTTGCTGTTGCAGTAATTGCCGTTATCGGCATCAACGCTTTCAAAACTGCTGACTCTCAAGGAGATAATCTTGATGATTTATTCAACAGCACAACCATTGATAACCTAAGTACATTGCAGCCGCAAGAAAATACCATAAATAAAAACATTCAGACAAATGAACAAGAAATGTCGCCTCAGGATTTTGCTACCGCAATAAAGGAATGTCCAGCATATGCAATATCGTGGAATGTGGGAAATATTATAGAATACAACGGCGGAGAAGTAACAACAGAGGTGACCATTTTAAACGGTTCTTTCAAAGTGGAGAAAGGTTTCTGCATTTCTCTTAACGGTGTTTTACAGGAATGTACTATTGAATATGACGGCAAGAAAACAGAAAGCTCTATTATGCCAAAACTTGTTTTTGCAGAAGGTCAGGAAAGAACATTTAAAATTAGCTTTATTCCAAATATCGGCAAAGCAGGTGACGAGCTCGAGATGTCTTTACTGCTTTCTTATTTGCCAAGCTACAGAGTAACAGATGATATGGAATTTAAAGTTATACATGGTAATGAAAACAGTATTTTGGATGTTTCAAACATAACTTTAAAGTTAAACACTGATTCCACAAATGAGAACTCTATAACAGACAGCTTTTCCGGTACCAAGGTAGGCAAATTAAACAAGACACTCTATACTTCACACTACTATGAAAATGTCGAAGGAGATATATTCAATGATACTTATGAAGCTAACCGAGCAGTGCTCTATCATGATTTTGATAAAGTGTATTTTGTATCGGAAGGCGTATTTTATGACAATATTGAATATCTTGCGTCTATGACTCTTCCTCGTGCTGAAAAAACATCTGTTACCATAAATCTATATGGAAAACCCGGAAAGAGAAGAGTTTGTTTGCTCATCAACAATGAACTTCAACCTGTTTTTGATGGAAAATATTATGCTGATGTTGAATTTAAAGAAGGTGAACAGGTTGAACTTATTGTGGAGATTAATACATCTGATTTAGATAAATATAACTCCATTTATGCCATTTCAAAAGAACTCAATGAAGTCAAAGACTCGAATGATCATTTTTTAAGGCAATCATCTCCTTATGTGTTAGTGATTGAATAAATCTTGAAGAGAGGCGCAAATATGGCAATAGAAATAAAGAACATATCTAAAAACTATGGTAAGAAAGTTGCACTCAAAAAAGTGGACTTGGTTCTAGAGGATGGCATCTACGGCTTACTCGGATCAAACGGAGCGGGAAAATCAACACTTCTGAATATTCTTGTAACATCTCTTTCGCAAAGCTCAGGCGAAATTCTTTTTAACGGAAAGAATATCCGCGATAAAAGCTCCGATTATCTTAAAAATCTCGGTTATCTGCCGCAAAATCCGAGATTTTATAAAAACTACACGGCAGAAGAATTTTTAAGATATATGGCTGCACTCAAAGGAGTGGAAAACAGCCGTCTTTCAGAAAAAATTGCCGAGATATTGGATTTTGTAAATTTATCTGATGAAGCAAAAACAAAAATCGGAAGTTTTTCAGGCGGTATGGTACAGAGAATAGGTATAGCACAGGCTCTTATAAACAATCCGAAAATACTTATTCTTGATGAACCTACGGCAGGACTTGATCCTATGGAACGCATACGCCTGAGAAAGCTTATTTCAAATGCCGCAAAGGATAAAACAGTAATAATTGCCACTCATATAGTTCCCGATATCGAATACATTGCAAACAAGGTAATTCTTCTTAAAAACGGAGAAATCTGCCGCAACGATAAACCCGATGCCCTGACAAAAGAAATCTGCGGAAAGGTATGGTCGGTCAATGCTTCGGAAAATGAGCTCAGCAGTATTGTAAACGAGAACAAAATCAGCAATATTTTTTGTGAAAACTCTGTATATACTCTCAGAATTATTTCCGAAACACAGCCCGCAGAAAATGCCGTACCTGTTACAGCAACCTTAGAAGATGTATTTTTCTATCACTCAAACATCAGGTTGGTAAAAGAAAAATGAGAGAGCTTATTGATTTTGAAACAAAAAAAATATTCCGTCAGCGACTGATAATTTTTTCTGTTATCGGCTTATTTGCACTTAATGTATTCAATATTATTCAAAGCAATCATCAGTATTTATGGGGCAATAAAGCTGCTTATAACAATGCAAGCTATGAGGTATATAAAGAGGTCAGAGGCAGACTCGATAAAGAAAAAATATCCCGTCTTTCCCAAAATGAGCAGGAGTTATCTTATCTTATACAGGCAAATCTAAAAATCCCCGAAAAATACAAAAATCAAGGCTGCACATATTATGAGCTGTCGGGCATCTACACAACACACCTTTCTGAAATAGAAAGAATTTATTCTTATAACAGTTACATACAAAATCTGACCGATAAGAATGACGAGTATACCGAAACCGCAAAAAAAGCAGGAAACAGCTATCTCGCTAAGGTCAATGAAAAAATTGCTGCAACCTATGAAAACAGAACAATAGGTGTATATTACAACGCAAACAGCTTTTCTGCATACCTTGATTACGGTTTTTCATCATTTCTTGTGTTACTGCTTATTCTTCTGGCAGCGTCATCCGTTTTTTCGGGAGAACACGAAAGCGGAATGAGAAATCTGCAATACAGCACAACAAACGGCAGAACACAGCTCAGTATTGCAAAAATTTCCGCAGTGTCAATATTCATTATATTCATTTGCGTACTCTTCAGTATTTCCGATTTTATTACCTTTAAAACAGTTTTAAGATTAGAAGGTTATTCAGCCCCTGTTTACAGCATCTCCGATTATGCCGATACCCCTTTGCAGATGTCTATAGGCTCATTTGTGTTAGTGACAGAGCTTATCAAAATGATCGGATTTCTGTTCTTCGGTCTGATTATATGTTTTTTCTCTTCTCTGATAAAAAAGAGCTTTGCTGTTTTTTCGGCAGGTCTTGTTGCTTCTGTCGGACTTATGCTGCTTAGTGCATACAGCAATACATATCTTGATTATATAAACCTCATAAATCCCATAAGTCTGATTACCGTAAGCGTTATTTTTAAGCAGTTCAATATTATCAACATTATGGGAACTCCCGTTTTTAATCATACTCTGACATTATTCTGCTGTCTGCTTGGTATGCTCTCCTTTGCAGTTTTTATTATTGCATTAAACAATAATAACACCGAAAAAACAAAAAAAGAAAGGAGCTTAATCCATGCAAGTGCTAAAGGCTGAATTACATAAGCTGTTCATAAAAAGATACTTTCTTGCAGCAGTTGCGGTGCTTTTAGTCGTTGAATGTCTTACGGTATTCTGGAGCATAAAAAAAACAATTGTGCTTGATGAGATTTCATTACAGGTATACAAGACATATATAAGCCAATACGGCGGTGAAATTACAGATGAAAAGAAAGCTGTAATAGATAAGCTTATTGCTGAGCATAACAATATTTACAATAAGATTGAAAAGCTTGACGAAGACTATGCAAATGAAAATATAACAATAAAAGAATATAACATAGAAATAAGCGAATTAAGCAGTTTTATTGATGCTGCCGACGGCTTTAATGCTTTTGCAAGAGATTATTGCAATGCCGCGGAAACAAACACACCGCTTGTTGATACTACTGCATGGAGCTGTCTTTTCACTGATGAAAGTATTGATATTTTTGTTGTTATAGTATTAATACTGCTGGTAATAGCATTAGTGATATATGATGAGGAAACAGGCATAAATGTGCTTAAATTTTCCACCCAAAACGGAAAAAAAGATATATACTTAAAGCAACTGTTTATTGTTATAACAACTTCTTTTTTATTGAGCATTACGGTGTCGGCAGCAAGGTTTCTTACCGCAAAGCTCACCTACGGACTGGATTGCTATGATGCTCCGATAAGATGCTTTGATGCTTTTATATTCAATTCAGGTAATACAGGAGTTTTTGAAGCGTTTGTTACGGTAAGCATAATTAAAGCCCTCGGAGGTGTAATGCTTTGCATTACGGCAATGGCTGTCGGCTGTTTGGCAAAAACCTCTCTCTATACGGCTTTCGGTACGATTTGTGCCGTATATCTTCCGGGATATATATTCTCAGAAAGTGCACTTAAATATTTTGTGCCGCTCCCCTCAAGTCTTTTAATGGCAGATGGATACTTTAAGCCTGAAATAACAGGTAAAACAATAGTTACGGGAGAAAATTATCAATTTATATTCGATTCGGAGATTTATCTTAAATTCGGTATATTTGCATTTATAACCCTGTTTGTATTCACAGCCTTAACAGTATTCTCATACATAAAATCGGTTCGGAGGAAAAGCCCATGAAAAAAATAGCCTGTGGTATACCGATTTTTTTCCTTATTATTTCTTGCTTATTATACATTGCAAACAAAAGCTATGATTTTCCTGAAGAAAAAATTTTCAACTATATGGAATATAACGGCAGTGCAAAAATGATATTGAACCTGAATGACTATGTTATTGCAAACTTCGGAGGAAAACAACTGTCAGCTTATAATAAAAATTCAAAGAACAGCTTTATTATAGCTGAAACTGCTTTTGATGAACAAAAACGCAATATGTTTTTTATTACCGCATTTGATAACACAGTGATTTATATATCAAAGGACACCGAAACAAGCGGCTCGGCAATATATGCTTTTGATATAGATACCTACAAAAAAAAGAAGCTGTCAAGCTACAACAGCATAGTTAACCTGAAAGCTTTTTTAGGCATGCAGGATATATTAGGTATAGAGCAGCCTGCAAGTGATTTTACTATGATGTTTGCCGCTAAAGGTGATAGGCTTATTCACCACAATAAAATTATTGAACCGCAGGACCTTTGGGAAACCATATCAAAAAGCTCAAATGCCGATGATTTCAGCATACCGAATTCTATTACCAAAACAGCAACAACAAAAGAATATATATTCTTTCTGAGCAGTTTTAACGAGTTATTGAGATTTGACTACGCAACAAATGAAATCAAATGCTTATCGGAAACTAAAATAAAAGATTTTTTCATTGATGACTCTCATATTTATTTTACTGCTGTAAAAAACTCCGATATGCTGTGCTATGCAGACTATAATATGGAGAATTTACAGAAAATCGGCAATATTAACATTGAGTGCATCCGTTGTAAGCAAGGAATAATCTATCTTGCAGATACAGAAAAAAATATATGGTATATCAATTCAGATCAAAACCTTATTTCCACAGATAAAAAAATAAGCTCATTAAACAGTTGGGATACAGACGGTGAATATATTTATGTATGTGATTTCACAAATAAAGTAATTTTATCTGAAAAGCTCAATCCATAAGAAAAAAAATCCCGTATTTTACAGTTAAGTAAAGCACGGGATTTTTGTAATTTTTGAATATTTTATTTCATATACTTTTTAACAGCCTTTTTTACGGGCAATGCAACCAATGCGGCAGCAAGTGCGCCTATTACTGCTTCGGGTAAACCGTTGGTTAAAACGATAGAACCGATTATGTAGAATATGCTTGTGCCTATAGCGGAATTAAGACTTAAGAAAGCCTCTGAGAAGAATAATGCCATACCGCCAAGAACAAGTATTGTGTTTGTTAAGCTGCCCAGAAGTCCTGCAACAGCACAGACAACAACTTCATTTTTAATCACCTTTTTAAGTCCCGTATAAACCAATGCCGTTACAACACCGATAAGAATTCTGGGAACAAAGCAAATCAGAAGACTTCCGAAATTACCTTTATATTCCCCGAGGGACACCAATGGTGTATATAAAAATGATGTAATAGTGGGGGCAACAAAGGACCAGTAAATAAAGCTGCAAGTACCGAAAGCCAAGCCCATACCTGCACCTGCTTTTGTGCCGAGGATTATTGCAGTTACGATAACCGGCACATGTGAAAGAGTTGCACTTAACGGACCTAAAGCAGGCAGAGTGCCGAGAACTGTGAAACAAAATATGATTTCAATAGCTAAAAGTAAAGAGAACTGAATAAAAGCAAGAGATTTTTTCCTGTCTTTTTTCATTGTTGACATAAATATTTTTTCCTTTCTTCTGTTGTTCTTAGGGTGACGGTAACAATCCGAACCTGCCCGAAATCAAGCCTTTTCAGCGCTTTTCGGCGTTTCGGTTTTGAAAGGTGTCAGCCTAAAGATACAACGAATTCTCAGATATTCTTGTTGAAAATTATCCGCAAACCGTCAAGCACAAGATTCGGTTCACAAATAAGTTTTCTTCTGCAATGTTTTGCAATATCGGGTGCGAGTCCGCCTGTAGCTACGATAGTTTTTACCGTTTCGCCCAAAGACTCTTCAATCTTATCGGAAAGTCCGTCCAACATTGCCGCTGTGCCGAGAATAATACCTGCCTGCATACTTGTTATTGTATTTGTGCCGTATGCCGGGCAGAACTCTAGATCAAGATTTACACTCGGAAGCTGTGCTGCGGAAGAAGCCAGTGCATTAAGAGATATTCCGACACCTGCAGAAATAGTACAGCCGCGGTAAGTGCCGTTTGCATCAATAACGCTGATTTTTGTTGCTGTTCCCAGATCCATAACAAGACAAGGCAGTTCATATTTGTTTACTGCCGCAACCGCACCTGCAACAAGATCTGCACCCAGCTGTGCAGGATTGTCTATCTTGATATTTAGTCCGCTTTTAAGACCGGGACCGACAACCTTTGCACTGATTCCCGTAAGTATTTTTACCGCCTTTTTTATAACAGCGGTAAGGTCGGGAACAACGGAACTGATTATGGACCCGTCAATCTCGTTCAAAGGATATCCTTTAAGAACCGCAATCTGACTTAATTCAACTGCATACTGCTCTGCCGTGCGCTTTTTATCTGTTGCAAGACGGGCAAGAAATGCAAGTTCTTCATTATCGTAAAGTCCTACGGTCAGGTTGGTATTTCCGATATCTATTGCAAGAAGCATAATCATCCCCTCCTTTCACTTACATTATATAATTAATTGTAAAAATGTCAACGAAGAAAAATATTTTCGTGGTTTAGCACAATTTTTTGCGTTTTTACGCATAATTACAATAAAAATTTAATTTTCCCCTTGTACTTTTTTTATATTTATTATATAATGCTATGGTACGCGGCGATATGCCGCTGAATATCTTTATTTGAAAGGTGCATAAAAATGGCTAAAAAAGAAATCACTAAGGACGATTATCGTTCCGAAAGAAAAGAAAGATTAGCTAAAGCAGCAAAAAAATCTAAAAAATCTCATATTGACTCTGCAAAGGTTGTAAGTGCAGTACTTGCAGTAATCTGCGTTATCGCAGTGCTTGCTTCCATCGGTGGCGGTCTTTATGCATACGGTGTACCTCAGCGTTTAATTCCCGCTGTTGAAATCAACGGCAGAAATTATTCCATCGCTGAATACAACTACTATTATTCAAGTGTATACCAGACTTATGCAAACCAGGCTTACTCAATCTATTCACAGTACGGTTTTTCTCTCGGCTTTGACCATACTGTTGACCCCGCAGCACAGACCACAAAGGATGAAGATGAAAAAGAAATAACATATGCTGAATTCTTCAGAGATTATGTTGTTGACACCATTGAGCAGTACAACTACTATCTCGGTAAAGCCGAAGAAGCAGGTATGACTCTTTCAGAAGAACATACTGCAGAAATTGATGCAACAATCGCAGAGCTTGCAACATATGCTGAACAGGCAGGATATTCAGCTGACCGTTACATCAGTACAATCTACGGCAAAGGTCTTAATGTAAAATCCTTCCGTGCGCTTCTCAGCGAACAGTATCTTGTAGCTCAGTACCTTGAAGAAGTTGAAAAGGACTTGTATGAAGGTATTTCCCTTGAAGATATCGAAAAAGAATTCAATGAATCTCCCGAAGACTACCAGTTAGTTGACCTCAGAATTTTCGGCTTCAAGATTGATGACAAGAAGGACGACAAGAAAGACGAAGAAACAACTGCAAAGGCAGAAGAAACAACTGTAGCAGAAGAAACAACTAAGTCTGAAGAGACAACTGTAGCAGAAGAAACAACTAAGGCGGAAGAAACAACTAAAGCAGAAGAAACAACTAAGGCTGAAGAAACAACTAAGGCTGAAGAGACAACTAAAAAAGAAGAAGAAACAAAGAAAGAACCCACCGAATATGAGCTTCTTGCTCAGGAAATGATGAACAAGGTTACAGACGAAGCTTCCTTCATTGAACTTGCTCGTGAATACTGCTCCGAAGAGGAAGCTGCTATGTTCAAGGATGACAATGCAACTCTTGCTCTCGGCATTTCAAAGTCCACAGTAACCTCAAACTTCGATGAAGATTTGGCAAAATGGCTCTTCTCAGAGGAAAGAAAAGTCGGTGATACAACAACCTGTTCTTCAAAAGAATATGTTTATGTTGTATTCGTAAAGGCTCCCGCATACAGAGAAGAAACTCCCCTTGTTGATGCAAGACACATTCTCTCCTCCTTTGAAACAGTTGCAGAAGAAATGGCTAAGGATACAGATTCTAAAGTAAATACAGAAGAAGCAGATGATCACGAAATCAAGACTGTAACAGCTTCCGACGGAAAAACAATCACAAACGAAGGCACAAAGTATTCCATTGATGTTGTTCTTAAGGCATATGAAGAATCACTCAAGGTTTACAAGGCTTTCAATGAATATGAATATAAAGACGGTGAAAATTCCGAAACTGTTTTCGGCACTCTCGCAAACAGCTACAGCAATGACTCTGCTGAAGACGGTCTTTATGAAGGCATCAAAAAAGGCCAGATGGTTAAGCCCTTTGAAGAATGGGTTTACGATGAAGCAAGAAAGCCCGGCGATGTTGATATGATTATGACCTCCTATGGTTGGCACATTATGTATTTCGTAGGTGAACACGAAGAAGCTTTCTGGATTGAAAATATCCGTGAAACAATCAGTGCAGAAGAATTTGAAAAAGCTGAAGCAGAAGTAAAAACACTCACTAAGAAAACTGCAAAAACAACAGCTTTTGAAGACATTGCATATAAGCTCTCTCTCAAGCATGTTAACGATAAGCTTGTAAGCAGCAAATAAAAACACACAAAAAATCAGCCACACAATTGTGTGACTGATTTTTTGTGATATATTAAAGCGGATGTAACAGTTTTTTACATCCGCTTTAATATGGTATTTCTATTGACCGTTCTTTACAACAACACAAACAATAAGACCTGATAAAGCATCTTTTTTTAATTCTTCAACCTTATAGTCCGAATCGGAACAAAGCGCTGTATTGTCTGTAACTGTAAATTCTGTTTTTGTTGAATTTTCTCTAATGCCGCGTCCCGATGCCTTGAACTGCGCTTCTTTCAATGCAGACATCACTGCAAATTTCTCAACAACCGCCGGCTCGGAAATCTGTGTCATATTGACTATCTGAGAAAATGAATATGTTGAATCAGAAAAAATATATCTTATTTCGCTGTCTGTAAAAATTTTCTGTGCATCCTGAAAAGAAAATGTTTCAAAGGATTTAAGGCTGATGCCTACCTGCTCGATATCAGCTGCACAGGCTACATATTCTCCGTTTGTAACTATACATATATTACCGTTGAAATTTCCTAAAATGCTCTTGGAATCGGGACTGCACAGAACGGAAAATGAAAATTCAGGTGCATCAAAAAGCTCAGATAAGCATTGCCTTGCAAGAATTTCTGCACAAAATGTAATTGCCCTTTCCCTTGCAGTTTTCATTTCACTTATTTTCTGTCTGCGCATTTCGCTCAGCATAGGAAAATATTTCTGCGTCATTTCCTTGTCGATAGAATTAATATTCATTATTTTGTAAACCATATTAATCTTTGCCTTCGCTGTAAACAGCAATTATACCTTTCGCTTTTTCTTCAACCATTTTTGCAAGCTCTTTAGGGAAAACAACCTTTATTTTATTCCCGAACTGCATTATCCATGAAACAAGACCGTCATTTACTATTGCTTCGGCACGAATATAAAAATTATCCGTTTCACCCCTTTTCAGAATCGGTCTTTCACCGAAACGGTCGAGCATTTCTTCTAAAATTTCAGAATTGCACATAAGCTCTATTGACTGCGTTTTTCCGCTGAACATATTAAAACTCTTTTCTGCATAGTCTGCAGCATCGAAGCTTATCTTATATTCACTGACCTGAGAAAAATCCCTGGCATTTTCTTCGAGTACGGTAACCTTGCTCATTCTGTCAATACGAAGATGCATAAGATTATCGTATTTTGCATTATTGGCAACAAGATAATAATGGTCATTTGACCAGATAAGCGAATAGGGACTTACCGTGAACTCTTTTTTCTCTGTCTGCGCTGTATATTTTTCATCGAGCTTGCGCTTTGAATAAACAAGACTTACCTTTTTTTTGTTTTTTATTGCAGAATCCAATGTGTCTATACTGTAAAAAATTTCCTCATTTACACATTTGTTGCGGCTGTCAATATAAACCTGACTTCGGAGATTTTTAGCCTGATAAACACTTGTACAATTTTCAATTTTATCAAGCATTTTAAGCGTTTTTTTCTTCGTTATAAAATCGGCAGACTGAACGGCATCAAAAAGCAGACGCACCTCTGCAAGCTCCCAATCTCTTGAAGCCAGAAAAACCCCGTTTTTTGGAGTTCTTGTTTTTACGATATCCATACCGTAGTCAGCAAGTATATCCAGATCTTTATAAATAGACTTTCTTTCACTTTCTATACCGTAGTCTTCTAATTTTTCTCCAATTTCAATGGCATTGAGAATATGATTTTCATCGGTGTATCTCTCAAGAATTTCTTTGAGGTACAATAATTTAAGCTTTGAATTTTTCTGACCTGACATAACCCATATTCCTCCTGCCGAATATTATCTTATAAAAACATTATATAAAATTTATATTGACAAATCAACTGTCAATGTTATAATAAATTATAACATAAAATATAAATATCTTCGGGGCGGGGTGTAATTCCCCACCGGCAGTAAAGTCTGCGAGCGCACAGCTGAATCGGTGAAATTCCGATACCGACGGTATAGTCCGGATGGAAGAAGAAAGTTATTGTCCCGTGTGTTCCTGCACGGCTTTTTTCTTTTAAATTTAATGAAAGGAAAAAGGATTCTCCCGTAATCCAAAAACTAATTATGAAAACTACTCAGAAAACTTATGTTCTCAGACTTGTTGAAACCGCAATGCTCGCAGCATTGGCTGTTGTGCTTATGCTCGTTATCCGTTTCCCTCTTCTTCCCTCTGCCGCATTTCTTGAATTTGATATGGGGGATATGCCCGTTATCATTTCAACTCTCCTTTTCGGCCCCGGCACAGGACTTATAACATTATTCATTGTTTCATTGATTCAGGCATTAACCGTAAGTGCATCAAGCGGATGGGTAGGCTTTGTTATGCATTTCATTGCAAGCGGTGCCTATGTTTTAGCTCTCGGCTTTATCAGAAAAAACAGAAACAGCATAAAATCGCTCATTGTCGGAGTCAGCATCAGCACACTTATTATGACAGTTCTGATGGTGCCATTAAATCTTATTTTCACAACCTTATTCCTCAACACCTCCTTTGATGCTGTTCTTCAGATGATAGTTCCCGTTATTCTTCCCTTTAATCTCCTTAAAGGTATCATCAATTCCGTTGTATCTGTGCTTGTCTATATTCCACTTGTCAAAATTTTAGACAAATCTCATTTATTACCGACAAAATAAGAAAAGATTTTACGATTTATCAACCCCCTACCCCCAATCTTGGGGGCAAGGTGTTTCTTGATATATAGGAAATTTCTCACTTTTGCGAGCAATTTCCTATATATTAAAGATATTTTTTATTGACACAGGCACACTTATGTATTATAATTAGATTAAATTCATAGTCCTTATGAAGAGTGGCAGAGGGAACGGCCCTGTGAAGCCCGGCAACCTGCATATGCAAGGTGCCAAATCCGACGGTTAAGCCGAGAGATAAGGTATTTATACTATACTTATACTCACGCTATGCCGTGAGTATTTTTTTTGGAGGAAAATTATGGCTAAACATTTTTTTACATCAGAATCAGTTACAGAAGGACATCCCGATAAGGTTTGCGACCAGATTTCAGATGCAGTGCTTGATGCTCTTTTAGCCCAGGATCCCAATTCCCGTGTTGCCTGTGAAGCTATCTGCACAACAGGTATGGCTCTTGTTATGGGCGAAATAACAACAAAAGCAAATGTTGATATTCCCGCAATTGTGAGAAAGGCTATCTGCGATACAGGCTTCAACTCCCCCGATGCAGGCTTTGACGGAAACACCTGTGCCGTGCTGACAACTCTGGACAAGCAGTCCCCTGACATTGATATGGGTGTCAGCAAATCACTTGAAATGAAAGACGGCGATGATGACGCTTATAATCTTCACGGTGCAGGCGATCAGGGTATGATGTTCGGCTATGCCTGCGATGAAACAGAAGAGCTTATGCCTCTTCCTATTTCGTTGGCTCATAAGCTCGCAAAACGCCTCTCACAGGTGCGCAAGGACGGCACCCTTGATTATCTCCGTCCCGACGGCAAAACACAGGTAACGGTCGAATATGATGACAATAAAGCATTAAGAGTTGACGCTGTTGTTATCTCAACCCAGCACAAGGAATATGCAACTCTTGAGCAGATAAGAAGCGATATGATTGAATATGTAATCAAACCCACAATCAGTGCTGATTTGCTCGATGAAAACACAAAGTATTATATAAATCCCACAGGTCGTTTTGTTCTTGGCGGTCCCGCAGGTGACAGCGGTCTTACAGGCAGAAAGATTATTGTTGACACATACGGCGGATATGCTTGTCACGGCGGCGGTGCCTTCTCAGGTAAGGATCCCACAAAGGTTGACCGTTCAGCTGCATATGCAGCAAGATATGTTGCAAAAAATATTGTTGCCGCATCCCTTGCTAAGCGCTGTCAGGTTGAGCTTGCATACGCTATCGGTGTTGCTCGCCCCGTTTCAGTGCTTGTTGATACCTACGGCACAGGCACAGTAAGCGATACAGTTCTTTCTGAGGCTGTAAGCAAGGTGTTTGACCTTCGTCCCGCTGCAATCATTGATAATCTTCAGCTCAGACGCCCCATTTATCACTCTGTCGCCGCATACGGTCACATCGGCAGAACCGACCTCGATTTACCCTGGGAAAAAACCGATAAAACTCAGGAGCTGTTAAATGCAGTTGAAAACATAAAATAATTAAAAAAATAAAAGTAAGCACTTATTAAAACAAAAATTTTATTCTTGTTTTGTGCTTACTTTATCTTTATTTACAGCAATCAATCATCGGTATTTCTGACAAGAACTTCGTTTTCTCTGAAAAGCAGGGAAATACACCATATTCCTGCAAGAGCAACTAAAGTAAAAATTATTCTACTGACTATAGCACCCTGTCCGCCGAATATCCAGCCGACAATATCAAACTGAAACAAACCGATTGAACCCCAGTTGATTGCACCTATTATCACAAGGATAAGAGCTAACTTGTCTAACATTTTCTTCACTCCTTTTTTGTTCACAAATAGTATTGTCAGAAAAAAATGTGTTATTCACTTAAGTAAAGGAAAATTTTTATGAAAAATCAATTAAAATTCAACAACGGTAAATTAAGAATAATGCTTGTGGGCGATCCCCACGAAAGCCCCAAAATATATACAGAGAAAGAAAAGGCTGTTATTGAAGACTATTATGCATTGCAGTCCAATGCCATAAAAAAATTAAAGCCGGATCTTGTTGTCCTTTTAGGTGACAATGCAAGAGCCGGCAACCCGCAGGAGCTCAAGGAAACATTATTGAGAGTTACTCAGGCTTACCGCGAAAATGAGATTCCTTTTACTTTCGTACTCGGCAACCACGATCTTGAATGTGAGGTTGACAACATTTTCACTCAGTATGACATATACAGAACTCTTCCTTTCTGTGTTATTCCCGACAGCAAGGATGTCAGCCCCTACGGCGACTTTAATGTAACTATAAAGTCGAGCGATAACACTAAAGATGTTTTGAATTTATGGTTAATGTTCTCAGGTAACCGCGCAGAGGAAAAGTATCATTCCTACTATGATTTTGTAAAAGATGAGCAAATGAAATGGTACGAAGAGAAAGCAATGCAATTAAAGGATGAAAACGGAGAAATTGTACCTGCCATACTTTTCCAGCATATCCCCGTACCCGAAGAATATGATTTTCTCAATGAAACATCTTTCCTGTCAATGATATTTGACGGTGTTCAGGGACTTAACGGCACAAAGGGCAAATTCTTTACATTGAAAAAAGACGGCACGGTATCCGGTTATATGGGTGAAGCCCCCTGCTCTCCCGATTATAATAACGGTCAGTTTGATTCATGGAAAAAAACAGGCGACATTTTTGCTGCATTTTTCGGTCACGACCATATGAACGATTTTATAGGTATGACACAGGGTATAATTTTAGGTCAGTGCAAGCTTTCAGGCTTCAGGCAGTACGGTGACGGTATGATGCAGGGTGTAAGAATTATTGATATAAAAGAAAGCTCCCCCACCTGTATTGAAACAAAAATGCACCGCTACCGTGAGCTTGTTGGTCCCACCTGCAAATCCATTCCTAAAGAGCTGCAAAAATTTCAGGACAGAACAAATGTTAAAATTGAGTTTGTTACGCAAAAGCTTCTGCCCGTTGCAGCAGCTGTAGCACTTCCCTTTATTGCTAAGAAGCTCGTAAAAGTAATAAAAAAATCAAAGTGATATAATGAAACAGGAAAACAGTAATGTAAATTCAGGTGATTTCAAAATAAATGAAAAGGATTTCAGAATGTGGGTTTTCGACCGACACAATCCTGAGGATTCTGCAATATTTGAGCCTGTCAAAATTCCCGACAACAACAAATTAATAGAACAAATTCCGCCTGAATATACCGAAATAAGAGATTTCATTGCAAGCAGCAATTCCGATGAGCTCGCGGCAGAGCTTACCGAAAAGCGTAAACAACACCGTAAAGAGTTGGAAAAAGAATACATCCGGGAGAAGCTTGCAATAGAATCTGAAGCTGCACAAAACGAAAAGCAAGGCGATGCGGAATCTTTCGACTTAAAATCTGAAAATCTCCGTAAAGCATTAGTACAGGCATATGAAAATACCGATGCCAAAATCAGCTTTTCATCTCTGGATTTCTCACAGATAAAAAAAGATACAACCAATCCTCAGAGGCGTACAATCAACAATGCTGCAGATAATACAGATGAAGATAAAGCTGACTTTCAGATAAAAAAATATAAAACAGCAAATATCTGTCTGATAGCCTTGATTTTCGCATTGCTTATATTTTTTGTGGGACAGCGATATATTGAGCGCAACAGCAAAGATAACATATCGCTTTTTTCTCCTTTATCAGAAAACACAACCGCAATTTCTACAGGTGTATATAACAGCAATGAAGAAGAAAATTCTTCAACCGCTGAAGCAAACACAATAATCGAAAACACAACAGAAGCCGAAGAGGCTTCTCTTATAAACATAAACACCGCAAGTGCAAATGAACTGCAGACACTTGAAGGGATCGGCGAGGTAAGAGCAGAGAGAATAATCGAATACAGAGAAACTTACGGCAACTTTTCTTCAAAAAAAGATATTCTTAAAGTCAGCGGTATCGGTGAAAAAACATATGAGAAAATCAAGGACAAGATAACTGTAGAATAAAATTATGGCTGTAATGCAAGGTGTAATAATAACACACACTGCATTACAGCTCTTTTATTATTCGCTTTTAGCAAGCAGAAAAACATCCCTGCCTATAATCAGTACAGCCGTAATAACAGCTGTTACTTTTACAAATTTTATAATAGTATTCATTTTTGAAACAGTTGATATTACTTTTATATCTTTTCTTACTCTGTCTATCTGACTGACTGTCATTTTATTCCTCCTTCTGAAGTAAGCAACACGGCATGTGCGATTGACGGAATTGATTCTCCCTGCAAGGATGTTACGGGTGACATCAATGCACCCGTGCCTACAAAAAGCACTTTATTAAGCTGTTTTTCCTTAAGCTGACGGATAATTTTTGAACAGACAACTGCCGCAGAACATCCACACCCCGAGCCGCCGGAATGGACATCCTGAGTATCCATATCGAAAATCATCAGGCCGCAATCATTATGAACAGATGATATATCAATATTTTCGCGGTCATACATAAGCTCAAACAGCAAATCCGAGCCCACCTTCCCCAAATCCCCGGTTAAAATCAAATCATAATCTGCAGGAACAGTTTTTGTGTCGTGCAGAAAATCAGTAATAGTCCGCGCTGCAGCAGGGGTAAATGTCAAGAGAAAACCATAAAATTTTTAAAAGCTGAAAAGTGCCTATTTTACTGGGTTTTCGGCACTTCAATTATGGGTGCAGCTATGGGGTGGTTGCAATGAAAGGAAGACTATATAGTGCTTTTTTGATAGAATTTTCAAAAAACACTTGACAATAAAGCTATCCATGATTATACTGTAATGATTTAACCTTGATGTTAAATGGGTTGGTATGGGCAAAGAAGGAGAAATAATATATGTATCATTATGTCAAAGACAAAGAATTTTTGGGGAATATGAAACGAGTTTGCTCGGATATTATGAATCAACTCAAGCAACAAATCAATAACGATTCCGTTATGCAGGTTGACATTCACTTGGTCGGTAGCGGTGCTAAAAATTTAATAACGCAGAATGCAAATGAGCCAATTGACCTCGATTATAATTTATGCATAGTTCAATGCCGTGGCATTGATATTAATGATGGTCGGAGCATTAAAGAATATATCATGAAGCAATTTAACATTGTTTTAGATAACAACGGTTGGAGTGACTGCTACGACTCAACGTCTGCTTTGACAACAGAACGTCGTTATTTCATCAAAGGAAATCATACTGATTTTAGCATTGATCTTGCTGTTGTTCGCGAAGACCAGTATGGTTGGCATCGTTTAAAACATATAAAAACAAGTTTTATGGAAACGCACCAGTGGATATGGAATTTATCTCGCGATTCAAAGGGTTTAAGTAAAAAAGCAAAAGCAATAAAGGATAACGGTTTGTGGCTTGAAGTTCGGGAATGTTACTTAAAGAAAAAGAATCAGTATCTTACAAGCAATAACTATGACCACCCATCCTTTATAGTATACATTGAAACTATCAATGAAGTGTATCACAATTATTTCCAATAAAATAACGAAAGAACAGCGTGCAGATTTTACTCCGCACGCTGTAATTTTATCACCATTTTTCTCTCAACAGAAAATCTGCAACATGTGTAATTTCAATTCCGTTATCGTTGCCGATTGCAAGTGTATCTCTGCAAACGACATATTTGTGATAGTGGTCTTTGATTTCCATAAGGTTATCTGTTTCTCTTGTTGATTCGGTGGGCAGTTCAACGCAAACCTGAACATAAATCTTTTCATCTCTGCGAACACCGATGAAATCTATTTCTTTAGTACCGTTTTTACCGATATAGACATCATAACCTCTGCGTTTCATTTCAAGAAAAACAATGTTCTCAAAAACAGCTGACAACATTTTTCTGTCAAAGCCTTGTAAGCTATACTTTATTGAAATATCGGAAAGATAATACTTTTCCTGGGTTTTCAGGATTGCTTTACCTTGCAAATCATATCTTTTGCAAGGATAGATGATAAATGCTTCGCTGAGCCATTTGAGATAATTATATATTGTTTCAACAGAAAGACTTCTGTTTTCACTTTTAAGAAATTTTACTATTGAAGAAGCAGAGAACGTCAGACCTACATTTTCAATAATATATCTTACAACTCTGTCAAACAGATCTTTGTTCCTTATCTTGTGTCTTTTGGAAATATCTCTCGTTATTACAGAAGCGTAAATCCCCTCAACAACCTGATATGCTGATTTTGTATCAAAATCGCTTATGCCCACAATAGGAAAGCCACCGTACTGCACATATTCATCAAAAGCTTCTCGAGCATTTTTAATATCCTTGTTTTTAAAAGTCAGATATTCCTTAAAAGAAAGAGTGTAAACAGGAATCAGAACATATCTGCCTGTTAAATATGTTGATATTTCACTTGACATCAGCTTTGAGTTTGAGCCTGTAACATATATATCAACATCAAAGTCTTCCATAAGAGAGTTTACAGTCTTTTCCCAGCCGCTGATTTCCTGAAGCTCGTCAAGGAAAAGATAGCATCTTCCTTTTTCTTTTATGGCATCTTTTAAATCGGTATACATCTTTTTTGCCGTAAAGTCGTCATAATCAGGATTGTTATATTTTCTTTCAATAATGTTATCGGGAGAAACACCTTTATTTTTGATTTCCTGTACTAACATTTCAAAAATTGT
>JAZNOZ010000048.1:0-63240 GCA_045589395.1 Acutalibacteraceae bacterium | reverse complement strand
TAAAAAATCTTCGACCTGAAATCAAAGAATTTTCAGATGATTTTTGGATGTTGAGGGTGCCGAAAGGCTGTCGCCTTTCAAAGCCGAAACGCCGAAAAGCGCTGAAAAGGCTTGATTTCAGGCATGGTTCGGATTGTTACCGTCACCCTAGCGTGAAGCATTAAAAAAAAGGAAGCAAACCTTTGCAGTACTCAGATTACTGGCAATCTTCATCCCACTCATTTGGTCAAGATATGTGGATAGATATGGCGGACGCAGATAGTAGAATTGGAGATAAACAATGATAGATATGAATAAGAAATATACTTGCGAAAAATGTGGCGTAAAATTCCATTGCGATATTACCCCTCGATTTTGCGTTGCGTGCGGAAATACATTTGCGACGCAAAATTTCCATGAGCATTATCTGATTAAAATGCAAAATTTTTTGAGTGAAAAAGGATTGCTACATAATTCTGAGTTAGAACATCGCATTAACGAAAGAAATAGTGGTAAAAAGTTCAGCATAGAGGAACATATTGCTGGACTTATATATTCACAGCTTTCAAATCAAACAGACTGGTCTAGAATCTCTCCTCATCTTTCTGAAATTGACGATCTATTCTTCAACTATGATGTTTGCAAAATTCTCTCTACGCCATACACCTATTTTGTGGAAAGGATTTATGGATTAAAGTGTGGCAATATCAGCACAGAAGCTCAAATGAAATCACTTAATTTCAACATAGAGCAAATGCAAAAGCTTGAACGAAAATACGGGAGTATGGATGCTTTCGTCTTGTCGGCTCCCGCATATGAAATCGTAAAAAAAATATCCGGGTATAAATCTCCAATTAAGTTTAAGCAAATCGGTCCTGCATTAGCTTGGGAGTATTTAAGAAATGTCGGCGTTGATGGTGCAAAACCCGATACTCACACGAGACGATTCTTGGGTTCTGGCAGAATGGGTAAATCAAAAGCAGAGATCGCATCACCTGCGGAAGTTTATAAACAGGTGGAACTGATTGCCGATGAAACTGGTTTCAGTCGTGTCACAATAGATAATATAATTTGGAGTTTTTGTGCAAATGGATTTGGTGAAGTATGCACCGCAACACCAAAATGCACTTTATGTGTAGTTAAAGATTTGTGCAAATATCATCTATGAAGCTGCAGGGTACGGAGATAATCAATGACTGATAACAGAAATCGTAGGCGACCGATACAGGTAAAGCTCTTCGGAAACAAAAAACTTAATATGCAAAAAAATTAAAAACTGCCGAAGTTACTTTAGTTTGTAGCTTCGGCAGATATTTTTTATTTCGCAACGGGAATGTTGATTTCAAGGTCTGTCAGGGGGAAGGAGCAGCAGGGGTGGAAGCAGTTGAATTTATAGTCTGCAAGTCTGCGGTATTCAAGATGCTTCGGCACATAAACCTCACCGGAAATAAGATGTGAATGGCAGAAGCCGCACTCACCGCTTCTGCAACGGGCAGGAACGGGGATTCCGCTTTGTTCAAGAATCTGCATAACAGAATCTAAAGACTTACCCTTTATGATATATGTTTTATCCTGTACTGTTACTGTAATTTTAACCGTTTCGGGAACATCTGACGGGTAGTCCTCCTGTGTTGACGGATTGTGGAACTCACCGAAAAGCTCGTGGCGGACATATTTCTTTTCAAGTCCTAACTTTTCAATTTCCTTGTCAACAAAAGCATACATCTGCTGAGAGCCACAAAGGAATACTGAATAGGGCTCATCGGTCGGAGCGTATTTCTTTATAAGCTCAGCTGTAACAAAGCCTTTTTCAGTGTTTTCGTATGTATTTTCATCATCGCTCAACACATGAACAACCTTGATTTTATCGCAGCTCTTTTGGAGTTCTTCAAGTTCTTTCTTAAAGAGAATACTGTTATTATCACGGCTGCCGTAAAGTAAGGTCATTTCAAAATCTTCATCACCGTCATTAATTGCATTTGCCATTGAAAGGAAAGGTGTAATACCGCTTCCGCCTGCAATGCAAATAACCTTTTTTGCATCTCTTAAGGGCTGATATTCAAAATTACCTGCAGGTGCGGATACAGTAACACAAGTGCCTGTTTTCCAATTATCGAATATGTAGCTTGAAACCAAACCGCCCTCAACTCTTCTTATTGTAAGCACATATTTACCGTTGAGAGAATCCTTAGGAGAAGAAGATATCGAATACGCTCTTGAAACCGGCATACCGTTTATTGTTTCAAAGATACTGAGATACTTTCCTGCTCCGAAATATGCAAGAGCTTTTGTTCCCTTTTCTTCATC
Source organism: Acutalibacteraceae bacterium (assembly GCA_045589395.1). Classification (GTDB taxonomy): domain Bacteria; phylum Bacillota; class Clostridia; order Oscillospirales; family Acutalibacteraceae; genus RUG806. Next base: position 60,954 of record JAZNOZ010000048.1, on the reverse strand, counting down.
GGGAACAAGCACAAAGCTTTTACAGTCTGCGGTAAGATCAATAACCTCTGCTACCTTGAGATACTGAAACTTGGGATGCAGAGCTTTTGCAAGAGCTGTTGCATTATCCTCAAAATTCGGGAACTGTGCATTCGCATTTTTAAATCTTTTCTGTCTGTTGGCAAGCAAAGCTACAAACTTACTTGCTTTTAATTCTTTTAATGAACCTGCCATCTTATTTGCCCTCCTTTAATGCCTTAACAACCAAGCCGCCTGCTTTTTCACCTGTATAATAAGCACAGCCGTAACCGTCGCCTCGCTCCTGACTTGCTCCGCAGAAAAAGAAATTATCAAACGGCTGATCAACAGCATACTGTGCAGTACGGGGAATAAGGCTGTCCCACATATCAAGTCTGTAGCCATAGGGAGTGCCCAAGGGTGTATTAAGGTATCTTGCAAATGTGGGCGGCAGAGCAATTTCTATTTCTTCAATATAGGGTGTAATTGAAATATTGAGTGCCTTTTCACAGGTTTCAATCATATCCTTTGCAACCTTGGTTTTGAACTTCTTATAATCCTCAGGTTTTATGTCCTTCATTACATCCCCGAAGGTCATTGTTGTAAGGAAAAGCTGACTTGTACCTTTAGGTGTGCAATCGGGTATAATTTCATTAAGACAGTTAATTATACAGAAACCGCTGAAAAAGTCCTTACAGGCATCATGCTGCTTATCCGCATTCGCATCGGGAGCAATAAACACGGAATAGTCAGTAATACCAAGCTCCTCTTTTGTTTTGTTCATACCGAGATATACTGTGGTAAGAGAAGCAGCAGTTTCTCGCGCACTAAGCATTTTAAGCTGCTTTTCGGGAATATCCTTCTTATCGAACAAATCCTTAAATACTGCATAAGGATAGGAATTGCTGATAAAATATTTACCGAAAACCTCTTTATTGCCGTTTATAACAACGCCTGTGGGCTTACCGTCCTTAACAATTACCTTTGTTACCTCAGAGTTGTACCATACATCACCGCCATTTTCTCTTATAACCTTATCAAGTGCAAGGCTCATTTCATGGCTTCTCTTATCCGGAATACCTGTTCCGCTTTTAACATAGCCGTGAAGCACTGTCATATAATAAAGGAAGTCAAAGCGAGCTGCAGGTGACCCCATATAGCACCAGTATGTATTAAAAATATCCTGTGCTTTTTTTGGCATACCGAGCGCATCAAGACCTTCATTGACCGTATGTGATGCCATTCGCAGCGCATCAGGCAGATATTTAAGAACAGAAGGCATATTCTTGGGATTATCAAGGCTATCGAAAATCTGATACAAATTAGTGGACAGCTCAAATGCCTTTATACAGCTTTCATAAGAACCCGGCACCAATTCATCTAATTTTCTTGCAAAGTTTTCAAATCCTACAGGCATACGGGCATCAACCGTAACCTTTACACCGTTTTCATTGACAAAAACATCCTTGTCGCCCTCTTTTGCAGGAACAATAAGACGGAATGTGGAATTGTGTTTATGCCATGTTACATCCGCATCAAATCGGTTAAACATAAGATCAACAGAGCCCGGATCATCATTCGAGCCTATACCGGCAAGCTCATGCAAGGACGGCTCAAATTCAAATCTGCCGCGCACAAATGACGAAGCAGAACCGCCGGGGATATTGTGCCGCTCAAGCAGTAAGGTAGAGAGTCCTGCTTTTGCACAGGTTGCAGCAGCAGCAAGACCTCCGTTTCCGGCACCGATTACGATTACATCATATTTTTTCATTTTTTTGCCTCCGTATTGCAGTCTTAAACAAATCGTTTGTACTAATTATAGCAAAGCATTGCAACATTTACAACTGCTATTTTTTATGTTACAATAATAAAAAAGTGAGGGATACAAATGAAAAAAACATACAAGCCATTTTACGAAACGGAAAATAAATCTCAGCAGCGTGAATACACTGAGCCTACTCCCCTGCTGAACTCTGACGGCACTCTCAATGCAAAGGGCTGGGCAAGACATAATGTTTTTGAATACGACAGAAAGCTTGTAAAAAAAGAACGGCTTATTAGCCGTAAGGAATGGGACTATTACACGGTAACAGACGGCAAAAAGCAGCTGCTTATAAGCTTTGCAAATGTGGGAATAGGCGGTTTTATGGGCTGCAGGCTTGTTGACCTTGAAACAGGTGTAACAGATGCGGATGCTTCTACCATTTTTGCAGGCGATAAATTTGTCCCCTTAAAAAGAATAGACTGTCCCGGCAGATTCAGCGGAAAAACTCGCACCACGGAATTTGATTTTTACACAAAAGAAAACTGCAGAACTGTATATTTCAAAAAAATGCACAAAGGCAAGCTTCTCGAATGTACACTCGAAATGGATATTCCCGAGGGACTTGAGAGCATAACAACCGTCCTCCCCTTTGAAAACAGACCTACAATGTTTTTTATGACAACAAAACAAAACTGTATGCCCGCTTCGGGTGTTCTGCGCTGGGGTGACTTTTCATACAGTTTTTCTAAAGAAAATTCATTCTGCTCACTTGACTGGGGCAAAGTAAACACACCCCGAAAGCTTGTGTGGTACTGGGGCAGCGCGGCTGCTTACTTGCCCGATAAAAACGGCAATAAGCATATTTTCGGTTTTGAAATAACATGGGCAATCGGCGATGAAAGTAACGCAACGGAAACCTGTATTTTTTATGACGGTAAGGTACATAAAATCGGTGCAGTTGATGTTGAAAAATTCCCAAAAAACAGATTTATGGAGGAATGGAAATTTATATCCGAGGACGGTCGATTCAACCTTACAATGCACCCAACCTTCGACAATAAAAGCGACCTGAACCTTAAAATTGCGCGTATGAACTGTCATCAGCTTTACGGAATATTCAACGGAGATGTAACTCTCGATGATGGAACAAAGCTTGAAATAAAAGACCTCTTTGCTTTCTGTGAATATGTTGAGAATAAATGGTAAAGATAATGGTAAATATCTGATAAAAAATATTGACATTCAGCGGGAATTGGTGTATACTGATAACCACTGAAAATAAGCCGATGTGGCGGAATAGGCAGACGCAAGGGACTTAAAATCCCTCGCTGGCAACAGCGTACCGGTTCAAGTCCGGTCATCGGCACCAAACAAGAAAAATCCGAACCAAATTTTCCCAATAGGAAAAGGGTTCGGATTTTTTGTTTTAATTGAACAACTAAAGAAAGAGGATTATATCAAATGTCTTAATCAGATGTTTTTAATATAGTCTCAGCATTATTTTGTTAAAGGTTCAGTTTGTCGCAGATAATCTGCGACTTTTTCTTTATTCTCTGCATCTGGTAAAGCAACAGATATATAATTTTCCTTGAAATTTATTTTAATTTTTCATATAATCATTATGAGGTGGAGGATATGGAATATTTTTACTTTATAGCAGGTATTATAATTGTAGTTATATCAATGTTTTGTGCATATAAAAAACGCTACAACACAAAAAAGTGGATATCAATAATTACCTTTGGAGTTCTTTTGTCGGTATTTTTTATGGTACTGCCTACCAAATGGACAAAAGAAAATCAGACTGTTCTTATGGAGCCTTTATACAACGAAATATCTGCACTTCTGTATTCTTTTAAGGTTATCGGTGGCAGGCAGGATATAAATCAGCTTAACAGTATAGGATTTACAGGGGTATTAAGATACATATATTTTATTATAAATTATGCGGCTTTCATTGCCGCACCCATACTCGGTTCAACTCTTGTGCTTTCTTTCGTGGGTGATACCCTTTCAAAAATCAGATATGCTCTTCCCTCCTTTAGAAAAACCTATGTTTTTTCACAGCTGAATGACAACGCTCTGCTTATTGCAAAGGGACTGAGAAAACATAATAAGAAGCCGAGAATAGTTTTCTGCAACACAAAAGAGTCAAAGGATTCTCTTGTTGAAAGCGCAAAAAAACTTCACGGTATTACTTTGTATAAAAGCTGTGATTCCGTAAGGAAAAAAATGCTTACGAGAAAGTATGAATTCTGTGCTGTGTCTGAAAACGAGGATGAAAACACTGAGCTTGTTATAAGGCTTATAAAAAAATATAACGGTACAAAAAAACTATATAACAACAAAGCTAAACTCGATGAAAAAATACAATCAATCAAAAAAATTCATCCCCTTATCGGTAAGCTTATCAATTCTCTTGATAAATACAAAGAAATTTTGACTTCAGAGATAAATATTACTGCTTTTGCACAAAGCGGTCCGAATATACAGCTCATTGAAAGTCTTTCCGATGACTCACAATCTGCTGTCGGCATAAGATTTATTGATACGGTTTCGCTTTTCTGCAACAATCTTATTTTTGAAAATCCATTATATAACACAGGTGAAAACGGTAAAAATATCTCAGTAATGATTGTAGGCTGCGGCACAACAGGATTAAGAATGCTCAAAACAGCCGTATGGAGCGGACAAGTTGACGGATACAGCCTGAAAATCAGAATTTACGACAAAAAAGCAAAGGAAATTGAAAAAATATTCAAGGTGCAATGTCCCGAGCTTACTTGTGATAATGAAAATATTACACACAATGATTACGATATTAAATTTATTGAAACGGATATATGCACCGAAAATTTTGAAACAGAAATAAAAAACAACAATCAACTCACCGATGCCACAGCAGTTTATGTTTTTACAGGTGATGACAGCCTGAATATTGATATTTCAGAACGCCTGTTCCGTATTTTCAGAAAGGGCAGAAGCTTCACCTCAACTCCGCCTGTTTTTACATGGATAGATGATAAATCCAAGTTTAATCTGTTCTCTGCAGACAATGACTATCTGAAAAAAAGAAATATCAGACTTATTGGTAATGTGGAAAATCTTTTCACTGAAAGGGCGTTTTTCGGTTCAAAGCTTGAAAATCTGGCTTTAGCAGTACACCTGTCTTATAAAGGCATGTTGGATACACCTGCTGATTCTCAGGACTATAAAAAAGCTGTACAAACATTTAAGAATAATGAATACAATCGCCGCGCATCAATGGCAACAGCTATTCACATTACGGCAAAGCTTCACTCCTGCAAAATCTTAAAACAGGATGAATATGAGCTTACAAATGAAAAAGCTGCTGAATTCAATAAATACATTCAAAACAATGAAAAAGAGTTATTGCGACTTGCAAAAAATGAGCATCAGCGCTGGAATGCATTTATGAGAAGTGAGGGCCATTCATATGCAGAAATGAATATTATGAAAATGTATGCCGATAAAAACAATTCGCATAAGGATGCGCTTTCAAAACTGCACCCTTGCCTTACAGACTGGGACTCTCTGGAAGAACTAGAGAGTTACTGTCGAGATACTCTGAAAAAAGATAATCCTTTCCGCAAACATGACTGCAATATAGTTAAAGATATACCAAAAATTATTATGCTTGCCAATAAACTTGCTCAGGAGGAACAGTAATGTATACACCGAAACCTGCCGATACAAAACAAATTGTGCTTGCCGCAGATTTAATTGAGCTTACTGAAAAAATTGCCGAAAATGTTCACGATGTGTGGGCACAGGGCCGAATAAAAGAGGGCTGGACTTACGGTGAAGTGCGTGACGATAAAAACAAAAAAACGCCCTGTCTTGTACCGTATAGCGAGCTTCCCGAGAGTGAAAAAGAGTTTGACCGAAATACTGCTTTGGAAACGGTTAAGCTTATAATTTCATTGGGATACAAAATAGAAAAGTAAGATAAGCTGTCTAAAAAACCTCAGAGCTTTTTTAGCCCTGAGGTTTTTATTTTGACCTTTAATCATCAATTACACTTACTTTACAACCGTCCGGAATAAGTATTTTCGGAAGAAAGCTTTGAGGAAGAGCAATATGCCTGTTAGTTCTGCAGGAATAAAAGAATGCTTCAAAACTGTCTTTGAAAAAGTTCCTCCAAAATTTTTCTTCACCGCCGTAATAGGCAAAATCATTAATATTGATTTTGCTCTCAAGCCGTATCTCCTGCAGATTACAGCAAGCGGCAAATGCATCCAGCCCTATACCGCAGACAGGCATATTTATTTTTTCAAGCTTTTCGCAATAATGGAAAGCATCCTCTCCTATATGCTCAACAGCATCCGAAATATAAACCTCCTTAAGAGATATGCATCTGCAAAAGGCGGAATCTTCTATGTCTGTTACACTGTCAGGGATAATTACCTTTGTCAGGTTTGCACAGCCCTTGAACGCTCCGTGACATATTTTTGTAACTGTATCGGGGATAACAATTTCTGAAAAGCTGCAATCTTCAAACACACCTGCACTTATTTCAGTAACTCCTTCGAAAATAACTACTTTTTTCAGATTGTCACAGAAAGAAAATGCACAGCTCTCCAGATGGGCAAGGTTGCCGTTAAGCACAATCTCTTCAAGGCTTACACATCCTGAAAACGCCTGTGATTTTACTGTGGTAATGTTGTCGGGCAAAGCAATACGCTTTGCGTTTTTACAACAGGTAAATGCCTTGCACCCGATAGTTTTGACAGCTTCACTTACAGGTATTTCAAATGGCTCACAGGCTAAAACAATTTCTTTGCTTTCTTTGTTTATAAGACAGTTTCCTGTGCTGCAGAAAATACTGTTATTTATGTCAATAGTTTTTAATTGAGGCATAGCAAACCAAGCAAAGCCTACGGATGTAATTGACGGAGCTTTGAGAGAAATAATTTTTTTAGCGAAAAATTTATTTCTCAGATAATAGCCCTGATTAATTGCCATATAATCAGCAAAAAAGGTAAAAACACCATCAATATCAATGGCATCTCCTCGGGTGTAGCCTATGAAAATTGTTAGTATGTTCTCATAGTAGGATTCCGCATTTTTAAAAGAAGCATCATTCAAAAAGCGGATAATTTCGACTCCTTCGGGGTTTTTCCCAAGGGCACTGCCTGCCTGATACAATGCTTCTGCACGGTTATTATCAAAATAACAGGCAAGTAATCTGCGGCATTTATCAACAGCTTCTTCGTGATTGCTTTTGTTTGTTTGAGTTATGTCTGATAAGCTGTTTATTATATACTCTTTTTGCCAGAAATTTCCCTTTTCTGCATTCTGTTTCACACCCTCACCGGAATAATACATATCAGCAAGCTTTTTCTGAGCAACCGCTAAACCCTTTGTTGCTGAATCTGTTATGTATTCAACAGCATAAGCATAGTTTTTTTCCGTACATATACCGCCCAGATATGACAGACCTATAAAGAAGTTGTGTTCAGCAGTACTGTTATTTTCTGTTGCACCTGTTTGCAGATGAGAAAGAATCTTTACGGGGAACACATCTTTTTTATCAAGCTGTATCAGCTCTGTTGCTTTTCTGAATGTGGATTCAAATAACTTTTTGTCGGAAAGTACATATTCTACCGCAAGAACTGTTTTATGATATTTGTCAACGGCAACAGGATATTCCGTTTCTATTATGTAATTATTTTTTGTTAAAAGATTAGGGGTGACAAGCAAAAGAAAAAGTTCACTGTCTTTTATTTTTTCTTCAATAGCCACATCAAAAGGCTCTCCCGCTACAAGAAATTCATCATACCAGATTGCAATTTCTCTGCATAATGGATTGTTGTGTATTAACCCCATAAGCTCCTGCGCGTATGCTCTATCTCTTTTTCTGTAGCTCAGAAATACGCTTACATCAAATGCCGCCTGAATCTTTTTCGCAGTTTCGGGGTCTATTAAAATATTGGACAGATATAATTCAAGCTTTATATCAAACGGAATTTCTGTACGGTCTGTTGAATGCTCATCCAAAAACTGAATATTATTACATTTCTCATTAAACTGTGTTGCAAGAGAGCTGTCCTGCAAAATAGGAAGAACGGGAATGTTTGATTTTAACGCATAATAGAATTCAAAATCATATGCCTGATTTTTTGTATTCAGATATTCTGCGGTTACGGGAATTATAATTAAATTCATTTTATCAAGCTTGTCTGCCAATTTAGCCGTGTCGGGTTCAGAACCGTTTGCATAGTTATAATAATAAACGGCACAATCCTGCTTTTTTAAGATAAGCTCAACAATATGCTCCATTCTGTCTTCATTTAAATGACAATAGGAAATATATACATTGGGTTTATTTCGAGGCGAAGTATTATATCTGGTTTTCACTTCCAAATCAACATTTTCAATAAACATATGTATTCCCTCTTCCGTTATAGTGTTTTTATAAAAATTGAGCTGACAACAATATATTAACAACAATATTCAAGGCTTGTCAATATCATTAATTTCATTATCGTTTTAATATACATTTAGTCATAGAGAAGGTCCTTTCTTGATTCCAAAACAAAAAATGTTGAAACAATATGGTCATTATGCTATAATGTTTCGGGATTACTGAATACTCATACAATGATGTGTTGATATAATCCCATTTTATTGAGTCTGCGATGCTTCCCGGAGAAATCAATAAAGCTGATTGTAAATTGATAAAAACTTTATTGAGATATACTGACATCAAACAAAAACACATAAAGGAGTATTGACATGATTAACAACAGAAATACGCACGAATCAAATGCTTCAAAAAATGAACCGTGCGAAGCTTCTCATGAAGAATATGTATCCTCTGTTGAAGCAATTTTAGATGCAGATAATACCGACAACATTTTTTTATATGATGAAACAGGTGAAAAAACCGAGTTTGAACAGATAGCTGTGGTGCATCTTGAGGAGCATTTATGTGTAATATTAAAACCCGTAGTAAAGCTCCCCGGAATGGGAGATAATGAGGCACTGGTATTTGTGATTGAGGAAAGAGATAATGAAGAATATCTATATGTATCAGAAGATAATGAATTAATTGATGAGGTCTTCGCCCAATACTACGAAATGCTCAGGAATGCTGGGGTTGATATATCCTGAAATCACAAAAATAACATTTTTCAGACAAATAAATACAATTTTTAGCCAGATATTTTCTTAAATTCTTTATATATTTTTTTCAAAAATCCCGTTACTTTCCCACTGTCGCTTTATTAAATAATGTACAGAAAATATATTGCAAAAAAAAACTGCATCAGAACCACACTTCCTTGTTCTGATGCAGTTAAATTTTTCAAAGGAAAACAGTTAACGGAACAGAATTTTATTGTTCTCCTATAATAATTTCCTTATCAATTTTACCTATAAACAGATTGTTTTCTGCGGTTAATGCCGTTGCATCGGGATTTTCGAGGATAATACCAAAGCTCGGCGAATCTGTTTCATCGGGAGAAATAAACACATTGTTTTTAACCTTAAGGTCATATACCATAGGTCTGAAGAAGATATAGCCTCTGCTCTTGCCGAGCCTGCCTGACGGACCGTCAAAAATATTATTTTCAATCAGAATGTTGTTGTGGTCAATATCACCGTGGTGACCGACACCCGGGAAGCCGTCACACTTAAAAATGTTGTTTCTGATTATAATGTTACGGCAAACGGTATCATCATATTTAAAATCAATAAGAGTGCCGTCACAGTTATAAACAGGACCGTATGAGCCGTTGCGCGACATATCAAGCTGAATCTGCTCATTGAAAAGTATATCACTCTTTGCTGTGTATGACGGACCGTCAAATATACAGTTCTGAACAATTGTGTTCTGTGTGCCGTTTATTTCAATACAGTGCCAATGTGCACAGTGTACAAAACGGCAGTTTTCAATGGTAATATTACTGCAATGAACAGTATTTACAAGTGTTGCTTTCTCATCAAGATTTTTGTTGCCGTCAAAAATACCGCCCGAAATCACAACATCGTGTGTCCCCGAATATTCACCCCATTCAGGCTCAGAATAAGAGGCAAGAAGATACCTCGTAAGCGGCTCGCTTTTATCGCTTCTGAGAAGTGTTGCTTTATCTGAAAATTTAAGTATCTGATACGAATAAAAAATCAAAGCACCTGAAAGCAGGTATATTCCGTCAGGGAAATAAACCGTGCCGCCGTCCTTTACTTCATCAATGCAAGCCTGCAAGGCCTTTGTGTCATCGTGAATACCGTCTGCATAAACATTTTTATTGTGCATTACATTTATAAATTTCATATGCTTAAGCCTCCTGTATTAATTCTGATGTGTGTGCAACCTTTGACACTCTCGGTGCAGCACCGGTGAGATGAGAAATATCACGGTATGCACCTGCCGAGTTGTCATTGAACAGACCGAAGGGAATCTGCGAGGTCCATCCCGATTCGTTAAATTCGGGAGCTTCAATACCGAATGCATAAAGCACTATAGCCGCAAGATCGCGGATGTTCATTTTTTCAAGCTCTGTATTATTTATTCCCTTTCCTGCTGCGGCAAAGGTTACATATTTTTCAGCGTCTGTCCAGCCGCCGTGACCGCCGCCCGAACCGTCACCGGGATTTGTGCCGCCGTGGTCGGCTATAACAATAAACAGTGTTTCATCAATTATCCCGGCATCAGCTGCGGCAGTATAGACATCGTTTACAAGAACATCAACCTCACCTATACGCTTAAGGTGTTCGGGAGTACCGTAGCCGTGCTTATGCCCTGCACCGTCAACACTGTCAAACTGAATAAAAAGGAAATCAGGCTTTTTATTGCGGATATAATCACAGATAATCGGGGTTAATTCATCATCATTTTTACTGTCGTGGTGAACACCCAGATTATTTTCAACAATTCCGTATGTAATCGGATTCCAGTCACAGAATGATCCGAGCTCAGCTTCGGGGAAAGCTTCTTTTATTCTTCTGAAAAGTGACGGAAACGGGGAATCAAGCGGATAAGGTGTTGAGCTTACGATACCATTAGTCAGTTTATGTACCTCGGGACCGACTCCCAGAAGCATTGAGCCCCAGCACTCGGCACTTATTGACGGATTAGAAGCCAGAGCATCATATGTTACTGCGCCTTTTGCAAAGATTCTGTCAAAATTGGGAGTTACTGCATCTTTAACAAAAGAGCCTGCACCGTCTATTCCGAGAACAATAACATGTTCATATTTTCTTTCCATTTAATTACCCTCCTTACAAAAAACTTTATTTTATTATAATCCGTAAAATTACTCAAATCAACACCCTGTAACACAAAAACTGATGTTAAGAAAAAATTAAAAATGAAGAAGTAGCAAAAGTACCGCAAGCTTAAACAACACAATACAAACAGCTAAACATATATTAAGTTGAAATAAAATTTTCGTATGCAAGCTTAAATAAAAAAGGAGCTGTATCAAAACATCGTATGCAGATGTTATTGATACGCTCCCTTTTAAATTTTGTGTTCTTTTATCCAACTGAGTATTTTATCGTAATCTGTTTTACCGTCCGCAACTGAAAGACTAAGGGAAATAAGTTCAGCTTGAGTATATTTGATTTTTACATTGTTAAGCTGCAGCGTCATTAACATTGTAAATACACCGATTCGTTTGTTGCCGTCTACCAAAGCGTGATTGTTTGTAAGTGAGAACATAAGTCTTGCGGCTTTTTCTTCTACGGAAGGATATGCCTCATTATCTCCAAAACCGGACATAGCACTGTAGAGCGCAGATTACAAAAGACTTTTCTCACGGATACCCTGACTGCTGCCTGTTCGGTCAATGAGTTTGTCGTGTAGGACAGCTATTTCTTCAACCGTTAAAAGTATCATTATTTAGCCAGCTCCAATAACGCTTCCATATTTTCATCAATCAATTTATCTGCAGCACCGTCAATTTTTGCTTTACGCATTTGCATTGCAGCGGAAATAGTGTTGTACTCATCAAAATCTACAACAACATATCGCGGCTTATTATTTTTTAAAATAACAGCCAAGCCGTTTTCGTCAACGGTACGAACAACTTTTGAGAAATTCTGATTTGCCTCAGTCATAGGAACTAAATAGTCAGTATTAACCATCATTTTTATCACCTCTGCTATTATTACACCCAAAACATAGGACAAATGCAACCTATTTTTTTATTTACTTCTTCCCTCTGCTCTTATAATCCTCGTTAATTTCCTCGCTCCAGCTTGCATCGAGATTTTTTCTCTTTCTTACATTACTTACCGCACACGCGACTGCTTCGTAAACTATTCCCGTACCGAATGAATCGGCGTTGTAGTTTACTGCTCTGTCCGCACTTATTCCGTAGCTTTTTGCGGTTTCTACGGCATCTATATTTGCACCTATGAACAAAAATTCCCAGCCGTACCTTTCTTTCTGTCTTTCAATCATTTTTTTGACTTTATCGCTCGAATATTTATGGCTTGCATTCTCCATACCGTCTGTTGTGATAATAAACATTGTATGCTCCGGAACATCTTCTTTTCTTGCGTACTTGTGAATGTTGCCGATGTGGTGAATTGCACCGCCGAGAGCGTCAATGAGAGCTGTACAGCCTCTTACGGTGTACTCCTTATCTGTCATCGGCTTTATGTCAGACAGCTTTACTCTGTCGTGAAGCACCTCGCTTACATTGTCAAAAAGTACCGTTGACACGAAGCATACGCCGTCTTCTTTTTTCTGCTTTTCAATCATAGCATTAAAACCGCCTATAGTGTCGCTCTCAAGACCTGCCATTGAGCCGCTTCTGTCAAGGATGAATACTAATTCTGTGATGTTGTTTTTCATTTTATTTTACCTCCGTCTTGTTATTGAAATCGTTATAAATTTTCAGCAGTTTTTCATCGAGATAGGACACTGCTGTTTCCTTTAATCTGTTGTCTATGCCATAAAATGCCTCTGCCACAGAGCCGGTAATTGCGGCTATGGTATCGCTGTCGCCGCCGATAGAAATCGCATTTCTTACAGCATCCTCAAAGCTTGTCGATTCGAAGAACGCCTCAAATGCCTGTGGTACAGAATCCTGACAGGTTTCGTGAAATTTATAGCTTGGTCTGATTTGATTAAGAGTAAAATCGATTTTATAAAATTTGCTGACATATTTCTTAATCTCAGCCATTGTGCTGCCCCTACAGGCAAGATAAATTGCACCTGCAACACTTACCGCCCCCTTGATACCCTCGGGATGATTGTGTGTTACAACAGCAGTTGCTTTTGCCAATTTCTCAGCTTCGTCAAGTGATTTCGCATACCAACCAACAGGTGAAACCCTCATAGCCGAACCGTTACCGTAGCTGTTATAGGGAGTTGTTTTTCTGTTCCTTATCCAACCGTAAAATCTTCCGCCGTAACCGCAGTCGGGGTAGTGATTTCCGATTTCGTGCATAGATTTTATGAGCGTATGCTTGAAGGCTTCGTAGTCCGAAATACTTTCATATTCATTCAGAGCATTTGCAACGGCAAGAGTCATAACTGTGTCATCTGTGAAAAAGCATTTGGGAGTAAAAAGAGTGAAGTCCTTACGTTTACGGTTGTGAAATTCGAATCTTGAACCGACGATATCGCCGATAATTGCTCCTAACATAGTGTGTACCTCCTGAAAAAATAAATGGTTGCAAGGAGTGTTTCAACCTTACAACCATAGTATAAATTATTTGATTTTTCTTTTGGTCAATCAGCGATTGACTTTTAAATTGTGGAGAACAGCGTTTCCTGATCATACTTAAAAAGTGCCGAGTCAATCTCAAAAACATTATAAATTTTATTCTCAAGACAGTACTTGATAATTACATCAAAAAGACTGCTGTCAGACAGAATAAATCCAACGGATGAAAGAAGATTCTGTGTTTCGTCAAGGCTCAGTTCAAGAGCGACTGCAAATGAAATAGCCGTCTTCTTGTTAGGTTTATAGTGCTTGTCTGTCATTAATTTGTGCCAGGTCTGTTTACTGACATTGGCTTTTTTGTAGCACTGAACATCGCTCATACCTTTAGCATCAATCAGCTTAATGAGCTTCAAAGCAAAAGATTCATCGAGTTTGATAAAATCCTCAAGGCTCTGCTTCGGTGTACTGCCTACGGCACAAGGCATAGGTGCATAATTTTCTTCGATACAAAGAGCAGACATACACTCATCTGACATTACACGGCTATAATCAACCTCGATGCTAAGCCTCTTTTTACGGGAGAATGAAGCATTAAAAAAGCCTCCCGCGTAACGCTCAACATAATTGTCGTCGATATAGCTCTCTATACCTGAAAAGAGCTTTTCGGAAAGCTCATAGGATTTCTTATCGTAGACAAGGAGATACACTATCATTTCATTATCGAAGAGAAATGTACTTATGGTGTTGATTGCAATTTTCAGCACCTTATCTTTGGGATAGCCGTAAGTCCCCGCTGAGATAAGAGGAAAGGCAACAGTTTCACAGTTATTCTCTTTTGCAAGTTTCAGACACTCTTTGTAGCAGGAAATAAGAAGTTCGGTTTCTCCGTAATCTCCGCCGTGCCAAACAGGTCCTGAGGTGTGAATAACATACTTACAGGGCAGATTAAAGGCAGGGGTTATCTTTGCTGTGCCAGTGGCACAGCCGCCAAGTTTCTGACACTCGTCAAAGAGTTTTTTACCTGCCGCCTTGTGTATAGCAAGGTCAGTACCACCTGTAGGGTAAAGGTGTGTATTTGACGGGTTTACGATAGCATCGCAAGAGATTTTTGTTATATCCTGACGGATAATCTGCAGGGGCATAAAAGTCACCTCGAATCGCTTGTGGTTATGAATTTATTATATAATCGGTGCAGTTTGTTGTCAATAAAATTGCGTTAAAATGCCAAAAGGTTGCCTTTTGGTGTACGATTATTGGGACTTTACAATGCAACAGACCGTTTAAGGTATTGCAATCTTTGGCGATAAAAAGTATAATTTTTATATACTTTTTCAGGAGGCTAAAAATATGGCTAATATTGTAAAAACTGATGAATACAACGAAATAATTAATCAAATTGACATTACCATTAAAAAAATATGGGAAAAAGAAATTAAAAAAGATTACGAAAACGGATGGCTTCTTAAAGAAGACACATTAAAAAATGCTTTTTATTTTCACTTGCGTAAAAAACTCGGCAAGCTTTTTGATGAAAATGACATAAGGATTTTCACTGAATTTACAGATGATGAATTTAAAGGCAGCGGTTGCAGACCTGATATGGTAATTGCTAAAGTTGATTTTGACAAAGATGTTGCATATTTGGGGGAATGTGTTACAAACTGCATTGCTGTAATTGAATTTAAGTTTAAGCACGGTTTTTCACCATCAAAAGAAATTTATGCCGATTACAAAAAAATGCGCCGATATGCAAACAAATTCAAGGTTGACGGCAAATTGTATATGGCTACAATTTGGGAGTATGAAGATGACGAAACTGCCTGGGAAAACGAAAACAACAAATGGGCAAAAAATAAGCTCGTTGAACTTAATGCTTCTTATAAGCGCGGAACAGAAAAAATGAGATTTTATCCTAAAGAGCATAAGTAACTTTATTACATTTAGGAGCAAATTTTATGCTTTCAACAGATACTAAAATAACAATCATCCGCAGTAGCCGTAAAACTCTAGCGTTGCAGTTAAAGAACGGGGAAATTATTGTCCGTGCACCTTTGAGGATGAAAGATAAAGAAATTTACAAGTTCATTGAGTTAAAAAAGGATTGGATTGAAAAGCATCTTTCGGCTTTCAATGAACGGCAGAAAGAGCTCAACAATATTCGGCCTTTCACAAAGGAAGAAATAGCTGTACTTACAAAAAAAGCAAAGGAAATCATTCCCGAAAGAGTAAAGCTTTATGCCCCGAAAATCGGTGTCACATATAACAGAATCACTATCCGCTGTCAGCGTACCCGTTGGGGCAGTTGTTCATCAAAAGGAAATCTTAATTTCAACTGTCTTTTGGTTTTGTTCCCGATTGAAATTATCGACAGCGTTGTTGTTCATGAGCTTTGCCACAGAAAGCATATGAATCACTCACAGCAGTTTTATAAAGAGATAGATAAAGTATTTCCCGAGTATAAAAAGCTGCATAAACAACTCAATGAAAAGGGAAATTTGTATCTCAACAGAATACCGGAATAGAAAAAAGCACTTCAAATGAGTTGTACGCTTAAGGACAAGTTTAAATTCTTTATTAAGCACAACTTACAAGTATCAAGCGATCTTGCAAAGGCAATGATATTATGCTACTATAAATCAGGAGTTAACTTTTGGAGGTGCATTATGACAAAGGAAGAATTTCTTTCGGCATTAGCAAAAAATAATATAGATGTGAAAGTTCACTTTGATGATAGCGCAATGTCGGAAGGTTTTATCGTTCGAAAGAATCATTTCCGTTATGAAACACTCTACTGTGAACGAGGAAAAGAATATGATGTAATAGGGCACCCATCCGAAAGCGATGCACTTATATTTTTGTGGAATCGAATAAATAAAAATATAAAATAATACAACTAACGGAGCTGAAAAAATTTATTGTTTTTTCAGCTCCGTTCAGTATGTTTGTACTATCACCTCAAGTGGCGAGTAAGTGCGCATTTATTCTTCGGACAGCTTAGTGATATTCTGCCTTACGGCAGAGTGATATTATTGCCTTACGGCAATAGTGATATTGAAGCCTTCGGCTTCAGTTTTATTTTATTCGCATAAAACTGTCCGAAGGACAATAACACTGTGCGAAGCACAATAAAACTGCGAAGCAATAAAACTCGCCTTTGGCGAATAAAACTGCGTGAGTGTCCTTTGGACACCCACGCTAAAGAAGTGCTTTTTTCTATAAAATTCGCCTTTCGGCGAGTGAAATATTACTCCGTAATATGAAATACGCTTCGAGTATGAAATATTTGCTTCGCAAATGTTAAAGGCTACTGCGTTTTTTTGAAAAGTGATTATACAGCAATCGGCTGATTTGAACAAGAACAATTGCAAATGCAACAGGCTGTATGATTGTTGAAACGGCATTCACGCCGGCGAGAATACTGTTATATGCCATTGTATGATCAGCTTGCGTTTCAAGCAGTTGCATATAATGTGAAAACATTATTTTTACTGCAACGAAATCTGCAATCAGATACCCAACCGAGCAAAAGAGAAAAAGAAGCGGTTGTTTTTTATTCTCAATCGGTCTTTTATAAAATCTTGCAACACTCCAGACCATCATAGCAAGCATCGCAGCAAACCATATCCATCCGATAATCAGAATAACGGGATTATCCTGATACGGGCCCCGGAAGGTATATCTTATCACTCTCCAGCTTGAAGCGGCAGAGCCAAAAGCCAGATATCCCGTCACAAGCAGATACAAAAGCCAGACACAATAAAAACCGACATCTTTTTTAAACAACAGACATATTGTTCCGAACAGCAAAACAGGAATTGCATAAATACATCCTATTCCTGTCAGAGCCAATAAAAGAAAAAACGCAACTCCACCCAAGGAAAGCAATAAAATTCCTGCAAGAACACGCTTTTCCATGCGTTCTTTTTTTAGCACCTGCACAACCGTCTGCGGCTGCACAGCTTCTTGTTTTGCTTGCTCTTCTCCTTTGACAAGTGCATCCACCGTTACACCGAAAATTTCACTCATACGGATAATTTTATCAAGCTCGGGCACGGCAACATTATTTTCCCATTTTGAAACAGACTGCCGTGATACATCAAGCTTATCTGCAAGCTCTCCCTGCGAAAGATTATTCTGCGTTCGCAAGTTATAAATTTTTTCTCCGAAATTCATACAAATCCTCCTTTCGTGCTTTCAGTATAGCAAAAAAAACAGCGTTTTTCTATATATCCGCCTTTAATTTTTAGCAACCCACGGTTGCAACTGCCTTTTTTACGGCAATTAAAGAAAAAAAATGACACCTCCATAATGAAAGTGTCATCTTAATATTATCAGTCAACAGTTACTTCCTTGTGTTCTGCGGAAGATCTGTAAACAGCGTCCATAATTTTTGATGTTCCTACCGCATATCTGATATCGTTTCTGTTTCTTTCGCCCTTTGCTACACATTCTGCAAAATCAAGAACCTCTGTGCGGTGAATATCGTTCATTTCATATGTGGGTTTGGTTTCAAGAAGCATTCCGTTCATCTGGGTATAGAGTCTGAAGTTGCCGAGGTAGTCAAGACGGATACCGCCCTTATCGCCCATAAAGTCAATATATGTTTCATTTACACCGACATTCTGTGCCCATGCACCGTTAAAGCTTACGGTTGCTTTGTCTGTGCGGATAAGACCAACAACCGAGTCATCAACATCGTATGTACCGCTTTCAATATTTGACGAGTCTTTTGCCCACATACTTGTTGTGAGATAATTTTTCATATCAACACCGAGCTTTGAGAATGCTTCACCGCTTACTGTTTTTACTGAAGGATCACCTAGACAGTACATAATAAGATCAAGATAATGAACGCCCCAGTCGATAAGTGCGCCGCCGCCTGAGGAAGCAAAGGTTGTGAAATCGCCGCCAAGACCGGGAATTGAACGGTAAGCTCTGAAGCTTGCGTATACATGATAAACATCACCCAATACACCGTCTTCAATAAGCTTCTTTACATTATTTACATTATTACCGTAACGGTTGCATACACCGATAGAGAGAATTCTGCCTGTTTCATAGGAAACCTTTTCCATTTCGAGTGCTTCAGAAAGAATTCTTGCAGCAGGCTTTTCGCAAAGAACATCCTTGCCGTGCTTCATAAAATCAATGGAGATAACAGAGTGCATATCGTTGTGTGTACATACCGAAACAGCATCAAGGTCGGGATCATCAAGAATTTCGTGATAATCATAAACAGCCTTGCCGCAGCCGTATTTTTCAACTGCTGCATCTGCTCTTTCGGGAATTATATCGCAGAAATACTTGATTTCAGCAATAGGACTTGCAACATAAGCAGGGATATGAGCCCCGTTTGCAATAGAACCGCAACCGATAACGGCAACATTAATTTTTTCTTTCATTTTATTTCTCCTTTTCCTTTCGGATATTGTTTATAATTTCATTAAGGCCTAATAGCCTGTTTTTGACAAATTCATCCTTTTCTTCTATTCCCAAATATTCTGCCGTGCCCAACGCCAGACGGCTTAAGAGAATAAC
Organism: Acutalibacteraceae bacterium; assembly: GCA_045589395.1. Lineage (GTDB taxonomy): Bacteria > Bacillota > Clostridia > Oscillospirales > Acutalibacteraceae > RUG806. The sequence goes on along the minus strand of JAZNOZ010000048.1, from coordinate 42,009 downwards.
ATCCTCTTTGCAATAAACACAGCTTATCTTTTTATCTGTGTCATCCAGCAGTGAATGAACACTATACATATTAGCAACAGAAAACGGAACTGAGCACAGATAAACCTTTTCGCTGTTTACAAATACAGCTGAGGCGAAAACGGATTTTGTTGCAAGAAGTATTTTTGTTTTGCCCGAATAAAAATCATTAAGCGTTTTGCTGAAATCCGTATACGGCAGACCGCCGTGCAGAATTGAAAGCTCTTCAACAGGCTTTTTCAGGTATGCAATAAACTCAAACAGCTCTCGTCTTGTTGCAAAAACAACCGCTGTTTTCTCAAGCGGCTCTGCTATAAGACACGAAGCTAAAAATATGTATTTTTCTCTTTTGTTGGCTTTTTCAATAAATACACAGTGAAGAGCATCTGTCTGTGTATTGACAGATATAAGCTTTTGCGAATAAAACCGAACTGCAAAATCATCTGCATTTTTCGGCTTCTGATTAAAAAATGCGCAAAGCTGAATATAGTGTTTGTGCGAGGCTCTGTAATCTCCTATCAGCGAAAAGCTCTGACGGTAGCCGTATTCATAAAGCCGGGCACAGTTTGAAAAAAGTACAAAAATACGGGTAAATTTCATATGCTCAAAAAAACGCCAGAATCGGTCTTCTGAAAACAACCGTACATCAGCAAAGCAAAGCACATTTCTTTTACTTTTCTTAACTGAAAAGTCGTTGTCCTCACTGAATGTATTAAGCTCAAGCAAAGTAAAATCATTCTGTGTGCTTTCCGGTATACCGTCGGGGATAACCGTACGAAACGGAAGCACAACAAGAATATTTTCTTTCAAGGCTTTAACGGTATGTTCAAAAAACGGAAATTTCGGCATATCCCCGCAAAAGAAAAACAAATCTGATTTTTCGGACGGAGCATATTTTATAATATCCTGAATATGAGCATCAAGAAAATCAAACCGTTTTTCGTTTTCCATATTTTTCACTCCCGAAAATATATTTTATAATTAAATAGTGCTTTTGTCAATTGACAAAGTATGTTTTTATGATTAAGATATTATCATTATATATTACAGGGGCTTATTATGAGATTATTTGTTATATCCGATATACACGGCAGTGCGCTGTACTGTGAAAAGGCTCTCGAGGCTTTTGAGAGAGAACAGGCTGATAAGATACTTATTTTGGGTGATATTCTTCATCACGGACCGAGAAATGACCTGCCAGAAAAATATGCTCCCAAGGAAGTTATAGCTTTGTTAAGTCCTCTCAAGGACAATATTTTCTGTGTACGCGGCAACTGTGATACAGAGGTTGACCAGATGGTGCTTCCATTCCCCGTACTTGCTGATTATGCGGTGTTTAACATAAGTAACCGTCTTTTCTATGCAACACACGGTCATAACTTCAATATGTCCTCTCCCCCTCCGCTTTGCAAAGGAGATATTCTGCTTCACGGACACACACATATCCCCGCGTGGAAAGCTTTTGGCAACAGTAATATGTATTTCAATCCCGGCTCGGTTTCAATTCCCAAGGAAGACTCTCCTCATTCTTATATGATAATAACGGAAAATACAGCAGAATGGAAAACTCTTGACGGTAAAATATACCATACTGAGCTTTTTTAGAGAAAACAACAAAAAAAAATGTAAATTTTTTTATTCTTTGTAAAAAAAACACTTGCAAAACTGTTTGCTTTGTGGTATTATACTTCAGCGTTCTTGTGAGTGTGGTTTCTCCCCTCACTGCGATTAGTGTAACGCATATACTAAAGCGGGTGGTCCTCTGGCTGTAATTATACAGCGAATGAACATCTGAAAAAATAATTAGGAGGTTCATAAAATGGACGCATTCAAAACAATCACAGCAGGTATGCTCAAGGAACAGGCTCCCGCATTTGAAATCGGTGATACTGTTAATGTTTCAGTTAAAATCCGCGAAGGTGACAAGGAAAGAATTCAGGCTTTCGAAGGCACAGTTATCGCTAAGAAAGGCAGCGGCGTTGCAGAAACATTCACCGTTCGCAGACTTTCCTACGGTGTTGGTGTTGAAAGAGTATTCCCCTTACACTCCCCCAATGTTGCAGATGTTAAGGTAGTAAGAAAAGGTAAGGTTCGCAGAGCTAAGCTTTATTACCTCAGAGGCAGAGTCGGTAAGGCTGCTAAAGTTAAGGAAGCACTTAAGTAAGTTTTTTGAGGGACAGAAAGATGTCCCTCATTTTTCATTTATCCCCGTCTTATTAAGAAACATTAAAGGATATCCTTTTATTATCTATGAATAACGCAAGCTCAAAACAAACAACAAAGGCTTCGGCTTATGAAAAGGCTGTTGCAAATATATATTCCTTTCTGTCTACCCTGCTTTTGTGTATGACGGTTATTTTTGTATTTTTTGCCTGTGTTTTCAGACTGGTATCGGTTGACGGCGATTCAATGTATCCAAATCTTAACAACGGGGACAAAATAATTGTGTCTGACTTCTTGTATACTCCCGATTACGGTGATATAATAGCAGTAGGCAGAACCGAAAAGGAACCGTCAGCCTTTATCAAGCGTATAATTGCTCTTGGCGGCGATGAGATTTTTATTGACTTTGATAAGCATATAATCACAGTCAACGGTCAGATTATAACAGAGGACTATTTAGTTTACGGTGCATTAAGCGAAAGAGGCGATTTTACATATCCCCTCACAGTTCCCGAAAACTGCGTGTTTGTGCTGGGTGATAACAGAAATGACTCGCTTGACAGCCGTTTCTCCGAAGTAGGCTTTGTTGATATAAACGAAATCACGGGCAAAGCAATATTTAAGCTCTTCCCGTTTTCATTAAATATTGATTAAAGAAGTGAAAAATATGTCACAGGAAAATAAGAATAAAAATGAAACGAAACAAAAAGGCAGCATAGCAAACAGTCTGTATGAAACAATGTCTGTTGTGGTATCTTCAATATTCATAATAGCAGTTATTTTTACCTTTGCATTCCGTCTTGTGGGTGTGCAGGGAGATTCAATGCTTGACACTCTTCATACAGGCGACTGGCTTATTGTTGCCCCCTATTACGATACCCCCGAATACGGTGATATTGTTATTTCAACAAAGGATACCGCAGCCGAAGGCTCTCTTGTAAAACGAGTTATTGCCGTTGCAGGCGATGAGGTTGTTATAGACAAGGCTGACCGCGTATTTGTAAACGGAGAACAGCTAAACGAAAAGGATTATATCCTGTCTGACGGCATCCCGAGAGGCAACCTCGATTACCCAGTAACAGTACCCGAGGGCTGTGTTATGCTTATGGGCGATAACAGAATTGTGTCATGGGACTCCCGTTATGAGGAAATAGGCTTTGCCGAAACTGACTATCTTCTCGGGAAAGCATATTTCAGACTCAGTGCAGATTACGATATATACTATAATTTCAATAAATAATAACTCAGGGGCTGTCTTATTTGCGATAGCCCCTTTTCTTAAAAATTCTTTTCAAGGTGATAATATGAGCGAAAATCAAAAAGAAAATGTACAGTGGTTTCCGGGGCATATGGCAAAAACCCGCAGAAAAATCAAGGAGAGTCTTCCTCTTGTTGATGCGGTAACAGAGCTGAGAGATGCAAGAATACCGATTTCCAGTACCAATCCCGAGCTTAATGAGCTTATTGAAAACAAGCCGAAAATTATTCTGCTCAACAAATGTGACCTTGCTGATGAAAAGACTACTCTCGAATGGATTAGCTACTATAAAAAGCAGGGCATTCCCGCTCTGCCTGTTGACTGCAGAAGCGGCAAGGGACTTAATTTATACACAAAAACTGTAAACGAGCTGCTTAAGGACAAAATACAGAGCAACAAGGATAAGGGTATGGCAGGCAAGGCTCTGCGAATAATGGTTGTGGGGATACCAAACACGGGTAAGTCATCATTCATAAACCGTATGGCTAAGAACGGTAAGGCTAAGGTTGAAGACAGAGCTGGTGTTACAAGACATAACCAGTGGTTCGTTATAGGCTCAGGGATAGAGCTGCTTGACACCCCCGGTGTGCTCTGGCCTAAATTTGAAGACCCCGAGGTAGGATACAAGCTTGCTTTTACAGGCGGTATAAAGGATGCAATTCTTGATATTGAATCCTTATGCCTTAAGCTTCTGGATATTCTTTCAAAGGACTACCCCGAAAGACTTACCGAGAGATACAAGGTAACTGATTTTCAGAATATGGAAAGCTATGAGCTGCTCGAATATATAGGCAGAAAAAGAGGTATGCTCGTAAGCGGCGGAGAGATAGACACCGAACGAGCCGCGATTATGCTTTTTGATGAGCTCAGAGCAGGAAAGCTGGGAAGAATATCATTTGAAAAACCTGAGGTGCTGTTATGACCTACGAATATGAAAATATGTTAAAGGAAAAGGGATATTCTCTTATCTGCGGAATTGATGAAGCCGGCAGAGGCCCTCTTGCAGGTCCCGTTTTTGCAGCGGCAGTCATTCTGCCCGACGGGCTCGATGACCTAGGAATCAACGATTCAAAGAAGCTGAGCGAAAAGAAAAGAGATGCCCTCTTTGATGCAATCTGCGAAAAAGCTGTTGCCTACAGTATTGCCAGTGCAGATGAAAAAGAAATTGATGAAATAAATATTCTGAACGCAACCTTTCTTGCAATGAAAAGAGCCGTTGAGGGACTTGAAGTAAAACCCGATTTTGCCTTGGTTGACGGAAACAGAAAGCCGAACACGGGTGTTGAGGAGATGCCTCTTGTCAAGGGCGATGCCAAATCAATATCAATAGCCGCAGCTTCAATTCTTGCAAAGGTAAGCCGTGACAGGTATTTACTTGAACTCGACAAAGAGTATCCCGAGTATTTATTCTCCAAACATAAAGGCTATCCCACAAAGCTGCACTATGAAAAAATAAAGGAGCACGGTATCTCCCCCGTTCACCGCCTTTCCTTCCTTAAAAATCTGAGTGAAAAGTAATGGCACTACCCGAAAGTAAAATCAAAGGTCTTCGAGGAGAGCAGTTTGCGGCAAGAGAATATGCTTTGAGAGGATACACCATCATCAGCGCAAACTTTTCAAGCTACATAGGTGAAATAGATATTATCGTACAGAATAAAAAGAAGGAGCTTTGTTTTGTTGAAGTAAAAACACGCTCTGCAGACACTCTTTTTCCTCCGTCTGAGGCGGTGGACCTTGCAAAGCAATCAAGAATAATCAGCACAGCAAAAGCATTCATAAAACAGACAGGAATCAGATACCGCAGCATACGCTTTGACATAGCAGAGGTGCTTATCAGAAATCTGTATACGGCAGATATAAACATCATTGAAAACGCGTTCAAAGCAGATAATTTTCAATAAAAATCAAGATTAATAAAATCCGTTTTGAGTGACTTAATTCAAAGCGGATTTAATTACATTTTGTTACATTTGGCACGATTTATCTCAAATTATGACAATTTGTTACCGCGAGTTATACAAAATATGTCAATATCTTTTGTACAAGAAGAGGGAATTTTTACAATTAGCCGTTTTTCATAACAAAGAAACAAAATTCACTTGAAAAAAATAAAACATTATGCTAAAATAGTTTAGAATTATGGCAATATGCAGCGTATTACGGTAAAGTGCTAAATCGTTTTTGCGTATGTATATTCAATGCGTGGAGAGTTTTCTCCATTTATTCCAAGAAAGCGAAAGGTACAGATATGAACACTAAAACATTAGGCTACATACTCAAAAGAGTATGTCTTGCACTGTTGACTATTCTTATAGTTATAACAATCACATTCTTCGTAATGCACGCTGTTCCCGGCGGTCCCTTCCTCGGCGAAAAAGCAATTTCAGATGCCGCAAAGGCAGCACTTGAAGCAAAGTACGGACTTGATAAGCCGCTTTTCCAGCAGTATATAACTTATCTGAAGGATATTATAACCGAATTTGATTTCGGTCCCTCTATCAAGCAGAGAGGCCGTGAGGTTATTGATATTATTGTTGACGGTATGAAAACATCTGCTAAGCTCGGTCTTGCTGCCGCTGCAATTGCTCTTGTCAGCGGAACAGTTCTCGGCTCTGTTGCCGCATTGCGCAGAAACAAGTTTATCGACAGAGTTATAATGGTTATCACAACAGCATTCGTTTCTATGCCCTCATTTATTATGGGTATGTTTATGCTTCTTCTGTTTACGGTTAAGTTCACTATCTTCCCCGCAAACGGTGCCGAAGCCGGAGGACTTGTGTTACCGATTATAACACTTTCCCTCTCCCCTATGGCTAACATCACAAGACTTACCCGTTCATCAATGCTTGATGTTTTAGGTCAGGACTATATCCGTACAGCAAAGGCAAAGGGTGTTTCCGGCGTTAAAACAATTTTCGGTCACGCTCTTAAGAATGCGCTTATTCCCGTTATCACCTATTTCGGACCTATGCTTGCTTATATCGTAACAGGCTCCCTCGTTGTTGAACAGATTTTTGCTGTTCCCGGAATCGGCCGTTCATTCGTAAGCAGTATCATCAACCGTGACTACACTCTGATTATGGGCACAACAATCGTTCTCGCTATCCTTATAGTTATAATGAACCTTGTCAGCGATATTCTTTATAAGGTTATCGACCCCCGTATCACTTTGGAATAATCGCAGAAAAGAGGAATTACACAATGAAGAAAAATATTTTCAGCTTTCATTTAAATGTAGATTCTTTTTTGCCTGCATCGGCAGAAGAAAAGGCATATATGGTGCAAATGCGCCCCTCCTCAACCTTCTTCCGTGACGGCGTAAAAAGATTTGTAAAAAATAAAGTTGCTCTTGTCAGCCTTATTGTTATTGTTATTGTTGTGCTTTCATGCATAATAATACCTATGTTCTTACCCTATTCATACGACCAGATGCTCGGTGTGAGTCTCGGTAAACCCGTTGACCCATCCTATAACAATCTGGCTCCCTTTGAATTCGGCACAACCGAGCTTGCAAAAATTGAGGCAGGCGAAGATGTATTCCCTCATATTTTCGGTACAGATGCTCAGGGACGAGATTACTTCGCAAGAATTCTTTACGGCACAAGAATTTCTCTTGCCGTCGGATTCTTTGCAAGTATCATAGTTCTTCTTATCGGTATGACTGTCGGCTCAATATCGGGTTATTTCGGCGGCAAGGTTGACCTTGTTATAATGCGAATAGTTGATATTATTTATTCGTTGCCCGATATGCTTCTGATAATCCTTCTTGCATCTGCTCTCAAGCAGACAAATCTTGACCAGATTATCAAGGGGACCGTTCTTGAAAGGATAGGAGCTAACATCATAAGCTTGTTTATTGTATTCGGTGTGCTCTATTGGGTTTCAATGTCCCGTCTTATCAGAGGACAGATTCTCTCCTTAAGAGAACAGGAATATGTACTTGCTTCTCAGGCAGCAGGTGCAAAGGGTAAATGGATAATTTTCAAGCACCTTATGCCCAACTGCATAAGCGTTGTTATAATTTCAACAGCTCTTCAGATTCCCAGCGCAATTTTCACCGAAAGCTATCTTTCCTTCCTCGGTCTCGGTGTTAACGCTCCTATGCCCTCACTCGGCTCGCTGGCTTCCGATGCTCTCAACGGTATTAACTCATATCCCTTAAGATTGGTTATTCCCGCTATTGTTATTTCACTTATCGTTTTATCTCTTAACCTTTTGGGTGACGGTCTTCGCGATGCGTTTGACCCCAAGCTCAACGGCTAAAATTCTAAAGAAAGGAAAACCCTTCGGGGTGTGAATAATATTATGTCATTGCTTGAAGTAAAAAACCTGCAGACTTCTTTCTTTACTGATGCCGGTGAGGTAAAGGCGGTAAACGGTATCTCCTTTAATCTTGAAAGAGGTAAGGTTCTCGGTATCGTTGGTGAATCAGGCTCCGGTAAATCAGTAACAGCTTATTCTATTATGCAGATATTGGCTTCCACAGGTAAAATCGTGGGCGGCTCAATCAAACTCGACGGTGAAGAGCTTGTTGGCGCAGGCGAAAAAACCATGAGAAAGGTAAGAGGTAATAAAATATCCATCATTTTCCAGGATCCTATGACTTCTCTTAACCCCACTCACACTATCGGACATCAGATAATGGAGGCTATTGTTCTCCATACAGATAGAAAAAAGAAAGAGGCTTATGACAGAGCAGTTGAAATGCTGCGTCTTGTTAATATAAACGAACCCGAAAAGAGAATGAAGCAATATCCTCACGAGCTTTCAGGCGGTATGCGTCAGAGAGTTGTTATTGCTATGGCACTCGCTTGTGAGCCCGACATCCTTATTGCAGACGAACCCACAACTGCACTTGATGTTACCATTCAGGCTCAGATACTCGACCTGATGACTTCCCTGCAGAAGGAGCTCGGAATGGCAATCATTATGATAACTCACGACCTCGGTGTTGTTGCCCAGATGTGTGATGAGGTTATCGTTATGTATGCAGGCTCAATCTGTGAACAGGGTACTGCAGATGAAATATTCTACAACCCTCGCCACGAATACACCAAGGGACTTATGAACTCAATTCCCACAACAAACACATTCGGTCAGAAGCTGCGTCCTATCACAGGCACACCTATTGACCTTCTCAATATGCCTGCAGGCTGTCCTTTTGCTCCCCGATGTGATGCAGCAATGAAAATCTGCATAAAATCAAGAGCTGAGCATATGCTCATTAATGAAGATCATATGGCTGCTTGCTGGATGAATGTTAAAAAAGGTATAGAAGACGGAACTATTGAGGTTACCGAAAACAATAACGAGGAGGAAAAGACAAATGAGTGATAATAAAAACAATACTCCCCTCGTTGAAATAAAAAATCTGAAAAAATACTTTGATATAAGCACAGGTATGTTCTCCTCCAAGCCCCTCAAGGCTGTTGATGATGTTTCTTTCACAATCAACAGAGGCGAAACTCTCGGTCTTGTCGGCGAATCAGGCTGCGGTAAATCTACAGTAGGTCGTACTATTCTCCAGCTCTACAAGCCCACCGCCGGTGAGGTTATCTATGACGGTAAATTATTGAAATCAAAGGCAGACATTGCCGAATACCGTAAAAAATCAACAATGGTATTCCAGGACCCTTACTCTTCACTTAACCCCAGAATGACTGTTTCCGATATTATAGCAGAGCCTTTGGATATTCATAAGATGTATAAGAACGAGGAAGAAAGAAAAGAAAAGGTTCTTCAGCTTCTTTCTAAGGTTGGTCTTAACAGTGAGCATGCTGCCCGTTATGCGCACGAATTTTCAGGCGGTCAGCGTCAGAGAATCGGTATTGCCCGTGCACTTGCAATAAATCCCGAATTTATTGTCTGCGATGAACCCGTTTCTGCTCTTGATGTTTCAATTCAGGCTCAGGTTATCAATATGTTCAGTGAATTCCAGCAGGAATTAGGTCTTACCTATCTCTTTATCGCGCACGACCTTTTGGTTGTTCGCCATATCAGTAACAGAATTGCGGTTATGTATCTCGGTAAGCTTGTTGAGTTAACAGATGCTGCAACAATTTATGAGCATCCTCTTCATCCTTACTCAAAGGCTCTTATGTCTGCAGTTCCCCTCCCCGATCCCAAAATTGCAAGACTCAATAACCGTATACCTCTTTCGGGTGATATTCCCTCTCCCCTCAACGCTCCTTCAGGCTGTCCGTTCCGTACCCGTTGCGAATACGCATGTGAGCGTTGTGCGGAAGAAATGCCCGAATTCAGAGAAGTGGAAAAAGGTCATTTTGTTGCTTGCCACAGAGTTGAGGAAATCAACTGACAGAAAGTATATTAATGCGCATCAAGGCGTGCATCCTTGAAGCGCATATATATAAAAACACAATACAGAAAGGACTAACAACAATGAAAAAAATCTTTGCGCTTATCCTTGTAGCTGTTATGATGCTTTCAGTTGTTGCTTGTACCGGTAACACCGGCAACGAAGGCAACGAAGGAACAGAAGTAAAGCAGGTTGCAGCACCCACACTCACATACCTTTACAACACAAGTGAAGGTCACAAGGCTATCGGTGAATATCTCCAGAGTGCTCTTCAGTCTGCAGGTATCACAATGAACCTTGAAAATCAGGAATGGAACACATTCCTTGAGACCCGTAAGAACGGTGACTACTCCATCGCAAGAAACGGCTGGCTCGCTGACTACAACGATCCCATCTGCTTCCTTGATATGTGGACATCCAACTCCGGTAACAACGATGTTCAGTACGGCAAAGGCGCTCACGCTGAACTCAAAATGTACAACCTTGACCTCACAGCTTACGGTTATGAAGATAAGGTAGAAAACGGCACATGGGCAGAAACCTATGATGTTCTTATCTCCAGAATCAAGAGCTGCACAGATGCAGAAAATCGTTATGCAATGATGCACCTTGCAGAAGATATGCTTATGGAAACAGGCTGTATCGTTCCTCTTTACTACTACACAGACCTTTACATGATCGATGATACCGTTAACGGTTTCTTCTCCAACCCTCTCGGTTACAAGTATTTCATGTATTCTGATGTAGACGGCAAGACAGATTCTATCTCTGTATGTCTCTCTTCCGAACCCCAGACTCTTGACCCCGCTCTTAACAGCGCAGTTGACGGTGCAACAATGATTGCTCACCTCTTCTCCGGTCTTGCTAAGTGGGCTCAGGATGAAAACGGCAACCTTGTTATCGTTGCTGACGCAGCTGAAGAACTCACAGAAGGCGTTGTAAATGAAGACGGCACAGTTACATATACATACACTCTTCGTGAAGGTATGAAGTGGTCAAACGGCGATGAACTCAAGGCTTCTGATTTCGTAAACTCATGGAACCGCGCTGCTTCCGCTGAACTCGGTGCAGACTACGGCTACATGTTCGAAATCGTTGACGGTTATGCTGAAATGCAGGAAGACACAACAAAGCTTCTCAATGCTACTGCTGACGATGCTACACGCAAAATCACAGTTACAATTGAAAACGCTGTTTCCTACTGGAACGAGCTCCTTGCATTCCCCACATACTTCCCCGTACACTCCTCTGCATATGATAACGAAGCTTGGGCTACAGAACCCGCTACTTACATCTGCAACGGTGCTTACACAATCTCTGCTTGGGATCACAACAGTGTTATCACTCTTACAAAGAATGAAAACTACATTGATGCAGCTGATGTTACAATGAAAGAAATCAAGACATTCCTTTCAGACGATGCTAACAACATGCTCTCAAACTTCAAGAACGGTTCATGGCTTCTTATCGATGACGTTCCCACAAACGAAATCGCTACTCTTAAGACAGAATATGCTGATGAATTCGTAATTGCAGGTCAGATCGGTACATACTATGTATGCTGGAACATCAACGAAGACCTTCTCGCAGGCAGCGGCCTTGAAGGCGTTGAAAAGGAAAAGGCACAGCAGGAAATCAGAAATGCTATTGCTCTTCTCTTCGACAGAACATACATCGTTAATGACATCGCTCAGGGCGGACAGCTTCCCGCTTCCTCCTTCGTTGCTATGGGTATGACAGATGCTGACGGTTCTGAATTCTACAAGAATGCAGGCGACAGCGAAGAATATGACGGTTACTACAACATCGCAGATGACGCTTTCGAAGCTAACTGCCAGAAGGCTGTTGAAGTTCTCAAGAAGTACTACAACAACATCGCTGCTTAATTTTAAGTTAAGTCAAGTAACTTGAATAGCTAAAAAAGACCGGTACGGAGAAATCCGTATCGGTCCTTTGATTTTATTATTCTTTTCTCAAAACTCAAAAACAGTCTTTCCGTTTTCAAGCTTAAGGAATGCATCAAACAGCTTTCCCTGCTTTGAAAGAAAGCCGCTGATTTTATCGGTCTTTCCCTGTTCGAGAAGCTGCTTTGCCGTATAAACACTGAGCGTTTTTTTGCATATTGATGCGTTTATCCTGAACTTACAGCCATCCTTATAGTTCTTACAGGAAAAGCCGTATTTTCCCTTGGCAACCTCACCCGAGCAAAGAGGACATTTTCCTATAACCTCACCGAAAAATCCGCTGTAATTTTCATTACCCTCAACATTGACTTCCGATGAAAAGACTGCAGAAATCTCGTTTTTTACAAGCTCAATGCTGTCTTTTATGCTTATATTGCCCTTATACACCTTTTTAAGAGCCTGTCCCAACTCACTTGTTTTGTACTTATCCATTGAAATCTGCATAAGCTGAAGTGACTCGATAAGATATTCTCCGTCGGGCAAAATTCTGTAAACATCCTTTTTCAGCTCAATATATTTGCTTTTAACGGCATTGTCTATTATTCCTGTTCTTGTGGCTTCCGTGCCTAATTCCAGACCTTCAAAAATTGCACGGTATTCTTCGGCATCATCATCGGTCTGCTTTGCGGCATTTGCTTTTTCTTCTCTGAAGGGATTTTTCAGATAGTTATTAAGTGTTTCTATAGTATAGTGCTTGGGCGGTGAGGTTTCCTTTTCCTTTGGCTCAAAATTTATATTTACAGTATCCCCGATTTCAAGCTTCGGCAAAATTTTAGAGCTTTTGGGGGTATCATCAAACCTGGTCCAGCCGGGTTCAAGAATAACGGTTCCCTTGAGAGAAAAGTCCTCACACGCACCTACCGCTATTGTCATTTCCGTTTTTTGTGCAACACATTCTTCTGAACAGAAAACAGCAACAAATCGGCGCAGCACTGCACTGTACACTGTTTTTTCTTCCTCAGTAAGAGCATTTGGTGGGGGAAATTTATATGTAGGAGTGAGTGCCGAATGTGATTCTATTTTTGAATCATCGAAAATGGTTTTTGAATCCTTAAATTCAACGGGATAGCCTTTCCCCGATACAATTGAAATAATTTTCTTTATCTTATCCTTTTCTGCCGTTGCAAGATATTCTGAGTTTGTTCTGGGGTATGTCAGATATCCCTCTTCGTAGAGCTTCTGAACTATCCTTAAAGAATCATCCATTGACATCTTATATTTTTTGCCGAGAAAATTCTGAAGCTTTGACAAGGAATAAAGCTTTCCGGGATTTATTTTTTCTTTTTTGCTCTTTTTATCCTTAACCACAGCAGTCTGTGCATTAAGCTTGTTACAAGCTCTTTGTGCCTTATTTGCTTCCTCTTTTGTAAACTTATATTTTGAAACAAGCTCAACCGCCTCACCGTTTGTTTCGGCTTTGCTTACAAGAGCATAGTAAATATCCGGCACAAAATTTCTGATAGCCATATCTCTGTCATATATGGCCTTGACAACGGGAACAATAACTCTGCCAACCCTTAAAAGCGTACCTGTTTTCAAAGTTGCAAAACGGGTGAGATTAACACCGTACAGCCAGTCTATATATGTACGGGCAAAGCCCTCGTCTGCAAGTAAATCATATTCACTCTCATTTTTAAGGTTTTTAAGTCCATCGGCAACCGTTTCGGGTGTCTGGTCGGGCAGCCACAGGCGAAGAAGCTCTTTTGGGGAAACAAGAGCATTCTGAATACAAAGCCTTATAATAATTTCACCCTCGCGGTCAGCGTCCCCTGCATTCACTATAGCCGTAACATCCTCACGGTTGCAAAGCCTTTTTATTGTTTCAAACTGCCTTTGAACACCCGCATCAGGCTTTTTATCTGCGCCCGTCTTCAGCTTAAATCTGAATTCATCGGGAAAGCAAGGCAAATTTTCCATACTCCAGAAGCCTGTTGAAGTCTGCCCCGTATAGTCTTCTATGTCGCACAAAGAAAACAGATGACCGAAAGCCCAGCTCACTATATATCCCTGACCTTCAAAATATCCGTTATATTTTTTCATTTCTCCGATGCCTGCAACAATATTTCTTGCAAGACTCGGTTTTTCCGCAATTATAAGTATCATTATGAGTTTTCACCGATTTTGTTTTTTACAAACTTTTTTTCATAGAGGCTGTGAATATACAGAGTGTTTTCTTCAATTTCAGGCTGAGCACCGAAAAGCTCAATTTTATCCAGAACAATATTTACATATTTGCCCTTTATATTTTTTCCCATATCAACAGCAACATTCTCTGCCTTAAACGGAGCAGAAAGAACAACACCTGCACAAAGAGCATCATTGTCTATATTTTCAAAAGACGGCATTTCGCGGGATGAAAATCCTGAAAAAACAATTCCCTCACCAAGAAAAGAATAAACAAAGGTATTTTCGAGTCCTTGAGAGAAAAGCTTTAACTGCTCCTCATCAAGAGAAGAAGTAAGCCGTTTGATTTTAACCGAAAGATTAAGTGCTGTACTGATACCGATAAGCAGATAAGCCAATCGGGCACTTGCACAGTCAATTTCAATCAGTATACCTCTTTTCAGCTGCTTTGCGGGCAAAACGGTTATTTCATTTTCCTGCTTGATTTTGCTTGTGACGGAAAGCTTACTTAAAAAATCAAGACAAGCCCTGATATCCTCATCAATATTCATTCTTACAATTGTTCTGCTCTGAGAATAAAAGGCAGAAAGCATTAATTCAATACAGTTTTCAAGCATTTTTCTTTTCTCCGTTTTTTACTATTCATTATATTTTAATATATTTTCTTTTTTTTGTAAAGTATCACTCTATCAAATCCTGCCATAAGGTGTCGTCTGCCCCTGCATATATTTCGGGAATATCGCCTATTATAACAGTCTGCGCAACAGGAATAGCAGTAAAAACCTGTGTTGATACAGCGTCCCCCATAGTAATAACATAAACATACGCCGTAACTTCAAGTAAAATTTTATGTAAAGTCTGATTTATTCCCGAATACTCAAAGGAATTTTTTACTTCAATTTCACACGAACAGGAAAGACTTGTTCGTATATTTACCGGTGGACCGAGCCCCGTCATAAAGGTACTGCCCGTAAGTGTCCCCATAGGGATTGAGATATTTGTCTTTTCAATACTGCTCACCGCCTCTGAAATTTTAACACTCACAACAGTTTTCAGAATATTCATTGCTATACTGTCCGTTTTTACCGCCGATATTTTTCCTTGAGAATCGTATTCAATTGAAACGAGGTCATCGTAGTGAAAATCGCCCGAGCGGAGAATTTCGTTTATTGTGTTGTTTACCGTTACGGTGGTTATATTATTGGCTTTAGTCAGTGCAAATGTTTTGACTATCGGCTTCATACTTTCCTGAAACATAAAAACCATTATGCCGATAATACACACAATACATACCAGAAATAAAAAAAGAGCTGCTCTGCTCTTTGGCTTCCGTTTTCTTCTCACCTTTGAACACCTGCCTTTTTATATTATATGCGCTATAATTTATTTTGATAAAAAATAAGTATTATATATTATTTTTCTCTTTCGGAAATATAAATCAAATATAGCGTGATAAAATCAAAATATATGCAAACAGGAGGTTATAAAATGGAAAACAAAACAACAACACCTATTGCGGCTTTTTTGAAAAAAAATAAGATATGTCCCGTGTGCGTAATAAAGCGCCTTTCTTCTGCAACAAAGGTTACCGTAAACGGTGCAGACAGATTTGATAACGGCGTTGCCCTCACTCCCCCTATGGGCTGGGCAAGCTGGAACCTGTTCAGACACAATATAAATGAAGACCTTATAAAAGAAATTGCAAAGGCAATGCACGATGCACATCTTGATGAGCTCGGCTACAAGTATGTCAATGTTGATGACTGCTGGATGTCTTCCTACAGAACATCTGACGGAAAGCTGCAGAGCGACAAATCAACATTCCCCTCGGGAATGAAGGCACTTGTTGATGCGGTTAATTCCTACGGTCTTAAAATGGGTATCTATACATCAAACGGCACACTTACCTGTGAAGACCTCCCCTCAAGCCTTTATCACGAAAGAACAGATGCCGAAACCTTCGCCGAATGGGGCGTTGAATATTTCAAGTATGACTTCTGCCATAATGAAGCTATCCCCACCTCAGCTCCCGAAATCGACAAAATTATGATAACAAATCCGAGAACGGGTGAAGAAACCGTAATTCAGGCAGAAGAGGCTCAGCTTCGCGGCGATGCTGTTGTGCTTGAAGACAAAAAGCTTACTTCAACAGGCAGATATGTAAGCGGACTTGATGCAGGTCACGGTTCAATGGTTTTCTACGATATCGAGCTTCCCGAGGACGGAGAATACATATTCACAATAGGCTTAAGAAAATTCGGTTTATATAAAAAATATGCCGAAATCGTTGTAAACGGAGTTGATACATACGCTGTAACAATCCCCTCCTGCAAGGGCTTTACAAGAGAGGGCAGACACCAGATTACCGTTAATTTCACTTCGGGCAAAAACACAGTTATGATACACAACCCCGTAGGCTCCCGTATGGATTCTGCCGCTAAGCAGTACAGAAATATGGGCAAGGAGCTTATGAGAGCAACAAAATTAGTTGCCGAAAGAGAAGGCAGAGAGGAAAAGCCCATCTGCTATTCCATCTGCGAATGGGGAATCAATCAGCCTTGGAAATGGGGCGCAACTGCAGGTAACCTGTGGAGAACAACAATGGACATTGATGCTAACTGGGCTTCAATTGTCAGTATATATGAATTCAATGTCAGACTTGCAAAATATGCGCGTCCCGGTAACTGGAATGACCCCGATATGCTCGAGGTGGGCAACGGCAACCTTACAGACAATGAAAACCGTGCACACTTCTCGCTTTGGTGTATGATGGCGGCTCCCCTTATTCTCGGTAACGATATAAGAACCTTCCTCGATGAAAACGGCAATGTTGACAAATCCAATAAGGTGCTTAAGATAATCTCCAACAAGGCAGCTATTGCCATTGACCAGGATAAGCTCGGTATTCAGGCAAGAAGAATAAAAACAAACGGACTTGTTGATGTGCTTGTTAAGCCCCTTGAAAACAAAGAGCTGGCAGTTTGTATCTTCAACAAGGGTCCCAAATCAATGGAAGGCTCATTCAGCATAAAGGAGCTCACAAAGGAAAGCTTTGTTGACCTGCCCCTTGCAGACAGATATACAGTTGTTGATATCTGGAACAACACTTCTTTTGTTGCAGCAGATAAAATTGCTGAGGTTCTTGAGCCTCACAGTGTAATTCTCTACAGAATAAAAGCAATGGCATAAACAAATACATCAAAAAAAGGAAAAGTATATGAAAAATTATATTATACATCTCGATAAGCCTGCTGAAAAATTCCTCACCTCAACTGCAATAGGTAACGGCAGTATGGGTGCTATGATTTTCGGCAACCCTCATACAGAAAGAATTGTTTTAAGTGAAGAATCCATCTGGTCAGGCGAAGAACACGACACTACCGCTCCCAACTTCAAGGATGACCTTGCAAGAGTGCGTAAAATGTACCTTTCAGGCGATAAATACACCCTTGATGAGGAAATGGAAGCTGCCGCTGAAAAGTGCGTTTCAACCATAAAATCCTGCGAATATGCAGGTGCGGTAGAAATTGACTTTGATGATAAATCAGAAGCTGAAAACTACAAAAGAGATCTGCATCTCAATAATGCTGTTTCAACTGTTTCATACACCAAAAACGGTGTAAACATAACTCAGGAAGCATTCTGTGCATATGCTGACGAGGTTATCGCTGTAAAAATAAGCTCATCGGACAAAATTTCTTTCACGCTTAATTATTTCAGAGAATGCTTTGATGAGTATGAAAATGAAAACGGCATAAATACCTATCTTTCACACACACAGTTCGGTGACCATAAGGTCTGTGTGGGTATAAAGGCAGTAACAGACGGTAAAAAAGAAGAGAAAGAAGGTGTTATCCGCATAGAAAATTCTCTTGAAACCGTTATTTACATCAGTATTACAACAGACTTTGCTTTCGGTGAAGAGTATAAGGATGTATGCCTCGATATTCTCACCGAAGCTGACAATTATGATACTATTCTTCTCAATCACATTGCCGATTTTTCTTCTCTCTTTGAAAGAAGCGATATTGACTTTGATGAAGATGAAGAGCTCGAAAAATTACCCGTAAACGAGCGTTTACAGCGTCTTAAGGATGATAAGACTGCAGAAGACATTGGCCTTTATTCCCTCTATTTTGCTTTCGGTAAATACCTTTGTCTTTCTTCCTCCAGAGAGGGCACTCTTCCTGCACACTTACAGGGAGTGTGGGTAAACACAATGGAAAACCCCTGGAATGCAGACTATCACACAAACATAAATCTTCAGATGAACTACTGGCTTTGCGAGGTTGCAAACCTCAGCGAATGTCATATGCAGCTGTTTGATTATATGAACAACTTCCTATTAGAGTCAGGAAAGAAAACAGCCGAAGTCAATTACGGCTGCCGCGGTACAGTTCTTCATCACTTAAGTGACCTTTACGGCTTTACAACTCCGGCAGACGGAATCTGGGGTATATGGCCTATGGGCGGCGGCTGGCTTGCAACGCATATGTTCCAGCACTATCTTTACACCCTCGACAAGGATTTCCTTAAGGATACAGCATATGAATACATAAAGCAGAGCGCTCTGTTCTTTATTGACTATATGTTTGAAGACAACGAGGGCAGATTGCTTTCAGGCCCCTCAATGTCTCCCGAAAATGAATACTATCTTGAAACTCCCGACGGAGAGAAAAAGAGTGTAACAATATGCTTCTCCCCTGCTATGGATACCGAGATAATAGGCAATGTTTTAAGAGATTATATTGAAACAGAAAATATTCTCGGCATCGATGAAAAAACAAAGGAAGAGGCTCAGGCAGCACTCGCTAAGATGCCAAAGCTCTCTATAGGTAAGCACGGTCAGTTAATGGAATGGCTTGAAGACTTCGATGAGCCCGAACCCGGTCACCGTCATATCTCTCACGCATTCGCACTCTATCCGTCAAATGAGATAACAAGAAGCACCCCCGAATTGTGGGATGCAATCCAGAAAACTCTTGAACGCCGTTTATCCCACGGCGGCGGTCACACAGGCTGGAGCAGAGCATGGCTTATCTGCTTATTTGCAAGACTTCACAAGGGTAAAGAGGCTTACGAGAATGTGAAAGAGCTGTTCAGACTTTCAACCTTTGACAATCTCTTTGACTCACATCCTCCGAGAATATTCCAGATAGACGGTAACTTCGGCGGTGCGGCAGGTATTGCAGAAACCCTCTTACATTCCCACGAAGGCTTTATTTCCGTTCTTCCCGCTGCTCACGAGGGCTTAAGCGGCTCATTCAGAGGACTTAAGGCAAGAGGCAACATTGAAGTCGGTGCAACCTTCAAAAACGGTGCTCCCCTTTCTCTTACACTTAAAAGCGAATTCAATCAGAGTGTAAAAATAGAATTGCCCGATTGTAACAGCGTTCTTTATCTTAACGGCGAAGCAATCGAAAAGAAAGACAATCTTTTCACAGTTGAACTCGAAGCTGATAAGGAATTAGCATTTGAAATAAAATAAGACACAAATTAAGAGAGCATCCGACACAAAATTTCGGATGCTCTCTTTTTGTTTTTTTATTAATTATTCAAAATCAAATTCATCGGCAAATTCTTCCTTGAAAATACCGAAAACCTGCTCGAAAACTTCGTCGTCGTCAACTGAATAATAGTGCTCCTTACCGTCTGAAGCCTTTTCTTCAAAACGCATAATTGTTACCATATCATCGCCGTCCTCAAGCAGAACCGCATATTCTATATTGTCAACAACTATCATTTCAACAAATTCAAAATATGCGCTGTTACCGTTTTTGTCCGACAGTAAAATCAAAGAGCCTTCTTCGCCTGTTTTTATCAATTCCATTTTTTATCACAACCTTTATAAAGATATTAACACATTACAAAAAATTTATCAACTGTATGTGCCCGAAATCTTTACATTTTCGTATTTATCTGAGCAGACCTGAGAAATTATATCCGAAATCTGCAGCACATTTGTCTGCGTGAGAGCATCTGAGCTTACAACAATTTCGACTGTGTTGTCGGATATAACGGCAATACAGTCACTGCCCGTTTTTGCACTTACAAGGCTTTCAATATCACTTTCCATTTTTATTGTGTTGCTCAATTCCTCAATAGCCCCTGCCGTGCTTACTGCAACCTCGCTGTTGAC
Source organism: Acutalibacteraceae bacterium (assembly GCA_045589395.1). Lineage (GTDB taxonomy): Bacteria > Bacillota > Clostridia > Oscillospirales > Acutalibacteraceae > RUG806. The sequence goes on along the minus strand of JAZNOZ010000048.1, from coordinate 22,027 downwards.
CTCGGCAGAAGCCAGAACTGCCTGCAATTCCTCTAAAGCAGCATCGTGTGCCGCTGTTCTGTTGAGCTTTACCTCGGCAAAATACTCATCATCTTCCACGGAAATAAATTCAGCTGCGCCCGAATCCGCATCCGCAACATCGGTTGATTCCTCTACGGCATTATCAGGCTCCATAACGATATCCGTATTTGTATAATACCAATTCACAAACACTGCAAGTCCTAAGGCTACCACCAATGAGCCTAAAACAAGCTGTCTTTTTCCTAATAATAAATGCATATAAAGTCCTCCTACTTATTCATTTTAGTTACATATACTCTGTTTGCATTTATACCAAGTGCCGCCGTAACTAATTTTGTGACTTCATTTCGCACAACACTTGAGCCTCCGCCCTCACAGCTTACCGCCACTCCGCGGTACACGGGCATTAGCGTTTTGATAACAAGTCCTTTATCTTCGCCGTCCTCTTCAACTATCACATATTCCTCATTGCCGTCACTTTTATCTTCATTCTGAGAATAGTCATGGTTTACGGCATACACACTCTCGGTCAGACTTTCAAGAGATACAAAAACCTCAACCTTACCGACTCCGTCAACCCCTTTCAACAGCTCTTCAAGTCTTCCTGCCGTTTTTTCCTCTAACTCAAGCCATTGAATATCCGTCTGAGAAGCCTGAGTATACGAAGATGGCGAAGAAGAAAACATCTGTGAAATACCGAGCAAAAAGCATCCCGAAAGTCCTAAAAGAACTATTAAAAGAATTTTTTTGTCACTCTTTATTTTTTCATAAACCTTTTTTAGACTGTCTGTTTTCATTTTTCACCGTAATTTCGGGGATAAAGCCGAAAACCTCTTCTAAAGCCCTTGAAAGCTCATATGTATCCCCGATTTCCTTTTCAAATATCAATCTTATATATTCAATATTTATGCTGTAATCCTCGGATATATTAATCTGTGTTTCAAGTTTATATTCAACCGAAGTATATTTTTGTACTGCTTCATATGTCTTTTCCTCAACAGCCTCCCGAGCTGCATTTGCATAATACTCCAATATATCTTCCCTGCTATTAGTTGAATAGACCTCAAAATCAAAGATTTCGGTGTTTATATCCGAAAATGCCCCGAAAAGCGGTGCACAGACGGCGGTAAGCGAAAATACACACAGTACGGCTTTCGCTGTATCCGACACCGATGAGGACGGAAGAAGATAATAATATATATATCCGCCGACTGCCGCAAAAAGCAAAAGAATTGCCCAGATTTTTATCTGCTCCGTTTTTATCCCTCCTGTTTTTTGATTATTATCCTGATGCTTTCACCGTGAAAATTATTGCAATGCTTATTACAAAAACAAACATGTTAAAGCAAATAACTGCTGTGAGCACGGAAAAAACGCTGTTGAGCGAGCTTAAAAATGAGCTTATATTATCCTCAGACAAAATATCGCAGAAAATATTAAGTATGTATAATGCCGCTTTCCAGACTATAATTTCGCACAACACGGGAAGATTGATAAACAGCGTTGCTGCAATTCCTATAACACCCATAGTATTTTTTATAAGCCCAACTCCCGCAATAACGGAATTAAGAGCCTCTGCAATGGCACTTCCCACAACAGGGACACCCGAGCCTATCAGAAAACGCAATCCTCTTATTGTTACAGTATCAGCGGCTCCCGCAATTACTCCCCTTACGGATAAAACCGCAACAAAAATTCCGGAAATGAAAGCCATAATAAAGGTAGCTGTCTTAAAAACGAGCTGTGAAAGCTTTGAAAATTTCATCATAGGATTTATTGCCGTTGAAGCAGAAAAAGCACAGCCAACAGCGGCAAAGGTCGGAATCAGATTTGCATATAAAACACTTATGCTTTGTGCAAAAGAAAAAACAACCGTGTTGAAGCTCAACGCAAGGGCGGGATTTCCGCAGAATGCAACAACAGCACCCAACACGGGAATCAAAGCCAGCATAAAATCCTTTGAAACCTCTATAGCCGAAACACAGGAGCTTATCATAGGGGAAATAAGTCCCAATAACAGAAAAACGATTGACAAGGTTCCTATATTCCCCGTCAGCTCCTTTAATTTTCCGTATGACAGGAAAGAGGAAAAGAAAGCAACTGCAAGAAGCAGCGCAAGAACACTGAATGCCGCCGTCAGGGGCTTTGCTGCTTCGCCCTTGAAAATATCCGTAATTGCAGAAAAAATATTTTTTGCATTTACCTCCATAAGGCTGTCTGCAACAGACGGCGTTATGCCTATATCTGACAACAGCTTCTTTGTTTTACCGTCAATGGCATCCCATACATCGGCATACCATATTTCCTCCTGAGTGTCTGCAGCCGCCTCAGACTTAACAAAAAATACTCCGATAAAAAAAATACATATTAAAAATACCGTTACTGTTTTTTTCATATCTTTTCAACTATTCCGAAAATCAGCTGTGCTATACCTCTTAAGATCGGTAAAGACACACCGAGGATTATAACCTTTCCTGCAAATTCAACTTGTCCCGCAAGTGCCGCTTCTCCGTTATCCTTACACAAATCCGTCGCAAGCTGTGTTATCACCGCAATCCCCAATGCTTTTATAAGCGCAGAAATGTAATCAGGCGCAATTCCGGCCTCATCCAATGCGCTGTTAAAAAACACTGTGAGGTCCTTTAACTGAGAAAATATCATAAACAAAATGACAATAACCGAGCAAAGCTGTACCAAAACGGTATATTCACTCTTATGCTGCTTTAACAACGAGCAAGCCAATACCGAGCACAACACAACCCCTGCAATTTTTATTATCACAAATCAAAAACACTCCTGACATAAGAAAACAGCGAAGATATATAAGGAATAATCATCATCAGCACAATAATAAGTCCTGCAAGCGTTGTTATCATGGTATATTCTTCTCTGCCCGAGCGCGACAGCAGCTGATTGAGCAGTGCAACAATCAGTCCGACTGCGGCAATTTTAAAAATAATTTCTATATCCACACTTTTTCTCCTTATGTATATATTAAAAAGAAACTATAAAAAAGGCGGCGGCAAGCAAAACAGAACTGCTGATAAAAATTTTCTGATTTTTCTGTGAGCATTCCTGTGCCTTGCTTGCAGCAGATTTAAATTTTTCACTGAATTTTCTGCATGTATCGCAGAATTCATCTACCCCCGAAGATAAAAACACCTGTGAAAAGCTCTTCACTGTCTGCCTATCCTCCTTATTAAGACAAAGAAGCTCCCCCGCATTTTCAACACATTCACCCCATACTGAGCATAAATCGCAGCCGTCATACAAAGAAGCTGAAAAAACCTTCGGGAAAGAAAAGCAGCTGAATTTATCAGCTACACTTATTTCCTCGCATAAGCTTCTGACATCTCTGCTGCCCACAGAAGCTAAAAAACAAAAATCCGAGAACAGCTGACTGAGCTTTTCTAAAATAAACACCTTTTGTTTAACTTGTTTTGCACAGTAAATTCCCGTCAGAACGAAAGACATACATATCATTGTTATACTTATGTATCGCATCTTCAATAACCTCATAAGAATAAATATTTCTGATATTTCCCGGATTTGACTGCGACAGAAAAACAACGCTGTCAAAAACATTCTCGCTGAACAGTTCTCTGAACTGCCGTCTTCTGCAAATCTGTGTAATATCATCAGCGTGTATGCTTGCAATAAATTTTACACCGCTGTTAAGTCCCGCTAAAATACCGTTGACCTCCTCCTCACCGCCGATTTCATCGCATATAATTATATCGGGTGAAAACAGCCTTAAAGCTCTTTCTATTGCTTCCATTTTTCCGTATCCTGAAATTATATCAAGATTTGCCCCTCTGCCGTCAAAAAAAACACTTTCGGACAGCTCATTTCGCTCATCTATAACACAGACCTTTCTGAAACAACCGTTTTTTGTTGAGCTTAAAAATCTGCAGCAGAATTTAAGCATTGTAGTTTTGCCCGAAGACGGCGCACCGGCAATAAGAAGTCCCGTTCTCATTGTGACAAGCAGCTGCTTTAACTGTTCATTTTCACAAAAAAAACCGTTAAAGGGTAAACGGATATTAAGTCCCGTTACCCCCGACAGAGAAAATCCGTTCGGTGTCTGTTTTGCACTAACCCCTATACGGATACCTGATAAATATGTGATATACCCGCGCGATAATTCACTCTGATGAGCAAAAACGGAATATGCGCAGGCTTTATTGACAATTTCCCGCAGCTCAGCCGCTTCACAAATGTAACAGAAATCCCCGTCTAAGGAAGTAAGCCGTCCATTGGTGTTAAGGAATTTTATTCCGCAGTCAGTCGAGAAATATACACTTGCATTACAGTGAAGCCGTATTTCATATACTGCACCGTCAAAGAACAGCAGCGCATCGCTGAGAACGGTTTTCAGTCTTTCAGGAAAAAGTGTCAGGGCTTTTTTATAAATATCTGCGTTTTTCATATATACTCCTTTTTTATCTTGTCCTAAAGGAAATTTGACTCCTCTGCATCCATCGTTTGTTAATTGACAAATTATAATATTTAATGTAGAATAATTACGGATAAGCTTGTCTTATAACCGTTTCAACACTCACTACTATTTATATTAATCGGAATGATGAGATATGAATTTAAAACTTAACAATACTGATTTCACCTTTAATGAAACAGATTTTATAAAAGGTACCCAATTCAGAAGATACAAAGCATTAAAACGCATGCTCGATTTTATCTGCGCATTTCTTGCCCTTACAGCAGGCTTCATACCTATGCTTTTACTGTCACTTGCCATTGTTATTGAAAGCAAGGGGCCTGCCGTTTTCAGGCAGACAAGAATAGGTCTTGACGGCAAGGAATTTACCTGCTATAAATTCCGTTCAATGAAGATTGAGGCACCGTCCTGTGCAACAGCAGAGCTTTGCAACCCCGATTTATATATAACTAAAATCGGGAAAATTATGAGAAAAACAAGCCTTGATGAGCTTCCTCAGCTTATAAATATATTAAAAGGTGATATGAGCTTCATAGGTCCCCGTCCTCTTATCCCCGAGGAAAGTTACATTCACGAAAAAAGACTTGAAATGGGAGTTTATAATCTCCGCCCCGGCATTTCGGGATATGCCCAGATTAACGGCCGCGACCTCGTTTCCCCCGATGAAAAGGTTTTTCTTGATACTGTTTATCTCCATAACTTTTCGTTTATAACAGATGTTAAAATTTTCTTTGCAACCATTTTAAGCGTACTGAAAAGCGACGGTGTGGTTGACGGAAAAGTGGAAGCAAGCGAAGAAAAAGAAGAAGAAAAAATACCACTCAGCATAAAATAAAACTCTGTCTGCTGTTTTTGCAGACAGAGTTTTTTTGCTTTACTACATTTTTGTTCGATTTTAATACATTTTTGCAAAAGCTATTGACAAGTTTTTTTAATAAGTTACGCTTGAATTGTAAGCAAAAATTATGAAATAGGTGATACCGATGGTTTATTGATTTTCAACTGTCAGACTACTAAAAAATATAAAATTCGAGAGGCGTTCAAAATGATAAAAAGATTAGCAAAAAAGGCATATCTGTAATTCTTTGTGTTCTTCTTTTTGTTCAATCGATGTATGTGGGTGTATACGGTGCAAATTATGTATACATTAACAATACAGCCGACTATACGGACATATCAGAGGAATACAGCAACACTCTTCATTTTATATCCGGAACCCACTCTCTTTCAATTTCCAGAGCGGGCACATTTACAATTAATGACTACACACTTATTCCTGCATTAAATTTTGATATTGCGGGAATTGCGTCTAATATATATCCTGTAAACTTAAGTTTAACATTCAACTCACCTGCATACCGTATAATCAAAGGACTTAACGAATATTCCTGTGCAGCATACGGTCTGGGGTGGCTACCTGATTTCGGTATGAGTATTTTCGAGGTCGAATACACAGATTCTCACCTTTTGTATCTTATTGATGCAGATGAAAATTGCACTGTTTTTGAGCAGTCTGCAGATGAAGCGGAAGAGGGCAGCGAATTTTACGGTATGCAAAAATGGACTGCATCAAGCGGCAATGTGATATGGAAAACACCTGACAATGCTCTTACCGCAGATAATACACAATATATATTGATAAATGAAGACGAAAGATATTTTTATGATGCTTTCGGAAGATTTACAAAAATAACAAACACAACAAATAATGCCGAAATGCAGATAATTTATGCAGACGGTGAAAATATCCGTCCCGAAATGATAAATAAAATCACAGACGGAATAGGCAATGAATACCGATTTACATACAATGATAATAACCAACTGACAAAAATCAAATGCTATAATTCTTCAAACGAAGAAATAGTAATCGGTACGGCATTGGAAACAAATTTTGCATATACGGGTAACTACCTCACATCTGTCACTTTCCCCGACGGTGAAATCATATCTTTTACTTATGATTCTTCGGGAAATATCACTTCTGCCGTTAATATTGACCTTGATAAAATTGAAATGACATATCAGAACGGTGTTATCAGTTCAATGTCTTATAAAGCCTATGACGAAGCAAATGCGGAATATATCACAAGAGAAGCGTTGGAAATTGAATCGAACAATCTTGTGCGAACATTTACAGATTTATACGGACATAAGGAAATAAAAACCTTTACATCAAGCGGTGAAATTGTTACAATAACAGATGAGAACGGAAATTATCTTTACGGTGCCCCCTGAATTATCAAGAGCAACAAGTCGTTTATATGGGATTGGTTTTACACCGGGATTACTTATTACGCCAGCATCTGTATATTTAGTGGCTTGTAACATGGAGGGATCAAATGTATCAACAAAGAAAATATAAATTTTTGACATTTTGCTTAATCTCAGCGTTGCTTGTTTGTGTGTTGTTTTTGTTGTGTTCTTATCCATTCTTACTTATCAATCAATTTAACAATCAATACATATATGAGTATATTCGTAACGGAGAAAACAATATTTCAGATTCATATATCATTGATTTCAGCCGAAAAATTACAATTGCAGGCTTATATGAAGAAGATTCTGAAAAGCTTGAATATTTTAATTGTGATTTTATTTATAACATTACTCCGGTTGGGATAAATTCATACTACTGTACAGGTGTAATGGGCGATGCAGATAGTAATGAAGATAAAAAAATTTTTCTTCTTAAAATACAAAGCGGGAATCTTTCTGACTTTGTTGAAATAAACTTTTTGCCGCAACAGCTGATAGTGTTTAATGAAAAGCTTTATGCTCTTGCAGAAAACAGAGAGGCTTATTCTCTTTTTTCAGTAGATTTAAAAAACAAACAAGTAAATGAAACAGTAAATTCAATAAGCTTTGCCCAAGAAACAGCAAACCGACTTTTTGTTTACCAAAACTGTATTATTTATCCGAAAACAAAGCAGGAAAAAATTGTTTGGTATTCTTTTGACGGAACCGAATCCCGGATTTTTGATACAACAGCAATTAATGAATATTATGTTACATTTTTAAAAAATGGCAATTTGCTGAAATTTAATTTGTCTGATAATACTTTTTATGATATTGATAATCAGAAGCTTTGGTGCATTTCCGAAAAAGGTGAATATAAAGCTGAACATATGACTGATTTGGACGATAGGCATATTTTACTAAAAATTACAAAATCGGAAAAAGATTTTCCCGTATCTTTTTATGTTCTTTCTTTGGATAACGGTAATGCAACAGATGTTACAAAGGTATTTACTGCTATAACCTATGGTGATAAACCTGACCTGATAACAGTTATGTAAAAACACTAACTATTTTTTGAAACAGGCGGAATACTTTGTTTGCTCCTGTTTCGCCTGTTTCAAATATAAAAGATGGAAACATATTGCTATTTTGTTGATATCAATAAAATAGCAAAGGACTGTTGTTATGTAACTGAATTTAAGTTAGAATAAACTAATCTGTTCAACACACAAACATATCAATTTAAAAGATTGGTTGAGTTTTTAGAAAAACTTCATACAGAGGTTATCTGTATGCCCCCGGAATAGGTATCAGCTACTACCTCGGCTCCAGATTCTATTCCCCCGAAATCTGCCGTTTTATGAATGCGGATGTGTATCAGGATACAGGTACAGGTGCTGTCGGAACTAATATGTTTGCGTATTGTAATAATAATCCGGTGATGTGTGTTGATCCAAATGGTAATATTCCAATAACAAAAACACAACATCAGCCATTAGACATCTTTAGCTACTTAATTGCAATATGTTACACAACTATTCTTTTGTTAACAGGCTCTTTTGCAGAACCAATTACAATTTCAACTCCTGTTTTATCTAAAAGAACCCCTATCCCAAGTAAATTAAAAAATGGAAAAAAGGTAAAAACTCCAGATACTCATAAAAAAGAATTTTCAAAAAATGGGGATAAATATAATCATAAAAAGACAAAATGGGTTTTCCAAAAATCTAAGGATGGACATTATGGTGGAAAAAATTCTCATTGGCATGCACGTCCATCAAATGGTAACACAGGAGATTATTACAATATTGGTTTAGATGGAACTATATTATAAAAAAGGTGAAACGATGACTATAAAACATATTAAAAAAAATGCAGCAAGTAAATTTAAATGTGTAATTGACTGTCCGTCAATAACTGTTGCGGTAACGGATTTTTTTATGGAAGCGGGATTCAATGAAGATAGCACGGCTTCGGATAAAGCAGTTTTTTATAACGCAGCGGCAAGGTTTGTTTCCTGTATAAAAATGATTGCAGAAGAAATTAATGAAGATTTCGCATATATAGGCTCTTTTGTGAAAAATGAAAAGAATTATTATAAATGGAAAAATATAAAAAAGTTTGATGCCTATAATGTTTTACGGGAAAAGCTGAAACCGAAAGAAATCAAAATGGTTAATATCTCTGACAGTAATTTTCTTGATATGGTTGTTGAATGTAACCTGCGGTATTTTTCACAGATTATGCTTTATTTCCCCCAAAGCAATATTTTCATAAGACCTGATGTTCATTGCTATCTGGAAATTTACGGTGCCCCATGTATGTTGGAAAAACTGTATAATTTTCTTAAAGAAAACAGTTTTGATACATATAATGTATGGTATCATAAAGAGGGGGATTAATTTTGCAGGAAGCTATGAAAGACCTTGAATATATCAGTTCAGTAACAAATAAAGTCAAAATGTTGTATGCTGACTATCTCAGAGCAGATGTTGCCACACTTTTGCCTATACAGCGGGATACAAAAGAGCTCATTTTACTTGCAGAAAAAGCAAAAAAAGAGATTAAACAATTTTCTGAGGAAAACAGTGAAAAAATAAAAGAAGCGGTTGATCGCTTCCCTGAATGTGACAAAAAACTGTATAACAGAGCAGTCGGTCTGCACAGAGGCTATTTATGTCCGTGTCCCATACGAGATTTGGTTGTGGGGAATGTGAGCAGAAAGCATCTTATAAAGAAGATCAGAAAAAAAGAGAAGACTGATCATTATTACGAATATAACTTTGATGAGCAGGGTAATTTGTCTTGTGTGTCTGTATCAGGAAGGCAAATTGAGTTTATTGTCCGTGTAAATAATGTTGAAAAAGGTTTTATGTTTTCGGCAAACGGAAAACCTGCAGCTTATTGCGAGAGCAAGTATGAACACGGGCATATTGTTTCCTTTCTTTTAATCGAACTTTTCAGCTTTAATTGTTCACCGCTAGCAATTGATTTATATGAATACTCTTATGAAGACGGCTTGTTAAAACAATGCAAATATACTAATCTGCATAATTGTTCGTATTCATATATCAGTGGAACGGTTTTTGACTTTTTTTATAATGAAGACTGTACTTATAAAGAATATACAGCTGAATCATTATACACGATTTATGACATTGCAGAACAATTAGGTGAAACAATTGAAAAGCCTAAAGTAGAAAACAGAAAAACAATTTATCCGGTAACAATAAAACGCTTAGCGTTTGATTTCTGTAAGCCGTTCAATTACTTTGAATATATGAATCCCGAACAGAAATAATTGTATGTTTTATGAAAAAAGGAACGAGCAGAATTCTGCCTGTTCCTTCCTCCCACAAAAACCGTAATGACCATCCCGTATGGAAGGATGTGCTTACATCATATAACGGCGAGCCCGTAACTTATGATGCAATGGGAAATATTACCTCGTTGGACGACTATTCCTACACATGGACTGGCGGCAGACAGCTTAAAAGCGTGACAAGCGAAGACCGGCATTTCGAGTATTTCTATAATGCGGACGGTAAGCTAAACACACAATCGTACAATACAAAAAAACGGCTCAAAGCATTTTTTGCTTCTGAGCCGTTAATTTTATGTCACAGTATAGGTCTTGCAACACCGAGCACAATAACAACCGAGTTGTTTACAAATTCATATGTGCCGATTTCGGGATTGTATTTATATACTCTTTCTCTTACTCTTGCAAGAGGATCGGGAGCTTCTATAATACTTCCTTCCGTACAAAGGAAGGTGCCGTCTTCATAGATCTTGATTATCTGTGCAGTATGGTCAACGGTGGGATACTGAACACCGTCAACAGTCTGATATGTACGGGTTTTGTTGCTTAGGAACATTATGTCGCCCACCTTAGGCTGATATGTTTCCTTGTTGGGTGTGGGAGAATATACCTTCTGCTCTATAAGCTCATCATAATATTCATAGAAAACATAATATTCAGCATATTCACTGTTCGTGAGATAATAGTTGTTAAGGAAGGACGGAACAACTATCAGCGGAGCTACCTGTTCAATTCTTTCATCGGTAAAGCCTAATTCCTTTAATACGGGGCGGAACACATCGTTCATAGTATAAATAGCGCACCACTTAGGGAAGCTTCCTAAAACACCTGTTTTTGCAAGACCGAAGCAAGAATGAGCTTTCTTATAAAGAGCCTCTTCAAAAACAGAAAAATCGAGTTCCTTTTTGCCTGTGTAAACTGTGTCGGGATTAACTGCGGGAGTTTTGTTCACATCGGGAGTGTCCTGAGGAGTGTCCTGAGGTGTATCCTGAGGTTTGTCCTGAGGAGTGTCCTGCTCAGGTGTCTGATAGTCTTCGGGCTTATCAAGACCTACAGCAAGTCTTAAAACATATCTCGCATCGGCAGAGGTCACAACACCGTCATTATCCATATCCGCAAGCAGCAGAGCTTCAACAGAAAGCTCTTCAAGACCTACAGCCTTTCTTAAGGCAAGACGCGCATCGGCTGCCTCCACCTTGCCGTTCATATCAACATCTCCCTTTTCTGCGGCAAAAGAGAATACCGCAAAAGAAAAGAGCATTGAAACAGCAAGCATAAGGCTTACAATTCCTTTAATTTTCATTTTCTCATCACCTAAAAATAAAATAACGAATATATTTTAACACTATATCATTCTTTTTGCAATACTAATTTTAATATTGGCATAATATGTATATTAATTTATAAAAAAACTATAGCAATCATTAAATTTGTGTAGTATAATACAGAAAAAAATATGTTTTTCGGAGTATCACAATGAACATAATTGTAGTAGGATGCGGTAAAATAGGTCTTGTTACGGTTTCAAGTCTTGTTGCGGAAGGTCATGATGTAACAATTATTGATACCGACAATAAAGCTGTTAATGATGCTGTTAATATTTATGATGTTATGGGTGTTTGCGGAAACGGTGCCGATTCAGACACATTGCTTGAAGCAGGCATAACTGATACCGATATTTTTATTGCCGTTACAGGCTCAGATGAGCTTAATATGCTCAGCTGCTTCTTTGCAAAAAAAATGGGAGCAAAGCACACAATTGCCAGAATACGCAATACTGATTATAATGACAAATCTTTATCTCTTATACGGCAATACCTTGATTTATCCTTAAGTGTAAACCCCGAAAGACTTGTTGCAAATGAGCTTTATAACATATTAAAGCTTCCCTCTGCTGTTAAAATTCAGACTTTTTCAAACCGTCAGTTTGAAATGATTGAAATATGCTTAAAAAATGATTCAAAATTAGACGGCTTGTCACTTCGCGAAATAAGAGAAAATTTCAAAGAAAAGTTTTTGGTCTGCACGGTACAGAGAAATAACAAAACCTACATTCCTGACGGTAACTTTGTGTTAAAAGGCGGAGATTTAATCGGACTTACTGCTTCCCCGGCTGAACTTAATAAGCTTCTAAAAAAACTCAACATACTGCAAAAGCAGGCCAAAAATGTTATGATTATGGGTGCCAGCCGAATTTCATATTACCTCGCTCAAAGGCTTATAAATAACGGAACAAATGTAAAGATAATAGATATTGACCAAAAGCGCTGTGAGGAATTCGGTGAGCTTCTCCCCGGAATTGATATAATCAACGGTGACGGTGCTCAGCAAGAGATTCTTCTCGAAGAAGGCATAGGCTCAATGGATGCATTTGTTGCTCTGACGGGAATGGACGAGGAAAATATCCTGATTTCATTCTTTGCTTCTTCTCAGAATGTTCCGAAAGTTATTTCAAAGGTAAACCGTGAAGAATTTGCCCATATTGCCCGTAATTTAGGTCTTGACACAATCATCTCTGCCAGAAATACTGTTGCGGATGTTATTGTTCAATATGCAAGAGCTATCCACAATTCGCTCGGAAGCAAGGTTGAAAAGCTGTATAACCTTAATGACGGTGCTGCGGAAGCTGTTGAATTCAAGGTAACGGCTGATTTCCGCGGTTTGCAGATCCCTCTTAAGGAGCTGCAATTAAAATCTGATATTCTTGTTGCCGGAATAATCAGAGGAAGCAGAGCTATTATTCCCGACGGCGAAGAGGCAATATTGGCAGGCGACAAGGTGGTTGTTATCGCCGCAGGTAAAAAACTTCAGGATTTATCCGATATTCTCAAGTGAGGATTTTTATATGAACAGACGAATGGTCTTATTTTTGATAGGACAAATGATGAAAATTGAAGCATTGCTTATGCTGCTTCCGTTCATAACAGCATTGATATATAAAGAAAGCTGTGCAACCGCATTTGCAATAACAATTGCAATAACCTTTGTTTGCGCATTTGCAATAACAATATTCAGCAAGCCCTCAAACAAAGTTATATATGCAAAAGACGGCTTTGTTATTGTTGCAATGACCTGGATTATTCTGTCTGTCTTTGGTGCATTGCCCTTTGTTATCAGCGGTGAAATACCGTCATTTATTGATGCCTTTTTTGAAACGGTAAGCGGATTTACAACAACAGGGGCATCAATCCTTACAAATGTTGAAGCGATGAGCCACGGTCTTCTTTTCTGGCGAAGCTTCACTCATTGGATCGGCGGTATGGGTGTACTTGTCTTTATTATGGCTATAAACCCGAATGTTTCTGACCGTTCAATTCACATAATGAGAGCTGAAATGCCCGGACCTATTGTAGGCAAGCTTCTGCCGAGAACAAAAGACACTGCAAAAGTTCTGTATCTGATATATATAGTTATGACTGTTGCTGAAATAATTTTTCTGTTATTAGGCAAAATGTCATTATTTGAAGCAGTAACACATGCTTTCGGCACTGCAGGAACAGGCGGTTTCGGCGTTAAGGCTGACAGTATTGCCGGTTACTCCCCTTATCTTCAATGGGTGATTACAATATTTATGCTGCTTTTCGGCATTAATTTTAACATATATTTCCTCTTGCTTGTAAAGAGAATGGTAAGCGCGCTCAAAAGCACGGAATTATGGACATACTTAGGAATTGTTTTTGCAAGCGTTACCGCAATAAGTATTAATATTTATCCTATATATGAAAATATCGGGCAGGCTTTACGGCATGCGGCGTTTCAGGTTTCTTCAATTATTACAACAACGGGATTTGCAACAGCAGATTTCAATTTATGGCCTACCTTCTCAAAAGGTATATTGCTGATTCTTATGCTTGTGGGTGCCTGTGCAGGTTCAACAGGCGGCGGCTTCAAGGTTTCAAGAATTATTATTCTTATCAAAGCTATCAAAAGAGAATTTACTCATTTATTACATCCGAGAACCGTTAAGGTTATCCGCTATGAAGGCAAAAAGCTGGATGAACAGACAACTCACAGCGTTCTGACTTATCTTGCAATTTACAGCATTTGTCTTCTCGCAATAAGTCTTGTGCTTTTTATCGAACCGTTTGATATTGAAACATCTTTATCCGCGGCAGTTGCCTGCTTCAACAACATAGGTCCGGGACTCGGCGGTGTTGGACCTGTTGAAAGCTATGCAGCTTACTCGGAATTTTCAAAAGTAGTTTTATCCTTTGCAATGCTTTTAGGCAGACTTGAAATATTCCCCATACTGCTCGCCTTTTCACCGTCTACATGGATAAAAAAATAACAGAACTTAAAAAAGTGCTTGCTGTATTCATAACAACAAGCACTTTTAATTTTTAATTGAGCCTTGCATTGAGCTTACGGCTTACCGCTTTTACCGAAAGATAAACAATTATCCATACAGTAAAATATATAAGCATAAAAATTGCAGTAAAAATCAATAAAACCTCTGCCTTGAACGGAATCCAATCATTTATAAGATAACAGGCAGTATACACAACATACAAAAGAGATAAGTGACAAAAAAGGGATTTCGGCAAGCTGAAACTTTCAATCTGATTAAAAACTGTTGCACCTGCCTGAACAAAAGCCAGAAGATAAACAGAAATAATTGCGATAAGCACCTGTAGTCCGTTCAGAGAAAAGTTTTCAACAGTACTTTGCAATACCGAATATACTATGCCGAGCACTAAAGGACCGAAGCCACCGAAAATAAGTCCTCTATGAACAAAAATTTCAAAATATTTTTTCATATTAAATACCAAGCCTTTCTTTAATTGCTTTAAGCTGTCTGCGGGAAACATAATCTGTGTGACCATTCTTAAAGTGAATTTTGAGTGTTCCCGATACCGAAGTATCAAATCTTTCCATCTTTTTTATATTTGCAAGACAGGATTGATTTATTTTAACAAAGAATTGCGGCAACCTCTCTTCAAGGGTATACAGTCTTTCTTTCACAAGATACTTTTCATTGTCGCAAAATGCATACGCCTTATTTTGTATCACACTTATGCAATGAATATCAATAAGATCAAGCTTTATAATTTCGCCGTCCTTATACCCCATCAATTCTTCATTTTGCTCTGTCAATTTCTTTATTTCATCAATAAGAGCACTATTTTCCCTTGCATAAATTACAATTCTTTCCTCGCTGAGAGGATCAATAATGATTTCACATTTCACCACATCATCTCCTTTCACACATATCTTATAATATGAAAAAAATACTTTCAAGGGCTTTTGCGTATTCGGTTGAAATCTGCACCTATTCGGGAAAAACTCTCTCCGCTCCTTCGTAACATCAATTCGCTCAAAAATTGCCGATTTTATACTGATTTACAACAACGGGGAAGATTACATACAATTCTCTTCAGACATTGCAGCAGAAGCTTTTTCAGCAAGTTTTGAGATATTCATATCACTTTTGCTGTAAAATAACAAAAAAAAGAAAAAAATACCCGCAAAAACTCAAACCGACAATCGGTTATCACTGCGGGTATTTTATTACATTTGTTATAAGCAGACTGTTTTGCTGTTTTTCTTGCGGTAACGGTACAAGGCAACAATTATTGAAACAATCGCAATAACTGAGCCTATAGCGGGACCGTATGCCTGTGAAAGGAAATTATAAACAAGCCAGAACGGAGCACTGCAAAGTCCTAATTTACGGATAGCCTGTTCATCATCACACCACAGTCCGCCTGTCTGAAACAAAGCACCGGCTATAGGAAGAAGCTCGAGGCTATCGCGCTGAACGAAGGCTGAAATAAGTCCTGCAACAGCAATTATTATAAGATTTACGGGGGCGAGCCATTTTGAAAAACGAACAAATGGCTTGTCATTTTTCTTGGCGGCAAGAAACGAGGATATTGTGGACATCGTATCCATAATTGCTCCCGAAAATGCTCCGAGCAGCACATACTGCAAAACATATAAAAGGTTGGATATACAGGTTACCCAGACTATCTGTTTTCTTTTTTTAAGCTGATAACTGAGAAGATAAAGTCCAACGGCAGCAAAGCCGATAATCTGTGAAACAATTAGTATCAACAAGCAATTTCCTTTCATTCCTGATTTTTTAATATATAAATTTTTCAGTCAAACATATCAGAAATTCTGCTTTGCACTTACATCACAATACTTGCCTATGCTGAACATTATTTTCGGGAAAGGCATATGTTTTCCGCAGACAACAATATTATCAAGCTCAACCTGAACTGTGTTTGTATTGCTGTCTGTACCTGCAATTTTCGGTGACATATATGAGGTATAGGAAATATTTCTGAAAACAACATTTTTAATTTCAAAATTCTGAGCTTCCTCATCATAAATCTTAACAAGAATCGGTCTGCCTTCATCGCGGAATATTTCAATATTTTCAAAAAGAATACCGTCAATACTGCCCTCGGTTTGCTCTGCAACAACAACAAGCGAGCCTATTCTGTCGTTATTCCATATTCCGTCACGGTAAACTACGGCACAGTCACGGAAGGTAACATCGGAAATCTTCTTGTTAACCTCACCTGTTATACCGAAGCATCTTGCATAACCGCCCCATGCAATACAGTTTGTGAATGTGATATTTTTGCTGTCCATCATACCGCCGAGTGCCTTTACTTCAAATGTGTCATCTGCCACTCTTGCAAAGCAGTTATCCACTGTTACATTGTGGCTGTTACAGATTGCAAAACCGTCACAGTTACCTCTGTTACCGATAATGTCAACATTATCAATTTTCACATCATTACAGCAGTAAGAAATGAATGACCATTCCGGTGAATTGATTATTTTTATATCTCTTACATTTATGTTGTTACAATTTGTGAAAACAACACCTCTCCTTTCCCGTCTGTCAAGGTGGGTAAGATCAATTACTCCTCTGCCGGCAAAGGTTATATTGTTGCAGTTAAAGAAATTAAGGAAAGGATATCTTGTAAGCCCTATAGAGTTATCGCCGGGAGCTGTCGGCTCAAAGTATTTGTTTTCGTCTTCTGCGCAGTCAATATCGTAAAGGTGGTTTGCAAGCACATAAGCACCCTCACGCAGATAGATTACAAGATTACTTTCTGAAACAAAACTGACATAGTCGTATTTATATACGCCTTTGTCAAGAACAATTACCTTGTCTTCACCGTACTCGGCAATATATTCCGCAATTTCTTTGTCCTCATCAACCTTTTCACGCACCATAAGTGTGTAGCCGTAGTACTGGTTTGCACCGTTAAAAAGGAAAGTGTAAATCCCCGTTTTATTTATTGATGCGGTTACAGTATTATCCTTACACTGTGCCTTTACACCGTGAGCTTCAGGAAGAACAACTGCATTTTCAAGCACAACATCGGCTCCCGTTATTTCAATATTAAACGAAAAATCGCTGTCTGCATCAACATAAATTTCGGAAAAAGAATGAAGCGTACCCGTATCGTCGGCACGGATAAAAACAACCGAAGCATAAACGGGAATTTCCTTGCCGCTTACCTTTGCTGTATAATACGGCGATATTGTAATACCGTTTATATCATCATATCCGCCTGACTGCACATATTCGGGAAGCTCAGCCGATGCGCGTCCCACAAGCTCCTGTTCGGTAAGCCCTGCTTCTTCAAGAGTGATTATTGCTTCATCCGGATAGCTGAGATATGAAAAATCAAAGTCCTCGCTCTCGGGATAAATTGTTGCAGGACAAAACAGACCTGACCAGAAAATTGAAAGAGTCGTAAAAATAGTAAACAAAAATTTGGTAATAACTTGCATTGAATTATCTCCTTTCAGATTGCAGTTCTTTTTTCCAATATTAATATAACAGATATAAACTGATATTACAATAATAAAACGCAAATTCTTTATTCAATCAATTCTTCAGGATAAAAATTTATTTTTCTTGACACTTGTTTTTATACAGAGTATAATTCCAACAATATAATACAAAGGTGAGATTTCAATGTCAAATACTCTGAAAGCTACCGCAGCAGGGCTTCTCGGCTACGGTATATACGGCTTCAGTTTTCTTTTTGCAAAGGTTGCTCTTAATGTTGCCCACCCCGATGTGCTCTTATCGGTGAGATTTATAATAGCTTTTCTCGTACTGAATCTTTTTCTTCTTACAAAAAAATTCAGAATATCACTTAAAGGTAAATCTGTAATGAAGCTTCTTGCAATGGGACTTGTTCAGCCGGTCATTTACTTTATATGTGAAGCAAGAGGAATAGCGATGACATCTACCTCTTTTTCGGGGATAATTATCGGTCTTTCGCCTGTTGTAGGTATAATTTTCGGTTTTATATTTCTAAAGGAAAAATATTCTCTGTTCCAGATAGTATGTACTGTTATGTCTGTTGCAGGTGTCATTCTTACCACAACAAGCTCCTCGGGCGGTTTTTCAATTGTCGGTTGTTTGCTGCTTCTTATCTCTGTTGTATCTACTACAGCATTTTCGGCACTCAGCAGAAATATATCCGATGAGTTTTCACCCTTTGAAAGAAGCTATGTTATGACGGGAATGGGGGCTGTTGCCTTCACCCTTACTGCACTTATAAGCACCAAGGGGAACCTCACTTTATGGACTGAACCGCTTACAAATCCGCAATTCACGGGTAGCGTGCTGTATCTTGCGCTTATATCCTCAGTGGGTGCATTTATGCTCATAAACTATGCGCTTAATTATCTGAGTATCGGACATACTCTGATTTTTTCAAATTTTACTACTGTTATATCCGTTCTTCTCGGTTTTCTTATTATGAAAGATTCTTTCACACCCTTGCAGCTCACAGGCATAATAATTATTATTCTGAGCGTTTTCGGTGTGTCTGTTTATAAGGCTAAAACAGAAAAAAGTACCGCAAAAACTTAAATACAATTTACCGAAGAAATCAAAAGTCCCATCCTCTCGGATGGGATTTTTGTGCTTATTTAAACAAATCAAAAGGTTAAAATTGTTTAATTACCTCTCATTCAGCGAAATCGGGCTTCATTCAGTGTAAAGCGTAACAGGACCATATAACCCGCCTGAGAGGAAATCTTTTGCATATTCAATTTCGCCGTCAAAATACTCGGATAATTCTTCTGTTGTCCACCTTTTAAAATAATCCGTATGAACATACCAGTTCGCTGATGTGTTTGTTGTAACTATTTCAAGTGTATTATTTTCGCTGAGCACACCATCAGGTATTTTAAACTTGTATGGCGGTGCTAAGCTTACACCAAGGGAATGTCCATTAAGATATACTGATGCTGCAAAATGTACATCGCCTAAATCAAGCTCACCTTTTTTTCCTGTTTTCTCAGTTGGAAGTGTAAAGCTTGTTTCATAAATACCGCTACCGGAATAAGCACTGCCAACTAACGAAGCCCAGTCGCCAAGGGGTGTGGAAACTGCCTTTTCTGAATGCTTAATATTATTAAATCCGTTTTCATCACAAACAAGCTCTGTTTCTTTTTTGAATATAAAGTCACTCGTAATATTAATTTCTGCTTTGAAATGGTTTTGGTTTTCTGCTTTCAAAACATCATCGGTTAATAAAATAACAGCAGTTTCGCCTATGGCAAGAGAAATTTTAAGAACACCATTTTCAGTTTCAATATGTTGCAACTCACCATTGGTTAAGTCAAGCAAATAACCGTTTGCCAATGGTAATTGAATACAATAATCACCATTTTCGCCTGTTTCTCTGAAGAGAATTAATAAATCTCCTTTTTTTAATTTTCTGTGCATAGCGCGTAAACCGTTACCATCTGCTTTTACTACCGGTGTGAGATTTGAAAGCTTATGTGAAACACAGCCGCCTCGTTTTATAAAATTATCTAACGCAATTCGTGTAGCTTCCGGAATATTTGCACCTTCCGGAATAATTATATGTTTATATTTGGCACTACCGATGCACATATATCCATTTTCTGTAATTTCAGACATTTGCAAAACACAGTCATCTGCAATGTCAAAATCAACCAACATATTTTCAAGAGTTCTTCCGAGAGCGTCAAACTCTTTTGCCATTTCTTCTGCTTTCAATCTACCCTGAAAATCTGAAACAGGATAATAAAGAGCAGTGTCATATACACGCTCACCAAGTGAGCTTATGTAAGATAATCTTTCCGTATATTGGTTAAAGTAACTAAGATATCGGCAGAATGGTTGTTTTTCTGTAAATACAGGCAACTCCTGAGCAAGAAGCTGACCGCTTCTGCCAAGCGGAAAATTAAAAGGATTAAAAATATTTATTCCCCGAACTGCCCCGTAGCCTACAGTATATCGCATTATATCGTAAGTAACACCAGCCCCTGCTACACCAAAAATTTCACTTAGCGCAAACCTTGTGCCGTTCTGTGCTGCCGCAGATGAAGCATATCGAGGAAAAAAGCCGTTATATCCATTGAAATCATTTTTATAAGTTACTTTATTTTCAGGGTAAATCTGACGCCATATAAAATCAACTCCCGGAATATCGAAACACCTGAGAGCACGCATAAGATTGAAATTACAACCGCCTTTCATACAGCCCTGGGGACTGTGATCAACATCAAGATGGCCTGTAAAAGCGATACCTTTTTCATTTGCCCATTTTTTGCAAGGTAAAAGAAAATTTTCACAGAACGCATGACTGCATAAATCATACCATTGATGCAATATGTAAACATTTTCTTCTGTAGGAGCAATTTCACCTTTGATTAACGGAAGATGCTTTGATATTGATTCACCATAGAGTTCTTTATATCTGTCTTGTAACTCTTTATTAGAAGCCATAAACGGTGCTTTTGGTTCATCTGTGAATACTGCAGCAACATAATTTCTGAAATCTTCTCCCATTGCAGAAGCATATTTTTCATGAGTAATTTCTATAAAATATTCTGTTGCTTTTTTGTTGAGCAAATCGGGATAACGGGAATTCTCAACTGAATATTCAGGGTGAGCCTCTGTTACCTTACCGCAGGCACTGCCGGATGGCCATCCGCCTTCATCATAAATCCAACAGTTCATTCCGAGTGCCTTACCTTGTTTTATCGCATATGCACAAAGCTCAAAAAATTCCTCTGTGAGATAATCAGGAGTAAGATTTGTAGGCATACTGCCGGGACGAAAATCTTTTGGTTCCGGCAGTATATAAAATGCTCTTATTCCGAGATTCTGCATTTCATTCAGCTGAGTGTCTATAACTTCTTTTGAGCAAATATCATTCCACACCCATATATATACAGGTGCACACGAAACATCCGGAGCAATAAAACTGTTTATATTGAAAATATCATTATCCTTCATCTTAAACATCCTTAATGTATCTGCCTTGTTTTTTCAAGCGATTTGTAAAACATTTAATAGTTATAACCATTACAATATAAAGCAATGCCAGTAAAACAGGATAAACTTTTATTCCGAATAAACCACTTATAAGACTGACCATAGGTGGTGCTAACATAACACCGATATACGCAAAGGCAATTTGTGAGCCCATAATTGATTGCGACACTTCTTTACCGAAATTGTGTGGGGTTAAATGTATCATATTCGGATAAATAGAACCATTACCAAGCCCTATAAGGAATAAACCCAAAACTGCAAAAATATCACTTAAAGGAAGAATCATAATAACAATTGCCGGTGCAAGAATTACGCAACCTATAAAAATACGCTTCCATGTTTTAATTTTATTTGCAAGTAAGCCTGATACAAAACGCCCTATAGACATTCCGACATAATATATAGTAAGTGCAAGAGCTCCGTGCTCAATATCAAAACCTTTTTCTTCTACTAAATATGTACTTCCCCAAACTCCGCAAGCATACTCAATTGCATTTGTCATAAGCATAATTATCCAGACTTGTCTTACTTCTGATTTTTTTATCATTTCTGCAATTGAAAGGGTTACTCCGCTTTCTTCATCCGTTTCTTGTGTTGAATAACTCTTTTTCCATAACGGAATAGAAAATATTAATAATACTGCAATAGCAAACTGAACATAAAAAGCATAGCGATAACCACCACGCCA
>JAZNOZ010000047.1:0-69368 GCA_045589395.1 Acutalibacteraceae bacterium | reverse complement strand
GATGCCCGGTCATCTCGGTGCTGAAAAAGTTACTGTTCAGAATCTGGACGTAGTTAAGGTAGATGCTGAAAACAATCTCATCGCTGTAAAGGGTGCTGTTCCCGGTGCCAAGGGCGGTTACATTGTTATCACAAATGCCGTTAAGAAAGCGTAAGGAGGGAATAGAAGATGCCTAAAACAGCAGTATTTAATATGGCAGGCGAGAAGGTTTCCGAACTTGAGCTCAACGAAAGCATATTCGCTATCGAGCCCAATGAAACAGTTATGCATCTCGCTGTTGTAAATTATCTTGCAAATCAGCGTCAGGGAACACAGTCCACCCTCACACGCTCCGAAGTAAGCGGCGGCGGTAAGAAGCCTTGGAGACAGAAGGGAACCGGTCGTGCAAGACAGGGTTCAACAAGATCTCCCCAGTGGTACCACGGCGGTATTGCTCATGGTCCTAAGCCCCGTAGCTACAACTTCACAATAAACAAGAAAGTAAGAAGACTTGCTCTTAAGTCTGCTCTTTCTTCAAAGGTTGCTTCTCAGGAAATGATCGTTCTTGACGCTCTTTCACTTGAAGCTATCAAAACAAAGGAAATCGTAAAGGTTCTTGCAGCTCTCAAGACAGGTAAGAAAACTCTTATCGTTCTTCCCGAAAAGGATGATGTTGTTTATCGTTCAGCTCGTAACATTGCAGGCGTTAAAACAACACTTGTAAATACTCTTAATGTTTACGATATCCTTAATTGCGACAGCATCGTAGTTCTTAAGGATGCGGTAGCAAAGATTGAGGAGGTTTATGCATAATGAGTAAGTTAGCACAGGATATAATCCTCAAGCCCGTAGTTACCGAAGAAAGTATGATGGGCACAGCAATGAAAAAGTATACTTTCGTTGTTGCCAAAGACGCAAACAAGATCGAAATCGCAAAGGCTGTTGAACAGCTTTTCGGTGTTGAGGTTGAAAGCGTAAATACAATGAATGTTCGTGGTCATATGCGTCGTTACGGTCGCTATGAAGGCTACAAGCCCTCATGGAAAAAGGCAATCGTAACACTCACAGAAGGCTCCAAGACAATCGAGTTCTTTGACGGTATGTTTTAATTGACCGGAGTCCGGAAAGCGATGTATGGTTTTAGCCGGCCGCTAAACTATCCGGAACGAACACAATTTTTTCAATAATATGAAAGGCGTGTGACAAAAAATGGCTATAAAGGTCTTTAAGCCGACAACAAACGGTCGCCGTAATATGTCGGTTACAGATTATTCCAAACTGTCAAAGGTTGCTCCTGAAAGAAGCCTTCTTGAACCTCTCAAGAAGACAGCAGGCAGAAACAGCTACGGCAGAATTACAGTCCGTCATCACGGTGGCGGAAACCGTCAGAAGTACCGCATAATCGATTTCAAGCGTTCAAAGATCGATATGCCCGCTACTGTTAAGACTCTTGAATACGATCCCAACCGTTCAGCATTCATTGCTCTTATTCAGTATGAAGACGGAACAAAGAGCTATATCATTGCTCCTGTAGGACTTAATGTAGGTGACACAGTTGTTGCCGGTCCCGCAGCAGATATTAAAGTAGGTAATGCTCTTCCTCTTACAAATATCCCTACCGGTACATTTATTCACAATGTTGAGCTTTATCCCGGCAGAGGCGGCCAGCTTGCAAGAGCAGCAGGTAATGCAGCTCAGCTTATGGCTAAGGAAGGCAAATATGCTCTTCTTCGTTTACCCTCAGGCGAACTCCGTAACGTACCCGTTCAGTGTATGGCTACAATCGGCCAGGTAAGCAACGAAGACCACCTTAATGTTAAAATCGGTAAAGCAGGTCGTACCCGTCATATGGGTATCCGTCCCACAGTCCGCGGTTCAGTAATGAACCCCTGCGACCATCCTCACGGTGGTGGTGAAGGTAAGTCCCCCATCGGTCGTCCCGGTCCTGTTACTCCTTGGGGCAAGCCCGCTCTCGGTTATAAGACTCGTGCTAAGCATATGCGTTCCGATAAACTTATCGTAAAACGCGCTAATGCGAAATAAACGGAAAGGAGCGATAAATAATGGGCAGAAGTATTAAAAAGGGACCTTTCGTGCAGCCCAAGCTTCTCGAAAGAGTCATTGAAATGAACAAAAAGGGCGAAAAAATCGTACTTAAAACATGGAGCCGCAGCTCCACAATCTTCCCTGATTTTGTTGGTCACACCTTTGCCGTTCATGACGGTCGTAAGCATGTACCCGTATATGTAACAGAGGATATGGTTGGTCACAAATTAGGTGAATTTGCTCCCACAAGAACCTTTAAAGGTCATGCAGGCAGCAAAACATCAAATAACGGTAAATAAGCCGAAAGGAGTGTAAAAAATGGAAGCAAGAGCAAAAGCGACTTTTGAGCGCATCGCTCCCCGTAAGGTTAAGATAGTTCTCGACCTTATCAGAAATAAGCCCGCTGAAGAAGCTATGGCAATCCTTAAGTACACACCCAAGGCTGCGTGTGAACCCCTTGCAAAGCTTCTTAAATCCGCTATGGCTAATGCGGAAAATAATTTCGACATGGATGTTTCCAGACTCTATGTTGCAGAATGCACAGTTTCTCAGGGCCCCACTCTCAAGAGAATCAGACCCGGAGATCACGGCCGTGCATTCAGAATTAACAAAAAGACATCTCACATCAACCTTGTTCTCAAGGAAATGGAATAATCGGGGAGGAGGAATTATACAATGGGACAGAAAATTAATCCTACCGGTTTAAGAATCGGTGTCATTAAAGACTGGGAATCCCGCTGGTATGCAGGTAAGGCAACATTCGGTGATACTCTCGTAGCAGACTATAATGTTCGTGAATATCTCCTCAATGCTCTTAACAGTGCAGGTGTTCCCAAAATTGAAATTGAGCGTGATCCTAAGAGAGTACGCATCAA
This sequence comes from Acutalibacteraceae bacterium, assembly GCA_045589395.1. GTDB lineage: Bacteria > Bacillota > Clostridia > Oscillospirales > Acutalibacteraceae > RUG806. The sequence continues at coordinate 66,468 of JAZNOZ010000047.1, read as the reverse complement.
TATCCACTGCGCAAAGCCCGGTATGGTTATCGGTAAAGGCGGTGCTGAAATCGAAAAGATTAAGGCAACCTGCAAGAAGATGCTTGGCTCAGATAAAGATGTTTTCATCAATATCATCGAAATCAAGCAGCCTGACCTCAACTCACAGCTTGTAGCAGAAAAGATTGCTCTTCAGCTTGAAAAGCGTGTATCTTTCCGCCGTGCAGTTAAGCAGGCTATCGGCGGCACAATGCGTCTCGGCGCAGCCGGTATCAAGATTCAGTGCAGCGGTAGACTCGGCGGTGCAGAAATCGCACGCTCCGAAACCTACAAGGAAGGTACTATTCCGCTTCAGACAATCAGAGCAGACATTGACTACGGTTTTGCTGAAGCTAAAACAACCTATGGCCGTATCGGTGTAAAGGTTTGGATTTATAAGGGTGAAGTTCTTCACGATGCTTCATCTAAGCAGAAAAGAGACAGGAGGGCGTAAAAATGTTATTGCCTAAGCGCGTTAAATACCGCAGACAGCAGAGAGGACGCCTCAAGGGCGTTGCACATCGCGGCAATACAGTTACCTACGGTGATTATGGTCTCGTAGCTCTTGTGCCCGCATGGATTACCTCAAACCAGATTGAGGCTGCCCGTATCGCTATGACAAGATACATCAAGCGTGGCGGTCAGGTATGGATAAAGATATTCCCCGATAAGCCTATTACCGAAAAGCCCGCTGAAACTCGAATGGGTTCAGGTAAAGGTTCACCGGAATATTGGGTTGCAGTAGTAAAGCCCGGCAGAGTTATGTTTGAAATTGCCGGTGTTAGCGAAGAGGTAGCTCGTGAAGCTATGCGTCTTGCTGCAAACAAGCTTCCCATTAAGTGCAAGTTTATTACAAAGGAAGAACAGGGTGGTGAGTCATAATGAAAGCCAGTGAAATCAGAAAAATGTCCGCTTCTGAGTTGGATGCTAAACTCGTTGAATTAAAGGACGAGCTCTTTAAGCTGCGCTTCCAGCAGGCCATCAACCAGCTCGATAACCCAATGCGTATCAGTGCCGTTAAGAAGGACATCGCAAGAGTACTTACAGTACGCAGAGATGTTGAACTTCACGGTAAAGATGCGTAAGGTAAGGGAGGCAGCATAAAATGGAAAGAAATTTAAGAAAAACTCGTGTTGGTATTGTTACCAGCGATAAGATGGATAAGACCGTTGTTGTTTCTGTAAGAGACAAGGTTAAGCATCCTCTCTACAAAAAGATCGTCAACCACACCATCAAGCTTAAGGCTCACGATGAAAACAATGAGTGCGGTATCGGCGACCGTGTATTACTGATGGAAACCCGTCCTCTTTCAAAGGATAAGAGATGGCGTGTGGTTGAAATCATTGAGAAAGCAAAATAAGGAGGCACATTCATGATTCAGCAGCAGACTTTACTTAAAGTTGCCGATAATACGGGTGCTAAGGAACTTATGTGCATCCGTGTACTCGGCGGTACAGGCAGAAAGTATGCCAATATCGGTGATGTTGTAGTCGCTTCCGTTAAAAAGGCTACACCCGGCGGCGTTGTTAAAAAGGGTGATGTTGTTAAGGCTGTTATCGTTCGTTCCGCAAAGGGCGTTCGCAGAGCTGACGGCACATATATCCGTTTCGATGAAAACGCAGCTGTTATTATCAAGGAAGACAAAAACCCCAAGGGTACTCGTATTTTTGGACCGGTAGCAAGAGAGCTTCGTGATAAGGATTATTCCAAAATCCTCAGCCTCGCTCCCGAAGTACTTTAATCGGAGGTGCGAAGAATGAGTAACAAAGTTCATGTAAAATCCGGTGATACCGTAATGGTTATCAACGGCAAGGACAGAGGTAAGACCGGTAAGGTTCTTCAGGTAAGTCCTTCCGAAGGTAAGGTTATCGTTGAAGGTATCAACATTGTTAAAAAGCATGTAAAACCCAGAAGAATGGGTGAACCCGGAGGCATCATTGAAGCAGAAAGTGCTCTTTATGCTGATAAGGTTCAGCTTGTTTGCCCCAAGTGCGGCAAGGCTACAAGAGTTGGCCGTGTTATTGATGACAAGGGCAACAAGGTTCGCGTTTGCAAAAAGTGCAGCGCTCACTTTGAATAATTAAAGGGAGGACAACAAAAATGGCAAGACTTAAAGAAATGTACAGTGCTGAAGTCGCTCCCGCACTTATGAAGAAATTCAACTATAAGAGCGTTATGCAGATTCCCAAGATTGATAAGATTGTTATCAATGTTGGTTGCGGCGAAGCACGAGATAACCCCAAGGCAGTTGACGCTATTGTTTCTGATATCGGTAAGATCACAGGTCAGAAGCCCGTTGTTTGCCTTGCAAAGAAATCAGTTGCTAACTTCAAGCTTCGTGAAGGTATGCCCAACGGCGTAAAAGTAACTCTTCGTGGCGACAGAATGTATGAGTTTGTTGACAGACTCTTCAATCTTGCTCTCCCCAGAGTTCGTGACTTCAGAGGTATTAACCCCAACTCCTTTGACGGCAGAGGTAACTACTCTCTCGGTGTAAAGGAACAGCTCATTTTCCCTGAAATTGAGTATGATAAGATTGACAAAGTTCGCGGTATGGATGTTTGTATCGTAACAACTGCACAGACTGACGAAGAAGCAAGAGAGCTGCTTTCCCTTATGGGCGCTCCCTTTGCAAAGTAAGGAGGGGTAACAATGGCAAAGACAGCAATGAAGAATAAACAGGCTAAGCCTGCAAAATACTCAACCAGAGCATACAACAGATGCAAGATTTGCGGAAGACCCCACGCTTATTTGCGTAAGTACGGTGTTTGCCGTATCTGCTTCAGAGAGTTAGCTCACGCAGGTCAGATTCCCGGAGTTAAGAAAGCAAGCTGGTAAAAGCTAAAAGGAGGTTAACGGCATGCAGATTACCGATCCCATCGCAGATATGCTCACAAGAATCAGAAACGCCAATTCCGCAAAGCATGACACAGTTTCTGTTCCTGCTTCAAATATGAAGAAGGCTATTGCTCAGATTCTTGTTGATGAGGGTTATATAAAAAGTTTTAAGGTAATTGACGACGGTAAGCAGGGCGTAATTGAAATCGCTCTGAAGTACGGTCCCAATAAGTCACAGGTATTACTCGGTTTACGCAGAGTTTCTAAGCCCGGTTTGCGTATATATACCGATTGCGAGAATATGCCCAAGGTTATGAAAGGTCTTGGTACAGCAATTCTCTCAACTTCAAAGGGCATTATGACAGATAAGGACGCTCGCAAGGCAAATGTCGGCGGCGAAGTCCTTGCATTTATTTGGTAAGGAGGTACAAGGGATGTCACGTATAGGTAAATTACCCATCGTTGTTCCGGCCGGAGTTGACGTTAATGTAGACGGCAGCACTGTTACCGTAAAAGGTCCCAAGGGTACCCTTACCGGAACATTTAACAGCAATATGACAATCGTTCTTGCAGACGGTGCTGTAACAGTTACCCGTCCCAATGACCAGAAGGAAAACAGATCTCTTCACGGTCTTACGAGAACACTTATTGCAAATATGATCGAGGGCGTTAGCAAAGGATTTTCGAAGGAACTTGAAATCGTTGGTATCGGTTACCGTGCAGCTATGCAGGGTAAAGACCTTGTTCTCAACGTAGGTTACTCACATCAGGTTGTTATGGCTCCTCCCGCAGGAATTACAGTTGAAGTTCCCGCACCCAATAAAATCGTTATTTCCGGCTTTGACAAGCAGCTTGTCGGTCAGTTCGCATCTGAAGTAAGAGGCGTTCGTCCTCCCGAACCCTACAAGGGCAAAGGTATCAGATACATTGATGAAGTTGTTCGTCGTAAAGAAGGTAAAGCCGGTAAGAGCGGCAAATAATTATAGGAGGATACTTTTATGGTTAACAGACCTAACACACAAAAGGCAAGACAGGCTCGTCATAAGAGAGTTCGTGGCAAAATCCACGGAACTGCCGAGTGTCCTCGCCTTAATGTTTACCGCTCCCTCAAGCACATCTATGCTCAGCTTATTGATGATGACAAGGGCGTAACTCTTGCATCAGCTTCAACTGCTGAGAAAGCTTTTGAGGAATACGGCGGAAATGTAGAAGCCGCTAAAAAAGTCGGCAAGTTATTAGCTGAAAGAGCTGCCCAGAAGAATATTGATGTTTGCGTATTCGACCGCGGCGGTTACATCTATCACGGCCGTGTCCAGGGCTTGGCCGAAGGCGCCCGTGAGGGTGGCCTCAAGTTCTAATGAAGGAGGAATGACTTTTGGCTAAGTTTGAAGCACAGAAAGATAACGAATTCCAGGAGAAAGTCGTTGCGATTAATCGTGTATCTAAAACTGTTAAGGGTGGTCGTATCTACAAGTTCGCTGCTCTTGTAGTTGTTGGTGACGGTAAAGGCACAATCGGCTTCGGTCTTGGTAAATCCGGTGAAGTTCCGGATGCTATCCGTAAGGGTATTGAGGATGCTAAGAAGAATCTTATTCATGTTTCTCTTAAAGGCACAACAATTCCTCACGAAATTATCGGTAAGTTCGGCGCTGGTGAAGTTCTTCTCAAGCCCGCAGCTCCCGGTACCGGCGTTATCGCCGGCGGTCCCGTTCGTGCTGTTGTTGATACAGTAGGAATCAAGGACATCAGAGCTAAGGCTCTTCGTTCAAACAATCCTTGCAATGTAGTCAGAGCTACAATTAACGGTCTTTCACTTCTTCGTACAGTAGATGAAGTTGCTGCTGTAAGAGGCAAGACCGCTAAGGAAATTTTAGGTTAAGGAGTGAAGTACTAATGGCAGAAGTTAAAGTAAAGCTCGTTAAGAGTCTTATCGGTTGCAAAAAAGACCAGATTGCCACAGCACAGTCACTCGGTCTTCGTAAAATCGGCGATGTTTCGGTTCAGCCCGACAACGCTCAGACACAAGGTAAGGTAAACAAAATAGGTTTCCTTCTCGAAGTCACAAAAGCTTAAGAGCAGAAAGGATTGCTTATTATGAAAATTCACGAGTTATCGCCTGCTCCCGGTTCAACAAAGCCGGTAAAGCGTATAGGCAGAGGACCTGCTTCCGGTCAGGGTAAAACAGCCGGTAAGGGTCACAAGGGTCAGAAGGCACGTGCAGGCCGCGGTATGAACCCCGGTTTTGAAGGCGGTCAGATGCCCTTGCAGAGAAGAATCCCCAAGAGAGGATTCAACAATATCTTTGCAAAGGAAATTGCTATCGTAAATCTTTCAGCTCTTGAATCAACTTTTGAAGACGGCGCTGTAATTGACACAGCAGCTCTTCTTGAAAAGGGTCTTGTTAAGAAAGAACTTGACGGTATCAAGGTTCTTGCTCACGGTGAACTCACAAAGAAGTTCACAGTTAAGGCAAATGCTTTTTCTAAGGAAGCAAAAGCTAAGATCGAGGCAGTAGGCGGAACAGCTGAAGTTATTGAATAATTAATTCAGGTTCGATAAACTTTTGCAACTGAAAGAAAAGGAGAGTGTCTGACAAATGATAAAAACTTTTATTAATGCGTGGAAGATTGCAGACTTGCGTAAAAAGATGCTTTACACAATCTTCATTCTCTTCCTCTTTAGACTGGGTTGCGCTATTCCGATTCCGTTCATTGATATTACTCAGGACAACGGTCTTATAGGCGACTCAACCGGTACTTTCCTCAACTATCTCTCAATGATGACCGGTGACGCATTCAACTATGGACGAGTTTTTGCATTAGGTATAACTCCCTATATTAACTCATCTATTATATTACAGCTTCTTGCTGTTGCTATTCCGGCACTTGAGAAACTTTCTCACGATGAGGAAGGCCGTAAAAAGATGGCTACCATCACCCGTTATGTAACTGTCGGTCTTGCTGTATTACAGGGTATTGCATACTATGTATATATCTGGAGTCAGGGCAATATGCTCACAACAGATGTGAACGGTAAGGCTTATACAGGTATCTGGGCAGTATTACAGGGTGTATTTATTGTAGCTACTCTTACAGCAGGTTCAGCGCTTGTTATGTGGCTTGGTGAACAGATTAACGAACACGGTATCGGTAACGGTATTTCACTTATACTTTTCGCAGGTATCGTTTCAAGAATTCCCACCACAATTTATCAGATTGTTGCAACTCCCTACTATCAGGGTAAATGGTATTATCTGATAGCTCCCATTGCACTTATCACTCTCATTCTTATGATAGCTTATATCGTTTGGATGGATAATGCAGAGCGCAGAATTCCTGTTCAGTATGCAAAAAGAGTTGTAGGTCGTAAAATGTATGGCGGACAGAGCTCCAATATTCCGATTAAGGTTAATATGTCCGGTGTTCTTCCCGTAATTTTTGCAAGCTCCATTCTTTCCTTACCTCCCACGATTGAAATGTTTGTTTCAAACAGCATTGATGAATCAACAGGCTGGGGTAAATTCTGGACGATGTTCTTCGGTTGGTTCCAGGCAACATCTCCCATATACGGAGTTATCTACTTCTTACTTATAATCTTCTTTGCATATTTCTATGCATCAATTCAGTATAATCCCATTGAGATGGCAAACAACCTTGCTAAGAACAGCGGTATGATTCCCGGTATCCGTTCCGGTAAGCCCACTGCTGAATATATCGCAAAGGTTATTTCCAAAATAGTTCTTCTCGGCGCTCTTATGCTCAGCGTTGTAGCTCTCTATCCCATCCTTTTCTCACAGATTACAGATGCGGTAGGTTATCCCATGAATGTTTCTCTTGGCGGTACATCAATCATAATTCTTGTTGGTGTTGCTCTTGAAACAGTTCAGCAGGTTGAGAGCCAGATGATGATGCGTCACTACAAGGGCTTCCTTGATTAATATTTAAGGAGAATAAACCGATGAATATAATTTTTCTCGGTGCCCCCGGAGCAGGTAAAGGTACACAGGCGGAAATAGTAAGCGAAAAGCTTTCTATTCCCACTGTTTCCACCGGAAACATTATCCGCGAAGCTCTGAAAAACGGCACACCTATGGGACTTAAAGCTAAAGAATTTATTGAAGCAGGCAAGCTTGTTCCCGATGAAGTTGTTATCGGTATCATTAAAGACAGACTTGCTTGTGATGATTGCAAAAACGGATTTATACTCGACGGCTTCCCCAGAACAATTCCTCAGGCAGAGGCACTTGATGAAATGGGCGTTGTTATTGATAAGGTAATTGACATTGAGGTTGCTGATGAAGCAATTGCAGCAAGAATGTCAGGACGCAGAGTCTGCAAGGCTTGCGGAAACTCTTATCACCTTGAGTATAAGAAGCCTGCGGTAGACGGTGTTTGCGATGGCTGCGGCGGTGAGCTTGTTCAGAGAAAGGACGATGCTCCCGAAACAGTACTCGAAAGACTTAAAATCTACCACGAAGAAACCGAGCCTTTGAAGGCTTACTATGAAAAGCAGAACAAGCTTTTTATTGTTGAGGGACAGCCTGAAGTTAAAGACACAACAGCGCTTACCCTTAAAGCATTGGAGGATTGAGCATGATAGTGCTGAAAACACGCCGCGAGATTGAATTGATGCGTGAAGCGGGCAGAATTTCTGCTCGGGCACTACAGCTTGCCGGTGAGGCTGTTCAGCCGGGTATAACAACGGCTGAAATAGATAAGATTGCTTATGATTTTATCATAAGTCAGGGCGCAAAGCCCAACTTTCTTAACTACAACGGTTTTCCGGCAACTGCATGCATTTCCATAAACAATGAAGTAATTCATGGAATTCCTGATGATAAACACATCATCAAAGAGGGCGACATTGTAAGTATAGATCTCGGAGCTGTGATTAACGGCTTCCACGGAGATAATGCGGCAACATTCGCCTGCGGAAAAATAAGTCCTGCTGCTACGCGGCTGTGCGACACCACAAGAGAGGCTCTTTATATCGGACTTTCTAAGGCTGTTGCAGGAAACAGACTGGGCGATATAGGTTCTGCAATCTTTGAGCACTGTGCATCAAGAGGATATGGAATTGTCCGCGACTATACAGGACACGGAATAGGTTCCAAGCTCCATGAAGATCCTTCGGTTCCGAACTACGGCAAACCGGGCAAAGGAGCAAGACTTCTTCCCGGGATGACCATTGCCATTGAACCGATGATTAACGAAGGCACCGAAAATGTAAAGGTGCTGCGTAACAACTGGACGGTTGTAACGGCAGACGGTAAATTATCTGCACACTTTGAACATACCGTTGCTATCACCGATGGCGAGTGTATAATACTTACACAGTGCTGAGAGGTGCGAAGTATGTTTCTAAGAGGTCAGGTTGTTAAAAGTCTTGCTGGCAGGGATAAAGGCTATCTCTTGACTGTTATCAGTGCAGATGAAGCTCAGGTTTTTGTCTGTGACGGAAAAGAGCGTCCGCTTAATAACCCGAAGCGTAAAAATCCCCGTCATATTGAATCCGTCGGAATGTGCATATCGGATAATCAGATGGCATCCGACCGAGCTTTGAGAAAAGCTTTGGCAGCAATAAAAGCTGTCATATAATAAGGAGGTAAGTAGTATGTCCAAACAGGATAACATCGAAATCGAAGGTACCGTCGTTGAAGCATTACCGAACGCAGCGTTCAAGGTAGAGCTTGAAAACGGCAAGGTGATTTTAGCCCATATTTCCGGAAAGCTTCGTATGAACTACATCCGTATTCTTCCCGGTGATAAAGTAACGGTTGAACTTTCACCTTATGATCTCACCAAAGGCCGTATTACTTGGCGGTCAAAATAAAGCAATAATTTTAGGAGGTATTCTACAATGAAAGTCAGACCTTCTGTAAAGAAAATTTGCGAGAAGTGCAAAATCATTAAACGCAAGGGAAAAGTAATGGTTATCTGTGAAAATCCCAAGCACAAGCAGCGTCAGGGCTAAGGCTCGGACATAAACCTATTAATGGAGGTGCAACTGACAAATGGCGCGTATATCTGGTGTAGACCTTCCCAGAGAAAAAAGAGTTGAAATAGCTCTCACATATATCTATGGTATAGGTCAGAAAACTGCAAGCGACATTATTACAGCTACAGGCATCAATCCTGACACAAGAGTAAAGGATTTGACTGAGGCTGATGTTTCAAAACTTCGTGAGTATATCGACCACAATGTTAAGGTTGAAGGTGATCTCAGAAGGGAAACAGCATTTGATATCAAGAGACTTATAGAAATCGGCTGCTATCGCGGTGTCCGTCACCGTAAGGGACTTCCCGTAAGAGGTCAGCGTTCAAAGACAAACGCTCGTACTCGTAAGGGTCCCAAGAAGACAATAGCAAACAAGAAGAAGTAAGGAGGGAATTAGTATGGCAAAGGCAAGCGCTACTAAAAAAGGCGCAACACGCAAGCGTCGTGAGCGTAAAAATATCGATCGTGGTGCAGTTCATATTCAATCCACCTTCAATAACACAATTGTAACTATTTCTGATACTCAGGGCAACACAGTTTCATGGGCATCTGCCGGTGAAATGGGCTTCAGAGGTTCAAGAAAGTCAACTCCCTTTGCTGCTCAGACAGCTGCTGAAACAGCTGCTAAGGCTGCAATGGAACACGGTATGAAGACCGTTGAGGTATTCGTAAAGGGCCCCGGACAGGGAAGAGAAGCTGCTATCAGAGCTCTTCAGACTGCAGGTCTTGAAGTTACAATGATCAAAGATGTAACTCCCATTCCTCACAACGGCTGCCGTCCTCCCAAGAGAAGACGCGTATAACAAATATCAGGAGGTGTCATTACAATGGCAAGATATACCGGTGCGGTGTGTAAATTATGCCGCCGCGAAGGCAAAAAGCTCTACTTAAAGGGCGATAGATGCTATTCAAGCAAATGTTCTATTGACCGTCGTAACTACGCTCCCGGACAGCATGGCCAGAGCCGCAAAAAGGCTTCCGAGTACGGCACACAGCTTCGTACAAAGCAGACTGCCAGAAGATACTACGGCATCAATGAGAGCCAGTTCAGAAAATATTTCGCAATGGCTGAAAAGCAGGCAGGTATGACAGGTGAAAACCTTCTTCGTATTTGCGAAAGCCGTCTTGACAACATTGTTTATCTGCTTGGTTGGGCAAGCTCAAGAGCAGAAGCAAGACAGCTTGTTACACACGGTCATTTCGTTGTAAACGGTAAAAAGGTTGATATTCCTTCTTATCTTTGCAAAGCAGGCGATGTTCTTTCTATCAAGAAGAAGAGCCTTGACAGCGAAAAGATTAAAGCAGTTCTCGAAGCTAATGCATCAAGACCTGTTCCCCAGTGGCTTGAAGTTTCAAATGAAGCAAACACAGCAAAGGTTACTGCTCTTCCCGAAAGAGATCAGATTGCAGTTCCCGTTGAAGAACACTTCATTGTTGAATTCTATTCAAAATAATCTTTAAGTCAGTAATAATCGATTTATTTGCAAGACGGAAATCTAAATTATATGGTTTTTCGTTCTAAATTATAAGGAGGGTTTTGAATGATTGGTATTGAGAAGCCCAGCATTACTGCAACCGAAATGAATGAAAGCGGTTCATTCGGCACATTTGTGCTTGAACCACTTGAAAGAGGCTACGGCACAACAATCGGTAACAGTTTGCGTCGCGTTCTTTTGTCCTCGCTCAGAGGTTATGCTATCACTTCAGTTAAGATTGATGGTGTTCTTCATGAGTTCTCAACAATTGAGGGTGTGAAAGAGGATGTTACGGAAATCGTCCTTAACTTAAAGAGCGTTATTCTTAAAATTCACGGCAACGGTCCTAAGACTATGTATATTGATGTAAGCAATGCTACAGAAATTACTGCCGGTGATATTCAGACAGACTCGGAGGTTGAAATCCTTAACCCCGATTGGCACATTGCAACAGTAAGCCCCGATGCTCATATCAAAATGGAGCTTACAGCCGATTCAGGCAGAGGCTATGTGTCAGCAGAGCGTAATAAAGCGTTGATGAATCCGCCTATCGGCGTTATTGCTATCGACTCTATTTACACTCCTGTCGAGAAAGTAAATTATACCGTAGAGAATACTCGTGTCGGTGATATCACAGACTACGACAAGCTTACTCTTGAGGTAACGACAAACGGAACAATATCAGCTCAGGATGCTGTTTCATTTGCCGCCAAGATTCTCAACGAACACCTCAACCTTTTCGTTGATCTTTCTGAAGAAGCAAGCAATGTAGAGGTTATGGTCGTTAAGGACAATGACTCAAACAAGCAGACACTTGAGATGACCGTTGAGGAACTTGACCTTTCAGTTCGTTCTTTCAATTGTCTTAAGAGAGCGAATATTCACAAGGTTGGCGATTTGATTGAAAAATCAGAGGACGAAATGATGAAGGTCAGAAACCTCGGCAAGAAGTCCCTTGATGAAGTTATTGCTAAACTTTCACAGTTTGGTCTTTCTCTTCGCCAGGAGGATGAATAATCCTTTAACATTTAACCTTTATAAGGAAATAAGGAGTGATTTTAAATGCCCGGAACCAGAAAGCTCGGCAGAACAACTGACCATCGCAGAGCGATGATGAGAGCAATGGTAACTTTCCTTTTGGAAAATGGCAAAATTGAAACCACCGTAACAAGAGCTAAGGAAGTTCGTGCTATGACGGAGAAAATGATTACTCTCGCCAAGGTCGATAACCTTCACAATAAAAGACAGGCAATGTCTTATATTACAAAAGACACTGTTGTTAAAAAGCTCTTTGATGAAGTTGCACCCAAGTATAAGGATGTAAACGGTGGTTACTGCCGCATAATCAAAACAGGTCCCCGTCGCGGTGACGCTGCAGAAATGTGCATCATTGAACTTGTTTGATTAACTCATAACAAACCCTGTAAAGCGGTTTGAAACAAACAGATAAAGAGGTAATACGGATGATTTTCCCGTGTTACCTCTCTTTTTTTGTGCAAAAAAACAGCTCGAATGTTTGTTGTAACATCCGAGCAGTAGGGTTGTGTAATGTTTTATTCGGAAAACGAAAGATTTACCGAAAGAGGGAAGTGGTCGCTGGAATATGTTCCGTCAAAGGTTTTGTTTACTATTTTATATTCATTTACATTAAAGCCTGTTTTTGATACCAATATGTAGTCAATACAGTCCCTGTCAAGACTTTTGCCCCAGTTCTGATATGTGCATCCGCTCATAGTGTTTTCTGTTTCATATTTAGTGTCAAGAAAGTTTTCGGTTGCACTCTTATAAGTAAGAGAGCTTTCAGTTGCATTGAGGTCACCCATTAAAACAGCGGGAAGTGAACCAAATTCGGCTATTTTATCAAGTATAACCTGAATACCGTTTATTCTTGCTTCATCACTTACATGGTCAAGGTGAGTGTTGAAAACAACAAACTGAGTGCCGCTTGCCTTGTCTTCAAGTATAACATAACCGCATACACGATTGAATGCTGCGCCCCAGCTCTTACTCATAACATCGGGTGTTTCGGAAAGCCAGAAGGAGCCTTGATCAATGAGTGTATATAAATCTGTGCGGTAGAAAATCGGACAGCCCTCAGAATTGAATGCTTCATCACGGTAGGTTATAACCGAATCATATAAGGGGAGTGAGTCACAGAGATATGAGTAATGCCATTTCGTGACCTCCTGAAAGCCTATAATTACAGGTTCTTCCGTTGTGATTGTTTGCATTATAAGTGAAGCACGGTAAAACCAGCTCTTTTTTCCTAAGTCCGTGGGAGAAATACAACGGACATTACAGCTCATTACGTTAAAGCCGTCTGAAACATCTATAACCTCGGTTAAAACCTCTTTTTTATCGGCTTTATACTTCGGGTAATAGAAGAACATTATTCCGCCCCAAACCAGAATAACGGCAAGAATTAAGGAAAATACGGCCAAAAGAATTTTCCACACTGTTTTCATAGCGGACACCTCGTTATATATAATTTTAGGGGCTGCCATCGGGCAACCCCTTTGTTAAAGCTTTGATTATTTTGCGAAGGCTTCTATCATTTCACAATAGTTGCTTATAAGATGTGAAGCAATGTGCTTACCGATAGAAAGTGTTTCATCTGCAATTTCTTCTCCGATTATGTGACCCATAAATGCGAAGGTGTTGTCTGTAACAGCATAGCCGAGAGCATCGTTTGCAAGGCTTACGGGATATACTGTAACGCCTTCAACTGAATTTGTAAGGTCGCCGTACTGCCATTCAGTGCCGTCCCAGTTTGTGCCGTTTGTGATTTCGGTTGAATAGAATACTTCGGGATAAAGCTCGCAGGGGAAGAGTGCAAGTGCAATTTCGTTACCGAATTCAACATAACCGATTTCAGCAGGCATAATTGTTTTAAGACCGTCTGTGAATGCTACATTGTTTACAAGCTGAATTTCAACTGCAAGAGCAAGAATGCTGTTTTCTGCTTCAATGAAAATTTCCTTGTGAGCAACATTGAGAACGGGAGAAAGCTCGGTGGAATAATCGGCATCAACAATAAGCTCACCGAAGATGTACCCCATATTCTTGGTTTCGGCACCCATAGCTTCCCATTCGGTCATACCTGTTTCATCAACGCTTGTGTTATCTCTTGAAAGCTGACCGAGAGCACCTGCAACCATAAGGAAGTTGCCACCGTTTTCATTTTTGATGTATTCATCAATGTAGTAGATATAGTCAGAAGCAACAAGACCGTTGCCTGCGCTGAAGGATGTGGGATGACAAGGGATATCGGAAATATAAGTAGCTTCGCTGCCTGAAGCGGGAACGAAACAGAAACTTGCAATTTCCTGGATATCTTCTTTAGCAATAAGGTCACGCTTGTCGTGTACAAATTCGCTGCAGTCGATAGAGGAGAAGTAGAGAGAGCCTGTTTCCATGTCAGCGAGAGCCTCTTTGATAGCTTCAACAGACTGAGAAATGAAATAATTTTTAAAGCTTTCAGCGTAAGTTAAAGCATCATTTGTGGTTGTTTTTCCGAGAAGGTTGTTTACACCGCTTGCAACAAGCTTATAGAAAAATTCTGTGCTTACGCCTTGTGTATCAAGAGCAGAGTGTGAGTGAGTAGCTGTGATGTTGATGCTTGAAACCTTGATGTTCTGTTCTGCACAGTAGTCAAGAACAGCCTTACGGATTGTTCTTGCATCAGTAGAAGTAACACCGAGACAGTCAACAGCAGCAAAAACAACTGCGCCTTCACCGGAGTTATCATCAATAACAGCAGCGCGTACACGCATATCATCATAAACGCCCTGAGTTTTTCTTACAGTAAGGTCACGGCCGAGATAGTAGTTACCTGAGCTGATGTCTGCGGGGACAACGCTCTTTGAAGCATAGCCTAAAGACCAGCAGTTTGAATTTGCTGCTGCAGTCTGATAATTTTCTCTGCCTGCAAGGAAACCGATTTCATCACTGTTATATTCATCAATGTTTTTCCAGTTGGAGTTGTTTGGATAGAGAAGACAGATACCTTTAACGAGAAATTCAACAATATTGTTAAGCATATTGTAAAGAACTTTCATAAAGTCATCGCCTGCATTGCCGCTTGTTCCTACACCATCAAAAACAGAAGTTACGCTGTCAAGCACGGATACATCTGTTTTGTTTGTTTCAACAGCAAAAGAGCTTACTGTTGTTGCTGAGAATAAGAGAACAATGCAAAGAATAATTGAAGTAAAACGCATAAATTTCTTTTTCATAGCATAAAGCCTCCTTTTATGTTCTTATTATATAAAAATATTATAAATAAATCAATATATAAATGGAAAAATAATACGCCGATTGCAGAAATACAATCGGCGTATGAGTTAGTTTTTGTTGTATTAATCGTCGTCTTCTTCCATTGTGGATTCTGCAATAACCTTTGCAGCAACATCCTGAGGAGCTCTTTCATATCTTGCAAATTCAAGAGTGAAATAGCCTCTGCCTGCTGTTACACTACGAAGAGTTGTTGCGAAATCACCCATTTCAGCCATGGGAACCTCAGCCTCAAGAAGCTGCATCTTGGGTTCATCAGCAGGTCCCATACCGAGAACTCTGCCGCGACGCTTTGTAACATCACCCATAATGTCACCGAGGTTTGCTTCGGGAACATATGCATTGAGTGTGCCGATAGGCTCAAGAATTGCAGGACCTGCTGTTTCCTTAAGCTGCTTGAATGCAAGAGAAGCTGCAGTCTTGAATGCCATTTCAGATGAGTCAACGGGATGATATGAACCGTCATAAAGTGTAGCCTTGATGTTAACTACGGGATAACCTGCAACGATACCGCGCTTAATGCTTTCGCGAAGCCCCTTTTCAACTGCAGGGAAGAAGTTCTTGGGAACTGAGCCGCCGACAACCTCTTCACCGAATACGAGATCAAGCTCATCACAGGGCTCAAAGCGGATCCACACATCACCGAACTGACCGTGACCGCCGGACTGCTTCTTGTGACGCCCGTGAATTTCAACTCTCTTTGAGATTGTTTCTCTGTAAGCAACTTTGGGAATCTGAAGATCTACTTCAACACCGAACTTTGTCTTGAGCTTTGATACGATAAGGTCAAGATGCTGCTCGCCGAGACCTGCAAGAATCTGTTCTCTTGTTTCGTCGTTTGTATAGAATTTGATAGCGGGATCTTCGTGTGAAAGCTTCTTGAGACCTGTTGCTACCTTTTCTTCTTCACCCTTCTTCTTAACGATAACTGCCATTGAAAGACAAGCATTGGGGAAGGTGGGCGCTGCAAGTGAAAGAGGCTGCTTTTCTGAGCAGATTGTGTCACCTGTCTTGATACCGTCAAGCTTTGTGATAACTGCAATGTCACCTGCGGTAATTATGTTTGTATCCTCAGTCTTGCCTCCCTTGGGGATAATAAGCTTACCCATTCTCTGGTTAGCAGCTGTTCTGGGAGTATAGCAGGGCGTGTTTGAGTCGATCTTGCCGGAAGCAACCTTAACATATGTCATCTTACCTACGAAGGGGTCGGCAACGGTTTTGAAGCATATTGCTGCAAGAGGTCCGTTTTCATCACATTCAAGCTCAATTTCATTACCGTCAGCGTCAGTTGCGATTTCCTTGAACTGTACGGGTGAGGGAGCCATCTTTGTGATACCGTTGAGCACAAGGTCAACAGCTTCAAGTGTGTAAGCGGAGCAAGCATACATGGGCATGATGCTGCCGTCAAGAACAGCCTTTGAAAGACCTGCAACGATTTCGTCGTGAGTGAATTCCTCACCGTCGAAATACTTCATCATAAGCTCGTCGTCAGATGATGCAACGGACTCTGTGAATGCTTCGTGAAGCTGGTCGATTCTTTCTGATGAGGGCATATCAACCTGAGTTGCCTTGCCGTCCTTATATGCAAAAGCCTTGTTCTGAAGGAAGTTTACATAGCATTCTACCTTGTCGCCTACAACATAGGGAACAACAACGGGACAAACCTTCTTGCCGAAGCCTTCCTGGAATGCGTCAACTGTTTTGTAGAAGTTAGCGTTTTCAGCGTCACAGCCTGTAACGATGATGTACTTTGACATGCCTCTTGCTGTAGCAGCCTTGTAAGCCTTTTCAGCACCTACGCCGACGCCTGAGCCTGACTTTGTTACGATAAGAACTGTTTCTGCAGCTCTGATACCTTCTGTGACACCTGTTGCGAAGTCAAAAAGACCGGGAGTGTCAATCAAATTTATTTTTCTGCCGTGCCACTCAAGGGGGCAGACAGCTGATGCTACTGAATTGTGACGGCGCTTTTCTTCTGCATCAAAGTCCATTACTGTGTTACCTTCGGCTACCTTGCCGAAACGGTCTGATGCACCTGCGATGTAAAGCATTGCCTCGGCAAGTGTGGTTTTTCCTCTTCCGCCGTGGCCTGCGATGCAGACATTTCTGATGTTTTCTGCACTAAATTCTTTCAATGTAAAGACCTCCAATTTGATGGTTTTTGCTGTTTTATGTACAATATATACAGAATACTTTTAACAGTACAACGGAAATTATAACATATAAATAATTGTATTGCAATAGCTAATTGACATTTTGTACATAATTTTTATACAAACCGACCTAATATTTGTTTGACAATATGTGCGCATATATGATAAAATACCAAAACAGAAAGGTAAGTGGTGGTGTAAATGGGTTTCAATGAAAAACTGAAAAATGCACTTGGTATTGAGGGTGGCTATAAGGAATATATCAAGCCTATGGCATCGTATACCTGTGCAAACATAACTCTCGGCGGTGCAGGTTATCCTATAAATCTGTATCATCAGCAGTATCTTAACTTTGTTGAGGGAATGGACACAGCCGTTACGGGAACCTTAAGTATGATAAACGGTGTGGTTGATGCCGTAAGCGATGTTGCTATGGGGCTTATCACGGACCGTACCCGTTCAAAGTACGGTAAGCACCGTCCGTACATAATTGCAGGCGCAATCCCGTTTTTGTTTGCCTATGTAATGAAATGGTGTTCATTCGGTATTTCTTCTATGGGAAATGTTAAACTCACATTTGCATACTATCTCATTACCGCTTTGCTTTACAGCACAAGCTACACGATGATGAGTGTTCCTCATGTTGCAATGCTTCCCACTATTGAGCCTGTGTATTTCAGAAGAACACAGTATAAAATAGTTGAGTATATGATGAACTCGGTGGGGCAGACTCTTTCGTTTGTTTTTATGGGTGCAGTGCTCGGCGGAACAAATATGGATAACCCCTCGCCTGCGGACAGAGGAAAATACCTTTTCTGCGGTATAATACTGGCAGTATGGTTCTTCTGGTCGCCTGTTCTGTCCTTCTTTACCTGTCCCGAGCCGTCTTCTCTATCCTTGCATAAGGACCCCATTGATTGGAATTATATGTTCAATGAATACAGACTTGTTTTCAAGAACAGAGCCTTCCGTCAGTATTTCTTTGTAAGTCTGTTCAACGGCTTCCGTTCAAGCTTTTTCAGCTATTCCGATCAGTACTTTATGATAAGTATTGTTGATAAATACAAGTATTTCAATGTGCTTAATGTAATTTCGGGCTGTGCCGAATTTATGGGCTCACCGCTTAATTATATGCTTGTAAGATACAAGGGTAAGCGTATTTCGGGAACTCTTTTAACACCTTTAATGTGTATCGGTATCGGTATGTTTGCATTTATGACGGAAAAAACACCGATGGCATTTATTTACATTGCAATGATTCTTTATAACTTCGGCTTCTCGGGTCCCGGCTTTGCTATAGATAATATCCAGCCTGATGTAACGGATGTTGATGAGCTTATCACAGGCAGAAGAAGAGAGGGTGTTATTGCCACCTTCCGTTCTTTTGTAACAAAAACAATAAACAGCTTTATGACGGGTATTCTCGGCTATTCACTTAAAGGCTTCGGATATGATCCCAATTTCAAGGAGCCTATGTATCAGACCGCAAAAACAAAGTTCGGTTTAAGACTTAACTTTACATATCTGCCCCTGCTTTTCGGTATAATAACATATATTCTTCTTCATAAATACAAAATGACTAAGTCTGACCACGAAACCATACAGCGTGTTATAAAGGAAAAGCACGAAACGGGTTATGTTACGGTAACCGAGGAAGAAAAAGCAAGGCTTGAGGTTATTGCAGGTCAGAAGTGGGAGGATATGTGGATAGGCTCATACACTCCCGAAAAAGTCAGTGTGAATGACAGTGTATCGGAATAAGGTGATAATAGTTGACAGGAATTATTGATGTAGGCGGCGGACTGCGCGGTGCATTCGGCGCCGGTGTTTTAGACAGATGTCTGGAAGCAGACATAAATTTTGATTATTGCTTAGGTGTTTCTGCAGGCAGTGCAAACCTTATAACATATCTTGCAAAACAGCCCTACAGAACGAGAGTGTTCTATACACAGTATTCTTTGCGGTCTGAATATATGAGCTTTCATAATCTGCGAAAAAAAGGCTCATATGTTGACCTTGATTATGTATACGGTGTACTTTCAAATGAAGACGGAGAAAATCCTCTTGATTTTGACACATTTCTGCAGTATGACGGTATATACAAAGCCGTTGCCACCGATGCCGATACGGGAGAAGCGCTGTATTTTGATAAAAGCTATTTGGAGAAAAATAACTATGCCGTACTCAAAGCCTCTTGCTGTTTACCCGTTGCATGCAAGCCTGTTAAGGTAAAAGAGTACAGCTGCTTTGACGGCGGAATTGCCGATCCTGTTCCCGTGAAAAAAGCTGTTGATGACGGCTGTGAAAAAATAGTTCTTATTCTCACAAGACCTGTTGATGAAATAAGACAGTCCGGCTCAGATGCTACTGCTGCAAAAATTCTCAGCTTACAATATCCCGAGGCGGCAAAACGGCTCGCTGACCGCTTTGTGAGATATAATGAGGGTGTTGCTCTTGCAAAAGAGCTTGAAGCACAGGGGAAAGCACTTATCATTGCTCCCGACGATATAAGCGGATTAAAAACACTCACAAAGGATATTGATAAAATAGACAGCCTGTATCTGCAAGGCTACAGTATTGCAGAAAAAATAATTGATTTTATGAAATAAGAAAAAGAAAATGGCTTCGGTTTGTGTTAAAGCACAACCCGAAGCCGTTATTTATTATTCGGATTTTACTTAATAAGACATTCGCCTGTCATTTCCTTGGGCTGTTCAAGATTCATAATTCTGAGCATTGTGGGAGCGATGTCTGCAAGTCTGCCGGTTTCTTTAAGGGAGCAGTCATAGCCTACAACGCAGAAAGGAACGGGATTTGTTGTGTGAGGAGTGAAAGGCTTGCCGTCATCACCGATCATTCTGTCGGCATTGCCGTGGTCTGCTGTGATACAAACCGCACCGCCCATAGAGAGAGTTGCTTCAACAACCTTGCCTACACATTCGTCAACTGCCTCAACAGCCTTAACAGCGGCATCAAACACGCCTGTGTGGCCTACCATATCGCAGTTAGCAAAGTTTAATACTACTGCATCATACTTGCCTGATTTAATCTGCTCGCAAACAGCATCACATACGGGATATGCGCTCATTTCGGGCTGTAAATCAAATGTGGGAACATCGGGGGACTGAATAAGAATTCTGTCTTCACCCTCAAAGGTTTTTTCTTCGCCGCCGTTGAAGAAGAATGTTACATGAGCATACTTCTGTGTTTCGGCAATACGAAGCTGTGTTTTGTTGCAGTCAGCAAGATATTCACCGAAGGTCTTTGTGAGTGCTTCGGGAGGGAATGCAACACTTACATTGGGCATTGTTTCGTCGTACTGAGTCATACAAACGAAATGAAGAGGGAAGAAGCCGTTCTTTCTTTCAAATCCGTTAAAATCAGCGTCAACAAATGTTCTTGTTATCTGACGCGCACGGTCAGGACGGAAATTGAAGAAAACAAGAGAGTCATTTGCTTTGATTGTTCCGTTTTTATCAACAACTGTGGGAATGATGAATTCGTCTGTAACATCCTTGTCGTATGACTTCTGCATTGAGCCAACAGCATCACTGTCTTCAATACCTTCGCCGTAAACAAAAGCTGCATAAGCCTTTTCAACTCTGTCCCAGGCAAAATCTCTGTCCATTGCATAGTATCTGCCTGTGATTGTTGCAACCTTACCAACGCCAAGCTCAGTCATCTTGTTCTGTAAGTCTTCAATAAAGCCCTTACCTGATGTTACGGAAACATCTCTGCCGTCCATTATGCAGTGAACGAAAACATTTTCAATGCCGTGTCTTTTAGCCATTTCAAGAAGACCGTAAACATGCTCAATGTGGCTGTGAACACCGCCGTCGGAAAGAAGTCCCATAAGGTGAAGTGCTGAATTGTTTTTCTTGCAGTTTTCCATAGCTGCTTTAAGAGCTTCAATTTCAAAGAAATCGCCGTCTTTGATAGACTTTGAAATCTTAACAAGCATCTGATAAACAACTCTGCCTGCGCCTATATTTGTGTGACCTACCTCGGAGTTACCCATCTGACCGTCGGGAAGACCTACATCAAGACCTGATGCGCCGAGAGTGGTGAAAGGATTTTCATTGAAGAGCTTTGTGAGATTGGGTGTTTTTGCTGTGTATATAGCATTACCCTCGGTTTCGTTTCTCATACCGAAACCGTCCATTATACATAAAACTACAGGTTTTTTCATTTATGTTTTTCCTCGTTAATTATTTGGATGCAGCATTAACTATAACGGAGAAATCTGCTGCTTTAAGAGAAGCACCGCCGATAAGACCGCCGTCAACATTTACCTTTGCAAGAAGAGCTTCAGCATTCTTAGCGTTCATTGAACCGCCATACTGAACAGTTACTGTTTCAGCAACATCTGCACCGTATGCTTCTGCGATAGCAGCACGGACAAAGCCATTGCCTTCGTCTGCCTGGTCGTCTGTAGCTGTAACACCTGTACCGATAGCCCATACGGGTTCATAAGCAATAACAACATCCTTGAGCTGTTCAGCGCTTACATTTGTGAGAGCCATCTTTGTCTGGAACTTGAGGAGAGTTTCTGTGTAGCCGAGCTCTCTCTGCTCAAGTGTTTCACCAACGCAGATGATAGGCTTAAGACCTGCATTGAGAGCTGCAAGAGAACGAAGGTTTACTGTCTGGTCGGTTTCTGCGAAGTACTGTCTTCTTTCGCTGTGACCGATAACAACATATTCAACACCGAGTTCCTTGAGCATATCAGCGGAAATTTCGCCTGTGTATGCACCGGAAGCCTTGAAATGTACATTTTCTGCACCGATTTTGATGTTTGAGCCCTTAGCAGCTTCAATAGCAGCAGGGATATCAACAAAGGGAACGCAAAGCACAACTTCACAGTCTGCATTTGCAACGAGGGGCTTCATTTCATTGATAAGAGCAGCAGCCTGAGCAGGAGTGTTGTTCATTTTCCAGTTACCTGCGATAACTGCTTTACGGGTAGCTTTATTCATTGTTATTACCGTCCTTTTGATATTTTTTATAATAAACAAACACAGGGGATGTAAAAAACTGTATTTTTACATCCCGCAAAAAAGTGTTAAATTATTTGTTGTCTATGCAAGCGATACCGGGAAGCTCTTTACCTTCAAGATATTCGAGTGATGC
Source organism: Acutalibacteraceae bacterium (assembly GCA_045589395.1). Lineage (GTDB taxonomy): Bacteria > Bacillota > Clostridia > Oscillospirales > Acutalibacteraceae > RUG806. Next base: position 44,564 of record JAZNOZ010000047.1, on the reverse strand, counting down.
ACCGCCGCCTGTTGAGATGTGGCTCATTTTGTCAGAGAAGCCGAGCTTCTTGATAGCAGCTGCAGAGTCACCGCCGCCGATGATTGAGATTGCATTTGTTTCAGCAATAGCAGTTGCAACAGCTATTGTGCCGCTTGCAAAGTTTTCCCATTCGGAAACGCCCATAGGACCGTTCCAGATAACTGTGCCTGCACCAACAAGAGCGTCAGCGAAGATCTTTTCTGTCTTGGGACCGATGTCAAGACCCATCCAACCGTCGGGAATTTCATCTGAATCAACAACCATATTTTCTGTGTCGGGCGCATATTCTTTACCAACTCTGTTGTCCTGAGGAATAAGGAACTTGATGCCCTTTGCAGCAGCTTTTTCCATAAGAGATTTAGCAAGCTCAACCTTATCATCTTCGCAGATGGAAGTACCGATTGAGTGACCGAGAGCTTTCATGAATGTGTATGCCATACCGCCGCCGATGATAAGAGTATCACATTTGTCGATAAGGTTTTCAATTACACCGATTTTATCAGAAACCTTTGCACCGCCGAGAATAGCAACGAGAGGTCTCTGGGGATTTTCAAGAGCACCGCCGATGAACTGAATTTCCTTCTGAATAAGATAACCTACTGCAGAGGGAAGATAATCAGCAACACCAGCTGTTGAAGAATGAGCTCTGTGAGCTGAGCCGAACGCATCGTTTACATAAACCTCTGCAAGAGCAGCAAACTTCTTTGAAAGCTCAACATCGTTCTTTGTTTCGCCGGGTTCAAAACGGACATTTTCAAGAAGCATAGCTTCGCCGTCTTTGAGTTCTGCAGCGAGAGCCTGTGCACTTTCGCCTACAACATCGGCAGCTAATTTAACTTCCTGACCGAGAAGCTCGGAAAGTCGGGCTGCAACGGGAGCCATTGAGAATTCAGGGTTAACCTGTCCCTTAGGTCTGCCGAGGTGTGAGCAAAGTATTACTTTTGCACCGTTATCGAGGAGGTATTTGATTGTGGGGAGGGAAGCAACGATTCTCTTGTCACTTGTGATAACACCGTTTTCCATCTTTACGTTGAAGTCACAACGAACAAGAACTTTTTTTCCTTTGACAGCGATATCTTCAACTGTCTTTTTGTTGAGTGCGCTCATAATAAAACTCCTTATCTTAAATCTGTACCGCAGCAGCGGCACTTAATATTTTGACATAATTTACTGACGGAAAATCCGTTCTGAACATATTTTATAACAATGTTAAAAATTTATCAATCGACAAACTTAACAAACACACAAAAATATAGTGTATTATTTTTGTATCAAAAAGAAAGTCAGCTTTTGCTCCAGAATATATAGCCGTCCAGCAGGCAAGCTCTTACGGGGGCAGCTTCAACTCCCTGTATCTTCATAGGTTGTGCTACAAGTATATATTTACCCGGTTGAACCTTACTTAAATCAAGTCTTTCAAGAATTGCAACCTCTTCGTCCATAAATGCTCTGTGAGGGCCTATTTCATCACCGCCAACCTCACCTATTGAATCGCTGTCAGTTCCGATAAGACTTATGCCGAGAAATGCTGCTTCCTCTGCGCCTGTTTTATCAAAAAATGCTTTTCCTGAACTTTTGATTAAAATTCTCTTCTGCGTTCTGGGAAAAAACTTATTGACATATTCACCCGTTATTCTGCCTTCCGGCACTTCAATTACCTGACATTCGCCTATGAAATTTTCAAGTGGCAGCTGATTGATTGATTTTCCTGTCTGAACGAAATGCAAAGGTGCATCAGCATGTGTTCCGTTATGCATTGTTGTTCTGATTTCAGCCATATTACAGCTGTCCCCCCGGCTTAAAGCGGAGAAAACGGAAACTTTTGCTGCAGGATCTCCGGGATAGGGAGTATCTGAAAGCAATTCTCTTGAAATGTCAATAATTTTTATATCCATATTTATCAGTTTGCGTTTGCTTTTCTGTCTATAAGGAAAGCAGTTATTAAGAATACAAAAACAGCACAGATTGCCGTGCAGTAAAGATTTGTGATTGAGAAAGCACCGTAGCCCAGATTCCAAGCGGCTTCAACCTCTTTTTCGGAAAGAGTAAATGTGAAGTTTGTTTCCGAAATTACGATATATATTTTTACCAGCTTTGTAACAAGAGAAGCAAATGTTGTTACAACAAAAGCACCGCCGAAGAAATAGATAACCTCACCGGCTTTGCCCAGCTTATGGAAAGGACGGCAGTGCGCGAGTGTGAGTGCGAAGTAAACCAGTAAAACAAATACACAGCCTTTTACGGCACCTGAGAAAGCGTAAAGTCCGGCAAGATTAAGGAATACGCTTAAGGGGGGAGTAACAACGCCGGCAGCCTCACAGAACTGGTCAATCATTTCGATAACAAGATTATAAATTGAATTATACATATCATTCCCCTGAACAACCGCCAGCGAATGACGGGCAACATAAAGGAATGATCCCAATGCACATAAGCACATAACAAGATAGCTTAAAAGCACCCAGAAGGAGCCCGAAACCCACTTTGCAAGAAGAAGGGAGCTGCTTCTTACGGGGAGAGTGAGAGTAAGGTGACCTTCCTTTTCAAACATATTGCGTCTGAATTCGGATATAACACTCATAAATGTCATTATAACCGCGATACCTGCGGTTAAGCAGAGAACAAAGCTTATCAGTGCTTTGATAGCAAGACCGAGCCCGACACCTGCGTCACCCCATTTAGTCCAGTCAATAAATAAGAGAACGAGCATTACCACGCCCATAATTCCGAGAGCGATATAAACATTATAAACTGTGCTTGCATTTGCCTTGAATGCATTTTTAATCAACTTCCCAAGCATCACCGATTACCTCCTTGAAGATTTCTTCAACACTCTTGCCTGTTGAACGGAGAGTGTCAATACCTGTGTTAACAAGTACGGAGCCTTTACCTAACATAAGAACATGATCAAAGCTGTGCTCAAGGTCATTAACAAGGTGAGTGGAAAGCACAATTGTTGCGTTTTCCTTGTAGTTACTCATAATTATATCAAGAATAACACTTCTTGCTGCAGGGTCAACACCGCCTAAGGGCTCGTCGAGAATATAAATATCGGCTGCGCGGGACATAACAACTAACAGCTGCAGCTTTTCCTGCATACCCTTTGACATTGCACGGACTCTCTGATTGAGGTCAAGGCCGAAACGGGCTGCAAATTCAATAGCCTTTACCTTATCAAAGTCTGCAAAGAAGTCATTGAAATAATTTATGCAGTCTATAGTGCGGAAGCGGTCGGGAAAATATGTGCAGTCGGGCAAATAAGCCACACGGGCTTTTGTATTTATTCCTATTGATCTTCCGTCTATTTTTACCATACCCGAATAGTCGTGAATAAGACCTGCGAGAATTTTTATAAGAGTTGTTTTTCCGCAGCCGTTAGGACCTAAAAGACCTACAATTTTTCCTTTCGGGATATCAAAGGAAATATTGTTGAGAACAATATGACCATCATAATCCTTTGTGAGATTTCTTACCTTGAAAGCAAATTCCTGGTTGCTTTCTTCCTGTGAAACGGTTTCGGGAGCTGCTTCTTCATTTACACCCTCAATGCCGTTTTCATAGAGATTATTTTCCATATGTTTCTCTCCTTCCATAATTAATGTCTGTTATCCTGAGCAATACCGAACTGAGGTAAGCTTTTATCGGAATAAATGTCCGTGAAGCTTTTATCTGAAAGAACCCTTGCTGCAATATTCAATGCAGTATCGTTATATGCTGTTGCATCGTGTTGCTGGTTTAAGAAATACCAGGTATGTTCCGGTAAATAACCGTAGGAGGCATCTATTGAGCCGTCAGGTGAAATGTGAGAATGCTCTTTGTTTGAGCAATGCTCACCCTTTGCGTGTGCTTCGGGGAGCTTTTCGCCTATGGGAGCCGCTTTTGCGCCCAGTGACGGGGATTGAATATTGATTATTGTATCAGATGAAGTATTGAAGGATTTTACGATGGGAACAAGCGGTAAGCCGTAGCAGGCTACTGAGAAAAACTCCGTGCCGTTTTTCTTTCTTTCATCGATGATATTTCTGATGCTTGACTGTGCTTTATAGAATCTGTCTGTTTTCTCTCTGAGAACAGCGTGTTTTTTATCCGAAAGATATTTTTCGGCAAGCTCCTCATAATCCTCGGGAGGAATAACGCTCCAGAGTGACGGACAGTTTATTGCAACCTCTTCGAGCAGCGCATCTATTGCCTTGTCAACAATATTTTCTGTTACGCCCTCGGGGAGCATTTTCATTAACGGCTGAATCTTTTCTGCCGCACTTGCTGAGGCAAACATTTCGATTATCGGAGTAAGATTGTCGGTCTGAATGTTTTTCCTGAAAACATCTGCTATAAGCTTTGTGCCTTCGAGTGCTGCAACGAAATACATAACTCTTTCAACATCGTTTTTGTGGCCGTATGCATCAAAATATGCAGTTGAAAGCGCACCGCCCAGACTTACGGGCACAAGGTTTACCTTTTCGCAGTTTCTTTCTTTTTTTACTTTCTGAATAAAATTATCAAGATCCTTTGCGGTTTCATATGGCTCCCCGAAAGAATTGTATGCAAAAAAGTAAAGGTTTTCTTCGCCTATTATTGCAGACAATCTCTGCATAGGCACCATTTTATATATGTAGTTTTTTTGTTTTTCATTGCATTCGGCAACAGACTGATTGTATTTAACAACTCTTACACCGTTTTTCATGGTTCCGTCATCGTTAACGGCAATGGGCTGAAGAATGTCTTTTACTATCGTCTTGACTTTGTCTGAAAATCCTGCATCCTTTCTGAAAAGCATCATTTTCATAAGAGGTGCTTTAAGATTATCAAGGATTTTTTCGCCATCCACATCCAAAGGCCATGCCATTTTTATTTTGTTGCCGTCTTTATCAACGGAAACAACCTTCGATTGACCGATGCCCGGTAAGATTATGCATGGTGTATATCTTGTTTCGTGCATTGACCTGCCTCTTTTCATAGATATTCAATTTATAATAACATACACATACAAAAAATACAAGTGTAAAAATATAAAACTGAATAAAATAAAATTTTATGTATAAAAATAATAGTAATATTTTACGGAGGTTAAATATGGATGTTCTCAGACGGCAGATGAAAAAAGCACTGAAGTTTTTTGGGGAAATATATTTTACGGAAGATGATAAGATAAAAAAGAGCTCTGCATATGAGTGGGTAGCCGATAACCGTCTGATGCTTGTTTCGGCAATCAGAGATATGATAAAAATCGACACAAAGACATTTAATGAGCTTACCCCGTTATTTTACCGGCTTGAATATCTTCTGAAGGACGGTGTTCTGCCTGAAAATAATACCTTTGTGAATATGCTTAAATCAGAACATCTTACGCTGACGGAATGTGAAAATCTTCCGACTGTGCTTTTTTCCGTGTTTTCTGTTATTGCCTGTGAAGGCTTGCAGAAATTCTGTAAACAAACAGATACACTAAGTGAAAATACGGTAATTGAGTGTGTAAAGTCAATGAATCGGCTTAAGGATATTGATTTTGAGAAAAATCTCCCTGAAATAAGTGTGAGCGAAAGGCTGTTATGCTCAGATCCTGCAGGGATATATCCCGATATGTCAAACGAAACTAAAGCAGTTTACAGAAAAGCAGTTTGTTCTGAATCCCGCCGACTTTCTGTAAGTGAAAGCGATTATATCAGAGATAAGTTAAAAAAATGTGAAAAGGATAATAATGCGCATATAGGTCTTTATCTTGATTTGCCTCAGAGAAATAAAAATGCAGCTGTGCTTTTTTATGTCTGTGAAGCAGTATTGAGTGTTTTTCTGAGTCTGCTTTTTTCTTTTATGGCCCGAGGAAATATTTGTCAGACTATAGTTTCTTGCCTGCTTTTGTTTTTGCCGGTTTTTTCTGTTATAAAGCCTCTTTCAGACCGCATAAGTGCAAGACTTTTCAGGGTGAGTCCTCTTTTTTCAATGAATCCGTGTGAGGAGATAAATAACGAGAACGGAGTCATTATAACGGTATCCTCCTTTCTTCCAGAAGCACGAAAAGCCGAAGCTCTTTATTCTCAGATGTCAGACTTATATTGCTCAAACCGCAGCAAGAATATCCGTGTGCTGATGCTGTTTGATTTAAAGCCATATAAGGAAATGACTTCTCCGTCCGATGAAAAGGATGTTATTGCTGCAAAGAGAGTGATAGACCGCCTTAACAGCGATTTCGGTGGCGGTTTTGTTATTGCTATCCGAAACAGGACATATTCTCCGGGGGAAAAGGAATATACGGGTTTTGAAAGAAAAAGAGGTGCAATAATTGCCCTTGTAAAGTTCTTGCGTTATGAAGATAACGGCGACTTTTTGTGTGTTTACGGAGATACTGCAGGTATTCACAATGCAAAGTATCTTATGGCACTTGACAGTGATACATCTCTTTCCTTTGATGTTTTGAAAAAGCTTACCGCGATTGCGCGCCATCCTATGAATGAGCCGCATATCAATCCCGTAAAAAAGAGGGTTGAAAGAGGCTATGGAGTTTTTGTACCGCGTATTGAAACTGAGCTTTCAGAGAACAGAAAAACCTTGTTTTCTTCAGTTTTTACCTATGGCGGAAGCTGTGCGTATGCTTCGGCTGTAAGTGAAAGATATATGGATATGTTCGGTGTTTCTCCCTTTACGGGCAAAGGTCTTATAAATATTGATGCTTTTTTTGAGAGTTGCTGTGATACCTTTGAAAACGGACATATTTTAAGTCATGATATTTTAGAGGGAGCATTGCTTCGCTGTGCATTTGCGGGGGAGTGTGAATTGACGGACAGCTTTCCGACAAAGCCTGCCTCCTTTTTCAGCAGACAAAGCCGCTGGATAAGAGGAGATATACAGAATCTGAAATATATTTTTAAGCCTTTGAATGAAGCTTATCCTCCTCTTGTGCTGCCGTTGCTTTCAAAATATCAGCTTCTCGATAATTTCCGCAGAGGAATAACACCTGTTTTCGCTTTACTGTGCTTTATTGTTTCGGGTTTTGTTGCTTATAGGCTTAGATTATTACTGTTGCTTACAGGTGCTCTGTCTTTTTGTGCAGACGGCATTTTTTCAGCATTTTTCGCGCTCATTTCAGGCGGATTTTTTAATATGTCAAGGCTGTTTTTTTCCTTTGATATTTCTCTTTGTGTAAAAAATCTGCTTCGGGCTTTTTTAAGTCTGGGCTTGGGAGTACAGACAGCATTTGTGAATCTTGATGCAATTATAAGAGCCGCTTACAGAAGCCTTTTCAGTAAGAAAAAGCTTATGCAATGGACAACTGCTGCACAGTCGGACAGTATGAAAAATAAAAATCTGCTTTTTCCCCTTGCTCTGCCATTGGCTGTGAGTATTTTTCTTTTTTTGTTTTCAGGTTCAATAGGACGGCTTATAGCCTTTGTTACGCTCATATGCATACCGTTTTCTCTGTCTGACGGAATTGAAGTAAAAAGAAAAAGAAATGTTGAGCTTAGCGAAACCGAAAAGGGAAATCTTAATTGTTTTGCAGGAGCAATATGGAGATTTTTCGAGGAATATGTAACTGAATCGGAGTCCTTTCTGCCTCCCGATAATGTTCAGGAAACACCCGTTAAGAAAATAGCACACAGAACATCTCCCACAAATATAGGTCTGTATCTTGTAAGCTGTCTTGCCGCGGCAGACTTCTCTTTCATAACATCGGGACAGCTGTTTGAAAGACTCTCGCAGACACTCAGCACAATAGAAAAGCTCGAAAAATACAATGGGAATCTTTATAACTGGTATAATACTGAGGATATGAGTGTGCTTTCCCCTAAATATGTAAGCACTGTTGACTGCGGAAATTTTATGTGCAGTCTGCTTTCTCTCAAACAGGGCTTATATGAATTTGCTAAGAATGATTTGCGTTTTTCGCAGCTTACGCAGAGAATTCAGAAGCTGCTCGATAAGTGTGATTTGTCACCGATGTATGACAAAAAACGCGGACTCTTTCATATCGGATTTGATGCGGATACGAATACCCTTACCCCGAGCTTTTACGATTTATATATAAGCGAAGCGAGAATGACCTCTTTTTTCAATGTTGCCAAAAGAAGAGTACCCGTAAAGCATTGGCAGAGTCTTGACAGAACGCTGGCGCGTTCGGGCAGATATGCGGGCGCGGTTTCCTGGACAGGCACGATGTTTGAATATTTTATGTCAACGCTGTTTTTGCCCGTATATGAGAACTCATTTGAATATGAGGCACTGAAATTTTGTCTGCACGAACAGAGAAAAAGAGTTGCAGGCACAAAAATTCCTTACGGAATATCCGAAAGCGGATTTTATTCCTTTGATAATTCGCTCAATTACAGATATAAGGCTCACGGAATAAAAAGCACGGCTATGAAAAGAAGAGCAGACGATGAGCTTGTTATTTCTCCGTATTCCACTTTTCTTACTCTGCCGTTTGAAACAAAATCAGCACTGAAAAATCTCGACAGACTTTCAGCGTTGCACGCTGAGGGACATTGCGGATTTTACGAAGCAGTGGATTTCAGTAAAAACAGAACAGACGGTGAGGACTATTGCATTGTCCGTTCCTTTATGTCTCATCACCTCGGAATGAGTATGGTTGCTCTTGCAAATACCGTGTTTTCCGATATATTTGTACACCGTTTTTCATCGGATCCTGATATTAAAAGTGCACTCGGACTTCTCAAGGAAAAAATCCCTGTCGATTCGCGTATAGTCAACCGTGTGAGTGAAAATGATGAGAACAAAAGACCGCAGAGAAATAACACGGAAAACACATTTTTCGGCGAAGAGAATCGGCGTGTATGTATGCTGTCAAATTCCGAAGCCTCTTTTATTTGTGATGAAAAGGGATGCAATTATTTTCTGTTTGCATCAAGAAGCATTTATAATTTTTCTGACCGTTCTAAAGGTATAAGCTTTGAGGTCAATGAAGACGGTGAGCGTATCTGTTCTAATATTTTTTCATCAGCAAGGCTTGACAAAAATTGTCTTTGTGTAACTGAGGAAAAAAATCTTCTTGAAGCAAAGGGTGTTTTTTGTCTTCATTCGGGAGTGAATGCGCTTCTTTGTCGTGTGAAATTGCATAATAAAGCAGACAAAAAACGAAAAATCAATGCTTTATTTTATATGGAGCCGCAGCTCAGACAGCTTGAGCTTGTGAACTCACATCCCGCTTTTTCGGATATGTTTATTAAGATGCACTACGATAAAATGCACAAGGCACTTATTTTTGAAAGACCTGCTTCGGGAGAATCGGACAGCACCTGTGTCTGCATAGGCTTTTATTCTGATATCTCTTTTTCTTTTGAAACGGACAGAGAAAAGGTGCTTAAAAGAAATCCTTATATGACTTCGCCCTTTGAAAGCGGATTTTCTGATTTTTCAAATTCAGTTTCGGGAGTAAGTCCCTGTGCGGCATTGAATGTAAATGTACCTTTTGACGGTAAAAGGGAAAAAGAGCTTGTATTGATTTTGGCTGTAGGAATAAATAAAAAACAGGCATTGGAAAATCTTATCAGGGTGAGAAGAAATCCTCTTCCCGATGTAAAAAAATGCAGTACGGATGTTCTTCAGAAGGACATGGATGTGCATTCCTTTGCACAGGGATTAATACTCAGAAGATATTTTTCCTTTCCCTTAAGTAATGAAAGACTCCATTCTCTCCAAAAAAACACTTCTTCTGTTGAAAAGCTCTGGCAGAACGGCATATCGGGGGATTTGCCGATTATCTGTATAAACGAAGCACCTAACAATTTTGTCCGTCCATTTGTACGGCTTCATATAAGACTTACTCTATCGGGAATAAAAAACGATCTGGTTATTCTGACAAATGCCGTATCAGATTATAACGGAGTTTCACCGTATATTATTGATATTCTTAAGCAGGAGGATATTGCAGATACTCAGGGAATTTCGGGCGGAGTGCATATATTTTCAGTAAATTCAATAGGTGAAGAGGCGGTTAATTCAATAAAATGCTTTTCGGATCTGATTTTCCCCGATGATACAGATGAGGGCTTGATACCGCCTGACGGCAAGCAAGAGATTTCTGTTTCTGAAAAGACAGGAAACGAAGAAAATTGCTTTATTGAAAACGGTTATCATATAGGAAAAACACAGTCGCGCCCCTGGTGTCACACACTGTCAAACAGAAATTTCGGAACGCTTTTGTCGGACAAGTCCTTAGGCTTTTCGTGGTGCTTTAATTCAAGACAAAATAAGCTCACCGAATGGAGCAACGATATCTTTACCGATTTGGGCGGTGAAAAGCTGTATCTTAAAGTGTCGGACAAGTTATATGACTGCATCTGTAATTCGACAGTTGATTTTTGTGACAGCTATGCATTGTATGAGAGTAAATGCGAGGACATTGCCGTTAAAACAAAAATCGAAGTTCCCGAAAAAGGAATGGTTAAAAAAATAAGCGTTTCTTTGCACAACAACAGCAAAAAAACGCAGAAAATTATGTTATGCTACAGTGTAAGCCCTCTGCTTTCATCAGATAAAAAGGATGCCGTGTTTGTAAAAAAACGGGCAGATGAAAATGCTGTATTTGCATATAATCCCATTAACCGTGATTTCGGTGGATTTATGTGTATTGCTTCTCCGGACAGCGAATGCAGGTATATGCTTGAAGAAGAAAACTGCAATGCATTGACTGAAATTAATCTTTCACCCCTTGAAACACGGGAAGAAATTTTCTTTATGTCCTTTGCCGTAAGTGAAAAGGCGGCAAAAAGGCTTTGCGAAATTCCTTTCAGAGAGAAAAAGCCCGTGAGAATAAAATTAAAAAGTGATAATGTTCTTCTGAATAAATTTGCGTCCGCCTTATTGCTGCATCAGGTGTATGACACAAGACTTAATGCAAGATGCGGTTTTTATCAGTGCTCGGGGGCATACGGCTTCAGAGATCAGCTGCAGGATGTTTTAGCACTTATTGACTATTATCCGCACCGTGTAAGATATCAGATATTCCGTTCATGTACGGCACAGTTTCCGCAGGGCGATGTGCTTCACTGGTATCACATTGTCTATAAAACCAAGCTCATATTCAAGGGTGTCAGAAGCCGATATTCCGATGATTTACTGTGGCTTCCCTTTGTTGTGAGTGAGTATGTACAGAAAACGGATGATAAAAATATTTTGTCTGTTGAGCTTCCCTTTGTTCACGGTGAAGAGCTTAAAACTACAGAAAAGGAGCGTTACGGCGAGTTTTCTTTGGGCGAAGAAAAGGCAAGTGTATATGAGCATTGCCTGAGAGCTATAAAGAAAAGCCTTAATTTCGGCGAGCATTCTCTGCCGTTAATGGGCGGCGGTGACTGGAACGATTCTTTCAATGAAGTGGGCATAAAAGGAAGGGGAGAGAGCGTCTGGCTTGCTATGTTTCTGAGAATGGTGCTTCTTAAATTCCTGCCGATATGTCAGATTTTTAATGATAAGGAAAATATAAAGCTTTTTACCGACACAGCCGGGAAGCTTTCCGAAAGTGTTGATAAATATGCATATAACGGCTCATGGTATGTCCGTGCCTTTGCCGATGACGGCACGGTTTTAGGTGATAAAGATTCTGATGCCTGCAAAATAGATTTGCTTCCCCAGGCTTTCAGCGTTCTTTCTTCAATGCCCGATGAGAAAAGAAAGGCATCTGCACTTGAAAGCGCATATAATTATCTTGTTGACGAGGAAAACGGCATAGTCAAGCTTTTTACGCCTGCGTTCAATGGAAAAACATTCAGAGCAGGCTATGTCAACGATTATCCCGAGGGAGTGCGCGAAAACGGCGGTCAGTATACCCACTCTGCCGTGTGGTTCGCCTTGAGCTTGTTTGAAGCAGGAAAAACAGAGCTTGCAAAAACGGTGTTAAGCTTAATCAATCCTGCCGAAAAATATGTTTTACCCATAGGCGAAAAAATGTACAAAACAGAGCCTTATGCCTTATGCGGAGATGTATATTCAAGAGAAGACATCGCAGGCAAAGGCGGCTGGAGCTTATATACGGGAAGCGCCGGCTGGTTTTTGCAGACGGTAACAAAGTTTCTGCCGTTTGAGGTTGATACAGAAAAATAAATAAAACAGGATGCAAAGAACAAAAAGTTTTTTACATCCTGTTATTTTATTTGCATATTTTATAGTATTTTTATTATTTTTATTTTAATTTTGTGTGTTTTTGCTAAAATCGTTGACAAGCACGAAAAAATACATTACGATTAAAATAAAGAATTTTAATAATAAAATTTATAATGTATGACACAGTAATATTTCAGCCGATAAAACACAGTTAGAATTGCAGTAAGGAAAAATTGATATGAACATAACTGAACTTTTTTATGAACCCAAATTAAGACATATTGATGTGTCAAAAAACGGTGAGTTAATGTTGCTGCAATTTAATAAGGAGTTGCAGATGTTTGATTTGCCGAACAAAAAAATGCTGTATTCTGCACCGAATAAAAACAACAGTATTTTTACAATTTCCCCCGACAACGATTTTCTTGCAGGGTTTGACAGTAAAGACAATTATCTTTTTGCCGATATTAAAACATTTGAAATAATTTCAAAGAAGAAATCTGTGTCAATAAAAAGTATGATGCCTGTACCCTTTGGTAAAGAAGCAATTTTCTGGGAATTTTCACAGCAAAGAGATTTAGTGTTCAAACTGAATTTGAATTCTGTCCCCGAAATCTTGTATACCTCAGTAGCGGACAAAAAAGTGCAAAAGGTTTTTTTGAACAATAACACACTTTATATACTTGACGGCGAACCGGAAAAAGACACAGATATCCGGACCTTTAATATAAATTCAATTAATATGCAAACAAAACAGATATCAACCGAGCCGACAAATCAAAAAGGTATTTGTGCCGTATATAACCCCGAATACGATATTATTGTAACTGTTCAGATACCCACCGAAAGAGTCAGGATAAAAGGCACAAGTACCGTCACATTTTACAGTAACTCTGAAAATAAAGTTTTCAACTCAGTTTGTAAAGACAGCGTGATAAAAGCATTATATTCAGTTTACAATAACAAATATATTTTAGCAGAAGGACAAAAGGAACTGTTTTTATTCGACGCAAAAAGCGGCGAAGAAATTTCAAAAGCAGATATTTTAACAAATCTTATTTCACCGCAGATAAGCATTTGTTCCGATTCACGGTATTTTTGTTTGCATTATGCCGATGGCTGTTCGCTGTTTGAGATAAATTGAAGTCATACATGATTTTAACAGGAGGGATATTTTTTGGAGGATAAAGAGTTATTAGCCGGACTTTTCAGCGGGCTCAAAAAACGCGGCTTTCCTGTTGACAGCAAAGGAAAATTCGAAGTGTCTGAAACTGCAGACACTTTAATTAAGAATTTTCTTGCCTTAAGCAAAGAAGATATACAAAACAAAATTGACACATATAAGAAATCTCCGTTTATGCGGTATTCCTTGCACGGCACGGTCAGGCGAAATGCATTGTGCCCCTGTCCGATAGAATCACTTGTTGTGTCAGGCAGTAAGCAGGCAAGACTCATAAAAAAAGATCCTGTTATCGGTGATTATTGGACTTATTGGTTTAATTCCGACGGCACCCCGTGTATGGTAAATGATTCTATGGGTTATACAGAATTTATATCAAAAAACGGCAATACGGAAATCGGAATATTTTTTGATGAGCATTTAAGCACAATAGAAGTGCGAGAAGCCTTGTATGAAAACGGATGTATAAAGCTGTTGAAAGTAACTACTCATAATCCTGCATTTGATTTTATGAGTACGAATATTTACAACTATGAATATGAAAACGGTTTGCTGATGAAATGTACCGAAAGCCGCGGCAACACATTAGTGGGAAACGGAACACCAATGGAATATACATTTTATTATGAAAAACCGTATATCATTTCTTCGTATACGATAAACGGCGGTTCTCACATATATAAAACAACGGTAAAAAGAGATTCGCGAAATTACTGTAAACCGTTTTTGCTCAGCAAATAAACTTTTTTTGAAACAGGCGGAGTAATTCGCAGTTTTTATCTATCCGCCTGTCTTAAATATAATTAAAGAGGTGAATACATTGCGTTTTGTTGATATTGATGAAGTCGCGTGGTATGCCTGTCATCCAACTGAATTCAAATTGGAGCAAACTTATCTGTTCAATACACGAACATTTCAATTTGAAAGATTGGTTGAAGTTTTAGAAAAACTTAATATTTCACAGGAAGAATTTTATCCGTATGATTATGACTTTATAGAACTGTTTTCTCAAAGTGAAGCTCAGACACAAAGAGAATATATTGCAAAAGCAAAAAGAAAAGATTGGGACAAAATTTTCAAAAACATCACCGATGATATGCAGTTTGAAGCATGGTTTCAACACTGCTTCGAGCACGATTACACACATCGTGATTGGTATAGTTATCATATGCAAAAGGCAAGAGAAAAGGCAATTGAGTGGTGCAAGGAAAATAATATCCCGTATAAAACTTAAAAGCGGCACAAATATGCAGGAGGGATTTTTATGGCTTTCATAGATATAAATCAAGTTTATCATATGGTAGCTGTGCGTATTGAAGATCAGGAAGAGCCGCTCTTTTTCTATAATAAGCGTTCGGAAGAAATAGAAAGAGCCTTCGATGTTTGTGATAAATTACAAATAGCTGTAGAAGATTTTATCCCCTCGGATTACGATTACATTCCGTTATGCTTTATAAAAGAACATATTATTTTGCGAAAGTATATAGAATCTACAAACGACAAAAAAATTCAGTATGCATTTAAAGATGTTGAAGATGAAAAATTGTTTGCCGAATTTCACCGTTTCTTTCATTCCTCTCCGCAATATTCCTTTCTGTTAAATGATTACAGCAAATTTTGCTATATTTTTTGCAAAAATCTTTTAATAGATTGGTGCAAGGAAAACGGTTTGCAATACAAAAAATGAGTATTAAGCTTTTCTGAAATCAGTTGTATTTGCGCTCAAAAAAACGATTACATAACTAAAAAAAGGACAGATTCAGATGAAAACAAAAAAATACTTATCCGTAGTTGTTGCTATATCATTGATATGGCTACTTATTGTTTTATCTGAAAAGATTAATTCTGAAATATATACTATTTTTATGTATATTGCATTCGGATTAATTCTTATTGCATTATTTGCTTATCAGATAAAACTGCGGACAACTTTAATAAAAACTCTTACCCATGAATTAAATCCTCAAAAGTTTTTAACCGAATATCAGGCTCTTGACTCAAATAAATACTCAAATGACAGATATATTCTTGAAGCATTAGCTTTTATTTTAACGGGAGATTTTATTCGTGCAGAAAGCACGCTTAAAAATGTTAGAAACAAAAATTATGATATCTTAAAAGCTGATGCCCTTTTTGTGCTTTGTTATTATTTTTCTGAAAACACGGCACAGCTTTCAGCTGCTGTATCATCATTGAAACAGCAAATTGAAATTCAGAATAACAGCAAATTTGAATATTTTTATTATTTTGCAGCCCTTATTGAAGCACTTGTCTGTGATAAGCCTATTGAAGCACAATTAACTGAAAAATATTTCAACAGCCTTCCGAAAAAAGATTTTGTTGAAGTTTATATTGCAAGTTATATTTTAGGAGAAGCAAAACTGAAGCTCGGCGATACTGAAAATGCTTTGATGTTGTTCGAGAATGTAACAAATGCAAAATGTGATTCCACAATACTTTACAGCAAAGCAAAATTAAAAGCAGATGCTATCAGAAACGCACAAAAATCAGGAGAAGAACCGCAGGATTCAGAGTTATGATTAAAAGTGACAAAAAAAGAATAGAAACTGAATTAGGCAATTTAGTTGACTGTCCGTCAATCAGCGTTGCAGTTAAAGATTTTTTTATGGAAGCAGGCTTCAGTGATGATAGTACGGCACAGGATAAAGCTGTTTTTTATGACGGAGTGGCAAAGTTTGTTTCCTGTATAAAGATAATTGCAAAAGAAATTAATGAGAATTGTGCATATTTAGGCTCTTTTGTGGAAAATGAAGAGAATTATTATAAATGGAAAGACATTAAAAAGTTTGATGCCTATAATGCCTTACGGGAAAATCTGAAACCGAAAGAAATCAAAATGATTAATATTTCTGACGATAATCTTGTTGATTTTGCTGTTGAATGTGACTTACGCTATTTTTCACAAATTATGTTTTATTTCCCCGAAAGCAATATTTTCATAAGACCGGATGTGCATTGTTATCTGGAAATTTACGGAAACCCTTGTATACTGGAAAAGCTGTATGCCTTTCTCAAAGAAAACAGTTTTGATATATATAATGTATGGTATCACAAAGAAAAATAAATTCAGATTTATTATGAAGATATAAATTCTGTTCGAAAATAATTGTGTATTCAGGAGAAAGAAAGTGAAAATTAATATTATCAACAAAATATTAAAAATATTCAGAAAAGAAAATATATTCCGCATTGACGAGCACGATATTACAGGTGAAAATTACAGGCAGTTTATAAAATATGCCTTAGAGCAGTCTGATGTGTTTACTTTTTGTGTGCCGAATTTTGAATATTTGCGAGTAACTGACAAAAACAGATTTTTTGCAGATGAAGAAGATATAGCCGACTGCGCAACACCAACGAACATAAAGGACAATGAATATTTCAAAGAATATAAGCAAAATGTGAAGCCGTTATTGAATATAATTGAAGATCAGATTATTGTAACATACAATGAAACTGCATACCATGATCAAATCCGTAATCACGATATGGAAATTTACATTGTGGGAATTAAAGATTTTGACAAGTGCTTTGAATTTCTTACTTCTGCCAAATCGCTGTTCTCATGGAAAGCAGACAAATACCCTGAAGATATTTGCTTTTTTAACAACGGCTGTTGTTGGCTTCAGAGTATTTCGCATGAGGGGCATTGCTTTGTTATGCTTGATGATGAAGCAAAACAGCAAAGGCTCATAGATATGGGATTAAGGTTTACTCTTTCAGACGAAAAAATAAATCTGGATTACAATTAAGTAACTGCAATTAAACAGGGCTGTATCAACATCTGTTTTGATGTCTGATACAGCCCCGTTGTTTTTCAGTTTTTAAGTTTTTTCTTGTTGAACATAGGAGAGATTTTGTCTGTCAGCTGTGAAAGGATAATTGCAATAAACATTATAACACAGCCTGCAAGCTCTCTGCCTGTGAGCATTTCTTTGAGTATCAATGCTCCGCAGATAACTCCGAAGACCGATTCCATACACATTAAAAGGGAAGCTACGGTGGATTCGGTGTATTTCTGACCTATTATCTGGAAGGTATATGCAATGCCGCAGCTCATACAGCCTGAGTAAAGGATGGGAACGGCTGCTGTTTTTATTGCATTTATATCGGGATTTTCAAAAATGAACATAAGGATTACGGAGAGAGTACCCGATACAAGAAACTGTACACACGAAAGCTTTACTCCGTCTATAGTGGGTGCGAATTTTTCAACGGCAAGAATGTGTACTGCATAGAAAACGGCACACAGCAAAGCTAATATGTCGCCCTTATTTATGCTTGACAAGCCCTCGTCTGTGATGCACAGAAAATAAAGTCCCATGGCACCGAAGGCTACACAAATCCAGGTGAGCAAGGGCACTTTTTTGCGGATAAAAAGACCGAAAAACGGCACAAAAAGCATATAAAAGGCTGTTATAAATGCAATTTTGCCCGATGTTGAGTAGTTAAATGCCTGTTGCTGTAAATTACTTGCAATACATAAAATCACTCCTATGATACTGCCGTAAATCAAAAGCTGTTTGTTTTCTTTTTTCTTTGTGTCTTTACTGGCGGGAGCTTTTTTGTTGTTGATTAAATCTCTTACCAGAATAAACGGAATAAGAACTGCCGCACCGAGAAGTGTTCTGATACCGTTGAATGTGAATGCTTCAACCGACTCCATTCCGACGCTTTGCGCCACGAAAGAAGAACCCCAGATAAGTGCGGTAATAAGAAGTATAAAAACTCCTTTTAACTGTGTTTTTTGCTGCATTGCTGATACCTCTTTTACATAGAGTTACTGTCAACGCAAAAACTTAAGACTGATAGTATATTATAACTTTATTTTTTTTGACAAAACCAAAGGGCTGCAGTGGTAGAGAACCAAAATTGCAAAAAATTCTTAAGTTGTTCGCGTTGTGGGAGTACCATCACCTTAGGGTATCACAGCAATCGTAAAAAGTCAATCGGAGTTTTTATGTCAGAAGCAGCTTTAATTTTTTTAATATACTTTTTTCTTTTCTTGATACCTGCACCTGAGATAAGCCGAGCACTTCGGCTGTACGGCATTGTGTCTGCCCTTTGAAATAGCGTAATTCAATCAGCGTTCTTTCTGTTTCATCCAGCTTTTTTAGTGCATCAAACAAATCCAGCTTTTCGTTCAGTTTTTCATCGGGTGCGGGAATAGGAATATCGGTCTGATTTTCGTCCTCCTCGTTTGTAAGGGAAATTATGGGTAGCGATGCACTTAAAAGTGCGCCCGCCTCAGTCGGGTCCATATTGCATTTTTCGGCAAGCTCATTAACAGTCGGCTCGCGGTCAAGCCTTATTGACAGTTCCTCTCTTACTGCCATCAGCTCTCTTGCCTTTTCCTTTGCCGCTCTGCCGACCTTAACTGTACCGCCGTCGCGGAAAATACGGCGGATTTCTCCTAAAATAGCCGGAACGGCATATGTGGAAAACTGAAAGCCTCTGTCTTTATCAAAGCCTGCCGCCGCTTTAACAAGTCCCACGCAGCCTGCCTGAAAAAGATCCTCATATTCAATGCCTCTGCCTCTGAATCGGTTGGCGCAGGCATGTACCAGCCCCATGTTTTCTGTGATAAGTGAATTTTCGGTTTCGCAAATGTTCATGCGGATTACTTCCTGTGCAGTTTTTTCACAAGCGTGACCGTTGTTCCCTTGTCAGGTACGGACCTTACCGTAAGCTTGTCCGTGAAGCTTTCCATAACGGTAAAGCCAAGTCCTGAGCGGTCATCGCCTGCCGTTGTGAAAAGGGGAGTGAGAGCCTTTTTTATATCGGGAATACCCACACCCTTATCACGGATTTTTATTTTTACGGTGTTATCCTCGAACAAGTCTGCGCTTATGTAAATAATTCCGTTTTTTTCTTCATATGCATGAACAATGCAGTTTGTTACCGCCTCGCTGACGGCGGTTTTTATATCGCTTATTTCTTCAATAGTGGGGTCTGCCAATGAAACAAAGGCGGCACAGACCACTCTTGAGAAGCTTTCGTTTATTGATTTTGACGGTATTACCAGCTTAAAGCTGTTTATTATTTTTTTCATTTTTTTCACCTGAATTCCACAAGTTTTTCAAGTCCTGACATTTTCATTATCCTTAAATCTCTTTCCCTTAAACCGCATACACTTGTTTTGCAGTTTAATTGCAATGCATTTTTGTATCTTCCCATTACAAGTCCTACGCCCGAGGAGTCCATAAACGAAACTCCCGAGAAATCAAGAATAAGCTTCTGAGGCTTTTCCCTGTTTAAGTGAGAATCAATTTTTTCTCTTATTTTAGGGGCGGTATGATGGTCGATTTCACCTGAAAGAAATGCGGTAAATTCCTTGTCGTTGGTTTTTATTGCTACGGGCATATAATTTTTCACTTCTTTTTCATAAAATTAAAAATCCGCTATCGTTATGATAGCGGATTCAGGTTAAAAAGTATGTCTTAATAAGTCGGCAGGAAAAATTTATTTTGTGTAAATCTCGGGAGCTTTCAGGATACCTGTTTTCCTGAATATGTATTCATAGCTCCAGTCTTCCTCTCTTGTTCGCCACGCATCGGGACCGTGCCAGCTTCTGTGTTCGTCAACAAGATGCAAGGGACCGAAGGTGTTGTATCTGTGAAGAGAGAGTGTGAGGTCTATTGAATGTTCGCCCTTTGCAAGGGAATCCATTTCGAGTGTGTACGGGGGATAGATAATGCTGCCCTTTTCTTCACCGTCACAGCTTACATTTATAATTGCACCCTTGTAGAATGATGCGCAGATGCTGAGCTTTCCTGTTTCTGTGCTGCAGTTAAATGAATAGGTAAGCTTTCCGCCGTAGAAGGGAAGTCCCTGCTTTGTTATATCGCCGAAATACAGCTTTTCGGGTAAAGCGGTGATTTTTGCTGTGTCGCCAACTACATTAACACCGAAGCTGCCGAGGATAAACATATTTTCAATATTTGCTCTTTCACCGAAGGGAAGAGTAACAATAAGTATGTTTTTGCCCTTCTTTATATCTGGTAATGCTACCTTTGAAATTGAAATATCGGTATAGAAGCCGAGTGACTTGTTGGGAACAGCTTCTCCGTTAAATGTAATTTCTGCAGTTGCAGCATCTTCGAGAGCGAGTAAGGCGCCCTTATATTCAATTTCACTTTCTATTGTGAATTTAAGAGTTACCTTGTTGTTGAGCTTTTTAGCTCCCAAAGCCCAGGGCTGGCATACGCTTCCGCCGCGCTTGACAATACCGAGCTTTTCTCTGCAGATGTTGTCAAGTCTGAGTATCTCTTCTCTTTCTGAGAATTCCTCTTCAAAGTCAAGCTTATGCTCTGCCATATCCAGAACAAGCACATTTTCTTCCAGAAGCTTATATTTTACAGCACCTTTAATTGTTGAAAACTCTTCAAAAGCATAGTCCTTGGGTGAATATTCAATGCTGCTTTCACCGTCGTCAAGTCTTAGCAGAAGTGAATCATAGCCCCAAAGACGGACGGGGATAAGTGTATTTCCGTCACGGTATGAAGCACTGACAGGAGTTATTTCTCCCGAATATGTGTCATATTTAACGGGTGAATATATTCCTCTGACTGTGATAACTATATCATCATCGCGGATAAGGTCTTTGTTGTACGGTTCTTTATCGAAGGCAAGGAAAAGCCACTTGCAGTCAGTGTCTTGTCTTAACTGATAAATAAGCTTGTCGCAGAGTCTGCCGTTATCGTAGCGCAGAGTAACTGTTCGGCTGTCCTCAAGTGCATTGAGAATAGCAGCTCTTGTGAAATCAACTGTTATGCTTTCATTGTAAAGCTCAGCTGCAGCACTGTTTTCCTGAGCATCAATGTGTGTGGGAGCAGCACCTGCAAAAATCAGCTTACCGCCGTCTTTGACGAATGCTTCAAGTCTTTCAACGGTTGTGCTTCTAAGTGTTTCACAGGCAGGAACAAGAATTGTATCGTATTCCATCTTGCCGACCTTAAGAGGGGCAGAACCGTTTTTGCACTGTGAGGGCAGAAGAGATTCGCAGATAAAATCAAAGTCAACGCTGCCTTCAAGAAGCCATGAGGTGAGAGATAAGAAGTTTTCATCAAGACTTTCTCTGTATACTGCTGACTTGTCATTCGGTCCCCAATGAAGCCAGAATGACTCAACAGGATGTATAACGCCGACTCTGACAACAGGCTTGCCTCGTGTCATTGCAGTATTTACTCTTGCAAAGTGGTCTTCTACCTTTTTATAATCCTTGTACCACGCGGACTGATAGTGAATGGAAGCAGGATAGTCACGCTTTGCTTCGCCGCCCATTGCATACCATGAAAGATGCGGTACTCTGACGGTTATACCTAAAGCTGCCTGCCAGTCACCCTGATGCTTATAGGTTCTGAAATCTGCATCCCAGCCCGTTACACCGTAAAGCTCGGAGAGAACACCCTCATAGCCGAACTGATGTGCGGCAGACTGTGCCTGCTTTGCGGTTGTGAATTCGTGAGAATTGCAAAGTAAGTCAATGCCGGGCAGATCAAAGCCTCTGTAAGAGCGCATTGCATCACCTATTGCGGCTGTCTGTGAATGAAGTGTGGGTTCTTCCATCATATGTCCTGTGAGGGCAATACCGTTTTCTCTGCACCAGGAGCCTATAGTATCTGCAAAGCTTGAAGCGAAAACCTCTGAGATGTGGTCGTGATAGCGGTAACGGTGAAGTGAAATTTTACCGTCGGGAAGATCCCAGAAAACCTCGGGAAGTGTTGCAAAAATATCTGCGCCGAAACGCGCCTCATAGCTTGCGGGAATTGAGTCTGTCCAGGGCATTGCAACATCCATTTTATCAAAGGAGTTTTCGAGCACCTGTTTTCTTATAAACTGCGGTTCATCTGTGAAAATAGCGGGCAGAGTTTTTCCGAAATCATCTGCACAATACTTTTTGTATGTTTCGTGAGTTACCTCTATAAAGCGTTCAATGGCTTCCTTGTTGAGTGTGTCAAGATATGTCTGATTGTTATACCAGCTTGAAGCAGTGTTTATTTCGAGCAGAGCATACCATTTTGTGCCCTTTGCTTCTTCGTTTTCGTCTATAAGGGCGTATTCCTTAAGACAGCCGTTTTCATCCAGCACAATGTCGTAGCACGCAAGTAATTTGCCTTTGCCGCTTCTTCCGCCCTCTGCTCTTGAATCAAGAGTCATATATGCTTCCTTTTCCTTAAATGGTGTAAAAAGCAGACAGCGACCGCGGTATTTTTCATCCTTTGTTACAAGTCCGCCTGCAGCACCGGACGGCCAGCGGTCCTCATCGTATGCCCACGCGAGCATCTCATTTTCCTTTGCCTTATCTATACATGCCTTTACAAGTCCCATAAATTCATCGCTGAGATATTCATTTTCAAGACCTGTACGGACATGCATGTGGAAGCCGCCCAGTCCCATCTCCTTGAAAACATCAATCTGTCTGCAAAGCTCATCCTTTGTAAGATAACTGTTCCATGCCCAGAACGGTGTGCCTCTGTATTCACTTGTCGGATTTCTGAACAGCTCATCATTCAATTTTTCTGTGTTATTCTTTTTATAAAGCATAAAAAATACAACCTCCCTTTGAAATGATTTTAACATAGTTATCGTTCTTTTTTCAATGAACAGATATGTTAAAACGGGAGGTTGTTTTTTGTATAAATTATATATACATTATTTACCATATAATTATATTTTTGAAGCCGCCGAATTTTGCTGCCGAAATCTGCTCCTCAAGAGAAGCGGTATTTTCAAGCACTATGAAAGCATCCTTTACCGTGTTTCCGGAGTCTGTAAGCTCCTGAGCGGCATATTCACAAGCCTCAAGAACGAAAACATAGGGTAATTCCCTGACAAGAGAGAACTCCTTGCTTCCGATTTTTACTGCTTTGGCTTGCTTTGAAAGTCTTAAATCAACAGCAAGCTTTTTTGAGCCTAAAGAGAGCATATTGCCGGCATATTTACCGTCGGTAAGAGCCTTTGAATTGTATGCACTTATATCGCACATAACAATTACCTTGCTTTTCTCTGCTTTTTTCTGACATTCGGTTATAAAAACCTGCAAAGCGGTGTTTCTGTCATACTTTGAAGTGCTTTCATCGGTATAGTAGGCCTTTGCATTTCCCGCATCGGTCGAAAAACAGACATTGTCGAGGAAAATATAATCAAAGCCTGCTTCGGCTGCTTCCTTTACAAGAGTGAGAATATAATCGGTTGTGTTCTGAGAAAATGGGTTAAGCCAACCGTTATCCGAGTTATCGCGCCATGTACCGCCCTCTGCGGAGGTCTGTCTTACGCTGTAGGTAAGGTCTGCAACAGCTGCAACGGTATCCTTGAAGCAGCTGATATATGCGGCGGTTTTTATGCCGGATTCGCTTAAGGTCCGTACTGTTTCTACAGAGGAAGACAGCCTTTTATTTGCCGATGCACCGATTACCGTTTCGCTCGGAAAAATAACATAACCATGTTCGGTCTTGTATTCAAAAACAGCAGTATCGCAGCCTGATTTTTTAAGAGTTGCCTTCATTTTTTCGGTGTCACCCGCGTAAAGGTCATCATAAGAAAAATGATATGCTGAAAAAGAGGAGGTGTTATCGCTGTTTTCAGCTTCGGGAGCATTGGTTACAGGCTCTCTCATGGAAAGCTCAATTCCTGTTCTTGAAAGAGTAAACGAAAAACAGAAGGCTGAAATGCAGGCGGCAGCTGTAAGCCACACGATAATTTTTTTGCGTTTCTTGCTGATAATATCGTTTTGTCTGAAGCCTTTATCATCCACATTGTTTGGAAAATCCTTTGAAAAGCGGTAAAAGCTCTTTGTTTTTACAGTCAAAGGAGCTTTTTTGTCTGATGCCGTCTGTCTTTTCTTCTCGAAAATTTCAGCTTTTTCTTGCTCTATCTCACTTTTTTTCTGTTCGCGCAGAGCGGTTCTTTTGTTGAAGATAAAGGTTTTCCGCCATTGGCGTATGTTTTCCGTGTTATCTGTGAAATTGTTTTTTTGTTTCTTTTTATATTTCATTTTATTTCCTTAATCTGTTCTCTTTTTTACAGAGAGATTGCTTTCCCCGAAATGCCTGTAAAGGCAAGGGAGAGTATTGCCGTGTACATAAACAATGCACCATTACCCTTGAAAACCTCGGGGATGCTTTCGTTTTCGCGAAGTCTTGCCATTCCTGCGTGCAAAAGCCATATTGCCAATACATATGCTCCGCTTGCACCTATTGCAGCTCCCAGTGCCTCAGGCAGGGTAAATGCGGATTTATACGATATATAGGGCAGAGAGAGAACAAGAGAGTTAAGCGCACAGACACTGAGTCTTCTCTTTGTTACGGGAGTGCATCTTATCAGAAGAGAAAATTCCAGAGTCAGCATATAAACGCAGAACAATACAAGCGCAAAAATCAGAGCATGTACTATTGTACCTGCATTCTTAACTGCAGGGATGAAATCAAGACACCTGCATATTACTGCAACACTTACTGAGAAATAGGTGACAAATATTGCGGATTTGAACAAATTGTTCGGCTTCGCTGCCATTCTTATGGTTTCGGTTGCTCCGAAGCCGCCCGTAAAAATAACATTCTGCAAAAGACCTGTAAAAAGGGCTGCTGTTAAAAGGTCAAAAATATAGGTTTTCATTTACTTTTTAACCTCCTTGTTCGGTATGTCACTCAAGGGCATTATAAACGGATTGGCTTTTTCGGCTTTTTGTACTTCTTTTTCCATTCCGGCAGGAGTATATCCGAGACCGAAGTAATCAGTATGCTTCTTCTGAGCCGCTTTTTTTGCAGCCTCGGCATCCTTGTTGAATTTTTCGAGTATTTCCTCGGAATTTTCTGCGTTTTTAGCAATTTTCTTTCTGCGCTTTTCTTCATCCGCCAAAGCTTTTTCACGGATTCTTTCATCCGCTGTCATAGCTTTTCTGCGCAGCTTTTCCTGATTCTTTGAGTCTTTCTTTGCTTTTTGTTCTTCTTTCTTTGCGTGCAGCTTTTCAATTTCAAGTATTTTTTTCTTTTCCTTTTCTTCCTGAATCAGTCGGCGCTTTTCAAAATCTTCAATTCGTTTGCGCTCCTGCTCAAGTCTGCGCTTTTCGAGCTCTTCAGCTTTTTGTTTTTCTTTTGCTTCCTGCTCAAGTCTGAGCTTTTCGCGTTCTTCGGCTTCGCGCTTTTCTTTTTCATCCTGCTCGAGTCTGAGCTTTTCGCGTTCTTCGGCTTCGCGCTTTGCCTTTGCTTCCTGCTCAAGTCTGCGTCTTTCAATTTCAAGTGCCTTTTGCTTTTCTTTGCGCTCCTGCTCAAGCCTTTTTCTTTCAAGCTCCTGTGCTTTTTGCTTTTCTGTTCGTTCCTGTTCGAGTCTTTGTCTTTCAAGCTCGAGAGCCTTTTGTTTTTCTATGCGCTCTTTTTCAAGTCTTTGTCTTTCAAGCTCTTCAGCTTTTTGTTTTTCTGCGCGCTCTTTTTCAAGTCTTTGCTTCTCAATTTCAAGAGCTCTTTGCTTTTCCTTGTCCTCTTGTTCAATGCGGCGTTTTTCAGCCACAACAGCCTGTTGCTTTTCTTTTTCTTCCTGAATTTTTTGTTCTTCTTTTTTACGAAGATTTTCCCTCTGTGAGAGGTTTTTATCTGACAGGGATTCTCTGAGGATACGGTCTATTTCTTTGAGCTCCTCTTCTATTTCATCCTGTCCGAGATCCAGAGCTTCCTGTTCCTTTATATTTGCTGCAGCTTTTTCGCGTTCTTCTTTTTCTTTTTCTGCAAGAGCCAAAGCCTGTGCTTTTTCCTGTTCTGCTTTAAGCAAAGCAAGGCGTTCGGCTTCTTCCTGTTCTTTTTTCAAAGCAAGAAGGCGCTCCTTTTCTTTCAGCTCTTTTTCAATACGCTGCCGTTCCTCTTTTTTTTGTTGCTTTTCCTGTAAAATAGTATTCCTCCAGGATCTGCGTTTTCTGTAAATTTTCTGTTTTTTGGCAATAACCTCACGGGTTGAGATATGCTCTTCGTTTTCAAGCATAACTGAGTGCTCCATAAAAGCCTTTTCTGCATTTTCGCTTTTATATTTTGTGCCGAGCTTCGCTTTGAGGATTGCTGCCATAAAGCCTAAAATCACAAAAGCGAAGAAGGGTAGAGCAAAGCCCTGAGAAACTCGGTTAATGTTGAGCTGAATATCAAAAACTGAAGCCTGAGAGAGAATTTCTCTGATAATACCCGTAATGAGAGTGACTGCAAAATAGCCAACAGATGTTCCGCCGGCATGAATCATTGTTTCTTTTATATTTGCCGTTAGCGCAAAGCGTTCGCAGTGAAGCGCAATAAGCGAGCTTACTGCGGTAAGAGGAAGAAACAATCCTAATGTTACATAAAAATCAGGGAAGAATTTTTGTGCAAGCCACATCGAAGATACCGTTATCAGTGTTCCGATAAGAAGATAAAGCGGCATTCTTATGTAGTTATGGAATTTTTTAAGAACCGTACAGGTCAGAGCTTCTGTAACAAAAAGCGCGAATGCTGTCAATACAGATAAAAGCAGAGCGCTTTTTGCGGATGTTGCCACGGCAAGTATCGGTGCTAGACCGATTGCTTCTATGAGTACGGGATTATGTGCTGCAGCGGCTGTGAAAAAAGTGTTTTTTGAGTCAGGAGAGTTGCTCATTTGTATTCTCCTTTCCGTCTTTTTGTTCTCTATCCTTTTTTACAAAAAGGAAGCTTATTGCATCACAGAAAAGAACGGCAAAAACCGCCCCTTCTTCAAATGTGCCGAAATATCTTATAAGCATCTGGAATACACCGCCCGTAATACCGTAAAGCAGGGCGGAAAGAGGGGAGGAGAATTCCTTGTTCGGCCAGGGGATAAGAAAAACAGCCGTAAACATAAGCATTCCCGAGCATAATTCCATAAGTACGGAAGCCTGTCTTCCCGAAAGCACACGGGGAAACAAAACGGCAAACAGACAGCAGATGCTGATAAAGCCTGCTGCCGAAAAAAATGCATTCGGTTTTCTTATCAACAGATAAATAAGCGTGGCAAGCAATGCAGCCGTACAGGTAGCACCTATGGGGCCGGGACAGTTGCCTACCAGAATACTTAACAGTCCCGGTGCTGTCATATTTACTGTGTTTCCCTGAGTGAGCATTGAAGCTAAGGAGGAAGTAAATATGCCGGTATCTCTCAATGAGGGAGTATAATTGAAGAGGTAATCCGGAAAGCACACACACGCAAAGGCTATACCTGCTGCGGCAGGGGTAAAGGGTGAATTTTTATAGTTGCCGAAAGGCAACTTGCCGACACATATTGCAAAAGCACAGGTAATCACTGCAACATATACGGGAGTTGATGAGGATAAAAGCAAGGCGGTTATAATTCCTGTGTTAACTGCACTTAAATCCGCAAGCTCGTTTTCCTTTTTCAGTAATACACAGCCGGTGAAATCACAGATAATAGCGGTGAGGATACTTGCAAAAATGAGCTTTACTGCCGTAATACCGTAGAAATATATTGACAGCAGACAGAAAGGTATAAGCATTATGAGCATATCCGCAGTAAACGGAAGTTTATTTTCTGTTTTTTGGGTAAGCATAGCGGAAATTTTCACATCACTTTCCATATTTTTTATATTGCGAACATCCACCAGCGGGCATAGAATATTGCTGAGGATATTTTTTTGGAGGCAACAGGTATGAATATTACTGTTTACAATGAATACAGGCTTGAGGTTAAGCTCAGCGAAAAGGAGCTTAAAGCCTATGATATTACATATGAGGATTTTGATTATTCCAATATTGAAACAAGAAGGGTTCTCTGGACTATTCTTGATGAAGCAAGGCATAAAAGCGGTACCGATATAAATATGTCGGGCAAGCTGCTGATAGAGGTATGTTCTCTTGATGAAAATGGTATTGCGATAAGCTTTACAAGTCTTCCGCCAAGAGGGAACAACGCACCCTCCGTCAAGCAGCTTATAAAAACTCAGGAGGAAGCTGTGATACTTGAAACGGATGAGCTTGACAAATGTGTTGATGCTGCTGTAGCCGGCGGTTTTTCCGGCAGAAGCGCACTTTTTGAGAAGAACGGCAGCTACAGACTTGTTTTTTATTCCGATGCACAGATTACTCCTGTCTTATGTGCAAGAATCTGTCGCTTCGGTGAGCTTCACAGCAAGAAAACCCGTATGCTGCTTGCATCAACGGATGAATTGTGGAATAAGATAGAAGGAGAAGCTGCGGTAGAAAAGCTGCTCGAAATTTCCTGAGAATTATTTCAGACTCTCAATGGCAGCTTTTGTGTCTTCCGCGTTGAAAACAAAGCTTCCCGCAACAAGCACATCTGCTCCTGCGGCAATAACCTTTTTTGCAGTTTCGGCATTTATGCCGCCGTCAACCTGTATATCAGTATCAAGCGACAATTCACGACACATATTTCTGACCTTAGAAATTTTTTCAAGCTGGTCTTCCATAAAGCTTTGTCCGCCAAAGCCGGGTTCAACGGTCATAACAAGAACCATATCAAGCTCGGGCAGAATTTCTGAAATTGCTTCAGCAGCTGTTGCCGGCTTTAAGGCTATACCTGCTTTTTTTCCGGCATCCTTTATAAGCTTTACGCATTTTTTTATATCACAGTCAGCTTCTGTGTGAAAAGTTATTATGTCTGCTCCCGCTTTGATAAATTCGGGAATATATTTTTCGGGATCGCTTATCATAAGATGCACATCAAAGGGAATTGAAACACATTTTCTTAAAGATTTCACCACAGGAATACCTATGGTTATGTTCGGAACGAAATGCCCGTCCATAACATCAATGTGAAGCATATCCGCTCCTGCATTTTCGCATTTTACGGCTTCTGCACCGAGTTTTGAAAAATCACTTGCAAGAATTGAGGGTGAAATTTTAATCATAAAAAACTACTCATACTTTCTCTGAATTTTTTCAATACACATTCAATATAACATATTATTCTGAATAATGCAACCAAGATAATAGTACAGTTTTTTAAGTATAATTAAAGCATCCGTCACTAAAATCAAATCTGTTAAAAAATATCTTGATTTGTTGGTTGTTTTGGTGTATTATATCTTGAGTATGTTCAAAAAGAAAGGGTTACCGTAATGAAAAAAACTTTAAGTGTAATTTGTGTTATAGTTGCTGTTGCAATGGCTTTTACGGGCTGTCTGAGCTTTTCAAGCCATCTCATAGATGAAACAACAACACAGATAAGCAATGAAACCACTACTGTTGCCGGAGCAACAGATGTTATATTACCTGAAAACACAACAGCTGAGGGAATTCCTACTGTTGCTGAAACAACAACAGCACCTGTTGTTGAAGGCACCACCGCTTCACCTGCAGAAAATACCACAAGTACACCTGTTATTGAAAACACAACTGCCGCACCTGTTACCGAAACAACAACAGCTGCCCCTGTTGTGTCAACAAAATCGGATTATGATATTCTCCGCGGTGGCGTTTTCTATTGTAAGGGTACTATGGTAGACAGCACGGGAAAGGTTCCTATGGAAATGGCTTTCTCCGGTAATTCGGTATATGTTACCGCAGCTATTGATGGTATGAATGTAGGTATGATTTTCAATGACAAGAATGTATATATGTTAAATGTTGATAAGAAAACATATATGGAAGTCGGCGAAACATTACTTAAAACTTTGGAAATGGACAGAGAAGAAATGCTTAAGTCTATGGATTTCGGCTTTGCTTCTTTCGGTAATCTTGAAGATGCCGATGAAAAAACAACAGTTGATGTCAACGGAGCTGCCTGTGACTGCTATGTGTTCCGCAACGACAACGGTTCTATGACTCATGTTTATATGAGCGGAAGCACACTTAAAGGCTTCGGCTCTGCCGATTCCTCAGGTAAGGTTATTTCTGCAAACTATATAGATTACTTTACCGCAGAAGTTCCCTCATATATGATTGATCCCTCCACTGCCTTCACAAAGCAGAATATGATCACATTTATGACAGGTCTTATGGGTGCAATGGCATAAACGGTTAATGTTATGAAAAAAACAGCACTTGTAACGGGCGGCGCCGGAGGTATCGGCGAAGCAATAGTCAGGCGCTTGTGTGCCGACTCATTTACAGTTGTAATAAACTATTTCAGCTCAGAGGAAAAAGCGAAAGCTCTTTCCTCCGAGCTTGTTTTATCGGGCTTTGACTGCTTTGCAATAAAGGCGGATATATGTGATGAAAATCAGGTAGAAGCAATGATTTCTCAGATTATTGAACGCACGGGCAGCATAGATGTTCTTGTGAATAATTCAGGTGTTGCACTGCAAAAGCTGTTTGATCTCACAACTGCTGAAGAATGGCAGAAAATACAGTCAGTTAACCTTACAGGAACATTTAATTGCTCAAAAGCTGTTGTTCCTTATATGCTTTCAAAAAAGTACGGCAGAATAATTAATATTTCTTCCATGTGGGGGCAGGTCGGTGCCTCCTGTGAGGTTGCCTATTCATCTGCCAAGGCAGGAGTTATAGGACTTACAAAGGCTTTGGCAAAGGAGCTTGCTCCCTCCGGAATAACTGTAAACTGTGTTTCTCCCGGTGCTGTGGCTACTTCTATGATGAAAAACTTTTCAAAAGAGGATATAGCGGCACTTTGTGAGGAAATTCCGGCAGGAAGACTTGCACGACCCGAAGAAATTGCAGAAGCTGTTGCGTTTTTTGCAAATGAGAAAGCCGCTTATGTTACAGGACAGAATCTTGGTGTGAACGGCGGAATGGTTGTTTGAGTAAATATAATATAACGCTTGCGTTTCTTTTATTTTTGTGATAAACTATTAAATTGTAATAATTTAAATCTCCGGAGGTTATTTTATGGACTTTAAAGAAAGCGGCATAATGTATGCCATTGCCGCAGTTGTTATTGTTTTCGTAGTAGTGCAGTCCGTGTTTTTTATTGTAAAAGCATGGAAACGCGGTAAGGAACTCGGTATCACAAAGGAAACACTTAAAAATACCGTAATTTCATCCGCGCTTTTTTCGGTAGCTCCCGCTCTTTCAATTCTCACAACGGTTATTGTTCTGGCTTCTGCATTGGGAATAGTTCTTCCCTGGATTCGCCTTTCCGTTATCGGTAACCTTGCATATGAAACGGTTGCTGCTCAGTCAGTTCTTGATGTATTCGGTGTTTCTCTGTCAACGGAGGTTACCGATCCTGCTCAGTTCGGTGCAGTTGCATGGGTTATGACAATCGGTTCATGCTTCCCGCTTGTGCTTCTTCCTTTTCTTTGCAAGTTTGTACATAAAAAGGTCGGCGCGGCAGTAAACAAAAGTGAAGGCAGCTCAAAAACAGCAGATGTTCTTTCCGCGGCTTCCTTTATCGGTATCATTTCCGCATTTATTGCGCGTGCGATCAACGGTAAAACTTCAGACGGTGTAGGCGATGCCGGCTTTATGTCAATCTGTGTTCTTGTAAGCTCAATTATTCTCAGCCTTGTGCTTGAAACACTCTGCACCAAATATAATCTCAAAAAGCTCCAGCCCTTTGCTATGCCCTTGAGTATGTTCGGTGCAATGGGCATTGCAATTTTACTTAATATGTTTGCACCCGAAAATCTGGTTGCATTCACTTGGTGGGGGTAAAATAAAATGAAGAAGATTAAATCAACAGAAAAAACATACTTTGAAAAAGTTCATACATGGGGCAGAATATGGACCGTAACAGCTCTTGCTGTTCTTGTTGCAGTGCCCGTCAGCATTTGTCTTTATTTCAATGCATGGCCCGCAGCTCAGGATGTATTCAAGGCTCTTCTTAAGGTTATTCCTCTTTACTGGGGTACAGCAGTAATAGAAGTTATCACTTATACTCCTATGCTCGGTGCCGGCGGCACATATCTCAGCTTTGTTACGGGTAATATCTCAAACCTCAAGCTTCCCGCCGGTCTTAACGCTATGGAAAATGCTAAAGTTCGTGCAAACAGCGAAGAGGGTGAAGTAATTTCTACTATTGCTATCGGTGTTTCCGCAATTGTTACCACTGTTATAATTGCTGCAGGTGTTCTGCTTTTCAGCCCTGTTCTTCCTTATCTCACCGATCCCGATTCAGTGTTTGCTCCTGCATTTACCTATGTTCTTCCCGCACTTTTCGGTGCGCTCGGTGCAGGCTATTTCAAGAAAAACTGGAAAATTGCGATTTTCCCCATTGTTATAGGCTGTCTTGTTCTTGTTTTTGCTCCCACTCTTGTAGTAGGCACACTTCTCTTTATCACCATCATTGCTGCAATGTTGGGTGCAATGGCTTTACTTAAGCTCAAATGGATATGATTATTTTTTTGAAAATCCATTGACTACATTTTTCTAATTAAAAATTAAAAAGGTTGTATGCAGTATGAAAAAAAGTTTTTTCAGACAAGTTGCCGTAATAGCTCTGTCGCTTGTTATGCTGTTGACTTCGTTTGTTGAAGTTTTTGCAGCTTCAACAACAAAGCCCGGTCTTGTAACAGATGCCGATGAGCGTGCTTATTATCTTGACATTTTCAATAACGGTGTCAATGCGGTTAAAAAAGATGAACCCTATCTTGTTTTTACGCGAAAGGCAACAATAGGTAAGGAGCTTAAGGAAGAGCCGACAAAATGGCTGTCAGTACTGTTCAACAGTATTTTCCTTGCTGATGAATCTCTGGTAAGCGGTCTACTGTCAATGCTTGTTGAAGAAGAAAACAGTGACACAAGCATCAGAGAGGTTTATAAAGGCTTTTCCCGTGACAATATATTGCCCGTAAGCGGTGAAAGCTATGTTTCCGCACTTTCTGCTTCGGATAAGTTTGATATGCAGGTTCAGTCACTTAAAAATGATGAAGGCGAAACAGAAAAGCTTGAGTACTATATTACATTTGCAGACGGCTTTACTCCCGAAAATGTAAGTGAATCCGGTATGGATAAAGTTTTTGACCTTGCAAGCGGAAGTATCAACCCCACTATCTTTGGTGAAAGTGATGGGGATGACGGTATACTTTCAAATGTAAAATTCTCTTATTTTTCTTATGACAATGCAAGTATCTATGCTGCATTTGATGCAAACGGACTTCTCCGTTCCTATAAAACCAGTGTAACATATAATTTTGATATTTCTTTCTATGATTTTTCGCAGATGATGACTTTCCTGTCACCTTCAGGCACAAACTATTTTGAGCTCGGGGTTGAATTTGCGAACAGAATAATTGCAGTAAGCGGCGGCACTCCCGTTGATGCAAGAGAGCTTCTGAAAGACCAGAATGTTAATGTCCAATATGTTATTGAAACGGAAATGAGCAAATTTGACTGGGATCCGAGATATTACGGTGATATTGATAATGATGGTGATGTTGATGCCTATGATGCGCGTTCTGCATTAAGACACGCTGTTCAGCTTCAGGTTATTGACAATAATCAGGGACTTATGTACGGTGATGTTAATTTTGACGGTGTCGTAAACTCCGCTGATGCCCGTTTGATTCTCAGAACTGCCGTAAAGCTTGAACCGATGTTCAATTATCCTCCCGACGGTAAAGAGGTTATTATAGTTGACACGGAGGATAAAAAGGAGGAAGCAGCACCGCCTGCAGAACCCGAAGAAGCTCCGGAGGATAATAATACTTCCAATGATAACAGTACAGAAAACTCAACAACAGCTCCTGACAATAATTCATCAACCATAACTCCTTCGGATGTTGTAGACACGCTCGGTGATATTATAGACAGCATTTACGGTGGTATCGTATCGGGCGAAGAGAGCCTTGATGAAATTATTAAAGAATTTCAGGACGCTATCGGCAATTGATTTTTGTTTTAATAAAAAAACTCTTGACAAATAAGGGTAATTTCAAATAAAATCTATTATTAGTTATTTTAACTTGAAGGGATATGTTTTAATATGGCAGACGAGTATGTATTACCGCTTAAAGTGATAGAACAGTTAAAGGAAGAGCTTCGTGAATTGCGCACCACAGGTCGTAATGATATTGCTGAAAAAATAAAGGAAGCAAAGTCTTTCGGCGACCTTTCAGAAAACAGCGAATATGATGAAGCTAAATCCGATCAGGCAAAGCTTGAAGCGCGTATTGCAGAGATTGAATACACACTTTCTCATGCAACCGTTCTTGATGAAAGCACACTTTCAACCGAAAGTGTTCACACAGGTCTTTCTGTTAAGGTGCTTGACAGAACCTATAACGAGGAATTGATTTATCATATCGTAGGTGCTCCTCAGGCTAATCCTATGCAGAATAAGGTCTCCGATGAATCTCCTGTCGGAAAAGCATTACTCGGACACAAAGTAGGAGATGTCGTTATTGCAGAAACTCCTGCCGGAAACGACGAAATCGAAATTCTTGAAATCTTCAAGAACTGATTTATGCCGCCGGTAAACAACGGCGGCTTTTTGCTTAACACTTAAAGTACAGAAGGGGAAAATTATGGCAGATGAAATCTTAAACGGCACCGCTCCTGAGCAGGAAGCCGAAATAAATGTTAATGAATTAAGACAGATAAGAGTTGAAAAGCTTCAGAAAATGCAGGAAGAGGGCAGAGATCCCTTTGTTATCACTACTGCTCAGCAAACAATTCATTCAGCAGAAATAGTTGAGCGTTTTGAAGAGCTTGAAAATCAGGATGTTTGTCTTTGCGGACGAATCAAAACATGGCGTGATATGGGTAAGGCAAACTTTATCGATATTTATGACCGTGACGGCAGAATGCAGGTCTATGTCAGAAGAGATGATGTCGGTGAAGATGTTTATGACGATTTCAAAAAGTGGGATATCGGTGATATTGTTGAAGTAAAGGGCTTTGTATTCAAAACCCGCAGAGGTGAAATTTCCGTTCATGCAAAGGAAATAAAGCTTCTCACAAAGTCACTTCTTCCTCTCCCCGAAAAATATCACGGACTTACAAATACCGATACCCGTTACCGTCAGCGTTATCTTGACCTTATTGTTAATCCTGATGTAATGGATACATTCAAAAAGCGCTCATTGATTATCAGAGAAATCAGAAATTACCTTGATTCTCAGGGCTTTATTGAGGTTGAAACTCCTATGCTTGTTTCAAATGCAGGCGGTGCTGCTGCGCGTCCGTTTGTAACTCATCACAATGCACTTGATGAGGATTTCAAGCTTCGTATTTCTCTTGAACTCTATCTTAAGCGTCTTATCGTAGGCGGAATGGAAAGAGTTTATGAAATCGGCAGAGTTTTCAGAAATGAAGGCTGCGACACCAGACATAACCCTGAATTCACTCTTATGGAGCTTTATCAGGCATATACAGATTATCACGGTATGATGGACTTAACAGAAAATCTTTATCGTCATGTTGCCGAGGCTGTGCTCGGCACAACAAAGATTGTGTACAACGGTGTTGAGATGGATCTCGGTAAGCCATTTGAAAGAATAACAATGCTTGATGCTGTTAAAAAATATGCAGGTGTTGATTTCAGCGAAATTACAACTGATGAACAGGCAAAGGCTCTTGCAAAGGAAAAAGGCATTGAATTTGAAGAAAGACATAAGAGAGGCGACATTCTTAACCTTTTCTTTGAAGAATATGTTGAACACAACCTTATTCAGCCCACCTTCCTTATGGATCACCCTGTTGAGATTTCTCCTCTCACAAAGAGAAAACCCGAAAACCCCGATTATGTTGAACGCTTTGAGTTCTTTATGAACGGATGGGAAATGGCAAATGCATATTCCGAGCTTAACGATCCCATCGACCAGAGAGAACGCTTCAAGGCACAGGAAGAACAGCTCGCACAGGGTGATGAAGAAGCAAACACAACCGATGAAGACTTCCTTACCGCTCTCGAATACGGCATGGCCCCCACAGGCGGCATCGGCTTCGGAATAGACAGAATGGTAATGCTCCTCACCGATTCCCTTGCAATCAGAGATGTTTTACTCTTCCCCACAATGAAGAGTGTAGATAAATAAAACTCTCAAAACCTCCTATTTTACTGGTTTTTTGAGGGTGTAAAATCCCTAAAACTTACTACTTACTACAAACTTACTACAATCGATGCAAAAAATGGGCATAGATTTCAGTTCTTTAAATTTTTGTAGTAAGCATACATCAAAAAAAGTTAAGACTGCTATCAGTGAAAATTCTGAAAGCAGTCTTTTTTTATGCCTGAAATCGGAACATTGGATTAAACTTTTGTTATGCGGTAAAATGAGATTAGTTCTCTACGAAATGATTTCCGGATAATCATTCATACAGGCAGCGGTAACAGCTGTCTGTTTTTTTTCTTGATAAAATGACGGTTTTAATATATAATGGCATTATTACAACAAGAAAGAAGGGATACTTGTGGTGCCGCAGAACAATAAAATCAAACGCTTTCCTGTTGTCCTCTCAGGCTTGCTTTTTCTGTCTGCCGCTGTTTTAAAGGTGCTTATCCCTTATGAAAGCTCGTTTCAGTCTGTTGTTTTTGTTTACAATAATATAGTTTTTTTCGGAATAATTTTTTCATGGGGAATATATGTGCAAAGAAGTATTCTTTCGGATAAAATACGCCGTCTGATGCTCGGTGTTGTTTTCTTTATGCTGCTATATATTCTGGTCGGAGCATCAAAACACAGAATTTTTCTTGACGGTGATTTTGCAGGCAGGTTTTTATGGTATCTTTATTATGTGCCGCAGATTTTTGCCACCTTCCTTGCTTTTATAATCGCCTTCAGGGTAGGTAAAAAAGAGGAGTACAGACTGCCTGGGGTGTTTAAGTATCTTTTCGCAGTCGGTGTTATTATCGTTATCGGCTATCTTACAAACGATATACATCAGCTCGGCTTCAGCTTTAACATTGATTTTGTAGCCTGGGACCAGCAGTACAGCTGGGGGCCTCTTTTCTATATTTCAACGGTATGGATATACTTTTTTCTTATTGCAGGCGTTATTATACTTTCTATAAAATGCAGAGCCGTAAACAAGAAAAAAGCATGGCTCCCGATTTTCTGGCTTGCTTTAGGCTCATTATACATACTCAGTGACTATATACTCGATTTGTGGGAGGTTGCTCCCTTTAATCTGCCTGAAACACATTGCTTTATTGTTATAGCCATGCTTGAAAGCAGCATACGCATAGGCATTATGCCCTCAAACAGTGCCTATGGTCAGATTGTTTCCAAGTCAAGTGCGGCATTTCAGATTGCAGACTCTGACAATAATGTAATTTACCGTTCAGATAATGCCGTAAGCCTTTCAGCCGGTCAGATGGAGGAAGCTAAGGAAGGTAATGTCATGATTGACAAAAACACCCTTCTTCTTTCTGACAGAATAAAAGGCGGTTATGTATTCTGGACAGAGGATATGACAGCCGTAAATGAAATGAATGAAAAGCTTTCTCAGATAGGTGAAAGCCTTTCGGAGGAGGGCGACCTTATCCGTGCCGAAAATGAACTTCGTGAGCAGAGAGCAAAAATTGCCGAGCAAACAAGACTTTACGACTCGATATCCTTACTTGTGAAGCCTCAGCTTGAAAAGATTTCCCGTCTTATTGCTTCCGACGGCGATTTCAGAAAAAATATGGCTCATATCTGCATACTCAACTGCTATGTAAAAAGAAGGTCAAACCTTGCACTGCTGAAGGACAGAAGACCTGTATTTAGCTCCGAGGAGCTTTATCTGAGCCTCAAGGAATCCTCGGAATATGTAAAGCTTTACGGCGGTGTTTCCGATGTTTATGCTAATGAAAGTGCGGTTATGCCTTCGGATATACTTCTTCTCTGCTATGATTTATGGCAGAGTGTGCTTGAGAATATTCTTCCTGAGCTTTATGCCGTTACGGCAGAAATAATCATCCCGAAAGATGCTTTCAACTTCAGGATAACAGCGGATACTGAAAAGGAGCTGCCGTCCCTGTCGAGGTTTTACAGCGAGGCGGAAAGACTTGGCGGAAGACTCAGTTTTATCAGTGAGGATGAAACTGTTTTTATCACTCTCAGTTTCGGAAAGGGTGGTGGAAATATATGATTCGCTTTTTTAACTTGCCCGAATATCTGCAGTATACCGTTGTTTTCTTCTGTCTTGTTACTCTTGTTATTAATATATATTGTGTTGTATCATGTGTTATTTTTGAGTCTCAGAAGCGGCGTGTTAACATAAATCTTCTGTTGACGGTGTTTACTTCAGTACTGTTTTCTCTGTTTTGCTCGGCTAATTTTGTTTACCGTAA
Source organism: Acutalibacteraceae bacterium (assembly GCA_045589395.1). Classification (GTDB taxonomy): domain Bacteria; phylum Bacillota; class Clostridia; order Oscillospirales; family Acutalibacteraceae; genus RUG806. The sequence goes on along the minus strand of JAZNOZ010000047.1, from coordinate 6,169 downwards.
AAAAATAAAGGGGCATAGTCTGTTCCTTGAGTTTTTCGATAAATACGGATGGATTTTTATAGTCTTACTTGCCGTGCTTTTGCTTTTCTCTGTGCTGTCATTATATCTGGTCAAAAAATGGAAAAGGGAGCATATTACTCCCGCTTCCATCAAGGAAGGTATAGACAGATTGCCTGCAGGGCTTTGTTATCACAGCGAAGAGGGAGTACCGCGGCTTATCAATCACCGTATGGAAAACCTTTGCAGGATGATTACGGGTGAGCCTCTTTTTGACGGTAATGAGCTTTGGAGAAGGCTCACAAAGGGCGAGGTGCTTCCGGAAAACAGCGTTGAAAAATGGGGCAACAACCCGATTATCTCTCTTGCCGACGGCAGCACGGTAAGCTTTACCAAAATAGAAAGAGAAATCGGCGGCAAAAAGATGTACGAAATCCGTGCCACTGATATAACTAAGCAATATGGACTTAATCTTAATCTTCAGGCATATAACAATGAGCTTCGCGCTCTTAATACACGACTGCAGGAGTACGGTGAAAATGTCTATGACATTACCCGTGAAAGGGAAATACTTACTGCAAAGGTGAATATTCACGATATGCTCGGTAAGGCGCTTCTTGTTACAAAGCGATTTATTGAAAGTGGAGATGAAAGCATCACGAAAGCAGAGCTTACGGAAATGTGGAAGGGTACGCTCTATCTTTTTGACGGTGGCTTCAAAGAAAGCAGAGAAGACGGAAGCCTTGATGAGCTTTACGATGCGGCAAAGCTTATGGGTATAAGTCTTAGCGTTATAGGTCAGATTCCCTCTGACAACCGACTTCTTCGCTTTATTATGAGCGGTGCAAGGGAAAGCCTTACCAATGCGGTACATCACGCAAAGGCGACAGAGCTTACCGTAACACTCTACTATGAATACAACTTCTTTGTTATTGAATATACCAATGATGGAAGCAAGCCCACACTCCCCGTTTCTGAGGGTGGAGGTCTTTCTTCACTCAGACAGAGGGTGGAAAGTGAAGGCGGTATAATGGAAACGGAAATATTTCCTCAGTTTGTTTTACGATTAAAAATACCTGCAAAGGAGGTTTCTTATGTATAATGTAATGGTTGTTGAGGATCAGTCGATGCCACGACAGCTCTTTGAAGCATTCATAGGTATGAGTGATAAGTATACTCTTGTTCACTCTATAAAAAATGCAGATATGGCTGACCTTTATTGTGAGAAATCTGAAATTGACCTGATACTTATGGATGTGTGCACCGAGCTTAACTCAAACGGTCTTGAGGCGGCAGAGAGAATTAAACAGAAATATCCTCATATAAAAATTATCATTGTTACTTCAATGCCAGAATTTTCCTATCTGGAGAGAGCGAAAAAAATCGGTGTTGACTCTTTTTGGTATAAAGAGGTAAGTGAAGAACCTATTCTTTCTCTTATGGACAGAACAATGGCAGGGGAGAGTGTTTATCCGGACAGTACTCCCGATGTTAGATTCGGACTCATAAAAAGCAGTGAGCTTACCGAAAGGGAGCTTGTTGTGCTTCGTGAACTTACAAGCGGAGATACAAATGCTGAAATTGCCGAAAGGCTCGAAATGTCACAGTATACAGTCAGGGATTATATTCAGGTTATTATGGAAAAAACAGGTTTCCGCACCCGTACAGAGCTTGCTGTCAGAGCAAGAGAGAGCGGAATTGTTATCTCAGATAAAAAATAAGAGATTTTTTGTAAAAAACACCGATTTTTATCGGTGTTTTTTTATATCCTACCCCTACATTTGTAGGGTGACTTTTGATTGTTTGCCGATTTATAATAAAGAATAAACAAAACATAAGGATGTTGATTATGGCGGATAAGAATTTAAAGAAGCTTACATTATTGCATTCGAATGATATGCACGGTGATTTTCTTGCTGAAGAAATGGATGAAAATCTTGTAGGCGGTGTGTCGATGCTTTCAGGGTATGTCGGCAAGGTACGATCAGAAGAAAAAAACACAATTTACTGCATTGCCGGTGATATGTTCAGAGGCTCGGTAATTGACTCGGAGTTTCAGGGCATTTCTACCATTGAAATTATGAATATGCTGGCACCTGATGTTGTAACTCTGGGAAATCACGAAACTGATTACGGTATTGCGCATCTGCTTTTTATTGAAAAGTGTGCAAAGTTTCCTATTATAAATGCAAACTTACATATCAAGACTAACGGTGCAAGACTTTTCAGACCGCATCATATTATCGAAATCGACGGGATGAAAATTCTCTTTATCGGTATTCTTACCGAAGAAGTTCTTTCACAAACAAAAAATGACGGTATTATCGGTACATTTGTTGATATTGATGAAGCAACTGCTGAAATAGGAAAAATCTGTAATGCTTATAACAAAATTGATATTGATTTTACAGTACTTCTGACTCACATAGGCTTTGAAGAGGATAAAAAGCTTGCTGCACAGTTGGATCCTGCATGGGGTGTTGATGTTATTGTCGGTGGACATTCACACACCTTTATTGAAGAGCCTGCCATTGTCAACGATATTGTTATTGTTCAGGCGGGAACGGGCACTGACCAGATTGGCAGATTTGATATTATGATAGATACAGATAATAATTGTATAGATAGTTATTCCTGGGGAACAATTCCGATAAATGATGAGCATTGCCCCAGAGATGAGGCACTTGAAAAAATACTCAAGCACTATAAAGGTCAGACAGATGTAAAATACGGCAGACTTATAACAAGACTGAAAAAGCAGCTGACACATCCGAACCGTAATCAGGAAACTGCTTTGGGCGGTCTGCTTTCGGATATTATGTGCAAGAGTCTGGGGCTTGATATTATGCTTTTGGGTTCAGGCAGTGTACGAAGCACCGAACTCGGCCCCATTGTTCTGTATTCAGACCTTTGTGAGTGTTTTCCTTATGATGATGCTTCATATATGCTGCAGGTTACGGGGGCACAGTTTAAACATATGATAAAGTATATGGTGCGCGACGAAGTATGGGAAGGCATTCACAATGAGTTTTATCAGCTTTCGTCCGGAATGAGAGTCGTTTACGACAGAGCAACGCATGAATTCCTGAGATTTGATCTCAATGGTAAGCCCGTTGAAGATGAAAAGATTTATAAAATCGGACTTCAGCAGTTCCATTTTAATAATCTTGAAGAATTCTTTAACATTTCATTTGATGAAGTTTCCAAAAATGCAAAGCCTGTGGTTGTTGCAACCTCCTGTCTTGGTATTTTTGATGAATATCTTTCAAATCATCAGAATCTTGACAGAGAAATAACAGGCAGACTTGTTATTATTTAATTAAAAATTAGTAAAAATCACCGATTTGTGTCGGTGATTTTTTATAGCCTACCCCTACATTTGTAGGGTGACTTTTTACGAATTAAAAATATATAATCTTATTGTAGAGTATTTTTTTGTTCAGGTGGTGATGTTTTGTGTTGAAAAGTGAAATCAGCAGAAAAAAACTGTTCGATATTTTCACGCTTTCACTTTATCCGGATTATAGCTACAATTTTGATGGGCCTGAAGGCAGAAGAGTGCTTTTTGTTGAAAACAAAGCCAAGTCTGTAATCGTTCAATTTGAGGAGGGAATGGACTGTCTTGATCTGAATCTTAAGTCTGATAAGAATTGTATCAATTCTGAATATAAAAAAGAAAACAGGTATATCCATCAGCTGCGAAAAAACTGTCTGACTGATTTTGCATTTTTTCATTTTGAATTTGTTGACAAAAAAGGTGAAACAGCATTGCTTGCCGGTCAGTTGTGTGCAAAAAAAAGCTACACATGGTCGGAGTGCGATGTTGAACCCGTTCTGGTGGAGATGCTGAACAGCATTGAACTGGCAGACGGAAATGAATCTGTTACAAGTGAAACTGTGACAAAAAACAAAAAATGTAAAAGCTTCGTTTTTACAGAAGATTAAAAAATATTTTCAAGGAGAAATCACTATGAAAAAATTATTGGCAGTACTTCTTGCCGCACTTATGCTTTTAAGCTTTGCAGCATGTGACGGAAAAGAAGAGGAAACAACCGCGACTCCCGAAACAACAACCGAAGCAGTTGAAGAAACCACAACTGAGGAAACCACAAGCGAAGCACCCGCTGAAGGTGAAGCAATCATTTTAGCTAATTCAACGGTTACTCCCGCAGGTGATTGGGAATACAAGGGTGAATATTCAGCCGGTATGCATCAGTTTGATAACAAGGCGGTTTCCGGGGCATCGGTTTATGTAAGTGAAAAACAGGGCTTTGAAGCTCAGAAGAAGTCAGTTGAATATGCATACACAGATAAGGAATTTGAAGAAATCACCATCGGTGAGAACACCTATTCTTATATGCAGGCAAAGGACGGTCTTGCATATCTTATTGCTCCCGTTTCAGCCGAAGGCGACTTCTGCCTTTACATTCAGATAAACGGCGGCACCTTTGATGATGCAAAGCCTCTTATCGAAACTATCGTAATCAAATAAGTAAAAAGGAGACGATAAAAAAATGAAGAAGAAACTTTTAACTCTTGCTTTTACATTCGCTCTTCTCATCGGTCTTGTTGCGGCTTTGGGTATAAATGCGAGTGCGGCGACAGCTGTAATCGATATTTCAGCCGCCATCGAGCTTTGCACCTATGATGATTTGGCCGGTTATCTTGAGCAGCTTCGTCCAAAAACATATTTTAAGCTTACAAGTGATATTATTGTTACCAATGATTCACAGGATTTGTCCTTACCTGTAGATGCAAGCGGTACTTTCGTTCTTGACCTTAACGGTTATGACATTATCATTAATTCTGATAAGACAACTTCAGTTTTCAATGTTGGCAGTAATTTTTCGACTGACTTTCATGTTATTAATTCTAGTGCTACCCGTTCACAAATTACACTTAACTCCATAACTGATGGCGCAAGCGTTTTTTACATAAACGATGAAAGATCAAGCTTACATATCTATGACGGTATTGACATTGGTGTCTGCCTCAACGGTTACTATTTTGGTTCACAGAGCCTCAGCCCGGTAACATTGTGCGGTATCCGTGCAAATAAATTTGATACCATTGCTCTTCACGGTGCAGACATTTTCAATCTTTCATCTTACGGCATAGGCATCAGATTCGATTCAGACGCATCAGGCTCAAAGCTTATTCTTGACGGTGATGTAGAGATTTCGTCAAAGAATGCAGCTCTTGATTTCAGAGGCATCAGCACAGCTTATCCCACTGTTACAATAAAAACTCTTCATGCAAAGTATGAGGCTTCACTTCCTGTAAGCGCTTCCAATTATAGCTCTGTAGACGAGTACATAGCCATAAAGGGAATGTCAAGCTCAACTAAATTGAGTGATATCGCACCCTCCGGTACCAATGGCTTTTACGGAACCAATGCTGATACATCCTACAGCTTGTTTATAAATGATACTGATTATATCAACAACAGCAAGTATAAAGGCAAGAATATCAATATCAGCTATCCCAGCTGCGGCCATTCCCAAGGTTATGAGTGCTACTTACGCTTATTTGTACCCGGTCAGATAAGACCCTTACATTTTACTGTATGTTCATACTGCGGTGAAAAAGCGGCATATAACACCTGCATTTTTGTAACCAAAGCAGAAGCAACAAGTGAAGCTCATGGACATACTGCAGGCTATGCCTGTTATTGCGGATACAAAACAACACAGACTCTGCACTATTACACAGAATATGCAAAGAAGGCTGCAACCTGTACAACATCTGGCAACAAAGAAACAATGTATGTTTGTCGTATTTGCACCACATATTATGACAGCAACAAAAATCAAGTCCACGGCAAAGTATTTTTACAGAACAGAATTTCAGCCCTCGGTCACGATATGGTTGAAGTTCCTGCGGTAGCCGCTACTCTTACAACTGACGGTAATATTGCTCACTACGATTGCTCAAGATGTGACCTTATCACCTCGGATGCCGAAGGAAACATTCCGATTGTATCTGCTAAAATCAACTATGTGAAAACAGTTTCTCTTTCATCAACCTCATATACATATAACGGCTATGTAAGAACCCCGACTGTTACTGTTAAGGATTCAGAAGGCAAAGTTCTTGTAAAGGATACAGACTACACAGTTAAATATGCCGAGGGCAGAAAGAATGTAGGTACATACAATGTTACCGTAACAAT